>JAYTVA010000122.1:0-46977 GCA_043744255.1 Burkholderiales bacterium | reverse complement strand
TTGGCGGTTGGCGGTTGGCGGTTGGCGGTTGGCGGTTGGCGGTTGGCGGTTGGCGGTTGGCGGTTGGTGGTTGGTGGTTGGCGGTTGGCGGTTGGCGGTTGGCGGTTGGTGGTTGGTGGTTGGCGGTTGGTGGTTGGTGGTTGGTGGCCTGAACAAAAAAATTATTTCCTCCGTCATTCCCGCGCAGGCGGGAATCCAGGCCGCACAGCATAATCACTAAACCACCTTCGCGTAACGATGGTTATTCAATTCAAATTAACTTCGGATTACGCGTGGTATCCGGGTATAGCCGCCAGTTCAACTGCATCAATCTGCTCTGCATCCAAAAACTTTTCAGCGTATTTCAACCAGACTTTTTCGCGCACGAAGATCTGGAATAAATCCGGATCGATGTGGCCGTTGACGGCAAACTTGCCGAGGATGGCGAGGGTTTCCGATAAGGGTTTGCCGGGTTTATAGGGACGGTCTTTGGCGGTAAGCGCTTCGAAGATGTCGGCGATGCCCATGATGCGCGCTTGGATGCTCATTTGCTCGCGGGTGAGGCCGCGCGGATAGCCTTTGCCGTCCATGCGCTCGTGATGGCCGCCAGCGAATTCGGGAACGTTTTTAAGATGCTTCGGCCACGGTAGCGCTTCGAGCATGTTGATGGTGGCGTTGATGTGATAGTTGATGATGCCGCGCTCGGCGGGCATGAGCGTGCCGTAGGGAATGGTGAGGTTATCGCGCTCATCGTTACTCAGGAATGGTGCGGGTTCACCTTGTTCGTCAATGAACACACGACCGGCGATGCTGCGTACGCGCGCTTGGTCGAGTTCGCTCATGCGTTCGCCACCGACATTGACGCGGCGGATGAAGTCGCAGTCGTCATCAATTTGTTTAAGCGCGGCTTCGTAAGTGGCTTCCGCATTGCGCACAGCATCTTGGCTGTCCGAGGCGAGCTGGGCTTTAAGAAATGTTATCTGCTCGTCCCGTTTCAATATTTCGAAACGCTGCGCAACGAACTCGACGCGATCAAAAATTTTCTCGAGCTTGGTGCTTTTGTCGACCACATGCACCGGGGTGGTGATCTTGCCGCAGTCGTGTAGTAGCCCGGCGATTTTGAGTTCGTAGCGATCACGGTCGCCCATATGAAAGCCCGCGAGTGGGCCGACTTTGGTTTCCATCGCGGCGTCAGCGAGCATCATGGTGAGCGCGGGCACGCGTTCGCAATGCCCGCCGGTGTAGGGGGATTTTTCGTCGATGGCGGTGTTGATGAGCGCAATTAACGATTCAAACAGTGCCTCAAGCTGCGAGATCAACATGCGGTTGGTAAGCGCGATCGCGGCCTGCGAAGCCAGTGATTGCGCGAGGCGCTGATCCTCATTCGTGAACGCCGCCACTTCACCCGTCGGCGTGCGTGCATTCAAGAGTTGCAGAACGCCAATGAGCTCGTTGTCGTGGTCGCGCATTGGGATGGTGAGCGCGGATTTGGAACGATAGCCGGTCTTTTGATCGAAGCTACGGGTGCCCGAAAAATCGAATCCCTCGACCGCGTATACGTCGGCAATATTGACGCTTTCACCGGTGAGTGCCGCGTAGGCGGCGACCATCGTTTTGTTCGGCTCGCCATTGGGTAGCTTGAGCGGAATAGGATAAAACGGGATGGGATTGCCGGTGGTACCGCCCATCGCGATGTCGAGACTTTCGTTGAGCATGATCTCGAAATTGAGCTTACCGTCCACCACGCGATACAGCGTGCCACCATCCGCATTGGTGATTTTTCGCGCGGCGGTGAGAATCGTCTGCAAGAGACGATTGATATCTTTTTCTTGGCTGAGCGCGGTACCGACTTCGTTGAGATATTCCAGCGAAGACAGGATGCGGGTGTCGCCAACCTCGCTGGTCGCACCGTGCGTCATTTGATACAAACCGCCCTCACCTGCTTCATATCCGTCACGCCCATCATGACCTTTTCCATGCCATCCATCTTCAGCGTCGTCATGCCCTCCTGCACCGCTTTGACGAAGATGTCGATCACGCGCCCCTTGTCTTGGATCAGTTTTTTCACTTCATCTGAGGCAAGCATCAGTTCATGTAGACCAACACGTCCCTTATAGCCTGTACCGCTACAGATGTCGCAGCCTTTCGGGCGATACATGGTGAGCTTGCCGTCTTTGCCGTATTCCTTGAGCCATCCGTCATAGAGTTTTTTCGCTTCACTTGCTGCATCCTTTTTCCACGGCTCGGTCTGGCGAAGATCGTTCGTGTACTCGGCCATGAATGCGCGAATTTCTTCTTGCTCGGGGTGGTACGCGGTCTTGCATTTGCACAATCGTTTAGCAAGGCGCTGCGCAAGAATGCCAATCAGCGCATCCGAGAAATTGAACGGGTCCATGCCCATATCAAGTAGCCGGATCACCGCTTCTGGCGCGGAGTTTGTGTGGAGTGTGGCGAACACGAGGTGACCAGTGAGCGATGCCTCAATACCGATGTGCGTGGTCTCGGCATCGCGCATCTCGCCGACCATGATGATGTCTGGATCGGCGCGCAGGAACGCTTTCATGATGGTGGCGAAGTCGTTGACCTTGCGGTTGACTTGCACCTGACGCAAACCCTTTTGCGTAATCTCGACCGGGTCTTCAGCCGTCCATATTTTTGTTTCCGGCGTGTTGAGGCTACCCAGCACCGAGTGCAAGGTGGTGGTCTTGCCTGAGCCGGTCGGGCCACAGACAAAAAACAGGCCATAGGGTTTCGACACTGCCTTGACGAGATTCTCTTTGTTCTTGGTGGTCAGGCCGAGCTTATCAAGCGGAATCGGCTCACCTGCCGCGAGAATACGCATGACGATGTCTTCAACACCGCCCGTGGTGGGGATTGTTGCGACGCGCAATTCAATATCGAGCGGGCCGTATTTCTTGAACTGAATTTTGCCGTCTTGTGGTTTGCGCTTCTCGGAAATATCGAGATCGCACATGATCTTGATACGAGCGATGATCGCACTTCGGTAGCTCGAGGGCACCTCGATGTAATTCACCAAAGTGCCGTCTTTACGCAAACGTACACCAGTTTTGCCCTTGCCGGGCAGGGGCTCGATGTGGATGTCCGATGCGCCTTGATTGTAGGCATCGATAATGATTTTGTTGACGAGTTTGACGAGTTCGTTATCGGCCGCCGCAGACACTTCGTCGCCTTGCACATCAATGGGTTCGTCGTTATCGAGCCCCGACAGCATGTCATCGATATCACCGGACGAATCGCCATCAACACCGAAAAATTGACTCAGCGTCAATTCAAACTCGCGCGCTGTGGTTACGCGGTAGATCGGCTTTAGCTTGGGAAAAATGTTCTGTACGACGTGCGATGCCTTGACGTGTTCCGGATCCGGCGTCATCACGATTAAGCCGTCTTTATTCTCGCTGATCGGCAGCCAGTTGGCGCTCTCTGCATACTCGCGCTTGAGATTACGGAGCAACTCCTGCGGCTTGGCGCGATCCATACGATACGGCTCGTAATCGGTGCCAAAAAACTTTGCAAGCGCAGTGCCCAGCGCTGCTGGGGTGACTTGAAATTCGTCTACTAGTACTTCTTCGACGTTTTTGCTTTTGCGACGCGCGTTGCGGGTCGCCAGCTCCAACTCAGCTTCAGAGATCACGTTGTCCGTGACCAAATACGCGTACTTGGATTTGATTAGCCCCGGGCTTTGTTGGCGCACGCGAAATGCAATCGCGAGTGTCTTGGCAAGCTCGACCATGCCCTCTTCAGCCAGCGGCGGGAACGGCGTGCCTGGCAAATGATTGATTACTTGTATGACGCCGGACAGTTCGTCGCCCTCGCCCTCAGCGCTGCCGCCCAGGATCGGTATCACCATCATCTGCTTGGTGCGATAGCCGGTACGCTGATCGACTGCTTTCAAAAACGTAAGGGTAGGCGAATAGGCTTTCAGTTCTGCGTCGTCGTAGACATCGCCAATATTCATGAATCGCTTGTTGAGCGCACAACAACCCGCGATGGATTTTTCCGAGACCGGCAGCTTGATGTCCTTGAACGAGTGCAGCCCCGATTTCACCTTGGAGATGATGGCGTTTGCGTCTTCAAGGTACATATAGATGGTGAGGCGGTCGGCGTCAAACAGCTGACAGATGTCGCGGGTCACATCGAGCATGATTTCATCGACGTTATTGGTCGAGTGGATACGATTAGTGACGGCTTGCAGTTTCTTGGAGAACGCGAGCTTGGCCGACATGTCGGCCGCGCCTGCTGCTGCTAATTTGGTTTCCAGAACTGCGCTCATCGATCAATCGCCTTAGTCAAATTTCAGTGTTTCAGGTGCGTGCGGCTATAGATGGAAAACGTGGCCGTTCTCGAGCATTTGCGGATTCCAGCGCGCCGCATCGCGGGCTATTTCGCTCATAGTTAGCGCGACTTCGCCGGGCTTCAGATGCGTCACGAATATGCCGACGTCGCGTTTCAGCTTCGATAGTTCGGTCGCCAACATACTAGGGCACAAATGTTTGGACGCAATCGCGATGTCTTTTTCTTTGTTCGAAAACGCCGTTTCGATCACGATGTATTTCAGGTTTGCAGTCTGGTTGGCAATCGCCCACAACGCATCGTTGGTGCTGGTGTCGCCGCTGAACAAGAAGCTGCCGGTGCCGGCATTGACGAGGTAGCCCACGGCAGGTACCACGTGATTGGCGGGTACCGCCGAAAACGTGCGTCCTTTGATCTCCACACCGCGTCCGACCTGAATCTCGTTGAACACCATGAACGGATTGTTGCCGTCGGGGATCTGTGAAAAGTCTGGCCAGACTTTCCAATTGAAAATGTGATCCTTGAGAATCTGCAGCGTCGGTGCGGTGGCGTGTACCGTCAGCGGCAAATCGCGCATCCAGCATACGGTATCGACGATAAACGGCAAGAAAGTTATGTGATCGAGATGCGAGTGCGTAATGAACACATGATCGATTTTGGCGAGTTCTTCGACGCTCAGGTCGCCCACGCCCGTCCCGGCATCAATGAGCACATCCTCATCAACGAGCATCGAGGTCGTGCGTAGCATGCCGCCGATTCCTCCACTGCATCCCAGAATTTTGATGTTCATAGTTGTGTTTTGGGCACACCGCACCCCTCAGCGGCGAGCCAAGCGAGGCACAGACGGCTTTGCAATTTTTTCTGCCCGACGTGACGACGCAGGTCAACCCACAAAATCGTTTTCATGATCCGATTATGCGACAGTCCTCGGCAAAAAAATGTGTGCAACCGCACAGCGCAACGCAATTATTCTGAAGGTTTGTATCGCCAAGCCCCTGCGCGGTGCGCCCGAGCCTGAGTCTGAGTCGCGTGAATCAAGGCTTGTAGAAAAACTCCATCTTGATACCAGCGATTTCGATCAAATCGTGGTCGCCCAGCGCCTGCGCCTGGGTGCCTAGCGTCGTGCCATTTACCACCGGCAAGGTCGTGCCCTCAACGTGGGTAATGAAAAACCCGGATGGGCGGCGGGTAATCACAGCAACTTGCACGCCGGGTTTGCCGATGGTGGTGAGGTTCTTCACCAAGTCCAACTGGCGCCCAGCTGCAGCACCGGAGAGCACCTGAATCGCCGCCTCAAGCCCGGTTTGCGCTGGAGGCACAGGCGGAAGTGGTGGTGGCGTTGGCACGGAATCCGCAGCGCCCACAGGCGGCACAGGTCGCAAATTGGTCTGGGTCTGATTGAGCGCAGCGACAGCGGAGGCACCAGCAGCCGTCGCGGCATCGGCAGTCGGGCGTGGCGCTGCCGTAGCCGTCGCGGTGACGGGAGGCTTGCGGATAATCATGGTTTTTTCAAAATCCTGCGCGCTCGACTGCGCAGGGGCGTCGCTGAAATACTTCAACTTATGCTTGCCAATTTCGACCAAGTCGGCGTTTTGCAGGAAGTGTTTTTTGATCGGTTTGCCGTTGACCAGCGTACCGTTGGTCGAATTCAAATCTTCGATAAATGAATCATTGAGAATAGTAATAATCGCCGCGTGTTCGCCAGACACGGCGAGGTTGTCCACCTGAATATCGTTGTGCGGTTTACGGCCAAGCGTGGTTCGCTCCTTGGTGAGAGAAATTTCCTTTAACACCGTACCGTCAACACTCAAAATCAGCTTTGCCATGGTCGTAACCTTAAATTATTGGTAGTGCTTCATTACCCCAAGCCAGACTCGCTATCATTTCAGACACGGCGCGAGTTGGTGTGCTCAACTACTTTTCAGCGAAACCACGACAGAACCCGGGCCCAGAATCCACGCGCGATCGGGAACGGCTTCAACACTTTCACCAACAACACCGAGACGTTGTCACGTCCGCCTGCGTCGTTTGCTGCCTGAATCAGTTGTTGCGCGGTCAAATTGAGATTGCCGCCCAATGCGATCAGCGTCATCTGCAGCTCTTCGTCCTCGATCATGTCGTTGAGGCCATCTGAACACAGCAAATAGATATCGCCGGCTTCCACTTCATACGTGTGAATTTCTGCATCAACTTCGGGGTCAATGCCCAGCGCACGTGTGACCAAATTCTTGTTGTGCGACACCCGCGCGTCTTCCCTGCTGATGAGGCCTGCGTCGATTTGTTCCTGCAATAGCGAATGATCACGCGTCACCTGCGAGAGTACGTCACCGCGCATCCGGTAGAGCCGTGAATCGCCAATGTGCGCGACCGTCAAAAAATTATCGTAAAAAATGCAGGTGACGAGCGTGGTGCCCATGCCTGCGCACTGCGGATCTTTTTGCGCGGCTTCAAAAATCGCCGTGTTTGCCAGCGCGACCTGTTGCTGCAACACTCGATGCGAAAGCTCGCTCGCGGCAACGCGGCTGAGGCGCGACAACACATTGTCGTTCCACACATCGACCAAGCCCGACGCGATCACTGACGTCGCCATTCCGCTCGCGACCTCGCCTGCATTGTAGCCACCCATACCGTCTGCCAGCACCACAACCCCAGCATCGGCGCGGGTTTCCACACAATCTTCATTGTGGCTGCGAATCCGTCCCGGGTCCGTCAGACTCACGATTTCCAAGGCTTCCGTTAATGCCACGTTGCCTCCCGCAACTCAATCTGTTTTGGCTTGCACCTTTGTTTTAGCTCTAGCTTCAACCCAAATCCCGTATTTTACGAACCATGATCGTGAACCGTCTTCGACCAATTTTGCCGAATCTGACATGCCTAGACAGCGAATCTCTGCGCGATTACAAAATTCCCGCACCGATGATAGCCTAATTCAACTATTTACGAAACACTTCCGGAATAATGCCAATGTCCATGATTTTTCAGAATTATTTCCGACCGGCGGTGCATGTATTTGACGAATACCTAGGGAAAAAACGTAGCTCGCCACCCCGTAAGCAGTTCTGCGAGGCGTCCTTCCTAGGATTGATGCTTCGCTGGCATCAATACTTTTCCCCTCACACATAGCGCAGGTTGCGGTAATGGGTTCTAATGCCAGCATACGATAGCGAACAAAATACGAGGAGAAGTCTGATGGATCGCCCGCCTTTTTTGCAAGATGACGCGGACCCGCAAGAGACCCGCGAATGGCTGGATGCGCTTGAAGGCGTACTTGATGCCGGCGGCCCGGAACGAGCGCACTATCTGCTCGAATCGCTGGTAGACAAGGCGCGCCGCTCCGGTGCCAACCTACCCTACTCGCCGAACACCGCCTACATCAACACCATCCCACCGCACGCCGAAGACGCGCTGCCCGGCAATCAGGAGATGGAGCACCGCATCCGCTCCCTGGTGCGCTGGAATGCGATTGCAATGGTGCTGCGCGCCAACCGCGACTCGTCTGAACTCGGTGGCCACATCGCGAGCTTTCAATCCGCCGCGACCCTCTACGACGTGGGCTTCGATCACTTCTGGAACGCACCTTCCGCCAGCCACGGCGGCGACATGGTGTTCATCCAAGGCCACTCTGCGCCGGGCGTGTATGCACGCGCGTTTCTCGAAGGCCGCTTGTCCGAAGAACAACTAGAAAATTTCCGCCGCGAAGTAGATGGCAAGGGCATTTCGAGCTACCCGCATCCTTGGTTGATGCCCGATTTTTGGCAGTTCCCGACGGTGTCGATGGGGCTTGGGCCAATTCAAGCGATCTACCAAGCGCGTTTCATGAAGTATCTGCACAACCGTGGCATCGCCAACACCGAAGGCCGCAAGGTCTGGGCGTTCATGGGCGATGGCGAGATGGACGAGCCGGAATCGCTCGGCGCGATCGCGCTGGCGTCGCGCGAAGGGCTGGATAACCTCATCTTCGTCGTCAACTGCAATCTGCAACGCCTCGATGGCCCGGTGCGCGGCAACGGCAAAATCATTCAAGAACTCGAAGCCGATTTCCGTGGCTCTGGTTGGAATGTGCTCAAAGTAATTTGGGGTCGTTACTGGGATCCATTGTTCGCCAAAGATAACGACGGCATCCTCACCAAACGCATGATGGAAGCAGTGGACGGCGAGTATCAAAACTACAAAGCGCGCGATGGCGCCTATGTGCGCAAACATTTTTTCGGCAAGTATCCCGAGCTAGAAAAAATGGTTGCTTCGATGCCGGATGAAGACATCTGGCGCTTGAATCGTGGCGGGCATGATCCGTACAAGGTCTACGCAGCCTACTCTGCTGCCGTGAAGCACAAAGGCCAGCCGACGGTGATTCTTGCCAAGTCGATCAAAGGCTACGGCATGGGCAAGGCCGGTGAAGGCCAGAACATCACGCATCAGCAAAAGAAAATGGATACGGCGGCACTCAAAGCATTCCGTGATCGTTTCCAGATTCCCGTTTCTGACGAAGTGATCGGTGATGTGCCGTTCTACAAACCCGCCGAAAATTCGCCCGAGATTCAGTACCTCAAAGCGGCGCGCGCCAAGCTCGGCGGCTCGCTGCCGGTGCGCTTCCACAACACACCGCCGCTCAAGGTGCCCGATCTTTCATTCTTCGATGCACTATTGAAATCCACCGAAGAGCGCGAGATTTCTACCACCATGGCATTCGTGCGCACGTTCACTGCCCTCACCCGCGACAAAGAACTCGGCCCGCGCTTGGTGCCCATCGTCGCCGATGAATCACGCACGTTCGGTATGGAAGGTCTGTTCCGCCAACTCGGCATCTACTCATCGGTCGGCCAGTTGTATGAGCCCGTCGATGCTGGTGAATTGATGTTTTACAAGGAAGACAAAGCCGGACAAATTTTGCAAGAAGGCATCAACGAAGCGGGCGCATTCTGTTCGTGGATGGCAGCCGGCACCAGCTACGCGAATCACGGTCAGCACATGATTCCGTTTTTCATTTTCTACTCGATGTTCGGCTTCCAACGCGTCGGCGATCTTGCGTGGGCCGCTGGCGACATGCAGGCGCGCGGATTTCTGCTCGGCGGCACGGCAGGACGCACCACACTGAACGGCGAAGGCTTGCAACATGAAGATGGCCATTCGCATTTGATGTCGGCGACGATTCCGAATTGCATTTCGTATGACCCAACGTTCAGCTACGAGCTGGCCGTCATCATGCACGACGGCCTCAAGCGCATGTACGAAAAGCTGGAACACGTTTTTTATTACATTACCGTGATGAATGAAAACTATACGCACCCGGCCATGCCGGTGGGCGCTGAGGCGAACATTCTCAAGGGCATGTACCTGTTTCGCGAATCGAAAGAAGTCAAAAAACCGCGCGTGCAACTGATGGGCTCCGGCACCATCTTCCGCGAGGTCATCGCCGCGGCGGAATTACTCGAACTCGATTGGGGTGTGGTCTCTGATATTTGGAGTTGTACGTCGTTCAATGAATTGCGTCGCGACGGCATGGCAGCGGAACGTCACAACATGCTGCACCCCGAAGACGCTGCGAAAGTACCGCACGTCACTGGCTTGCTCAAGGGTCGCAAAGGCCCGGCGGTGGCCGCGACCGATTACATGCGCAGCTTTGCCGACCAAATTCGTCCGTACATCAACGACCGCAAATTCATCGTGCTCGGTACCGATGGTTTTGGTCGCTCGGATACGCGCAAGCAGTTGCGAAAATTCTTTGAGGTGAATCGCTATTACGTTGTCGTTGCCGCGCTGAAAGGGCTGGCCGATGAGGGCACGGTGCCGATGAAGTTGGTGAGTGATGCGATCAAGAAATATGGGATCGACCCGGAAAAACCTGCGCCTTGGACTGTGTAGGCATTTCGACGAAAGTAAAAACCTACTTTCGTCGAGCCTCGTCAGTCGAAAATCGCGGGCAAAGCCCGACGATTTCGGAGGACGAAAAACCGTTCAGACGGCTACCCGCTTGGATGTTGTGTTCTAAAGATAAAAATTGAATTGAGGAGTTTTGCGTGGCAAATCTCGTAGAAGTAAAAGTCCCGGACCTCGGCGACTTCAACGACATTCCGGTGATCGAAATTCTGGTCAAGGTTGGTGACACCGTGAAGAAAGAGGATTCGCTGGTCTCGCTGGAAAGCGATAAGGCGACGATGGAAGTGCCGTCTTCGCACGCGGGGGTCGTCAAAGAAATCAAAGTGAAGTTAGGCGACAAGGTGTCGATGGGGAGTTCGGTGCTGGTGTTGGAAGCTGCTGATGCGGCTGCGCCGCCGGTTGAGCGTACGGCGTTGAGTGTTGAGCGCGCTTCGACACCTGCGCCCGCTGAACTCCCAACGCTCAACGCTCAACCAGCATCACCGCCCCAAACACCAGTATCCACGGGCATCTCCAAGCCATCGTCGTCTGGCGACGTGCCCGCCACCGTGCATGCGAGTCCGTCCATTCGCAAACTCGCGCGGGAGTACGGTGTCGATCTCGGCAAGGTCAAAGGTAGCGGGCCCAAGGGCCGCATTACTGAGCCGGATGTGAAATCGTTCGTCAAAACCGAGCTCGCCAAACCTGCAAGTGGAAGCAGCGGCGCATTCGCGATGCCGCAAATGCCGACGGTTGATTTCAGCAAATTTGGTGCGATTGAAACGCGCGCGTTATCACGCATCAAAAAACTTTCCGGTGCGAATCTGCATCGCAACTGGGTGAGCATTCCGCACGTCACGCAGCATGACGAAGCCGACATCACCGAGGTTGAGGCATTCCGCGTGTCCACCAATGAAGAGTTCGCGAAGAGCGGCGTGAAGGTAACGATGCTCGCGTTCCTGATCAAGGCCAGCGTGGCAGCACTGAAAAAATTCCCTGAGTTCAATGCCTCACTCGAACCTAGCGGCGAAAATCTAGTGTTGAAAAAATATTTCAACATCGGCTTCGCCGCAGACACACCGAATGGCTTGGTCGTCCCAGTCATTAAGGACGCCGACAAAAAATCCATCACCGACATCGCCCGCGAATCGGCCGAGCTCTCTGCCAAAGCGCGCGAGGGCAAGTTATCGCCCGGCGAAATGCAAGGTGGCTGCTTCTCGATTTCGTCGCTCGGCGGTATCGGCGGCACGTTCTTCACGCCGATCATCAACGCACCCGAAGTCGCGATCCTCGGCGTATCGAAAGCGAAAACGCAGCCGATGTGGGACGGTAAGGAATTTGCGCCCCGGTTGATTCTGCCGATGTCGCTGTCCTACGATCATCGCGTGATTGATGGCGCGTCGGCGGCACGCTTCTCGACCTACCTCGCCGCCTTAATGTCCGATATTCGCAAACTGGTTCTGTAGCCGCCATGACCCAACTAATCGACATCAAAGTCCCCGATCTAGGCGACTTCAGCGACATTCCCGTCATCGAAATTTTGGTGAAGCCGGGCGACACGGTAAAGAAAGAAGACTCGCTCGTTTCGCTAGAAAGCGACAAAGCCACGATGGAAGTACCGTCGTCGCATGCGGGTGTGGTGAAAGAAATTAAAGTGAAGTTGGGCGATAAGCTCTCGATGGGATCGGTGGTGCTGGTTTTAGAAGCGAGTGACTCCGCCAGCATCGCTCCATCCGCTGCGGGTACTGACCTCAGCACGCCACCGCCCAAGGCTCCCCCCCCCCTCGCGGGGGAGAGAGGGGGCCCGCGCACAGGCACAGCACCCGCAACCTACACCGGCACCGTCCACCAAGAAACCGAAATGCTCGTCCTCGGTGCGGGCCCTGGCGGCTACTCCGCCGCTTTCCGCGCCGCTGACCTCGGTATGAAAACCGTCATCGTCGAACGCTACGCACAGCTCGGCGGCGTGTGCCTCAACGTCGGCTGTATCCCCTCCAAAGCCCTGCTGCATGTCGCCGCTGTCGCCGATGAAACGCAAGCGCTCGCCGCCCACGGCATCAGCTTCGGCAAACCCGAAATCGACCTCGACAAATTACGTGGCTGGAAAGACAAAGTCGTCGGCAAGCTCACCGGTGGGCTCGCGGGAATGGCGAAAATGCGCAAGGTGGAGGTGGTGCGCGGTGTCGGTCAATTTCTCGATGCGCATCACCTGCAAGTTGAAATCACCGCTGGCGCACGCCAGGAAAAAACCGGCGAAAAGAAAGTCATCAAATTTCAACAGGCCATCATCGCAGCAGGCTCGCAAGTGGTGCGTTTGCCGTTCATCCCCGACGATCCACGCATCGTCGATTCCACGGGTGCGTTAGCACTCAAAGAAATCCCGAAAAAAATGCTCGTCATCGGCGGCGGCATCATCGGCCTCGAAATGGGCACGGTCTATTCCACGCTCGGCACGCGGCTCGATGTGGTCGAGATGCTCGATGGCCTGATGCAAGGTGCGGATCGCGATCTCGTTAAGGTGTGGTTGAAGATGAACGAAAAGCGCTTCGACAACATCATGTTGAAGACCAAAACGGTCGGCGTGGAAGCCAAGCCAGACGGCATTTACGTAAAATTCGAAGGCGAATCTGCACCCAAAGACGCAGTGCGCTACGACATGGTGTTGATGAGTGTTGGTCGCGCGCCCAATGGCAAAAAAATCAGTGCCGACCAAGCGGGCGTTACCGTCACGGATCGCGGCTTCATTACCACCGACAAACAGATGCGCACCAACGTGCCACACATTTACGCGATTGGCGATGTGGTTGGCCAACCGATGTTGGCGCACAAGGCGGTGCATGAAGGCCACGTCGCCGCTGAGGCCGCCGCCGGACAAAAATCATTCTTCGATGCGCGCGTGATTCCGTCCGTCGCTTACACCGACCCCGAAGTGGCATGGGTGGGCGTAACTGAAGATGAGGCGAAAGCCAAGGGACTCAACATTCAGAAATCGGTATTTCCGTGGGCGGCGTCAGGCCGCGCGATTGCCAACGGTCGCGACGAAGGCTTCACCAAATTGATCTTCGACGCCGAGACCCATCGCATCATCGGCGGCGCGATTGTCGGCACGCACGCGGGCGACATCATTGGCGAATTAGCACTCGCCATTGAGATGGGTTGCGACGCCACCGACATCGGCAAAACCATTCATCCGCACCCCACGCTCGGCGAATCCATTGGCATGGCCGCCGAGATGTTCGAAGGCGTGTGTACCGACCTGCCGCCGCAGAAAAAATAGTTCATGCAGATTGCCAACATCCCGTTCGGCACCACCAATTGGGATGAAGTTGAACGCACCGAACACCAGGGCGAACGCGGTATGGCAACTTGGCGCACGCGCAACTTCGGCGACATTCGTGTGCGCATGGTCGAATACAGCGCGGGCTACCTCGCCGATCATTGGTGCAGCAAGGGTCATGTTTTGCTGTGCCTTGCTGGCGAGCTTGATACGGAACTCGCCGACGGTCGCCGCTTCACGCTCACGCCAGGTATGAGCTATCAGGTGGCTGATAATGCCGAGGCACACCGCTCATCGACCGGCACGGGCGTAACTTTATTCATCGTGGACTAATCACAACATGACGCTCACATCAAAATTTTTCATTCTCACCGTACTTTCCATTTGCACACTTGCCTGGTCACCCCTCGCCTCAGCCGAGCTCTACAAATGCAAAGATGCCAGCGGCAAAACCACCTATCAAGAGACGCCATGCACCAATGAGCAAACACAGAAAAAATTGCGTAAGGACACTGACGACGGCACATCGCAGTCCAATGGGCGCACCGCACGCGGCGAGGCCATCAACGGTGCGAACGGCGAGAAACGTTATCCGCTAGAGCGCAGCCCGTCACGCACAGAAATGGAATCTTGCATCAGCGCTCACCGCAAAGATCTCGCCAACGTCGGCGAACATTTCAGCGTACAGGGCAGCACCTTTAAACGCGTGTGGCCGCTCGACAACGGCGGCACCGGTGAGCGCAATATCGTCGTCGTTAACGTACAAGAAAAAAACCGACTCGGTTACGCAGAGCGTGCCTCATTCACATGCACGCTGCGCGGCGACTACACCATCGACGCCGACGCGACAAAAGAATTCGTCCGCAATTAAGCGACGTGCGATGAAAGCAAGCGTCACCCGCATCTGGCTTTTTGTTGGCATTGCCATACTCGCGCTGTTGTGGACGCTATCGCTGATGCCCTCCCCGCCATTGGTCGGTATCGAGAACGCAGACAAATTCGGCCACCTCGCCATGTATGGCGGCACCATGTGGTGGTGGGGACAATACTGGCACACACACCGACAACGCATCGGACTCGCGATCGTGTTCACGCTCATGGGCGTCGGCATCGAATATTTGCAAGGGCGGTCTGGCTGGCGAACTTTCGACGTGCAGGACATGATCGCGAACGGTGCTGGCGTGGCGCTGGGCTGGGCGGTGCTGTACACGCCGCTGGGATCACTGCTGGCGCGGCTTAGTGACACTAAAGAACGCTGAAACAAGCTGAAACTGCGCGTGGATGCGAGTGTTTGATGATTCTTCCGGCGACCAACCACCGCGCACCTTACCTGCTTCGCCGAGCCACTTGTTTGGCCATTTCTCGCAGCCGCACACGTACTACGTGAGGCTCGATCACTTCAATCTCCGACCCGATACCAAGGCACAACAAGGCTGCCTGCTCGGTATTTTCAATCGGGAGCCGCAAGCGAGTCCAGCCATCCGAATCGGCAGCGCCCGCTTTTTGTACTGCCTCCAACGCGTAAGCCCCGAGCACCGACAACCGTTTCAAGCCAATCGGTGATGCTCGCAATGTCGCGCTTTCGGGACGCAGACCCGCTTCAAAGCGTGCCAATTCGTTTGTCCAATAATTCGGCAAATCGAATTGTCTGGGTCGCTCGAACGTCGTCGTCTGCACGGCCTGTTCGAGGATATTCGCCACCTTGAAAATCCGAATCTTCTTGCCACCGCGCGCGACCAGATACCACGCACCCGCCTTCAGTACCAATCCCAACGGCTCGATGCGCCACTCGCGCGTCGCTGTCCAGCTCTCGTAGCGCATCGTCACCACGTGCTGATCCAGCACCGCGCGCGCGAGTTCCGGCAGATGTTGCACGGTCTCCTCGATGCGATACCACTCAACTGGATCAAGATGAAACCGCGCGCCGATGCGCCCGGCACCCTCGCTCGCGCCGGGCGGCAGTGACGCCAACAGTTTGCGTCCCGCTTCGGTCGCCGCGCCACCCAACCCCAACGCGGAGGCTGGACCCGGCATGCCGATCATGAACATCGCCTCCGCCTCATCGCTGGCGAGCCCGGTCAAGTGCGTTCGGTAACCGTCCAGCAACTGAAAACCCCCGCCCGGTCCTCGGTCACTCTGCACGGGGATACCGGCGGCACTGAGCTCATCCACATCGCGATAGATGGTTCGCGTCGAGACTTCAAACTCGGCTGCCAAGGCATCGGCCGTGATCCGGCCGCGTATCTGCAACAGAATCAAGATTGATAGAAGTCGGCTGGCACGCATTTTTTATCTTAGCCGAAAAATCATGACGCGGAGTGTCAGGAATAGTTTTCCATACTGGTGCATCGCAATCGGCGAGATTTCCCGGAGGAGTTTTGTATGCCAAACAACCCAACTGAAATGCAACGGCGCAGGCTATTGCAGTCCGCAGCGGGCTTGGCGCTGAGTCAGGTCGCATTAGATGCCGCCAGTGCCGCGCGAAGCAGCGTCGCGGCTAAGGACAAGGCTGGTGACGTTGGTAACGTTGGAAAGACCCCCGGCAAGCCAGGCGACTTTGACTTTCTTGCTGGCAACTGGAACATCAGCCATCGCCAGCTGAAAAAGGCGGGTGGCAAGGAGTGGGTTGAGTTCAAAGGCGAAGCCACCTGCCGGACGATACTCGGCGGCGTGGGAAGCATTGAAGAACTACGGGTTCCGGCGCGCAATTTCAGCGGCATGGGACTTAGGTTGCTCGACATTGAGAAGCGCATCTGGTCGGACTACTGGGTCAACGGCAAGAGTGGCGTACTCACCACGCCGGGGATGACCGGCTCGTTTGAAAATGGTGCCGGCATTTTCATTGCCGACGATATGGACGGCGAGACGCCAATCAAGGCGCGTGGCATATGGGATCGCATCACACCGAAATCGTGCCGGTGGCATCAGGCGACCTCAAAAGATGGCGGTAAGACCTGGGAGGAGAATTGGTTGATGGATTGGGTGCGCGCGTAGGCGCGAGTGCATCTCGGCGATGCAGGCACTGGCGTCCGAACTACTGCAACGGCTGCCGGGCAAGGCGACCGGAAAATGGCCATCGGGCGAGCGCTTCGCACTCGCCTTTGCGCACGGCACCATGTCCGTCGAGCTGTACGCGCCCACAGGACAAGACCCACAAACTCCACATGCACAGGACGAGCTTTATTTCGTTTATTCTGGCGATGGCGATTTATGGATTGACCACGAGCGGCACGCCTGCCAACCCGGCATGGCCTTCTTCGTAGCGGCTGGAACTCGTCATCACTTCGAGAATCTAACGAGTGATTTTTCTACGTGGGTCGTATTTTGGGGGCCAAAGGGCGGCGAGTAATCACGTTGACAGCGTAAGTGAAGTGCCGCAATTCAACCCGAGAAATAGGCAAAGGAATAGGCAGAAGATTAGGAGGCAACATGAACTCAATCGGAGCAAAGTTTGTGCGCGGCGCGATGTTGGTGGCCGGTATGCATAGATCACTGTTCAGTTCAGCCAGCACCGCATTACTCATGCTGGCACTTGCGTCGTCGGCAAGCGCACAAACCAGCCCGCCGTTTTTTGCAGCTGTCAGCGTCGTCCCCGCCATTGCCGCACCCAACGTGGCACGCGAAATCATCGTCGATGGCTACTGGGCCAATGGCTGTGTGCCACAAATCCTATCGGTCGTGCCGCGCGATGTCGGGCCGCAGCAAATCATCAACATGGTCATCACGCCGCCACGCGCTGCTAACATGGTCTGCACGCTCGCGACCGCGCGCTTTCGTCTCACGGGATCGTTCACGCCCACGGTTGCATCGGTGCAACGAGTCATCATTCAAACTGATGACGGCGTGCGCGGCGGCGAAGGCCAGATCATCACCAAGGTCGCAGCGAGCATTGATCCACTGACCCCAATCATCACCGTCGTGCCGGACGTAGATCTTGTGAACATGGCGCGCACCATCATCATCAGTGGCCAACATCTCGCGGGCTGCCCGTACAATCCGCCCGTGATCGACGGGCAAGCGGGCCGCCTGATCGACGGCGTGGTGGTGCGGCTGGAGCTGGTGCCCACGCTGGCACCTTGCAACACACTGTCGCGGCAGAACTTTCGCTTTGAATTGCCATACACACCCATGAGTGCTGGTGCCGAGCGCGTGATCGTGACCACGGGCGGCGTCATTCGCAGCGAATCCAATGTACGCACGGCCACCAACGGGGGCCGCACGCGCGCCGTCGGCAACATCACCGGCGCATGGTACGACCCCGCCACCAATGGCTCGGGCATATTGTTCGAACACAACTTTCGCAACAGCGACGCCGTTTTCGGCACTTGGTTTTTGTATGACGCCAACACCAATCCGCGCTGGCTCACGATTCAAAACATCGTCTGGCAAGCCGGCGGCACCGAATTCACGGGAGATTTGTTCGAAACACGCTCGGCACCAGTCGCCTGCGACCCCATCGGCTGCGCCAACAGTTTCATCCGCCCCGCACGTACGACCGGCATCACCAAAATCGGCACCGCGCGGGTCAGGTGGATCAGCCTTGGGCCGTATAGCGATACGCAAACACAAGGCATCGCGGAGGCGTTTTCGCTAAGCGGAACGCTGCTGTTTTCTTCTAATATTGTGCGGCTGGGTTTGTAGTTCGGCGGTGCTGCGAGGCGGCTATGCGGGCATGCACACGACTGCGTTACGCTCGGCTAGGCGTTTTTCTTGGTGATCATGTGGTGTCCGCGCTCGTATTCACGAGTCAAGCGCGTCGGGCTTCTTCAGCGCCTTTTTGTCGGCCGCAGTCAGGCGACGCTCGATCTTTTTCACGTACGCAGCAGGCGGTAGCTTTCGGGGCGAATGCCGCGTTGCAGCAAGGTGTCGCGCACGGCTTGGTTGTTGGTGACGCGCTCTTTTGAGATCACTGACTCACTGCCCATCTGGTGTTGGCGGGCATTGAAGATGGTGATTTCTGCGGCGAAGTCTTTGGCCTTCAGGATGATGGTGGGCGCAAAGTCAGCCAGTGGGCGATTGTCTGGCACCTGATCCTGCGCTTTCATCGCCTGGGTGGATTTGCCGAACAAGGCGTGGTCGCCCTTGCTGCGGATGAGCGCAAAGTCTTGGTTGCCGCCGGTTTGCTCGTAGATCACCTCGGACAGCTCCTTCTCGGTCTGCGACAGCTTCTTGCGTGCCATGACACGCTCGGCTTCCAGCAGACGTTGCTCGATCAGCTCGGCCTTGCGCGTTTGCACGGCAAAGTATGTTTGCGCGAAGGCAATGGGCTGTTTGCGCGAGTCGCCGTTTTGGGCGATGAGGTAGCAGGCGTATCGAGTGAGCATCAGGTCGTCCACCTCCTTCTCTGCGCCTTTGGGCATGGCGATCGTTTTGTTGACGTCAACAAAATGATCCGTCACGGGGTGCCCAGAGACCTCGCAAGCCGTCTTCGCCTTGCTCAGCACGGTGCCGAAGTTGCGCCATTCGGCATAGCCCAACAGGTGCTGAAGATCACGCGCCAGCCAGTACTCCACGCCTTGCTCGGTGCGCTGCGCGTGGCCTTCAAAAGTGTCGGTCAGGCTCTGAATCATGTCAGTTTTCATGTGCTCTCTCCCCGGATGTGCCGTTGGCGACATCATGATCCTGCAAGCTTTTTGTTGAGTAATCAGCGAAGGCAAACCGATTAAACCGGACAGAGAGCATAACGGATTGGAAAACATCAAGAAAGAGTAGCGAAAGCAACGCGCCTCCCCGTTCAAATTCAAAGTCGAAGTAGTACGACCCCGCATCAACGGCTCGGACACGCTGGCCGAACACAACTTTCGTAATAGCGACGCCGTTTTCGGCGCGTGGTTTTTGTACGACGCCAACACCAATCTGCGCTGGCTCACCATCCAAAACATCGTCTGGCAAGCTGGTGGCACGGAATTCACAGGACATTAAATCCGTAGTTGCAAACTCCCCCTGAGCTCACAACCGCTGACGAGACCTCTACCGCTCAAACGGGTTAACTACCGAGGCGCCTGTCGGCGAAAAGTGTTTCACGTTGCGTGTCGCGACGGTGAGGCCGTGGGTGAGTGCGGTTGCGGCAATGAGGACATCCGCCCCATCATTGCCGACCTTTGCCGAAAGGCTACCCCATAGACGCGCAACCGGTGTGGACACCGGTAGGATGTGTTCGCCATATACGGTCAGCAGCGTTTCCAACCACTGGTCGAGCTCATTGGCAAACGCTGTATCGGACTTGCGGGCTTCTTTAATGCCACGCTCGATTTCACCAACGCTAACCACGCTGATAAACAGCAGTCCGGATTGCTGCGTACGGATCCAGCGCAACACGGCTGGCGTCGGCTTACTTTTGCGCAATTCGGAGAGCACCACCGTATCGAGCAAATAGCCCGCCGTACTCATAGGGCGAGATCGCGCAGGCGTAACCGGCTGGCGGCGACCCCAAGCTTAGATGCCATTTGCTGCTCTTTTGGAACCTTCGTCGCTTTCTCACGCGGCATGGCCAACAGATGCGAAACAAGGTTAGCGGCGTCGGCTCGCGCGGATTGCTTTAGCGCAATAAACGATTTCTCTGAAACCACCATGACGGCATCCTTGCCGCGACGGGTGATACGTTGCGGTTCACCGCGCAACGCTGCTTCAACCAACTCGCTGAGTTTGGCTTTCGCCGTTTGTAGCTGCCACTGGGATTGGCGCATGATTTTACTTTCTAGTCAGTTAGACTGACTAGATTATGGCGCTTGATTTTAGGAGTCGTCAAGTTGCGCGCGCCAACATACGGTTCGCGATGTCGGCTCCATCAAAATTAACGCAGTGCCGGTTTCAATTTTTGCCTATTTTCCCGCCGTTCAGGTTGCGGCACTCACGAGTTGAAACCGCCTTTTACTCGGTAGTAAAAGAAAATAAGTTGGCTTGGGTCATGGGTTTATGGGCTTATGGTTTCGCGGTGAACGGGTTCACGATGGCCACACCCAGCGCGCGATAGTCACGCACATTGCGCGTCGCGACGGTTAGGCCATGTACGCGGGCGGTGGCGGCGATGAAGGCGTCTTCCGCCAAGGTTTCCGAGCGGCCATGCATCAACTTCGCCCACTCGCGGCAGACCGCCGCATCCATCGGCAGCACTTGGCCGGTGTGCATCAGCTCATCGAGCCATGCCTCAATTTCAGTTGCTTTTGCAGCGTCTTGCGCGCGAGTCAATTCGATGCCGCGCTGAACCTCGCCCGCCGTCATGGCCGATAGATACAGTGCGCTGGCTGCTTGCGCAGATACCCACGCCACCACGCCGCCGTGTGGTTTGGGTTTCCTCAATTCGGAGACGATGTTGGTGTCGAGCAAAAACACGGTTAGCGCGCAGCGGTTGCTTTGCGCAGCCTCAATCCGCCGCGCGCGGGCAACGTCAAATCTGGCGGCGCATCGTTGGCAAGAAGTAACTGCTTGAGCGAGCGCTTGCCTGCCTGCTGCAAGGCTTCCCATTGGCGGATGGGCACCAATACGGCAGCGGCTTTGCCGTGCTTGGTAACGACTTGTGGGCCGTAAGCCAAACTCGTGTCGAGCATTTCGCTGAAGCGAGCCTTGGCGTCTTGGACGGGCCAAGTGTGCAGTGAGGTGCGGAGGGAGATGTTCATGGGCATTCAAATTATAGTCAGAGTTCTGACTATAACAGCATTGTTGATTGGATAGGTTTCATCTGCCCAACAAAGTCGCGACTGGTCATCCGCATCGAGCGAAAACGATCCGCACGTTGGGCGAACACACCTCGCCTTTCCATTTGCCCTCCACAATAAAGTAGGGGTTATTTCTCTGCCGATTTCGCGTAAGTGTTAATCACGTAATCGACAAAGTAAAGGTGTGAAGCGTCGCTCGCATTCTGCGGTTTAACTACCGAAAAGTGATCGGTATCGGGCACGAGTCTTGGCGCGCCGAAATATGAAGTTTGGTCTCGCGGCTCCACCCCGCGGTCGAAGTTGAAAAGACTATTCAGCCATTTGAATTTCGCGGGAATGATGAACCGGTTTTCAACAAATTCAACGCCGGAAAGCGCAAACGGCGGCTGACGAACGAAATCGGCAAAACGCGAATCGAGGTTGGTCAGGTAATCGTTATCCGGCGAAAGCTGCTGCGCCATTTTGTTGCCCACCGTGCGGGAAATCATCTCAAAGCGATCTGCCCACGCTGAGCCGCGCGAGGGCGAGGCCATTAATACAAGGCCGATTTTCTTACCCGCGAACGCCTCGCGATTGCGCTCCAACACATCACGCACCACAATCCCGCCCGTGCTGTGCGCAATGAAAATGATTTGCTGATGACCAAGCGGCGGCGTTTCGTTCGCTTGCTGGGGCGTGCGCAACTGCACGAGCAATTCATTCGCCGCATCTTCAATTTTGTACACGCCGGAGTTGGGCGATGTGTAGTATTTCGCGAGGAATACGTTGGCTCTGTGGCCGAGCGCGTTGGCAATCCGCGCGTCCTCCGCCACCAGCGCAGGCCAATTGCCCCACGCAGAGTCGGGGCCAGAGAAGATGCCGTGGACGAAAATCACCGCGCTTTTTGAGCCCCGTGCGTGTTGTGTCCAACCTGCCGCAGTTTGCTTTTCATCGCTAATGGCAACTGGTTGATCGTTAGCGGAGAAGATGATCCAAAAAGACAAAAGTGCAAGCGCAAGTGCGAACCACTTTAGAAGGCGCTTTGGGCGAAGCTTTCGCGGTTGCGCGAGCTCCATATTTTCTGCACGTTTCCGCCACTCCTCCATCCCAGCGAGCCCATAGAGAATCTTCGCGTCTTGGAAACACTTGCGGGCTTGCGCTTCATCGCCCGTCGCGCGGTAAGTTTCACCTAAACCGAACAGTGCGTTCGCCTCACCTGATCGATATCCGATTGTCTTGCAAAGCTCACGCGCGCTTTCGAAATGCGCTCGCGCCTCGACCGGTCGTCCGAGTGCGCGCTCGACGCCGCCCAAACCTTGCAAGGCATTGGCCTGCCCCATCACATTGCCGATTTGCGTATGCAGCCGCTCGGCCTCGGTGAAGTGCTTGCGGGCTTCCTCTTGTCGGTTGAGTGCGCGTTCGACGCCGCCCAAACCTTGCAAGGCATTGGCCTGCCCCATCACATTTCCGATTTGCTTATGCAGCCGCTCGGCGTCGATGAAGTGCTTGCGGGCTTCCTCTTGTCGGTTGAGCGCGCGTTCGACGTTGCCCAAACCATCCAAGGCATCGGCCTGCCCCATCACATTGCCGATTTGCTTATGCAGCCGCTCGGCTTCGGTGAAGTGCTTGCCGGCTTCCTCATCTCGGTTGAGTGCGCTTTCGACGCCGCCCAAACCTTGCAAGGCATTGGCCTGCCCCATCACATTGCCGATTTGCTTGTGCAGCCGCACGGCCTCGGTGAAGTGCTTGCGGGCTTCGTCAGATCGGTTGAGCGCGCGCTCGACGCCGCCCAAACCTTGCAAGGCATTGGCCTGCCCCATCACATTGCCGATTTGCTTATGCAGCCGCTCGGCTTCGGTGAAGTGCTTGCGGGCTTCGTCAGATCGGTTGAGTGCGCTTTCGACGCGGCCCAAACCATCCAAGGCATTGGCCTGCCCGTTCACATTGCCGATTTGCTTATGCAGCCACTCGGCTTCGGTGAAGTGCTTGCGGGCTTCGTCTTGTCGGTTGCCGTAGTGGGCTTCGAGGCCGAGCTTGAAATGTTCTTCTGCGGATGGCATGCGCGCCCCTTGATTTATAGTTTTAGACAGATTTCTGAGACATCCTTCAACCGCTCGGAGTTTGAAGGTAAGTTGAATGGGGCAGCATACTACCCCCGCAACCCCAAATCCCCACCCCCCGGCACTGCCGTCTGCGCGACATTCATCACCATCGCGAGCAGCGCGTAGTACCCACAAAGCGCCGTCAAATCAATCACACCGCGCTCGCCAAACAGCGCCTTTGCCCGCGCGTACGTCGCATCACTCACGCATTTGTTCGCATGCAACTCGGCGCAAAAATCATAGATCACGGCCTCGTCGTCTTGCATCGCGCTTGGCCGCTGTCCCGCGCCGATGGCGGCGGCGGCGTCAGGATCAACGCCTGCTTTCAACGCGATCGGGTGATGGATGTACCACTCGAAGCCTTGGTTCCAGTGGCGCGCGACGATGAGGATGACGAATTCAGAAAGGCGCGGCGGGAGTGCGGATTGGTAGCGCAAATATTCGCCGGTTTTTTGTACGCGGCTCATCAATTCTGGCGAGCGCAGCAAGGGCACGAATGGCCCAAACACCGCGCCACGCGGGCCGTTTGCGAGTTCGGCACCGGCTTGGCGTTGTTCGTCGGTCTGTTCCGATTCTGGGATCGGCGGCATGCGGTCTTGCGTCACATCCTGTGTCACATCTTCCATCACGTTATTCGCCCGCTTTGATTTTATTGTCGGCGATAACTTTGGCCCAACGGGCGATTTCTACGTCGAGAAATTTACCGAGTTCTTCGGGCGACGATGCGACGATGTCCATGCCTTGCGCGGTGAGGCGTTCCTGCACTGCGGGTTGCTTCAAGACTTTCGCGAGCTCGGCATTCATGCGCGCAATGATGGCTGGTGGCGTTTTGGCGGGCGCGAATACGCCCCACCATGCGTAGGATTCAAAGCCCGGAAAGCCCTGCTCGGCGATGGTGGCGACATTCGGCCATTTGGCGGCCCGCTTGCTAGAGGTAACCGCGAGCGGGACGAGCGTTTTTGCATCGACTTGCGGGCTGACCAGAAACAGCGTGCCCACCAACAGCGGCACCTGCCCGCCGACGGCGTCTTGTAGTGCTGGGCCGCCACCGCGATAGGGGATATGCGTGAGATCGTATTTGCCTTGGTTGCCGAGTTGCGTCAACGCGAGATGCCCGAGGCTGCCGGAGCCGATGCTGGCGTAACCATATTTACCCGGATCTTTTTTTGCTGCAGTGATGACTTCAGAAAAGTTTTTGAAGCCGGTGGATGGATGCGCCACGACCGCCATCGGCGAGCGCGAAATCAGCATCACCGGTACGAGGTCTTTGCGGGTATCGAAATTGAGGTTCGGGATCAGGCTGGGGTTCACACCGTGGGTATCGAAGACGACCGCAAAGGTGTAGCCATCCGGTTCCGATTTCGCCACGGCTGAGGTGCCGATGCTGCCCGACGCACCGCCGCGATTGTCGACAATCACCGGTTGACCGAGGGCTTGTTGCAGCGGCGTGGCCAACACGCGCGCGACCTGATCGACCGAGCCACCGGGTGGGAATACCGCAATGAGTTTGATCGGCTTGGCAGGCCACTGAGGCGTGTCAGCGAACGCAGTACCGAGGGAAGCAAGCGCGCAACAGGCCGTACAACAGGCCGCAAATAGGGCAAGCATTTTTTTCATGGGATTTCCGAGAGTGGATGAAGGTGGAGGCGCGCAGCCACTGCGGGTGGTGCGCTTTGTTCGCAGATAATACGCCAACGCTTCGCCCACATAGATTGAATTTGCTCGCAACTGCTATGACCGCCAACACAGCCCCAGCCACCCTCGACCATCTCGTCGTCGGCACCAGCGATCTTGATCGCGGGAGCGCGTGGCTCTCGCGCTTTCTCGGCGTGACGCTGTCGGAGGTCGGCACGCATACGCGTATGGGCACGCACAATCGCTTGCTCTCGCTGGGGCCGGACGCGTATCTGGAACTGATCGCGATTGATCCCAATGGCAGCGCGCCGTTTATGCCGCGCTGGTTCGGGCTCGACACGCGCGATGTGCAGGAGCGCATCGCGTTGAGGCCGCGCTTGCTCGGCTGGGTTGCGCGCACCGACAACATCGCCGCGCTCGATGTCGCAACAGGCGGATTGCTCGGTGGCATTCACGACATGGCGCGCGGTGACTTCAAGTGGCGCATCACCATTCCCGACGATGGCTATCCGGTTGAGGGCGGGCTAGTGCCCTCGCTGATCCAATGGGATGTGCCCTCGCACCCGTGTGAGCGTCTACCCAACCAGCAATGCCGGCTCGAATGGATGGAGGCCGCGCACCCCAATCCTACGAAGATTCGCTACCTGCTTGGCGAGCTGGGTCTGGAAAAAGCCCTCACGTTGACGCCAACGCCGCCCTACTCCGGCATGACGATGTGCGCGTATATTCGTACAGCGAACGGCGTGAAGACACTCGTAAGTTGATGATGAAAACACTCAAGCGAATTTTGTTGGTGCTCGCGATTGCCGTCGGCGGCATCACCACGCTTTTTGCAATCGAATTATTGGGAGGTCATCCGATGGGACTTTTTTCTGGAACGCGACCTGTGAACCTCGGCTTCACGAACGGCAAATTCATTCCGCCATCATGGAAACCCAACAACGTGTCGTCCACCACACCGCCGAGTGACGCGGCTCATTACATCGCGCCGATTGTTTTCGGTGGCGAGGTGAAACTGGCATGGCAGAAGTTGGTTGCCTTGGTGAAGGCGCAGCCGAATGCCACCGTGGTGACCGAGCAGCCCAGCTACCTGTACGCCGAATTCAAAACGCCGGGCATGGGCTTTGTCGACGACGTTGAATTCGCCCTCGACGCCGAAGGTTGCGTGATCCACGCACGCTCGGCCTCACGCCTCGGCGTACGCGATTTTGGCGTTAATCGCCAACGCATTGAGGCGCTACGCAAGGCGTTCGCAAAATAACATGTGGCGCTGGTGGGCTCAGTTGTGGGCTTATGTTTGGCCGTCGCCCATTACGGCGATGGCGTTCATCATGGTCGGCATCATTCGTCTCAGCGGCGGGGTCTGCCAAAAACACGGCAATGCTTGGGAAGCCAGCAACGGCGCGGCTTCCCGGCTATTGTGGCTGATGAATCCGTGGGGAAATATTCATGCGATTACGTTTGGCCATGTCATCATTGCGCGCGATGCCGAGATCGCGGCGGCGTTGCGTGTACACGAACACACGCATGTGCGGCAGTACGAGCGGTGGGGAATTTTGTTCCCCATTTTGTATTTCGCATCGAGTGCGATCGCGATGCTGCGCGGCGGCTCGGCGTATCGGGACAACGTGTTTGAGCGAGAGGCTTTCCAAGTTGCGGCAAAGGCCGCAGCAGCGCAGCGGCAGTGCCCTACGGCAACAGCGCCGGCGCAATCAACGCGGCGGCAATGATGGTTGCCAGACGATCTTCGTTGAAGAAATCTTTCGGCGCGGCTTCGGCGTCGATAATGCCGATGATTTCGCCCGCTTCGTCGAACAATGGCAGGCACGCTTCCGACTGCACCGCATCATCACAGACGTAGAACCCGCCGCCACTGGCGGTGTAGGCCGACACATCCTCGATCACTCTCGCGCGGCCACTCAAGCCCACCGTGCTGTTGGTGCTGCCCTTGGCAAACGCTTCGGTCAGCGGAAACTCAGCGCGACTAGGCCGACCCCGATACGCGAGCTTTACCAGCACGCGATCTTGCAGCGCATTTTTTCGCGCCTGATACACGCCGAACCAATCAGCGCCGGTGAGTTGGGTGGCGTGTTCGGCAAGTTGATTGAGCAAGATCAGTTTGCGGGTCGCGGCCTCGCTCGGCCCACCGAGAATCGCCCTCAAGTCATAGGGCGCGGGTGCAAGCTCATCGAGCAGTGAGCAGGTGCCGTCTTCAGCCAGCAGCGGCACGCGATACGTGTAGAGCGTATCAAGACTGATCTCGGGTGCGCTGCCGCCCAAGGCCGCCATGAGGTTGTGAATCGCTAGCTCGATGCGCGGCGCATAGGCCAGCAAGTCATCAAGATCAGCGGCGGATAAATAGCGCTGAATACGCCGCTTGGTGTCAACAGAATTGCTCATGACAGTACTTGGGAAAGATCGCCGATCAGATCGCTAGTGGCTTCGATGCCAACCGACAAGCGCAGCAAATCCGTGGGCACGGGCGAGCCCGCACCCTCAACACTGGCGCGGTGTTCGATCAAGCTCTCGACCCCGCCGAGCGAAGTTGCGCGCTTCCAGATTTGCACTTTTGCTGCGGCGGCAATGGCAGCAGATTCGCCGCCTTTGACGCGAATCGACAACATGCCGCCGAATCCACCACGCATTTGTTTCGCGGCCACAGCGTGCCCCGCAAACGACGGCAAGCCGGGGTACAGCACTTGCGATACGGCGGGGTGTTTTTCAAAATGCTGCGCGATTGTCATGGCCGACGCAGACGCCGTGCGCACGCGCAGGTAGAGCGTGCGCATGCCGCGCGTGAGCAGGTATGCCTCGAACGCACCCAGCACGCCACCGTGCTGCGCGCGAATGCTGCGAATGCGTTGCCAACGGTGACTGTCTTCGCGGACCGTGAGCGTGCCTGCGATCACGTCGGAATGGCCGTTGAGGTATTTGGTCGCGGCGTGCATGACGATGTCAGCACCGAGCGCCAAAGGCTGCGAGAGCACCGGGGAGGCGACCGTCGAATCTACGGCGACCAACGCGCCCACCTGATGCGCGATCTCGCAAACAGCCGCGATGTCGGTAACCGTCCACATCGGATTGGCAGGCGTTTCGATCCAGATCAATTTGGTCGCGGGCTTAATCGCCGCGCGCACGGCATCGACTGAATCCATGTCGATGAATTCAACCTTTAGCCCCCAGTCGGTCGCGAAATTTTTGAGCCAATTGCGCAACGACCAGTACATTACCTTCGGCACCAGCACATGATCTCCGGGCAAAAATGCCTGAAACACCGCTGTGGCTGCGGCCATGCCGGATGCGAATAACAGCGATTGATGCCCACCCTCGAGCGCAGTCAACACCGCCTCGGCTTGATCGAAGGTTGGATTCTGATCGCGTGCATACACGCGGCCAGAGCGATATTGATTGTCGGGATCGCGGATGAAAGTCGTTGAAGTGTGGATCGGCTCGACCACTGCTTTAGTGCTTTCATCGACCCAGCCTAGGGCTTGGGCGGCGATGGTTTCGGGTTGTTGTGATTTCATTTTTTCGACTCAACATTGATCGGCGGACGATCTTGAAATGTCACTTCCAGCCCACGCGATTTCATCCAATCGGCAATCGCAAACCCGGTCGCGCGCGGCCACGGGCGCAACGCCTGTGGCTGATAGCGTTTGTATTCCGCGAGCTCGGGTGAGAGTTTGATTTCGCCAGTGACGACGGCGTGATAGCACAGCATCACTTCGTTTTTGCGCTCAAAAATATAGTTGCCGATGATGTTGATTTCGACCACATCGAGATTGGTTTCTTCTTTGACTTCGCGGATCACGCCCTTGACGGGATCCTCGTTTTTTTCCAAGTAACCGGTGATGAGCGCGAAGAAATCACTGGGCCAACCGGCACCGCGCGCGAGGATGATTTCACCGTCGTGTTCGAGTAGCGCACCGACGGCGGGAGTGGGGTTTTCGTAGTGAATGAAGGCGCAGGCGGGGCAGGCGTTGCGCAGCGTGGGGCCGCCATCTTCGATGATGTCGCGGTTAGCGAGGGGGGTGGCGCATTGGGGGCAGAAGGTGAAGGGCATGGGGCGGGGGTTGGGGGTTGGGGTTGGGGGTTGGGGGTTGGGGGTTGGGGGTTGGCGTTGAAGGGGGCGATGGGATTGCGCTACCCAAACACTACTTGCCTGCCACCCACGCCGCCACAGACGCCAGCGCCGCTGGCAATCCGGCCGCGCTCGTGCCGCCGGCCATTGCCATATCGGGCTTGCCACCGCCCTTGCCGCCGACCTGCTGCGCGACGTGGTTCACCAACTCTCCCGCCTTAAATCGGGCGATCAGGTCAGGCGTCACGCCTGCAGCGATCTGCACTTTGTCGCCTTCGACGACAGCCAGCACGATCACGCCCGATTTCAGTTTGTTCTTGACCTGATCCATGGTGTCGCGGAGCCCTTTGGCATCGACGCCGTCGAGCTTCACCGCCAACACCTTGACGCCCGCGACCTCGACTGCACTGTTGATAAGCTCATCGCCCTGCGAGGCCGCCATTTTTGATTTCAGCGTACCGAGCTGTTTCTCCAGCGCCTTGATGTTGTCGAGCAATAGTCCCACCTTGGCTTCGACTTCTTGCGGCTGGGCTTTCAATAGACCAGCGGCATTCGCGAGCTGCTTTTCCATCGTCTGCACATAGTCGAATGCGACCGAACCCGCGACCGCCTCCACGCGACGAATACCCGCTGCCACACCACCTTCGCTCACGATCTTAAACAAGCCAATGTCGCCCGTGCGCGCTACGTGCGTGCCGCCACAAAGCTCCTTGGACGAGCCAATTTCAAGCACGCGCACTTCATCGCCGTACTTTTCGCCGAACAGCATCATCGCGCCGGTTTTTTGCGCGGCATCGAGCGCCATCACTCTGGCGCTGGTCGCTTGATTTTGCAAAATTTCCGCGTTGACGATTGCTTCCACGCGCGAAATTTCTGCCGCCGTCAGCGGCGCGTTGTGCGCAAAATCGAAGCGAGTTTTTTCGGCATCCACGAGCGAGCCTTTTTGCTGCACATGCCCGCCCAGCACTTCGCGCAACGCCTTGTGCATGATGTGCGTGACCGAGTGATGGCGCATGGTGCGCTGCCGCACATCGAGATTGACACTCGCGTTCACGGCGTCGCCAATTTTCAAACCGCCGGATGCGACCGTACCGTAGTGCCCAAACACATCGGCTTGAATTTTTGCCGTGTCGGCGACGGCGAACGACGCGGCAGCCGATTGTCCTGCGGCGGCGAGCATACCCACGTCACCCACCTGCCCGCCGGATTCTGCGTAGAACGGCGTTTTGTCGAGCACCACGATGCCGCTCTCGCCCGCCGCCAACGCCTTCACCGACGCGCCTTCGCGATACAACGCGAGCACCACACCAGCGGCGGTCAAGGTGTCATAGCCCTTGAAATCGGTCTTCGCGCCGTCGTACGTCACCGAGCCTTTGGCGATGAATTTGCCAGCGCCGCGCGAGCGCTCCTGCTGCGCGCTCATGGCTTTGTCGAAGCCCGCCATATCGACCTCAAAGCCGCGCTCGCGGCCAATGTCAGCCGTCAGATCCACCGGGAAACCGAACGTGTCGTAGAGCTTAAACGCGGTCTCGCCGTCGAGGTGTTTGGCGTCCTTGGCGAGCGCGATCTCCAAAATACCCATGCCGTTTTCCAGCGTCTCGCCGAAACGTTCTTCTTCCTGTCTCAGCACCGCCTTCACGCGTTCTTTCGATTGCGCGATCTCGGGAAACGCATCGCCCATCACGTTGGCGAGGTCGTCAACCAGCTTATAGAAAAACGGTTTTTTCTGACCGAGCTTGTAACCGTGGCGCATGGCGCGGCGCGCGATTCGGCGCAGCACATAACCGCGACCGGCGTTCTCGGGAATCACGCCATCGCAGACCAAAAACGCACAGGCACGAATGTGATCGGCGATCACGCGCAGGCTTGGCGAGGCGATGTCGGCGCAACCGGTCTCGCGCATCGCACCTTTGATGAGCGCCTGAAACAAATCGATTTCGTAATTGGCATGCACGTGTTGCAACACCGCCGAGAGCCGCTCTAGCCCCATGCCGGTATCGACGGATGGTTTGGGCAGCGGAACCATCGGGCCGTCTTTGACCTCGCGGTTGTATTGCATAAACACGAGGTTCCAGATTTCGATAAAGCGATCACCGTCTTCGTCAGGCGAGCCGGGCGGCCCGCCGGGAATGTGCGCGCCGTGGTCGTAAAAAATTTCGCTGCACGGCCCACAAGGACCCGTGTCACCCATCATCCAGAAATTATCGGAAGCGTATTTACCGCCCTTGTTGTCGCCGATGCGCACGATGCGATCTTTCGCCACGCCGATTTCTTTTTCCCAGATGTTGAACGCTTCGTCGTCGTCGCCGTAGACGGTGACCAGCAATTTCTCCTGCGGCAGTTTGTAAACCACCGTCAACAACTCCCACGCGAACATGATCGCATCGCGCTTGAAGTAGTCACCGAAGCTGAAATTCCCGAGCATCTCGAAAAACGTGTGGTGACGCGCGGTGTAGCCGACGTTTTCGAGATCGTTGTGTTTACCACCCGCGCGCACGCAACGCTGCGAGGTCACGGCACGGTTGTATGCGCGCTTGTCGAAGCCGAGGAACACGTCCTTGAACTGATTCATGCCCGCATTGGTGAATAGCAGCGTGGGGTCATCGCCGGGTACCAGCGATGACGACGCAACGTGGGTATGACCTTTGGAGATAAAGTAATCGACGAAGGCTTGACGGATTTCGGAGACGGTGGTGAAGGGCATGGTGGGGTTTTTGCGTTGGAATTAGACGGAAGTTGGCATTTTACATTGCTCATGACGTGGATCGCTTGATGCGTACGCTCGGTGGGCGCAATGCGACGGTTCGGCTTCCCCCTTTGAAAAAGGAGGACGGGAGGGGGATTTTCGGTCGTGGCAACACGGTGCAGCGCTTCTTGCCAATTCATTAAAACTTGTAGAGGTCAGTTGAAAAATGCGCATGTCGCCAATATTTCGCGACCGTACTGCCCCCTCGCTTCGCTCTCCCCCTCAATCCCCTTTTTCCAAAGGGGGAAGTAGCTTGCGGTGCTCGCGGATCAATGCGCGCGACTCCACTAAACTACCCCATGTCCAAGCCAAACCCACCCCCCCCCAACGACCTCTTCCGCGCCGAAATGGAAGCGGACAACGTGCGTCCCATCGCCCACACGCCGCGCGCTGCCCTGCAAAAACCACTCCCCAAACCTCTCGCCGCGCAACGCCTCGCCGACGAAGCGCACGTGCCGCTGGAGCTGCTCACCGATACCTCCGGCTGGGACGGCGATGTCGAGATGGGCGACCTCATCACGTTTGCGCGGAACGGCATCGCGCGCGATGTGTTGAAGAAGCTGAAGCGCGGCTTCTGGGCGACGCAGGCGGAACTGGATTTGCATGGCCACACCACCACCGCTGCACGCGAGGCGTTGGCGCAATTTATGGCGCTTGCACGTCACCGTGGCTTGCGTTGCGTGCGCATCATCCACGGGCGTGGCTCGCGTAGCCCGAACAATATTCCGGTGATTCGCAACAAGGTGCGGCTGTCGCTTTCGCAGCGTGATGAGGTATTGGCGTTTTGCGACGCTGCGCCTAGCGATGGTGGTGCGGGTGCTGTCCTTGTACTGCTCAAATCCGCCTGAATTTGCTCACTATTGCTGAGGCCAATCAGCCCGAACGCCTTATAATTAGCCCCTCTTCGCATCATCAGACCAACCCGCCCTCGCCCGATGAACTTTTCGCGCTCCGTCTTTACCGATTCGCCCGCGTCCCTCAGCGTGCCGTTCATTGCACTCATCGTGTTGATGATGGCGCTGTTTACGCTCGGCCCCGTGGGCACGCGCGTGCTGTCGAATCCTGACGAGGGCCGCTACTCCGAAATTTCGCGCGAGATGGCGGCGTCGGGCGATTTTGTGACGCCGCGTTTGAACGGGCTGAAATATTTTGAGAAGCCGCCGTTGCAGTATTGGGCGACGGCGATTTCATTTAAGTTGCTTGGTGTGAGCGACCTCGCGGCGCGTTTGTACGTCGCGCTGTGCGGCCTAGGTTGTGTGTTGCTGATTGCGTTTGCTGGCGCGCGACTGTATGACGCCGAGACCGGCATGCTGGCGGCGTTTATTTTGTTGGCCTCGCCCTACTTCACGGCGATCTCGCAAATCGTCACGCTCGATATTGGCGTGACGTTTTGGCTGACATTCACACTAGTCGCGTTTTTGCTGTCGCAAGTAGCCACGGACGCACGCGGCAATCGCAATTGGCTCATCACCGCGTGGGCGGCGGCAGCGGGGGCAATGCTCTCGAAAGGCTTGATTGGCGTGGTGTTTCCGGCAGCGACGGTATTTGTGTATTGCGTGCTGCAACGCGATTTTAAGTTGCTGTTGCGGCTGCAATGGGTGTGGGGACTGCTGGTATTTTTGGCGCTGGCAACGCCGTGGTTTGTCTTGGTTCAAATGCAGAATCCAGAATTCGCGCAGTTCTTTTTTATTCATGAACACTGGGAGCGCTTCACCAGCGACACGCATCGCCGCGTCGGCGCATGGTGGTATTTCGTGCCGATTTTATTGGCGGGGTTGCTGGCATGGCTGATCGCATTTTTTCCAGCGGTGTGGAGCGGGCTTCGTGATCGCGGCATTGTCATCCACGCCCGCGCGCAGCAAAAACCATTTAAGCCACTGTTATTTTTGTTGATTTTTTGCGGCTTCGTGTTTGTGTTTTTTTCTAAGTCCGGCTCTAAATTGCCGGGCTACATCGCGCCACTGTTTCCGGCGCTGGCGCTGGTGTTGGCGGTGTATGTGCGCAATGCCGTCGCTTCACGTCTGGCGTGGTTAGTGTTGCCCACCGCCTTAATCGGTGCGGGTGCTACGTATTGGTTGTGGATGGCACCAGCGAGTCTGCCGGCCGATGACTTCGCGCTGCCCGCGTATGGCACGCCCGCGCTACTCGCGGCGATTGTGCTGGCGGTGGCGGCCATCGCAGCGTTTGTGTTGCTGCGTTGGGATCGCAAATTGTTGGCCACGTTTGTACTTGCACTGGGCACCTTGCTGGCGATGGAGGGCGTGGCGATGTCGTATGAGAAAATTTCTTCTCGGCAATCCGGCTTTGCGGTTGCCGAAGTCATCAAGAAAAAACTCACGCCCGAAACGCGTTTGTATACCGTGAAAACTTACGATCAATCCCTGCCGCATTATTTGCAGCGCACGCTGACCATGGTGGAATACGTGGATGAATTTGAGTTGGGGCAAAAACAGGAGCCCGCGAAATACGTGGATAGCATTGCTAAGTTTTCGCCGCTGTGGAATGCCCCCGGTGCGGCCATTGCGCTGATTCAACCAAACGGCGCAGCCGAGTTGCGCGCACTTGGTCTCAATTTTGAGGTGATTCATCAAGACCCGCGCCGCGCGGTCATCTTCAAGAAATAGTCCCATGACACTAACCAGTTTTTTGTTGATTCTCACGGGCGTGTTGCTGAACGCCGCCGCACAACTTTTGCTGAAGGCAGGCACGACTAAGGTTGGGCATTTTCAATTCACGGCTGACAATATTTTCCCCGTTGGCTGGCAGCTCGCGACGCAGCCGCACATCGTTGGCGGCATGGCGTGCTACGCCGTGAGTTTGGTGGTGTGGATCATGGCGCTGTCGCGTGTGCCGGTGAGCATCGCGTATCCGATGCTGTCGATTGGCTATGTGGTGAGCGCGTTCGCGGCCTGGCAATTGTTTGGTGAATCGCTGAATAGCCAAAAACTCGTTGGCATCGGCTTCATTGTCATCGGCGTGTGGCTGGTGGCGAGGTCGTCATGAACTACATCAAATTCGCGGGCCCGGTCATCAACGAAGAGATGGCCGAGGCAGTCAAGCAAACGATGCTGTCGCATTGGCTCACCAGTGGGCCGCAAGTGGCGGCGTTCGAGAAAGCGCTGTCGGTGTACCACGGCAATCGCCCGACACGCGTGTTCACGTCCGCCACTGGCGCGATGGAAGTGGCATTGCAAATTTGTGGCATCGGCGCAGGCGATGAAGTGATTACCTCGGCAATGACATTTTTTTCGGTCGGCAATATGATCGAAAAAATAGGCGCAAAAACCGTGTTTGTCGATTGCGATCTCACCACGCGTAATATCCATCTCGATCAGGTTGAACGTGCCATCACCCCCAAGACCCGCGCCATCGTGCCGACGCATTTTTCTGGCTTGCCGTGTGACATGGATCGGTTGTACGCAATAGCAAAAAAACACAATTTACGCGTGATTGAAGATGCGGCGTTAGCGATAGGCTCCCGCTGGAAAGGCGCGCCAATCGGCGCGTTTGGCGATATTGCCATCTTTAGTTTCCACCCGAACAAGAACATGACGACCATCGAAGGCGGCGCGATGATGTTCGCCGATGAGGCCGAAGCGAAGCGCGCAGAGGTGTTGCGATTCCATGGCATCACGAGGCTCGCGGATGGTTCGCGCGATGTGGATGTGGCTGGTGGCAAATTCAACCTCAGCGATGTTTCTGCGCGCCTTGGCTTGTTGCAATTGGCGAAGCTCGATGGGTGGTGCGCGCATCGGCAGAAATTGGCGGCGCATTATTTTGCATTGTTGAAACCCGTCGCCGATGAACTTGGCCTCGTGCTACCCGCGCCCGCGCATGCTGGCGAAGAATCTGGACATAGCTGGAATATGTTTTGCGCGTTACTACCACTCAATCGAATGACGATTTCGCGCAAGCAGTTGATTGACGCGATGCACGCTGAGCAGATTGGCATCGGCATTTCGTATGAGGCGATGCATTTGTCTACGCTGTTCAAAGGCAAGGGGCATCGCGAAGGTGAGTTCCCGAATGCGGAGCGGATCTCGCGTGAGACGATTACCTTACCCTTGCATGCGGGGGTGACGATTGCGGATGTTGAGCGGGTGTGTGAAGTACTGGGTAAAATGTTGCGCACACATTGGAAAAATCGGCAGTGACGTTTTTTTCAGGGCGGTTATTTTTAGGATGCTGCTTACTTATCTACCGTCACCCCGGCGCCCCGAATGGGGTCTCCATCGACAGGCCGGGGCCCAATTTTCACCCCTCACCCCATGACCCCCCAACTCTCCATCGTCATCCCCATCTACAATGAAGAACTCGGTCTCGCCGCGTTATTCGCGCGCCTCTATCCCGCGCTAGATGCGCTCAAGACCAGCTATGAAATCATCTTCATCAACGACGGTTCCACCGACCGCTCAGCGGCGCTGCTCCGCGAACAGTTTCAGGCGCGCCCCGATGTGACGCGCGCAATTCTGTTCAACGGCAATTACGGCCAACACATGGCGATCATGGCGGGGTTTGAGCATTGCCGAGGTGATCGGATCGTGACCCTCGATGCCGATTTGCAAAACCCGCCGGAAGAGATCGGTAACCTGCTAACTGCGATGGATCAGGGCCACGATTACGTGGGCACGATCCGCCGCTTGCGGCAAGATTCGTGGTGGCGGCGGACGGCATCCAAAGCGATGAATAAAACCCGTGAACGCATCACCCATATCAAGATGACCGACCAAGGCTGCATGCTGCGCGCCTATAGCCGCGACATCATTTTGGCGATCAACCAAACGCGTGATACCAGCACTTATATCCCCGCGCTGGCCTACTCGTTTGCCCATCGCCCGACGGAGATTGAGGTCGCGCACGAGGAGCGTTTTGCGGGTGAATCGAAGTATTCGCTCTACAGCCTGATTCAACTCAATTTCGATTTGATGACTGGCTTTTCCACCGCGCCGCTGCAAGTGTTTTCGCTGGTCGGCATCGCCACCTCCCTCTTGTCGATTTTCTTCATGCTGGTGCTGGCATTCCGACGCATTTTCATCGGCCCGGAAGAAGGGGGATTGTTCACCCTGTTCGGCATCATGTTTTTTCTGATCGGCGTCACGCTGTTCGGTATCGGCTTGCTGGGCGAATACATTGGCCGGATCTATGAACAAGTGCGATCACGGCCACGCTACATGATCGACACTGTGCTGGAGCAAAAGGATGCGCCCAAGTGAGCGAGCGCGCGAGCGCGGTCGTATTCGCGTATCACAACGTCGGCGTTCGTTGCTTGCAAGTGTTGCTCGCGCACGATGTGGATGTGCAACTGGTGGTGACGCATCAAGACAATCCGAGTGAGAATATTTGGTTCGAGAGCGTGGCGAAACTGGCCGACCTCCATCGCATCCCGACGGTGACGCCGGTCGACCCCAACACACCCGCGCTGATTGCTGAATTCGCCAAACTCAAACCGGATTTTATTTTTTCGTTCTACTACCGAATGATGCTGTCCCCCGCGCTGCTGGCGACGGCCACACGTGGCGCGTTCAATATGCACGGCTCATTGCTGCCGAAGTATCGTGGCCGCGTGCCGATCAATTGGGCGATCATTCACGGCGAAAAAGAGACCGGTGCCACGCTCCATGAAATGGTCGAAAAGCCAGACGCGGGGCGGGTCTTGGCGCAATCAGCGGTGCCAATTTTGCCCAATGACAATGCCCGCGCTGTCTTCAACAAAGTCACCGTCGCCGCCGAAATCGCACTCAATGGCGCGCTGCCAGCGTTGCTCGCAGGCACCGCGACACTGCGCGCACAAGACTTGGCGGCCGGCAGCTACTTCGGTGGCCGCAAGCCCGCCGATGGCGTAATCGACTGGGAAAAATCGGCGCAACAAATCCACAATCTCATTCGCGCCGTCGCGCCGCCCTACCCCGGTGCAACAACTTCCATTGCGGGTCGTGCGGTGACGATCACCGAAAGTCTCCTCGCCCCGGCCAAATTCACGCACACCAACCCCGGGTTCGCCAACGTCAGCAGCGAGCGCGTGATTGCGCTGTGTGGCGATGGGCGGATGCTGCGGATTCTTGCGGCGCAAATCGATGGTGTGGCCTATGATGAACTGACCCTGCCGACGAAACTTGGCGTGGGAGTTCATGCGCTGGGCTAGTGCCGAATCATCAATCGCGCATCGAGAACCGGTAACATCGCGGCTTCGCTGCACGATATACGTCAATCACACGTCACCACGCTTTTGGAACCATCGAAACTCATGAAAAAAATTCTCATTCTCGGCGTCAATGGCTTCATCGGCCACCACCTTTCCAAACGCATTCTGGAAACGACCGACTGGCAGGTGTATGGCATGGACATGAACAGCGACCGCGTGACGCCGTTCATGACGAACCCGCGCTTTCATTTTTTTGAAGGCGATATCACGATCAATAAAGAATGGATCGAATATCACATCCGCAAATGCGATGTGGTGCTGCCCCTTGTTGCGATCGCTACACCATCGACATATGTGCAGGATCCGCTGCGCGTGTTCGAGCTCGATTTTGAGGCGAATCTGCCGTTCATCCGCAGCTGTGTGAAGTATAAGAAGCGCGTGATTTTTCCCTCGACATCCGAGGTCTACGGCATGTGCAGCGACGAGGCGTTCGATCCGCATTCGTCGAACCTCGTGCTAGGCCCGATTGAAAAGCAGCGCTGGATTTATTCGTGCTCCAAACAGCTCATGGATCGCGTGATCTACGCGTACGGCTCGCGCGGCGAACTCGATTTCACGCTGTTTCGCCCGTTCAACTGGATCGGCGCGGGGCTCGATTCGATTCACACGCCCAAGGAAGGTTCGTCGCGCGTCATCACGCAGTTCTTCGGTCACATCGTGCGCGGTGAGCCGATCAAGTTGGTCGATGGCGGTGGGCAAAAACGCGCGTTCACCTATGTGACGGACGGCATTTCGGCGCTAACCAAAATCATCGCCAACGAAAACAATGTGGCCACCGGACAGATCTACAACATCGGTAACCCGAGAAATAATTTCTCAGTCCGCGAGCTCGCGAACATGATGCTAGACCTCGCCAAGCAATATCCCGAATACGCGACGACGGCAGCGAAAGTGCAACTGATCGAGACCACCTCCGGCGAGTATTACGGCAAGGGCTACCAGGACGTGCAGAACCGCGTGCCAAACATCGACAACACGATGAAAGACCTCAACTGGCGGCCGGAAGTGAACATGGCCGACGCGCTCAAAGGCATCTTCGATCACTATCGCAAAGAGCTTGAAGAAGCGCGCCATTTGGTCGATTAGACAATACTGCAAACAGGAAAATCAGAGAGATGGGCATGAATGAAATTGTCGTCGGCGTGGTGATGGGCTCCAATTCCGATTGGGACGTGATGCAGCACGCGGCGAAGGTATTGAAGGATTTTGGCGTGGCCTTCGAGCACAAGGTCGTGTCCGCGCACCGCACGCCAGACGCGATGTTCGAATACGCCGAAACAGCGCGCGCGCGCGGCCTCAAGTGCATCATCGCTGGCGCAGGTGGCGCGGCGCATTTGCCCGGCATGCTCGCGAGCAAGACAACGATCCCGGTGCTCGGTGTGCCGGTGCCCTCCAAACATCTGGCGGGACAGGATTCGCTTTACTCCATCGTGCAAATGCCGAAGGGGATTCCGGTCGCAACGTTCGCGATTGGCGATGCGGGTGCGGCGAATGCGGCGCTGTTTGCGGTGAGTTTGCTGGCCAACAACGATGGCACCCTGACCGAGAAACTCGCCGCGTATCGCGAGAGTCTGAAGGAGCAGGTTGCTGCGATGCTGTTGCCGGAGATCCTTTAAGTTGACCGCTAACGTGATTCTTCCCGGCGCAACGCTTGGTCTGATCGGCGGCGGCCAGCTTGGCCGCATGTTCACGATGGCCGCACGCAATATGGATTACCGCGTGACGGTGCTCGATCCCGATCCACTCTCCCCGGCGGCCGAGTTCGCCAGTGGGCATCTGAACACCGCGTATACCCATCCGATTTCGTTGCAGGAAATGGCGAGTACGTGCGCCGCGATCACCACGGAATTTGAAAACGCGCCCGCCGAAGTTTTGCTCGAACTCGCGAAACGAACGTTGGTGCGACCAAGTGGCGATTCGGTAGCGATTGCGCAGGATCGGGAACAGGAAAAAGGATTCTTCAAAGCGCGCGGATTTCCGGTCGGCCCATTTGCGGTCATTCGTGGTGCTGCTGATGTTGACACCGCGCTAAGCACGGTGAAATTGCCCGCCGTGCTGAAGACCTCGCGTTTTGGCTACGACGGCAAGGGGCAGGCGCGGATCGCGTCGCGCGCCGTGCTGGAAGCCACCCTCGCCGAGTGGAAATACGCGCCATGCATTCTCGAAGAATTTATTTCGCTGAAATTGGAAATCTCCGTGGTGCTCGCGCGCGCGGCTGACGGTGAAGTCGCAGTTTTTCCCGTCGCCGAGAATCAGCACGTCAACGGCATTCTCGACATCACCATCGCGCCAGCACGGGTGGATGCAGCGTTAGCCAGTGAGGCAACGGCACTGGCGACCTCGCTCGCGGCGCAGCTCAACTACGTCGGCGTGCTCGCGGTGGAATTTTTTGTCACCAGCGATGATCGTTTGCTCATCAACGAAATCGCGCCACGCCCACACAACAGCGGCCACTACACGATTGATGCGTGCCGCTCATCGCAATTTGAGCAGCAGGTGCGAGTGTTGTGCGGCTTGCCGCTCGGTGACCCATCACAACATTCGTCAGCAGTGATGATTAACCTGCTCGGCGATGTGTGGCGCGGACCAGATAAGAAAATCGCACCCGATTGGCAGGTCGTACTGAAGCACGCCGGCGCGCACCTGCATCTGTACGGCAAGCGCGAAGCGCGTGCCGGTCGCAAGATGGGCCACGTGACGGTGTGTGATGCTGACCCCGCACGCGCGCTGGAAATTGCGATGACGATTCGGCGGGAATTGGGCATTGGCGGCTAACACACGAGCCCTGCAATGGCTGAAACACCGCGCCAATCAAGCGTCTCCAAGCATTGCCTATTTCTTGAGCAGCTTCACAAATCCCTTGCGAAACTTCGACACCTTGGGCGACACCACCGCCATGCAGTAGCCCTGATTCGGGTTGCGCTTGAAAAATTCTTGGTGGTAGTCCTCAGCGGGGTAGAACGTGGCGGCGTCAGCCACTTCCGTGACAATTGGTGCGCCCCAGATCTGCTCGCTGGTCAAATGCGCAATGGTCCTTTCGGCAAGCGCACGTTGCTCTGGTGAATGCACAAAAATCGCCGAGCGGTATTGCGTGCCACGATCAGCGCCTTGTTGATTCAGCGTAGTCGGATCGTGAATCGAAAAAAAGATGCCGAGAAGATCGACGTAAGAAATCAATGCAGGATCAAACGTCACGCGCACGACTTCGGCGTGACCAGTTGCGCCGGTACAAATGTCATCGTACGTCGGGTTGGCGGTATGGCCATTGCAGTAGCCGGACACCACATCGGTGACGCCGATGACGTCGTCAAACACCGCTTCGGTGCACCAGAAGCAGCCGCCGCCTAATGTGATCGTCTCTAGATTTTTGTCTTGTTGATTTTCCATAGCCCTTTTCCTTTTGCCCTTTTCCTTTTGCCCTTTTCCTTTTTGCCCTTTTTCTTTTGCAGGTTTGTTGAAATTTGTCAGCCCCCCACATTGATCCGTGACCCGAACAACAGAGTCCGCCAATGTCTGCCCTGCCTCGGTTGAGCACCTCAATGAGGCAACCAACGGAAGTCCCGGTGGAACACAGTCATCCGTTATCTAACCAACTTAGGTCAGCTCAAGTCTTGGCAAGGACATTTTATGCTGCCCGCCCCTCCCTTTTGCATCAAACTTGTCGCGGACCTCCCAGTTGCTGAAGCACGAATTCTCCGCAGTGAGTTCACCCGTTGGAAGCAGGCGACGAGCCGCGAGAAGCACGAGCGCCGCTGCTGCCACCGTCTGTCCCCTCATAGGTAAATTTACGCGGACGCTGCACCGGCCGGTGTAGGTTACACTTTGACTCATAACTAATATTTCTACATTGATCCTCTCTCAATGCCATCGCCAGATTCCGCCTATAGCAACCCCCCCGCCAAGCCGAGCCATACGGTGCGTGAGGAAAACATCGAGTACGGCTTTATCGGCAAGCTGCAAGGCTTGAAATACGAGTATCGCGCCGACATTCGCGACCGCGCAGCGCTTGAGAAAAACTTTCGCGAGAAGTTTCAGCAACTCAACCGCGTGTCACTCACCGACGGCGAATTTTCCCGCCTGCTCGAGGAGATCACCACACCGGATGTCTTTACCGCCGCCCGCACGCTGCGTGAGCGCAACAGCTTCACGCGCGACGACGGCACGCCACTCAACTACACCTTGGTCAACATCAAAGACTGGTGCAAGAACAGCTTTGAAGTCATCAACCAACTTCGCATCAATACCGACTACAGCCACCATCGTTTCGATGTCATCCTGCTCATCAATGGCGTGCCAGTCGTGCAAATCGAGCTGAAGACGCTTGGCATCAATCCGCGCCGCGCCATGGAGCAGATTGTTGATTACAAGAACGACCTCGGCAACGGATATTCGCGAACCCTGCTGTGCTTTTTGCAGCTATTTATCGTCAGCAATCGCGATAGCACTTATTACTTCGCCAACAATAACGCGCGCCATTTCGCCTTCAATGCCGAAGAGCGTTTCCTGCCGATCTATCAGTTTGCCGACGTCGATAACAAAAAGATTACGCACCTCGACGACTTCGCCGATAGTTTTCTTTCTAAATGTACGCTTGGCGAGATGTTAAGCCGCTACATGGTGCTCATTAGCAGCGAGCAAAAGCTTTTGATGATGCGCCCGTACCAAATTTATGCCGTCAAAGCGATTGTGGATTGCATCCACCAGAACTGCGGCAACGGCTACATCTGGCACACCACCGGCAGCGGCAAGACGCTGACGTCTTTCAAAGCCTCCACCTTGCTGAAAGATAATCCCGACATCGAGAAGTGTCTATTCGTCGTCGACCGCAAAGACCTTGATCGGCAAACGCGCGAGGAATTCAACAAATTCCAAGAAGGCTCGGTCGAAGAAAACACCAACACCGGCACGCTCGTGCGCCGCCTGCTCTCTGACGACTATGCCGACAAGGTCATCGTCACCACCATCCAGAAGCTCGGCTTGGCGTTGGACGAGAATAGTAAACGTAACCAGCAACGCAAGAATAACGACCAGCTCACCTACAAAGAACAACTCGCACCGCTCCGCGACAAGCGCATTGTCTTCATCTTCGACGAGTGCCACCGCTCGCAGTTTGGTGACAATCATCAGGCCATCAAAGACTTCTTCCCCAAGGCGCAACTGTTCGGCTTTACCGGCACGCCCATCTTTGAGCAAAACGCAACCTTACAAAAGATCGAAGGCGAACAGGCGTCGATGCGCACCACGATCGATCTCTTCCAAAAGCAGCTCCACGCCTACACCATCACCCACGCTATTGAAGACGCGAACGTCCTGCGCTTCCATGTGGATTACTTCAAGCCCGAAGGAAACAATGCGCCACAGCCAGGCGCAAATCTTGCGAAGCGCGCCGTCGTTGAGGCCATCCTTAGCAAGCACGACAAAGCCACGAACGAACGCCGATTCAATGCGCTGCTCGCCACGGCATCCATCAACGACGCCATCGAATACTACGGCCTTTTCCAAACGATTCAGGCCGAGAAAAAAGCCGCCTATCCTGATTGGGTACCGCTAAATATCGCCTGCGTTTTTTCCCCACCGGCTGAGGGCGATCAAGACGTGCAGCAAATTCAGGAAGACTTGCCCCAAGAAAAAGAAGACAACGCCATCGAGCCGGAAAAAAAGAAGGCCGCCCTCAAGGCGATTGTTGCTGACTACAACGCCCGCTATGGGTCGAATCACACACTGAGCGAATTCGATCTCTACTATCAAGACGTGCAAAAGCGCATCAAAGACCATCAGTGGCCGAACGAAGATCTACGCAAGGCCGATCCCAAAATACTGCACCACAAAATCGACATCACCATCGTCGTCGATATGCTCTTAACCGGCTTCGATTCCAAATTTCTCAACGCGCTCTATGTCGATAAAAACCTCAAGCACCACGGCTTGATTCAAGCCTTTTCGCGCACCAACCGCGTGCTCAACGGCACCAAGCCCTACGGCAATATCCTCGATTTTCGCCAGCAGCAAGATGCCGTCGATGCCGCCATCGCGCTCTTCTCCGGCGAAAAGACTGGCCCGCAAGCTCGCGAAATTTGGCTAGTCGACAAAGCCCCCGTGGTCATCAAAAAGCTGGAAGACGCCGTGCAAAAGCTCGACGACTTCATGCAATCCCAAGGCCTCGACTGTGCCCCAGCGGCCGTATCCAATCTCATGGGCGACGACGCGCGTGCCGCATTCGTCAGCTGTTTCAAAGAAGTCCAGCGGCTCAAGACCCAGCTTGACCAATACACCGACCTCTCTGCGGACAATGCCGCTGACATTGAGCGCATCTTGGCCAGCGACGATCTACAAAGCTTCCGTGGCGCGTATCTGGAGACCGCGCAACGGCTCAAAGCGAGCAAAGGCAAAAGCACCGGCGACCCCAACGCGAACGCGAATCTAGAGCAGCTCGATTTCGAGTTTGTCCTCTTCGCCTCGGCCGTGATTGATTACGACTACATCATGAGCCTCATCGCCAAGTTCTCAGCACAGGGGCCCGAGAAGTCGAAAATGAGCCGCGAGCAGCTCATCGGCCTGATCGCCGCCGATGCTAAATTTATGGATGAGCGCGAAGACATCGCCGAATACATCGGCACCCTCAAGGCAGGTGAGGGCTTGAGTGAGGTCGCCATCCGCGAAGGCTACCGGCGCCTCAAAACCGATAAGCAGAGCAAAGACCTCGCCGACGTTGCCCAACGCCACGGTATCAATACCGTAGCGCTACAGTCCTTCGTCGAAAGCATTCTCCAACGCATGATCTTCGATGGCGAGCAGTTGGGTGATCTCATGGCCCCGCTCGGCTTAGGCTGGAAAGCCCGCAGCCAAAAAGAGCTCGCGCTGATGGACGATCTCACGCCGCTGCTGAAGAAACGCGCGCAAGGGCGCGACATCTCAGGGCTGAATGCGTATGAGTCGTAAGAAAACACGCATGGCTCCTTATGACCGCTAGAAAAAAAACAACACCGCCCGCTGCATCCGAAGACTTTGAGTCGCTAGTGTCTTTGATCGTTCACATCCATCATCAGACGCAGGAAACTGCCGCCAAAGCGGTCAATGTCGCACTGACCTTGCGGAATTGGCTTATCGGGTATCGCATCATTGAGTTTGAGCAGCAGGGGCGCGACCGTGCTGCTTACGGCGAACGTTTGTTGCCTGCGCTAGCAACAAGGTTGGCAGCGGCGGGACTTAAACGGGTGGATCCACGAGAGCTGCGACGTTTTCGACTCCTCTACGTAGCCTATCCTCAGATTCGGGAGACATTGACTCCCGAATTGCTCGCCCGCTCGGCGGCCCAGGCGCTACTGCCGCTCCTGCACATTGCGCCGCTGGTAAAGCGGGAGACACTGTCTCCCGAATCTTCACCAAGTTTGCCCGACCTTCTCCAACGGCTTTCCTTTTCACACCTCTGCGAACTACTGGAGCTCGCCGACGAAACCCAGCGCCGCTTCTACGAGATCGAGTGCATTCGCGGAAACTGGTCCGTGCGCGAGCTTCGCCGCCAAATCGCCAGTCTCTACTATCAGCGGAGCGGCCTCTCGCACGACCAAACTAAGCTCTCCGCCATGGCGCATGCGGCAGCAGATACTTTGCAGCCGACCCACATCATTCGCGACCCCTACATCTTTGAGTTCCTCGGTCTGCGTTCCCGCGATGTCATGGCCGAGTCTGACTTGGAAGATGCTTTGCTGGATCGTCTCCAAGATTTCCTACTTGAACTAGGCCACGGCTTTTGCTTCGAGGCGCGGCAAAAGCGCATCCTCATCGGCGATGAACATTTCTTTATCGACCTCGTTTTCTACCACCGCGTGCTTAAGTGCCACGTACTGGTAGAACTCAAGACCGATGCCTTCCGCCACGAGCACTTAGGCCAGCTCAACACCTATGTCGCCTACTACAAAAAACACCAGATGACCGCAGGCGACCTGCCCCCTATCGGCATCCTCCTCTGCACCCGCAAGAATGACGCCTTGGTCGAATTCGCCTTAGGCGACTTAAGCAACCAAGTCTTCGTCTCCCGCTACGCTGTCGAGCTGCCCAAGAAAGCGGAAATGGAACGCTTCATCGCCACAATTGGCAAGCAGGTGGCAACGTGAAAACCCAGCAACCACCACAAGAAGCATCCTCGCTCGATGCCGACACCTACCGAGACTTGCTAGCCGATCTCTCGGCAGCCATCGCCCCGCTCCACGCCCTTCACCAGCAAGCGGTCGAGACCCTTGCACCCCGCGTGCGGGAAATACTTCATCATGGCAGCCGCGACGCCCGCTTGATCGAACACACCCTCGACAACCTTCTGAATCACGCCTGCATTCCAGACGGACTCGTCGTGTTCAAATCACTCTGCCGCCACTATTGGCAGATCAACCCTGAAGCCACCGCCAGCTACATCGCCGCATACCGCGAGATGTGGGATGCCGACGACCCGGAAACCAAGGGCGCCGAATTTGCGGGCGATCTAGGGGATAAAAAGGTGGCGCGCTCATGAGTGGCAAAACGAAAACCACTGGAAAACGGGAGGTCAATGCTGCGCTGACGCCGAAGCTGCGGTTTTCAGAGTTTCGGGGGGCGGCGGGGTGGGAAGAGCGCAATCTTGGTTCCGTTTGCCAGATGCAAGCAGGGAAATTCGTGGCGGCGTCCGACATTCATGAGCGGTCAACGCACGGATTTTATCCGTGCTATGGCGGCAACGGCTTACGAGGCTACACCAACAGCTTTACTCATTCAGGAAAATTTCCGCTCATTGGACGACAAGGTGCTTTATGCGGGAATGTAAGGCTTGGGTTCGGCAAATTTCACGCGACTGAACACGCCGTCGTCGCTACTGCCGAGATTGGCGTTGACGTGGATTGGTTGTTCTATGTTTTAGGCTTTCTCAACTTAAATCGATTTGCAACTGGGCAAGCTCAACCTGGCTTGTCCGTTGACGTGATCGCGAAGATCCCCGTTTTCAAACCGGTTCACGAAGCCGAACAACAAAAAATCGCCGAGTGCCTGACCACGCTGGACGCGGTGATCGCCGCCCAAAGCCAAAAAATCGACGCGCTCAAGACCCATAAAAAAGGGCTGATGCAGCAGCTTTTCCCCCGCGAAGGCGAAACCCTTCCCCGCCTCCGCTTCCCTGAGTTTCAAGCCG
>JAYTVA010000121.1:0-3607 GCA_043744255.1 Burkholderiales bacterium | reverse complement strand
ATCGATAACCGCGCCGCACGTAGCGCCCCAGTCGGGCCATCCTTCGCACCGGTCACGCACCTCAGACTGCGTTACCAACTCAGTTACCGACACCGTATCATTGAGCGATGCACATTCCCCATACCCGCACCGACTCGCTCTATTTCACTTATCCGATGTTCGGCTTTGTGCGCCCGCCGGAGATGACGGGTGCGCAAATCGTTCATCCAGTTGCGATTGCAGGCGGCGGCCCGTCCGGGTTGATCCTCGCGCTCGAACTCGCGCGCTTCGGTATCAAGTGCGTGGTGCTCGAAGCCGACGAGACCGTGTCGGAAGGCAGCCGCGCCGCCTGCGTGTCCCGCCGCAGCATGGAAATTTTGCAGGCCAACGGCGTCGAAGGCGCGTTCCTCGAACAGGCGCTGCCTTGGACCCACGGCACCTCCTACTATCGCGAGCACGAGGTGTTTCGCCTCGCCATGCCGCACTCGGACGATGAGCGGTTTTATCCGATGGCGAATTTGCAGCAAAACATGTTCGAGGCGATTCTCGTCGAACGCGCGCTCGCGCTCGGGGTGGAAATCCGCTGGCAGAGCAAAGTCACCGGCATCAAACAGGCCAGTGACATCGTTGACCTGACAGTCGATACGCCGGAGAACGAATACACCTTGCGTGCGCATTACGTCGTCGCGGCAGACGGCGCGCGCTCCGAAGTGCGCAAGTTGATGAACTTGAAACTGAACGGTGAATCGCACGAAGGACGCTACCTGATCGCCGACATCAAGATGGCCTCGCCCTACCCGACCGAGCGGCGCGCTTGGTTCGACCCGGCCTCTAACCCCGGCAAATCGGTGCTGGTGCACAAGATGGCACGCGACATCTGGCGCGTCGACTACGCGCTCGACCCGGACGAAGACGAGGAAGCGGAGATGCAGGAGGCGCGTGTTAAGGAACGCATCAAACGCCACCTCGATTACATCGGCGAGACGACGCCCTGGACGCTCGACTGGATCCGCCTCTACAAAGCGCACTGCCTGTGCCTCGATGATTACCGTCACGGCCGCGTGTTCTTCATCGGCGATGCGGCGCATCTGGTGCCGATCTTCGGCGTGCGCGGGATGAATTCATCAATGGCGGACGCCAACAACCTCGGCTGGAAACTGGCCTCCGTGATGAAGGGCGACGCGCCCGATGCGCTGCTCGACAGCTACTCGCCCGAGCGCCGCGCCGCCACCTTTGACGTGTTCGCCAACGCCGCCAAGAGCACACGCTTCATGACGCCGCCGACGCGCGGCTACACGCTATTGCGCGACGCCGCCTTGCAATTGGCGGTGACGGAAGAGTTCGCCAAGCAGTGGATCAACCCGCGCCAGTCGGCGCCGTACGACTATGTGGCGAGCGGTCTTACTACGCCGGATGAAGATGAGTGGAACAGCGGCCCACGCCCCGGTGCGCCGTTGGTCAGCGTGAAGCTGGGTGATGGTTCGTTCCTCACCGACAACGTCACGTGCGGATTCACGCTGCTCGTATTTGACGCAGGCTCTGAGAGGGGAAAATGGCTGAAAGTCGCATCCACCAACGGTTTTCGGCCATTCATCGAAGTCAAAATGATTGACGATGCGGCGGCGATGCGCGTCTGCGATGCAGTGAACGGCAGCGCCTACCTCGTCCGCCCCGACGGCCACGTCTGCGCGCGCTGGAAAGAAGTCACGGCGGAAAAAGTGCGAGCCACCCTGGATCGCGCGATGGCTAGGCGGGTGCAATGAGTCTTTCAACCGAAGCCAATGAGAGGCTCTACGACGCGCTGGCCAAAGTAATTGATCGTGCCGGACCGGAGAACGAGGCGCTGTTGTTGACCAAACTATCCCTGCTGCTGGCCAACCAGCTCAGCGATGAAGCGGCTGTCGTCCGAATGATTGCAACAGCGTCGGAGGAAATTCGGCCTGACGTCAGATCAACTTAGAGCGAGACCAGCCAATCACTACGCATCTCTGGTCAGTCAATTTCGCCCTCGAACCAAACACTTGATATCCGCCGATTGCCGTGAGGCATCGCCGTAGCGCCCGAAGCGCGCGGCCCCCAACGCATACAACCCGCCGCCATTTGGCTCTTCAAACTGCGCTGCCATTTCCCTCAATGCGCGTCTGACGGTTTGTGATTTTCTCAACCCGGCTTTCGCAGATAACCGCGCCAACAGCATCGTGTCTTCGTTTGTCAGACGCACGCTTAATCTTTGAGAGGACATGAAAATCACCCAATCGTAATTGGTACCAAGGAGATTGACTCTAGCACGCAAGCGTTTGGGTCCTATGCAACGGATTGCAGTGCTCCACGGGACTTGCGGTATTCTGGCGCCATGACCAGCTTTCAACAAATTGCCGACGGCGCGGTAGTGAGCACCCTGCGCGTGCAGTTACCTGCGCTCGACGCGATCATCCTCTTCGGCAGCACCGCTACCGGCCATGCGCGCGCAGACAGTGATGTGGATATCGCCGTGTTTGGTGCGGCGCCCTACACTGGGTCTCAATTGTTCGACGCCCGCATGGCCTGCGAGGCGATGCTGAAAAAGCAGGTTGATCTGGTCGATTTGCGCAAAGCACCCACCGTATTGCAAATGCAGGTTCTCAAAGACGGACGCTACCTATTCGGCGAACGCAGCCCGCTGGCGGGCGCCTTCGAGCTATTCATCGCGCGCAGCTACGAAGACCTGCAAATCAAGCGGCGTGATTTGATGCATGACATCGCCGAACGCGGGACTGTTCATGCTTGACGACGTGGTTGCGGCGAAGGCCGCGATTGTCGAGCGCTGTGTCGCGCGGGTGCGTGCCGAGTATGCAGCAACGACAGAGTTTCGCACCGACCTCACGCATCAAGACGCCGCGCTGCTGAACTTACAACGCGCTTGTGAAGCAACTATTGACTTGGCGCAGCGGGTGGTACGTCTGCGCAGCCTCGGGCTTGCGCAGACGTCGCGCGAAAATTTCGCACTGTTGGCCGATGCGAAGTTGATTGACGCCAGCATGGCTGACCGTCTCAGCCGCATGACGGGATTTCGCAATATCGCGATTCACGACTATCGCAGTCTTGATCTCAATCTGGTCGAAGACGTCATCCGCAACAAACTCGGCGATCTGCTTGAGTTCTCGAAGATCATGGTCAAACTCGGCTGACACGTCTGGTTGGTGGCAGATCTGACAGGCAACGCAAGACGTAAAACTCTGGAGCGGGTGAAGGGAATCGAACCCTCATCGTAAGCTTGGGAAGCTTCTGCTCTGCCATTGAGCTACACCCGCAGGTTCTTGACTGGCTTGACTTTGATCGGATGCCGATGGCAGCGCATCCGATAAAATGCAGATGTGCATTCTAACAAACCCGCCGTTCTGCCTTGAAAGCTCTCCCATGATCAACGTCAGCGTGAATGGCGAACCGCGCAGCGTCGCAATTAACTCGACCGTGGCGGCGCTGCTGGCCCTGATGCAGTTGACCGGCAAGCGCGTGGCGGTTGAACGCAACGGCGAGATCGTTCCCAAAGGCCTGCACAGCGCCACGCCACTGGCGGCGGGCGACAAACTTGAAATCGTAGTTGCAGTAGGAGGTGGATGATGGAAATGGCGTTCAAGGACAAACCGTT
>JAYTVA010000120.1:0-3621 GCA_043744255.1 Burkholderiales bacterium | reverse complement strand
CGCATGGTCGCGAGCTTCGCTTCGTAGAACGCCTTGTCGGCATGGCCCGCATTGACGCGCTTGTCGGCTTCAAGCGCTACACGGGCAAGCTGCCACGCACCGCACACGATGCCGAACAGTTTGACCATTGGCACGCTGCCCGCGAAGCTCGCGCGCACGTTGTTGTTGAACGTTGCGAGATTGAATTCAACGGCGCGCTCGACGGCGTCAATCCCCGCGACGAATTTTGCGTGAACCACTTTCAGATGGGCGTTGTTTGACGTCGCCAGTTCTTTCGCAAATGCGCGCATTGAAGCAATCACTGCCTTGGCCGTCACACCGCCTTCACGCGCCATTTTGCGGCCCACCAGGTCGTTCGCTTGAATCGCCGTCGTGCCTTCGTAGATCGTCGTGATGCGGGCGTCGCGGTAATACTGTGCGGCACCGGTTTCTTCGATGAAACCCATACCACCGTGCACTTGAATACCCAGGTAGGTCGCCTCCTGACACATCTCGGTCGCCCAACCTTTATGAACTGGAATCATCAGATCGACAAACGCCTGTTGAGCGGCACGAACCTCGGCATCAGGGTGCGCCTCGGCGAGATCAATCGCGTACGCGGTCGCCATTGCCAGCGCGCGGGCGGCTTCGGTCTGCGCTCGCATGCGCATCAGCATGCGGCGGACGTCCGGGTGACGGATGATCGGTGTCGATGGCTCTCTGGGGGCACCAACGTCGCGCGATTGCACACGCTCTCGGGCGAACGAAACCGCACGCTGATACGAGCGCTCAGCGATCCCCACGCCCTGAAGACCAACCCCGAAACGCGCGAGGTTCATCATGATGAACATGTACTCCAGTCCGCGATTGGGCTCGCCAACAATGTAGCCGGTCGCGCCACCCGCATCGCCAAACTGCATGACGGCCGTTGGCGACGCGTGAATGCCCATTTTGTGCTCAATCGAGATGCACTTTGCGTCGTTGCGCGCTCCGATGGAGCCGTCGGGGTTGATCAGAAATTTCGGCACGACGAGCAGCGATATGCCTTTCACGCCGGGCGGCGCATCGGGGAGGCGGGCGAGCACCAGATGAATGATGTTGTCCGCCCAGTCGTGTTCGCCGTAAGTGATGTAGATCTTGGTGCCGAATATTTTGTAGGTGCCATCAGGCTGCGGCACGGCACGGGTTTTGACCAGCGACAAATCAGAGCCAGCCTGCGGCTCGGTCAGGTTCATGGTGCCGGTCCACTCGCCGCTCACCATTTTTTCTACGTAAGTCGCTTTCAGCGTATCCGAGCCCGCGAGCAAAATCGCCTCAATTGCTCCCTGCGTCAGCATTGGCATCAGTCCAAAGCCCATGTTTGACGAATGCAGCATTTCATCGGTTAACGTGACCACCGAGCGCGGTAACCCAAGGCCACCAAAGTCTGTCGGCATCGGCAAACCTGCGCCGCCCATTTGACGATAGCCGTCATAGGCCGCTTTGAAGCCCGCCGGCGTCGTCACCGAGTTGTCGGCTTTGTTGTGTTTCGCACCTTGCTGATCGCCTGACCAGTTGAGCGGGTCAAGCACTTCGGAGGCAAACTTCGCCGACTCTTCCAGGAGTGCACTCACCGTATCCGGCGTTGCGTCGGCGAAACGTGGAAGCTTCGCAAGCTCCGCAATTGGTGCGACCGTTTCGAGAAGGAGCTGGAATTCTTTGAGAGGGGCTTGGTAGGTGCTCATGCGTTGCCGTGTTTCGTTGTTCAGGCCGTCTTCATGGGTTTCAAAATCAATACTAATTTAACGATTTTGCCTGCCCAAGATAGCTCACTAACTTCGGCTCGTCGTCTCGTCAGTATCGAGAGAGAAGGAGAAATAACACGTTCTAGCCATTGCAGTTAGAACGGCTCCAATATAACGCGAACAACGCGAGCCGCGAGCGGCGCCTCGCTCGCGTGAATTCATCATGAAACGCATTGCAGCATGAGTGATGACGCCGACATCGGCGGGATTCAAGCCGTCGCTGTTGCTTTGAATTCCGCGAGTAACGCCGCGCCTTGCTGGTTTAGGCGGGGTGCACTACGTAAATTCTCCAGACGCATTTGTCCGTTGATCTTAATCGGGTTACCCGCGACCTGAAGCGTTTTGCCGTTGCCAATTGCAACCGTTGTTAGCATTTCGCGAGACTGCACGTGGGCGTCCATCACGAGGTCGGAAACGCGGTTAATTGGGCCGTGTGGAACACCCGAAGCTTCAAGCGTGAGGCTCCATGCTGCCGTGGTTGCGGTCGCCAGACCCTGTTCAATGAGTTGTTTCAATCCGACGTGGTTATCGTTGCGCATGCGAACGGTTACAAATTTTTCGTCAGTCGCCCATTCTGGGTGTGACATTGCCTGACAAAATTTGACAAACAGGCTGTCGTTTCCGACGGCGATCACGATATGACCGTCTTGCGTTTTGAACATATCGAACGGCGTAATGGACGAATGGCGCGTCCCCAGCGGCTGCGGGACTTGTCCCGTTGCGGAATAGCGAGCAATCGGATTTTCCAGTAGCGCCAGCTGGCAATCGAGCATTGACACATCAACCCGTTGTCCAGTGCCGGTATTGCCTCGTTGGATTAAGGCAGATTGAATGCCGATCGTGGCAAACAACCCAGCACCCAGATCACCTATCGAGACGCCGATTCGTGCGGGCAAACCTCCTGGCTCACCCGTGACACTCATCATCCCGCCCATGGCCTGTACGACCATGTCATAGGCGGGTCGGTTGCTGTACGGACCGGTTTGCCCGAACCCGGATATGGATGCGTAGATGAGTTGCGGATGGCGCTCCTTGAGCCACTCCCAACTGTAGCCGAGCTTATCCATCACGCCTGCGCGAAAGTTCTCCACGAGAACGTCGGCCCGCGCCAGCATAGCCTCGAAAACCGCGCGGTCGTTGCTGTCCTTCAGATTTAACGCAATGGACTCCTTGTTGCGGTTGATCGACGCGAAATACGCCGATTCGCCGTCGACGAATGGTCCGACATGGCGTGAGTCGTCTCCGCCGTCAGGGTTTTCGATTTTGATGACTCGTGCCCCGAGATCAGCCAGCAACATGGTGCTATACGGACCTGCCAGGACGCGCGACAGATCAATAACGGTGATGCCCGACAAAGGCAAAGTTGGCCTTTCAGTATTCATGTTGCTGTAATCCAAAATTAGTCGATCTTCGCGCCGCTTGCGCGAATCAGGTCGGCGTTAAGTTTGCCTTCTTTGACCGCAAACGCTTTGAACTCTGCCATCGATTTGGACGGAGACACTTCCTCGCCGCTTGGAGCCAAATTTGCTTTAAGGTCCGGGCTGGTCATCACTTTTTGCAGCGCGGTGAAGAGTCTCTCGGTCACGTTTACTGGCGTTTTGGCCGGAGCAAAAATGCCCCACCAGTTCACCAGGTCGTATCCTTTGACGCCGTTTTCTGCAATGGTCGGGTATTGCGGCAGCAAGCTTGACCGTTGCGCTGACGTCACCGCTATCGCCGTAGCTTTTCCGCCGTCGATCATTGCGCGCGCGGAACCAATTGTCGCGAAAGCCAATTGTGTGTCGCCGGACGCGATAGATTGGACCGCAGGAGCGCCGCCCTTGAATGGAATGTGCGTAATGTCGACCTTTGACAATTG
>JAYTVA010000119.1:0-48327 GCA_043744255.1 Burkholderiales bacterium | reverse complement strand
CGCGTGGAATGGCGCTTTCGCGGACGTTGCAGATACTGAGTGTGTTGGTATGGCCGAGTTCTTTCGCGCGTTTGAGTGCCTCCATCGTGTCTAGCGTTTCGCCCGATTGCGAAATAGTGACAACGAGTTGGCGCGGGTTGGGAATGGATTCGCGGTAGCGATACTCGTGGCCGAGTTCGACCACACACGGTAGCTTGGCGATGGATTCGATCCACTGTTTGCCGACCATGCTGGCGTACGAACTGGTGCCCGACGCCAAAATTAACACGCTGTCGATTTGTTTGAATACGCTGCTTGCGTCTGCGCCAAACAAACTGCTATCGACGCCGCGCGCGAGGATCGCTTCGAGCGTGTCAGAAATCGCGCGCGGCTGCTCGTGGATTTCTTTTTGCATGAAGTGTTGATAGGGGCCAAGATCGTTGGCGTCGTCGGTGACTTCAGAGAGATGGATGGCACGCTCGACCGCATTGCCAGCGCGATCCGCCACTTTGATGGCTTGGCGCGTGAGTTCAGCGACATCGCCTTCGTCGAGATACATCACGCGGCGCGTGACCGGCAAGATGGCGGAAACATCAGAAGCAATAAAATTTTCTGATTGGCCTTCGACGCCGACACCGATCAGCAAGGGGCAACCCACGCGCGCGCAGCACAACACATCTGGCGCACCGACGGCGACCACGCCAATCGCATACGCACCGTGCAAATCCTTAACCGTCGCTTGCGTCGCCGTGAATAGATTTTTTGATTGCTGATAGTAGTGATGCACCAGGTGTGCGATGACCTCGGTATCGGTCTGAGAATCGAAGGCGTAGCCCAGCGCCTTCAGGCGCGCGCGTTGCTCTTCATGGTTTTCGATGATGCCGTTGTGTACGACCGCGATGTTGTTGTTCGACACATGCGGATGCGCGTTCTCCTGGGTAACGCCGCCGTGTGTTGCCCAGCGCGTATGACCGATACCGAGTACGCCGGTGAGGCCTTCGGCAGCGATACCGGCCTCCATTTCGGCAACGCGTCCGACACGGCGCACACGATTGATGGTGTCGTTTTTTGCGGCGAGCACGGCAATGCCGGCCGAATCGTAGCCGCGATATTCGAGGCGCTTCAGTCCCTCAGTGAGGATGGGAACAATGTTGCGTTGCGCGATTGCACCGACGATGCCACACATAGCGATTCTCCTGAGCCGTTGATGCAAACATTATGGCGTGCACGCCAATATTTTGCCGCCCAGCCCTACTATTTCTGTGGCGATTTTTTCATGGGCTGCGAGGGCGCCGCAACGCTTCGCCCGCCCTGTGCCATCGTCCGCGTCGCCGCAGCGCACGCACTTTCGCGCTCGCCAAGGTCTTTGCAATTGACCACCAGACCGCTAAAAGTCACGCCGGTTGCGGCACAGCGTGCAAGATGGCCGATGGTGTGCGGCACGAGTTCGAGCGCGCAGGCACCGGATGGGGTGTGGATAGTCGGCGTGGGCGTGTGTGGGGCGGCACGCGTCGCATTCACTACAGACAAAATCAACACAATGATTGCACCAGCGAACCATCCACACATCACGCCGACTCCTTATTTCTTGGCGATTTTTACCGGTCGTTTCCAGCCACCGAGAATCGTTTGAGTCTTAGCATTCAGGGTAAGTTCCCCCGCTGGCGCGGCTTTCCAGACAGTCGTGCCAGCTGCGATGGTGGCCCCTTTGGCGATGGTCACGGGGGCGACCAGTTGCACGTCGGAGCCGATATGCACATCATCTTCAATCACCGTGCGATGTTTGTTGGCACCGTCGTAATTGCAGGTGATGGTGCCTGCCCCGATGTTGACGTTTTTGCCGATGCTGGTATCGCCGATGTAGGAAAGATGATTGGCCTTGCTGCCGACGCCGATGTCGCTGGCTTTAATTTCGACGAAATTACCAATGTGCGTTTCGTCAGCCAGCGTGGTGGCCGGACGAATGCGCGCGTACGGGCCGATGCGCGCATGCTTGCCGATGGTGGCGCCGTCGATGAATGTAAACGGCAAGATTTCGGTGCCTGCGCCCACGGTGCAATCGCGCAAGATGCAGTTCGCGCCAATCTTCACGTTGCTGGCGAGATGCACGGTGCCCTCGAATACGCAATTGATGTCGATGGAGATATCGTTGAAAGAATCTCCGCCATCGCCACAAGTCAATTTACCGCGTACATCGATGCGCGCCGGGTCAAGCAAGGTGACGCCATCGGCCATCAAACGTTTGCCGATTTCACGTTGATAGGTACGTTCGAGATCCGCAAGCTGATCCTTGCTGTTGATTCCCGCAACTTCCCATTCAGCGCTTGGGGATTGGGTTTCCACAGTGCGACCCTCGGCCACCGCGAGCGCCAGAATGTCGGTAAGGTAATACTCGCCCTGCGCATTTTTGTTGGTGAGTTTGGGCAGCCACGACCCCAACCACGCGGTCGGGCAAGCGAGGAAGCCGGTATTGATTTCGCGAATTCCGCGTTGCGTCTCGCTCGCGTCTTTGTGTTCAACGATAGCTGTCACATTGCCATTCGCATCGCGGACGATGCGTCCTAGTCCAGCGGGGTTGGCGACGTGCATCGTCAGCCACGCGAGTCTATCGGCGCGCGCGGCCGTGATGAGTGAAGCGAGGGTCGCCGCTTGAATGAGTGGCACATCGCCATACAAAATCAAGCATACGCCGTCGTTCGGCAGTAGCGGAAGCGCCTGCGCTACCGCATGGCCAGTGCCAAGCTGCGGCTCCTGTTTCGCCCACTTGAGCTCGGGTGCGGGTGTGGCCGCACGCACCTGCGCACCGCCGTGGCCATACACGACACAGACTGAGGTCGGAGTCAGCGCCGTGGAGGTCGCGAGCACATGATGCAGCAGCGGCTTTCCAGCAATGCTGTGCAGTACTTTTGGCAGCGCGGATTTCATGCGCTTGCCTTGGCCTGCGGCGAGGATCACAACGTGCAGGTGGTTATTCATGCGGTATCGACGCAGCCGGTTAAAGCAAGGTCACGCGATCAAAATCCGCGCCACGCTCGATGAAGTCATACAGCGCGACCTGCTTCGGTGTTCCATGACCCGTATGAAAAATATCGATGCCCTTTCCGCGCGGCACGAGGCCAGACGGGATCACCAATGTTTCTGGAACCTTCAGTGCTTCCATCGACGGCAGGCGAAAGCCTTGCGTGTAGGTGTTGTTTGCGCGGGTACGCGGGTCACTGGCGCGCACCGCGATGACTTCCGGCTTGCCGGGCAGCAGCGCCACCGTCACCGTGAGTTTGCCTTCTGGCTCATCGACGATTTCACGGATTACACCGAGATAGAACGCGCTATCTTTGCCGATTTTCATGCCGACCAGTTTGCCAATGGCCACGCCGCGCGATGAGTTGGCCGGGCGCAACACGCGTAGCGCGCCGCGACTCTCATCAATCACGCTCCACGTTTCCGTGCCGTAGTTGAATTCGGCGTAACGCGCACGGATCGTGGCTTCCGAGACTTTGCCGAACATCGCAATGTCGTTCAATTCTTGCCGTGACGGCTCGCGATTCACGTCTGGTTGCGCAAAAACATCACCCGACAGCAGGAAGTGGATTTCGCTGATGCCGAATGCGAGCGTGACTTCACGCTCGGTCGGCACGTTGGCGGCGCCACGCAGCGTACGCCCGTCGCACCAATACAAATGCAGGCGCTGCAATTCGTGGCAAGCGTCGACCGCGTTCCAGTCCGCCGGCAAGTCGAGGCTGCCAGGATCTTCGCCGTCGCTCAGTCGCTTGATACGGCGACGTAGCGAGCGTGACAAGTCATTGGTATCAAGAAAGCGCGTCATGTTTTCCGCGACCGCATCAAATGAAAGCTGTGCGCCCCCCTGCGATAACAGGCCGACGTGAAATATGAGTCCCTGCGGATTCGGTGCGGGATCTTTGGTGACACTGACTTTTCGCCCGAAGCGCTTCATTACGGCATCGACGAAATCAATTTGCCGTGGCGACAACTCATGGATATTCGCGAGTTGCCCGAGGACCACGGCGGTATACGCTTGCAAGACCGACGAGTAACCATCGACCGCACCGACCGAATCTTTTACGCTTTGCGCCGTCAGGCCGTGCAATTCCGCTTCCAGCCACTGGCCGTGCAAACGCGTCCACAGGTACGGGTCGAAGCGGCGATACAGGAATCCGGCCAGCAACATTTGCAAACCGATGTAGCGAATCATGCGCTGAATGATGAGTGCCGCGTGCGGGTCGAGGCTCGTTTCCCCTTCGTCCTTCAGCGTCCAACAACGCCGGTAGCCCTCTTCCATTTCGGCCACTAGACTGCGCGAGACCGCCCACGAGGCATATTCGCCGGTGCTGAGCGGCAACGTTTTGCCCACCACGCGGCGGCGTTGCTCGGCTAGCAAGTAGGCGATTTTGTCGCGCAATAATTCTAAACAGGTGAGATGTTCCAGCGGGGCAAAGCTGAAGCTGCGATTCATCACCCGCAACGCATCCAAAATCGCTTGCTGCGTCTGTGAGACGTTGGTGAGCGCCAGCACTTCCAGCCACTTCTTGCAGGATTTGGTGTCGTTGAAAAACATGGATGCCGATTTCGTCGGACCCGCACCGGGTGTGGCCATCAAAACTCCTGAGGATGTTGCCGACGACGCGTGTGCGTCGCAAAATTTATTTCTCGAAGACGGTCTGGCGCACCGCAGTTACCCACGCGGCTTCAACCGCATTCACCGAGGCCGCTAGTGTACCAACTTGCTCGCGCGATGGTGGTGCCCAAATGGGATTGGGGTAGCACGGGTCGTTGCGGTAGCGTGGGATCACATGCCAATGCAGGTGCGGCGTCATATTGCCGAAGCTGGCGAGATTGATTTTTTCTGGCTGCAAGGCGCCACGCAGCACGGTTTCTAGCTTAAAGACAGTGTTCATCAATAACGCCCGATCTTCCGGCACCAAGTCAGTCATTTCTTTGGCGTGCGTATTCCAGATGACGCGACAAAACCCGGGGTAGCGCGCGGCATCGGCGTCGTCTACACGCACGATGCGCAGCTTTGCGTTTTCAAATAGCAATTCACCGCCACGCTCGCGGCAGAAAGTGCAATCGTTGGTCTGCGTCACGTCAAAACGGCAAGCGCGTGATCGCTTTGCTCTGCGTCACGCCGCTCACGGTGTAGGTCATGGTGGCATTGCTGGCATCGCTGAAATTAAACGTCACACTCCCCACCGGCACCACGCCGAATGCCGCCGCGTTGTAGGGCACGCCCAGCCACGGGCTGCTTTGCGCACTAAATAGCCCGCCGGTGTAACTGTTGCCGGACCACGTGCCACCGGACATCACGTACCACGTGGCGCGACCGTCCGCACGATACGTGTACCACGCCGCGAACAGGGTGCGGTATTGCTGCGTGATGCTCACACCCCAACCGTTCTGCGAGGTACCGCCCCACCAAATGTCGCCGACGTTGAGACCGGGCGTGTTATCGACCGGCGCGAACTGAAAGCGCTGCATGCTCTTTTGCCCAGCCACGCCATTGATAACGTATTGCACGGTGGCGGTGGTGTTGCTGGTGTACGTGATGCTGACATTACCGACCGGCGCACCGACGTTGAATTGCGCCGGGTTGTAGTTATTGAACGGTGCCGAAGTCGGCAGATACACCGGGCCTGTGTAGACCGTGAAATTCGCGTTCCAGCTACCGCCAGAGAGCACGTACCAAACCGGCTGGCCGGTGGCGTCGTAGACGTAAAAAGTAACGAATTGAATTTGATTTTTCTGGTTGACCGCCATCCCCCAGCCGTTCTCGGATTGACCCGCCCACCACAGATCGGAATAGTCGGCAGGGCCAGCACCACTGACGGCGATGCGCCACATGCCACGGCCGTAGGTGGCGGCGACCAAGGTTGCGGGGTCGTAGAAAAATAATTCACGCACGCGCACGCTGGCCGGGCCATCGTTGGTGGCACTCCATGAAGTGCCGCTGTTCTCCGACGTGTAGATACCGTTGGCGGTGGCCGCGTAGAGCCAGTTGGTTTGGGTGGGGTGGCGCTTTAGGTCATGCACAGTCACTGAGGGGAGTGTCGTGGAAATGCTGCGCCAATTCGCGCCGCCGTCGTCGGTTTGCCAGATGCGGTTGGCCTGAAAGCCGGTAAGCGAAAGCCAGACGCGGTTCGAATTATCGGGGTCAATGGTGATGCGATTGATGGTGGACGTTGGAAAAATGCTGAGGCCAGCGCTGTTCAAGCCAACGCGCGTCCAAGTGGGTGATGCCGACAAGCCATTGCTGGTTTTGTAGACCTGCCCACCGTTGTGGCCAACCCAGATCACGTTTGAATCGCGTTTGAACACTTCAATCGCGTTGATGAACAGGCGGCTTGTGGCGACGGCCACGGGCGTCTTGATGACCGCCCACGTTGGCGTGAATGCTTTTACGTTGTTGCTCACCCACAACGAATTCGCGCCGACCAACATGCGATTGCGATCATTGGGGTCGAGCCTGAATGGCGCGATGAAATTGGCTTCAGCGGGTTCAGGATTGTTTGCGCCGCAGTAGTTGATGTCTGTGGCATTCTTCAGCGCTTCGGTGATGCCAGTACAGATGTATTGGCGTCCGCCAGTACCGACACTGCGGTGCACCGAGGCGTAGACATATTCGCCATAGACCGTTGAGTCATCGACCGGATCGACGGCCGAAAAGCCACCATCACCACCGGCGATGCGAAACCAGTCGGTGCCTTGCGCGTATTGAATTGTGCCATTGTCCTGCGTGCCGCCGATCAGCTTGCCGCCTGCCGCGCGGCTACCAGCACCGCCGTAGAGCTGGGTCACGCCGAGGCCGTTGACGAGATTGACCCAACTGGTGGTGCCCGTGGCACCCGCGCTAAAGATGTCATTCGAGCGAAACAGGCCGCCGTCATTGCCGTTGTACAGCACCGGATTCGCGCCGCTATAGTTGGGCGGCGAAATCAGTACATGATGGTCGGCGTGCGGCTGTGGGAGCCCGGCTCCGGCCAGTCGCCAGTCGCTGATTTTGGTGAAACTGGCACCCGCATCCATCGAACGGTAGACATCAAGACCACCGACGACGAGGTGGTTCGCATCGACCGGCGAAACCCAAATGGTGTTGTCGTAATCGCCCTGATCGTTCAAATGTTTTGGGTTGGAGAGAAACGTCCACGTGACGCCGCCGTCGTCGGATTTCCACACATCGCCCTTGTTGTTATCGAGCGAAATGTAAATCAAGTCAGTCACGGTTGGTGCATACGCAATCTCAGCACGCGCGGTGGTACTGCGCCCGGTCAGTGTGGTGACCAGCGCAGAGGTCTTTGTCCAGCTCGCACCGGCATCGCGCGAGTAGTACATGAAGCCATCGTCCGAGGCCAGCAGGGCGTTGTTGGTATTGCGCGGATCGAACCTCACGTCATACACATCGCGGATCGGTGCATTGGTTTTCACCCATGACGCACCCGCATTCACCGAGCGATACACGCCGAGCCGGGTCGCTGCCAGCACCACGTTGGAGTTCGCTTGATTGACGGCGATGCGGTTGGTGAAGAACCACTCGGCGGTCACAAGGTCGGAAGCCGTGGACGGCAAAAAATTCCACGTGATGCCGCCGTCGGTACTTTTGAACATGCCGATACCGGAAAGCCCGCTGTGCGTCTCGCCAGTGCCTGCATAAATCACGTTCGGATTATTCGGGTCCATCGCAAGGCTACCAATGGCAAGATTGCCCATGAAATCAGCCACCGCCCGGAAGCTCGCGCCCGCGTTGTCGCTGATCCAAATACCGCCAGTCGCCGCGCCCACGATCAGGCGATTCGGATTGCGCGGATCAATCAACATCGCACGCACGCGCCCGCCGACGTTGCCCGGCCCGATGAACTCCCAACGATTCGCTGCGATTCCCGCTGCCTTGGTGCGCGCGGAAGGTTCGAGCGTATCGACCAGCATGCTGCGGCGTGTTTGATCCGCTTGCAACACGGCAGCGCTGGTCGGACTATTGCCGAACTCGTCCGTGTCCCAACTCTTGAGGTACTCGCGATTCGGCACACGTAACGCTGCGCGATTGGGCTTCTTCAAAGATTTTTGATACGCCCCCAGCAACACCGCGCGTTTCTCGTTGGGGGTGGCGCACACACCCGCATTGTCGGTTTGCTGAATGGTGCGCAAGGTCACCAGCGTCGAGGTTGGTACATCGAGTCTCGCTGACGCCGCTTGATCTGACAGGCTGTTGATGCCGTCGCACGCCGCGACCGTCGTCGGTGCGAGATTGGCCTGCGTGGCACAACCAGCAAGCACCAGCGCCATCACACAGAGAGTCGTGCGGGTGGCGCATGCGGAAAATTGCGTAAACGTTTTCATCGGTTCAACCTCAATCAGACGGAACGCAAATTGTAGAGGAGTTGGGGGCGTTTGCTAGGTACGGGGGGCAGGGCGCGCTGGATTCGGATACGCCTACTGTCGGTCGTTACCGATGACAACTGGCTGAAGACGCCCGTAAATAAGCGCGTTAGCCAATCCCCACCTCATGCGCCATCTGATCCGCGTGATATGAAGAGCGCACCATTGGCCCACACGCGGCATGCACGAAGCCCATTTTTTTCGCCTCAATCTCGAACATCTTGAATTCGTCGGGTGTCGCGTAGCGCAGCACCGGCAGGTGATGCGCGGAGGGTTGCAAGTATTGGCCGAGGGTGAGCATGTCTACGTCGTGGGCGCGCAGGTCGCGCATGACTTGCAAAATTTCTTCGTTGGTTTCGCCGAGGCCGAGCATGAGGCCGCTTTTGGTGGGGACATTTTTGTGTTCAGCTTTGAAATCTTTTAGTAGCTTCAACGAATGCGCATAGTCCGAGCCGGGGCGCGCTTGTTTATAGAGGCGCGGGATGGTTTCGAGATTGTGGTTCATCACATCGGGTGGTGCCGCGCGCAGGATGTTGAGGGCGCGATCTAGTCGGGCGCGAAAGTCGGGGGTGAGGATTTCGATTTGCGTGCTCGGCGAAAGTTTGCGGGTTTCGCGGATGCAATTCACGAAATGTTCGGCGCCGCCGTCGCGCAGGTCATCACGATCCACGCTGGTGATGACGACGTATTTCAATTTCAGTTTGGCGATGGTCTCGGCGAGATGGCGCGGTTCATCGACATCTAACGGTCGCGGACGGCCATGCCCAACATCGCAGAATGGGCAACGACGCGTGCACAGGTCGCCCATGATCATGAAGGTCGCCGTGCCTTTGCCGAAGCATTCGCCGATGTTGGGGCACGAGGCTTCTTCGCAGACCGTGTGCAGCTTGGCGTCGCGCAGAATTTGTTTGATTTCGTAGAAACGCGTTGAGGGCGAGCCCGCTTTGACGCGAATCCATTCGGGTTTTTTGAGCCGCTCGGCTGGGTTTTGCACCACGATCTTGATGGGGATGCGTGCAGTTTTAGATTCGGATTTTTGCTTGATGCCTGCGTCGGCCATGGTGGTTTCCGTTTTGTTGCAGTGTTCTCGTGCTTGGGCTTTCCCAAAGTTCGAGCGGATGAGATCCTTCGCGAACAGCCGCTCAGGATGACAGAGTTTGGAGGTTTCGTTTTAGCTGGAGAATCAGTTTTTCCGCGACCACTTCCATATTATCCCCCACCCCCAAGTCGCGTAACTGCGTCACCGCCAGCCCTTCGTAGCCACATGGGTTGATGCGCGAAAACGGTTGCAAATCCATCTCGACGTTGAGGGACAACCCGTGAAACGTGGCGTGGTTAGACACTCTCAAGCCAATGGCAGCAATTTTTGCGTCGTTCACGTACACCCCCGGCATGCCCGGCTTACGCGCGCCGTCGATGCCGTATTGTGCAAGCAAATCAATCAGCGATTGCTCGATTCTGCGCACAAGTTCTTTGACGCCGAAACTTCGTTGCTTCATGCCGAGCAGCAAATACACGACCAATTGCCCCGGCCCGTGGTACGTCACTTGCCCACCGCGATCAATCTTGATGACCGGAATGTCGCCGGGGTTTAGGACGTGCTCGGGTTTACCGGCGAGGCCGAGGGTGAAGATGGGTGGGTGTTGCACGATCCATAGCTCGTCGCCGCTCTCAGCTGTGCGCGCACGATTGTGAGCCTGCATCGCGCGCCATGTAGGCTCGTAGTCGGCGAGGCCGAGGTGTTTGATGTGCATGGCATTACAGCGCCATCAGCACGAGCGGATGCGCGGATAGTTCACGATAAATATCGTCAAGCTGCGTCTTCGACGTGGCGGTAATGGTCGCGGTCACCGCGAGATAGTTACCATTTTTTGATGGTCGCATTTCGACGTTCTGACCATCAAAATCAGGCGCGTGCTTCATTACGATTTCAAGAACGATTTGCGCGAACTGCCGCTCGCCGTCCACCACCATCCTGCCCATCGCTTTGATCGGGAATGGCGTTGGAAATTTGAGTAGCGATTCGTTGCTTGGTGTGGTCATGCGCGGATACGTTATCGCAAATTGCGTTTATAGGCTTGGAACAGCGCGTACATTTTCGCGAACAACGGCCCGGGCTTGCCTCGGTGGGCGGCGGCTCCCACCGGCTTGTCGTCGAGACTCGTGATCGGTACCACTTCCTTGGTCGATGACAGCATCCACAGCTCATCACAGTTGCGCACCTCGCGGCGGGACACGCGGCGAACCTCCAGCGGAATCCCGGCCTCCTTCGCCAAGTCCATCATTAGCAAATAGGTAATGCCCGGCAAAATCAGGTTGTCCATCGGCGGGCAAAGAATCACACCGTTCTTCACCACCGCGATATTGCTGGCCGATGACTCCGTGAGATAGCCATCGCGAAACATCACCGCTTCATCGGCTCCCGCCTGATTCGATTCGTGCTTCAACATCACCGCACCCAACAGCGCCGTGGACTTGATGTGGCAACGCAGCCAGCGATTGTCATCAAGCGACACGCCGGAAATGCCGCGCTCGTAAATCTCCGGCTTTGGCGTGGCCAGCGGATTGACCATCATGAACACGGTCTGCTTGAGTCCCTTGATCGGCGCGAAATCACGCTTGGCGACGCCGCGAGTGACTTGCAAATAGACACCGACGTTGCCACCGCCATTGGTAGCGACGAGCTTGGTGATTTTGCTTTCCCAATCCGCCAACGGGTAAGGATTGTCGATTTGCAATTCGTCGAGGCTGCGTTGCAAACGCACCAGATGCTCGCGCATGCGTAGCGCTTTGCCGTCGTAGAACGGAATCACTTCATAGACGCCGTCACCAAAAATGAAGCCACGGTCGAGTGGGGAGATGTGCGCATCTTCAATCGGCATGTGGTTGCCGTTGAGGTACACGGTGGGCAAACAGAGTTGGTTCGACATGGTGGTTCCTTCTAATCGAGATCACGCAATGCGACGAGATCCTTCGCTCCGCTCAGGATGAATTCTTGTCGCTACACGCCAAGAATTCATTTCTTAAACATCAACCGAATCGCATCCCAGCCGCGTCCCAAAAATCCCGCGACCGGCACATCTTCCAGCGCGACCACTGTGAATTCGGCAATCGGCTTGTCGTCCTTGGTCAATTTCATCACGCCCGCTTTTTGCCCAATCGCAAGTGGCGCGACCAGTGGTTGCGTGGTGGTGAGTGTGGCCTTGAAGCCTTTGAATTTATCTTTGGGCAGCGTAAGCCAGATGTCGCGGTCAAAGCCGAGTTTGATGGCGTTTTTGGTGCCCTTGAAAATTTCTGGTGTGGCAATCGCTTCGTCCTTTTTATACAGACGCTGCGAATCAAAAAACTGGTAGCCGAAGTTCAGCAGCTTCTGGCTTTCTTGCGTGCGTGCTGAATCCGACGCCGCACCCAGCACCACCGACACCAAGCGACGCTCGCCGCGCTTAGCGGTCGCGATCAAGCACCAGCCAGCCGCTTCGGTGTGACCGGTCTTCAGGCCATCGACGGTCGGGTCGATGAACAGCAAGCGATTGCGGTTGGGTTGCGTGATGTTGTTGTGGGTAAATTCACGTTCTTTGTAGTAACCGACTTCGGTTGGAAAATCGCGCATCAGCGCGGTCGCGAGCAGGGTTAAATCTTCCGCCGTACCGTAGTGTTGCGGGTTCGGCAAGCCAGTGGCGTTGGTGTAATTGGTGCCCTTCATGCCGAGGCGCGCCGCTTGTTTGTTCATAAGTTGTGCGAACAAATCTTCCGAGCCAGCGATACCTTCCGCGAGTGCGGTTGAGGCGTCGTTGCCGCTTTGCACGATCATGCCGCGAATCAGTTGCTCGACCGTCGGCGTTTGCTTGGGGTCGATGAACATGCGCGAGCCCTCGGCTTTCCATGCGCGCTCGGAAACGGGCAGCGTTTGCGTGAGCGTGAGCTTTTTATTCTTGATCGCATCGAACACCAAATACGCGGTCATCAATTTGGTCAGTGAAGCAGGCTCGAAGCGATCCGTCATCGCTTGCGAGGCCAGCACCTGATTGCTTGATGCGTCAAACAGCACATACGCACGGGCAGCGATCGGTGGCGCAGGAATGTCCGAGGCGATCGACGAGGTTGGCAATTGTGCGAGGGCACTGGTGGCGACGAACGCGAAAACAATGGCGAGAAATTTATTCATAAGGATTCATTGAAAGGAATTAGAAAATCAGGGTTTGGAAATGACAGGAGAAAAATCGTGTGCGGTTTTGATTTGCGCGATGGCGACGTCGGCCGCGTCACGCGTGGGGTAGGGGCCGAGGCGGACGCGATACAAGCCGTTCGCTTGCACCACTTGAAGCGGCGCGCGATTCCACGTGAGTTCACTGCTCACGCGCGCGCGAAATATTTCGGCATTCTCCTTAGATGAAAATGTGCCGAGTTGCAAATACAGTTGCCCCGCATCGGTGGTGATGGGTGAGGTCGTGACCACCGTTGGCGCCCGCGTTGGCGCTGAACGCGGCGTGGTGGCCGGATCATCGCCCGGAAACACGCGCTCGACGGTCACCATGCCGCTACCGCGCCGTGCAATATCGAGCTTGGCCGCCGCAGTGTACGAAAGATCAATCAACCGATCTGCGTGAAACGGCCCACGGTCGTTCACCCGCACGATCACGCTGCGATTATTTTGCGGATTGGTCACGCGCGCGTATGAGGGTAGCGGCATCGTCGGATGCGCAGCGGTCATCGCGTACATATCGTAGGTTTCACCGATCGAGGTTTTCTGCCCGTGAAATTTGCGGCCATACCACGAGGCCACGCCTGACTGGCGGTATGGATCGCTCGCCACGTTTGGCACATAGGTTTTTCCGAACACGGTGTAGGGGCGATTGGCACCGCGATGCAGTGGCTCGCTACGCGGAATCGCATCCGGTACGAGATCGAGATTGGCGGGCGGATGGTCACCGGGGCCGTCGTCCTGATAGTAGCCGTTTGGTTTTGCTGGCGTCGTTGGTGCCGTTGGCTTACCCGGTGGCTCGACACGTTTCGGCACTGTGCCGCATGCCGCCAACATCAATAAACATGGCCAAACCCAAGCACTGGTGCGGCGTTTGGAGCAGTTCATCGCGATCATGTCTGCACCAATTGCTTGTGCGTGGCGACACTCATTAACACACCGATGCCCACACAGATCGACAAAATCGCCGTGCCGCCGTAGCTCATTAGCGGCAGCGGCACGCCCACCACCGGCAATACGCCCATCACCATGCCCATGTTGACAAAGGCGTAGGTAAAAAACGATAGCGTGACTGCACCGGCGATCAGGCGTGCGAACGTGGTCGGTGCGTTCATCGAGATCATCAGGCCGCGGCCGATGATGATGAGATACAACGTCAATAACAACAAGCCGCCGACGAGACCGAACTCTTCACCGAACACCGCGAAAATAAAATCGGTGGTGCGCTCCGGAATGAAATCGAGTTTGGTTTGACTACCCGCTTGCCAGCCTTTACCGAGAATGCCGCCGGAACCAACCGCAATCGTCGCCTGAATGATGTGATAGCCCGCGCCTTGCGGATCTTGCGTGGGATCGAGGAAGGTGTAGACGCGTTGGCGTTGGTACTCATGCAGCAGCGGCCACGCGAATTTTGCGGCGACGGCAAACGCGATGGCCAGCCCCGCCATGATTTTCCACGACAGCCCGGCCAGAAAAATAACAAAAAATCCTGCCGAGAAAATCAGAATCGCGGTACCCAAATCGGGTTGCTTAAACACCAGCGCGGTCGGTACCACCAGCAATAGTCCGGCGATAGCGAAATCTAGCAGGCGTGTACCTTCCTCGCGTTTGTGAAAGAACCACGCGAGCAGTAGCGGCATACCGAATTTCATGATCTCGGAGGGTTGGATGGTCATCAAACCGAGATTGAGCCAGCGCCGCGCGCCGTTGCGCGTTTCGCCGAACAACGTAACGCCGATAAGCAGCAACACGCCAAGCAAAAACAGCGGCACGGCTAGCCGCATCAGCAGCAGTGGCGAGGTATTCGCCACCACCCACATCACCGCAAACGCGACTGCAAAGTTGCGCAATTGACCCAGTGCGCGATCAAAGGTCAAGCCGCCAGATGCGGAAAAAACCACGACCAGCGAAAGTGCGGCGAGAAAAAAAAGTGCCGCCATCAGCGGTGCATCGAGCCGCCGGGTGAACACCTCCCACGCGCGGCTAATCGCTAACTGAAAGGTCATAGTCGCGGTTCTTGCGTTTGCTCACGTCGGGCATTTTGCCGAGCAGGTAGAAGTCGAATACCTCGCGCGCAATCGGCCCAGCGGTGCTGCCGCCGTGGCCGCCATTTTCGACCAGCATCGCCAAGGCAATTTTTGGATTTTCGGCAGGGGCGTAGGCGATAAACAAGGCGTGATCGCGGAAGCGTTCGTTGATTTTTTTCTCGTCATAGCGCTCACCACTTTTCATGCCGATCACCTGCGCGGTGCCGGTCTTGGCGGCGATGGAGTAGCTGGCACCGGCCCCCATGCGCGCGGCGGTGCCGCCGGGGCGCGTGACGTCGATCATGCCTTGGCGCACCAGCTCAAGACTGTCGGCGTTGAAATTTTGTGCGGTCTGCGAAGCGGTCTGCGAAGCGGCCTGCGAAGCGGACAGGGGCGGTGGCACATACGCGCGCACTTCGCCGGTCTTGGCGTCAATCACTTCGCGCAGCAGATGCGGCGTGACTGGTTTGCCGCCATTGGCGAGAATCGCGGTGGCGGTGGCGAGTTGCAATGGTGTGGTCAGCCAGTAGCCCTGACCGATGGAGACGCTGATGGTGTCGCCTGCGTACCATTTTTGTTTGAAGCGCGCTTGCTTCCACTCTTGCGAGGGCACGAGGCCTGACAACTCGCCGTCGATGTCGATGCCGTTCTTTGCGCCAAAGCCGAAGCCTTTCATGAATTTAGAGATACCATCAATCCCCATGTCGTTACCGAGTCCATAGAAATAGGTGTCGCAAGAAACGGTGATCGCTTTTTGCAAATTCACTGAGCCGTGCCCGCCTGCTTTCCAATCGCGAAATGGCCGCGACACGCCTGGCAGCGACCAGTGGCCGGGGTCGCTGATCGCGTAACTGGGTGTGCGCGCACCAGTCTCAAGGGCGGCGAGCGCCATGAACGGTTTGATGGTCGAGCCCGGTGGATATTGGCCGCGTAGCGCGCGATTGTTGAGCGGCTTGTCGGGCGAGTTGTTGAGCAAATCCCAGTTCTGCGGGTCGATCCCATCGACAAATAAATTGGGGTCGAAACCGGGCTTGGACACCAGCGCCAAAATCTCGCCCGTTTTTGGTTCAATCGCTACCAACGCGCCACGAAAATCACCGAATGCTTCCTCAGCGAGTTTTTGTAGTTTGATGTCCATCGTCAACCGCAAATTGTTGCCCGCACCCGGCTCGACCCGTGCCAGCGAGCGAATCGCGCGACCACCGGAGTCGATCTCAACTTGCTCGGAGCCGGTGCTGCCGTGCAATTCGTTTTCAAAACTGCCCTCCACGCCAAGCTTGCCGATGTGATCGGTGCCACGATAGTTATCGCTCAAATCGGCGGCGTCGATGCGTTTCAGGTCCGCATCGTTGATCCGCCCAATGTAGCCAATCGCGTGCGAGGCGACTTCTCCCTGTGGATAGTTGCGGAACAGCCGCGCGCGAATATCGAAGCCGGGAAAACGATAGCGATTAACTGCGAAGCGCGCCATTTCTTCGTCGGTCAAACGATTACGGATCGGCAGCGACTCGAAACTCTTGCTCTCCTCCAATAATTTTTTGAAGCGGCGTCGGTCACGCGGCGCGATTTCGACAATGGCGTTTAATTCTTCAATGGTCGCGTCGAGATTTTTTACTTTGGCCGGCGTGACTTCCAGCGTGTACGCCGAGTAATTGGCCGCCAATACTTCCTTGTTGCGATCCAAAATCAGTCCGCGATTGGGCACCACGGGCACATTGGAGATGCGGTTCAATTCGGCCAGTGCCTGAAAGTGATCGCGCTTCACCACTTGCAAATAAATCATGCGTCCGGCGAGCACACCAAACGCGATCAAGATGGCGAACGCGGAAAAAAGCGCGCGCGAACGAAACACATTGATCTCGTGTTCGCGATTACGGATGGCGGTACCGACCATGCTAGTCCACCATCAAATCACGACATCGCGCGAGCGACGGCGGAAGCGCGACATCCTGGCGGTGGCATCCACGAACGGCCACAAGATCGCCCCCAGCAGCGGGGCAACCGCCAGAAGGTAGCCGGGAAACTCGCGACCCATCGACAAATTGAGCACGACGCCGATACCTTGCGATACGAACAGAATGACCAACACATGCAGCGCCTGTTCAAACAAAGTCAGCCGCAACATGCGCACGCGCAACAGTTGCGCCAAAAATATCGCCACCACGTACACCAGTGCGTGCTGACCCAGCAATACGCTATCCGCCACGTCCATCACCAGCCCCAGCGCAAAGCCCCAACCTTGGCCGACGGCGCGTGGCTCATGGGCCGTCCAGTACAGCAGCAGCAGCAACACAAAATCAGGATGCGCATGCAAAGCCGCACCGCTCCACGGCAGCAAGTTACCCAGCAGCGCGAGCAGAATCGACACCACGATGAGACTAAGGGGCGCGGGCAAATCCATCGGCGAGCGCGAGGCGGGGGAAAGGTCCATGGCGGTCATGGTTTTTTCCGTCCTTTCGCATTGGTCACCGGGGCGGCAGTCTCACCTGCAGCACCCACTTTGCTGGAATCTGGCGCGACCCATTTCTTGTCGTCGCCGCCGACATCGGGCTTTGGATAGCTCTGCACCGGATCACGCAGCATTACGTTGACAAAACGATGATGTGCTGCACTCTGCACCGGTTGTGCGGTGATGCGCGCAAACGGAAACGCTGGATTTTTCTCGACCTGCGCGACCGTGCCCACGGCCAGACCGGGCGGATAGGTGCCGTCGATGCCGGAGGTGACCAGCTGATCGCCGTTTTGCACGTCCGAGTTGATGGGAATGAACGGCACATCGATCATGCCTTCGCGGCCACTGCCCACCGCAATCGCGCGCAGCCCCGTGCGCACAATCAGCACCGGAATGGATTGATCTTTTTCGGTCGAGAGCGTGACCTCTGACGAGGTGAGGCCGACCACCGTCACTTGGCCGACCACGCCATCGCCGCCAATCACCGCGAGGCCCGCCGTGACGCCATGCGTGAGGCCTTTGTTGACGATGATCTTGCGGGCGAATGGATTACGTGCGTCGCGGATCACTTCGGCGGTAATGCTGGTCTGATTGCCGCGCAACGCAAAGCGTTGATACGCACTGCCCAGGGCATCGACGTATGGCTTCTCAGCGACAATCAATTTAGCTTGCTGACCTTCGGCTGCGAGTTCAAGCACTTTTTGATTGAGCGTGCGATTCTCGGCGATCAACTTGCCCTGATCGGTGAAATAGCTGCCAAGGCGATTTACCGCCTCACCCGGCAAGGTGAGCGCGCGTTCTACTGGACTGAGCACGGCGGAGACCGCCATGCGCACAAAGGTCAGCGCGCGAAAGCGATGGTCGGCGATCATGATGCTGATGGCGACCAAAGAAAAAAAGGTCAGTCTTGCCAACGGGCTAGGCCCGCGCGTGAAAAATGGCTCTTGAAACGCCGACACTGGATAGTTCGCCTTGCTTAGCTGGAGTGAGAGTCGTTACCTCAGAAGTTACTGCTACGGCTTGGAGAGCGTGACCTACAGTTCGTTCGTGAAAACAGAAGCAAGTTTGTCCATTTCTTCAAGCGCGCGACCGGAGCCGCGTACCACACAGGTCAACGGGTCTTCCGCGACCAACACCGGCAAGCCGGTTTCTTCCACCAATAGCCGATCCAACTCACGCAACAGCGCGCCGCCACCGGTCAACACCATGCCTTTTTCGGCAATGTCAGCACCGAGTTCAGGGGGCGTCTGTTCGAGTGCGGATTTCACGGCCGACACAATGGAGTTCAATGGATCGGTCAACGCTTCAAGAATTTCGTTGGACGAAATCGTGAACGCGCGTGGAATACCTTCGGCCAAATTGCGACCCTTAACTTCCATCTCGCGCACTTCCGAGCCGGGGAACGCAGAGCCGATGGTTTTCTTGATGTTCTCCGCCGTCGCTTCGCCGATCAACATGCCGTAATTGCGGCGGATGTAGTTGATGATGGCTTCGTCAAACTTGTCGCCACCCACGCGCACCGAGGCCGCGTAGACGATACCGCCGAGCGAAATTACGCCAACTTCGGTGGTGCCGCCGCCAATATCGACCACCATTGAGCCGGTCGGATCGGCAATCGGCAAACCCGCGCCAATGGCCGCTGCCATCGGTTCTTCGATCAAAAATACTTGTGAAGCACCAGCCGCAATCGCGGACTCTTTGATGGCGCGGCGCTCAACTTGGGTCGAGCCGCACGGTACGCAGATCACGATGCGCGGGCTGGGACGAAACCATTGCGCGTCGTGGACTTTTTTGATGAAAAACTTGAGCATGTGCTCGGTGGTGTGAAAGTCGGCGATCACGCCGTCTTTCATGGGACGAATGGCGGTAATGTTGCCGGGCGTGCGCCCGAGCATCATTTTCGCGGCCAAACCCACCGCCTGAATGGTTTTCTTCGAGTTGGGGCCGGCTTCCTGACGAATCGCGACGACTGAAGGCTCGTCGAGGACGATGCCTTTGCCGCGCAAATAGATCAGGGTGTTAGCGGTACCAAGGTCAATGGCAAGATCGGTTGAAAAATGCTTGGAAATGAACGAAAACATGATGCCTTTCTAAACGGTGCCCGGTTCGCGACGGAGTGGTCTCACGCTGCGCCAACCGGTATTCAAAATTTTGGACTTGCGCCACCGAAATTTGCCCGCACTTTTTAAGCAGAAGCCAAGCAAATTCAACCCATTCGCGCGGATTTTCGCGAACTTTTAACGCTAATTCACTATGATACTCTAGTGACTGCCTAAAAAGAACGCAAAAACCGCCAGTTTTTCGCCGTTTGCGACCCGTGCCTGCTCGGTTAGACCTCGCGCATTTGGGCACTCTCTTTTTTATCCTAATTTCATCCTACGTGTTTGCAAAATGTCCCTAAGCCGTGACGATATTCTTCGCCTCGCCCACCTAGCGCGAATCGACCTTGCCGCACCCGAAGTGCAACGCATCGAGGGCGAGCTCAATAACATTTTCGGCATGGTCGAAGCGTTGCAAGCGATCGATACCAGCGGGGTAGCGCCGCTGAGCCATCCGCTGACAACGATTCGTGCCATGCGGCTTGGTTTACGTGATGATGTGGCGAACGAACGCGATCAGCGCGACGCCAACATGGCCAACGCGCCGCAGCGCGAAGACGGGCTGTTTCTGGTGCCGAAGGTGATCGAATGACGTACGCGCACCAGTCATTGGTAGCGCTACGATTAGCGCTCGATCAGAAAAAAGTTTCCGCAGTTGAACTCGCCGAATACTTTCTAACCCGTGCCGAACGTGCCATATCGTTGAATGCGTTTTTACACGTTGATCGCGAACTCACCCTTGCGCAGGCGCGCGCCGCCGATGCGCGCATCGCACGCGGCGATACCGGTACGTTGCTGGGCATTCCTGTCGCGCACAAAGATATTTTTGTCACGCGCGGTTGGCGCACCACGGCGGGCTCGAAGATGCTCGCCAACTATGTGTCGCCGTTCGATGCCACCGTCGTGGAAAAGCTCGACGCAGTCGGCATGGTGAGTCTCGGCAAACTGAATTGCGATGAATTCGCGATGGGCTCATCGAATGAAAATTCCGCGTTTGGCGCGGTGAAAAATCCGTGGGATAGCGACAAAATTCCCGGTGGCTCGTCGGGCGGTTCTGCTGCTGCGGTTGCCGCTGGATTGACGCCGGTGGCGACCGGTACTGACACGGGCGGCTCGTTGCGGCAACCCGCCGCGATGTGCGGCATCACGGCGATTAAGCCGACGTATGGCACGGTGTCGCGCTACGGCATGGTCGCGTTTGCATCGAGTCTCGATCAAGGTGGACCGATGGCGAAAAGCGCTGAAGACTGCGCGCTTTTGCTCGACGCAATGATGGGCTTGGACGCGCGTGATTCGACCAGCGTGGCCCGGCCAATGCCTGAAACACCAGTATCGGCGGGGCTTTCCACGGCATACCCGAATGCGAAATTTAGTGGCATGCGCATTGGTGTGCCGAAAGAATTCTTTGCCGACGGCTTAGCACCAGAGGTTGCGCGCGCAGTGGAAACCGCGATCAGCGAATTCGAAAAACGTGGTGCCACGCGGGTAGAAATCTCACTGCCGCGCACTAAGCTCGCGATCCCAGCGTATTACGTAATCGCACCTGCCGAGGCATCGAGCAACTTGTCACGATTCGATGGTGTGCGCTACGGCCATCGCGCCAGCGAGTACGGCGACCTGCGCGAGATGATCGCGAAGAGCCGCGCGGAAGGGTTCGGTGCGGAAGTGAAGCGCCGGATTCTCGTTGGCGCGTATGTGCTTTCGCATGGCTATTACGATGCGTATTACGTGCAGGCGCAAAAAGTGCGGCGACTGATTGCGCAAGATTTTCAGGATGCGTTTACCTGTTGCGATTTCATCATGGGTCCGGTCGCGCCAACCACCGCGTGGAACTTCGGCGCGAAATCGAACGACCCCGTGGCGATGTATCTTGAAGATGTTTTCACGTTGGGCGTGAGCCTCGCCGGGCTGCCGGGCATGTCGGTGCCGTGTGGGTTTGACTCAAGCAAGATGCCGATTGGGTTGCAGATCATTGGCAATTATTTTGATGAAGGACGCATGCTCGGGGCGGCGCACCAATACCAGCAGGTGACGGATTGGCACACGCGTATGCCGGAGACCCACGCATGAAAAATACGATGAACATCCCATCCGGCTGGGAGGTCGTGATCGGCCTCGAAACGCATGTGCAATTGTCTACTGCCTCGAAGATTTTTTCCGGCTCATCGACTAGCTTTGGTGCCGCACCGAACACGCATGCGAACGCCGTTGATTTGGCGCTGCCCGGCACGCTGCCGGTGATGAATCGCGGCGCGGTGGATCGCGCGATCATGTTTGGTTTGGCTATCGGCGCAACGGTGGCGCCGCATTCGGTATTTGCACGTAAAAATTATTTCTATCCTGACCTGCCGAAGGGCTATCAGATTTCGCAGTTCGAGTTGCCGGTCGTGGTCGGCGGCGTCGTGCCGATCGTTCTGGATGGCATTGAGAAAACCGTGCAACTAACGCGCGCGCACCTCGAAGAAGATGCCGGAAAGTCGTTGCACGAAGGACTGGAAACGCCGGGAGTTTCCGGGATTGATTTGAATCGCGCGGGCACCCCCTTGCTGGAGATCGTCACGGAGCCGGTCATACACAGTGCGGCCGAGGCCGTTGCCTACGCGAAAGCCTTGCACAGCCTCGTGACATGGCTTGGGATTAGCGACGGCAATATGCAGGAAGGCTCGTTTCGCTGCGACGCCAATGTGTCGGTGCGTCGTACCGGTGAAAGCAAACTTGGCACGCGCGCGGAAATCAAGAACGTGAATTCGTTTCGCTTTTTGGAGCGCGCGATTGAGTACGAAATTCGTCGTCAGATTGAGTTGCTTGAAGACGGTGGCCGGGTCGTGCAAGAGACGCGTCTGTACGATGCAGACCGCGATGAGACCCGCCCGATGCGCTCTAAAGAAGATTCGATGGACTACCGCTATTTTCCCGATCCGGATTTGTTGCCGTTAGAAATTAGTGCGGATGAAATTGCGCGAATTCGCGCGACCATGCCGGAGCTTCCGCGCGCGATGCGGGAACGATTCGTGCGCGACTACGGATTGTCCGATTACGATGCGCGGCTGTTGACGGCGTCGCGGGACACGGCAAACTACTTTGCTAGTTTTGTAAGCGCCGGTACCGCACCGCGCGCTGCCGCGAGTTGGATTAACGGCGAAATTGCCACATTTCTTAACAGAAGGCAAATCTCAATTAATGATTCCGAGGTGCCAGCTGAGGTACTCGTCGGGCGATTGATCCGGTCGGAGCAAAGTGGAGAAATTACGCGAAACACTGCGCGCCAAAAGTTTGACGAACTTTGCGAAAAGACGAACCAGCAACTGATGGACTTGGCCGACGCCATTGATCTGGATGATCGCTGGCAGCAATACATTGATGCCAATGGATTGCGGATGGTGAACGACACCGGTGCCATCGAAACCATCGTCGCTGAAGTTATCGCCGCCAATCAAAAATCCGTAGACGAATTCAAGTCCGGCAAGGAAAAAGCATTCCAAGCGCTAGTCGGACAGGTGATGAAGGCCTCGAAAGGCAAGGCGAATCCTGCGCAGGTGAACGAGGTATTGAAACGGAAACTCGCCGTCTGAGCGAGCGGCGAACCGCTACTGCGTCTTAGTGGTTTTGCTCGCCGCAGCGCGCTTTTCAGGCGCTGCGGTCTTGACCGGTGTGACTTGGCTACCCTTGGCGTCAACCAAGGTGCCCGGCGGCATGCCCGCCTTCAGGCGCTTCCAGCGTGACTTCTCAGCATCCGTCTTGGCAATGATGGTTTGCTTTTCTTCTTCAATTCGCGCGATTAGCTTGTTCAGACTCGCGATGTCGGCAGTGGCATGCCCGATGTCAGAGACGAGTTGTGGCGGCGGCTCTTTAACTTTACCTTTACCGCTTTTGCTTGGCCGATAGAAATCCATATCGGCATTAAATTTTTCTAACAGTTTTTCCACTTCACCGATGCGCGTGGTCAAGATTCGCTTGCGCGCATCCAATTCTTTCACGTCGCTGTCACGCGATTGATCGAATTCGCGCTCGGAGCCGTAGGTGCCAATCAAGGCAAAGTCTTTCTGCTTCTGTTCGCGGATCAGTCGCTGCTCTTCCGAGCGCTTCTGCGCCGCCTCTTCGCGCAACCGTAGCTGGTCGGTGGTTAGCGGCGCATCAATTTTCCGTACCACGTCGCCACCTTTGCCGTATTCGACCACATCGCGCTTGGCGCACTGCGGGGGCATGGTGTCGCCGTAGTGGGTCTGCCCTTTGTCGTCGGTGCACTTAAACACTGCCTCGGCAGGCATCACGACCAGCGAGAGCGCGGCAGCGAGGGCACAGACAAGAATGATCCGGGAGAAAGTCATAACAGGCAATCAGTCGTTCAGGAAGCCACGCCATACTGCTGGCGGTAGGTGAAGATGCTAAGTAGTTTGGCACTTGTTAGTGTATCGGTTTCGCTGTCAGTTTGCTGCAAATGGCTGATGACGTCAGTCAAGCTCGCTACCGCCATAACGGGGATGCCGTGCATTTGGCTGACTTCCTGCGCGGCGGACAGCGCGCCTGCGCCGCGTTCCTGACGATCCAGCGAGATGACGACTCCCGCGGGCGTGGCCCCGGCCGCGCGAATAATTTCAACCGATTCACGGACGGAGGTACCCGCCGAAATGACGTCATCCACGATCAACACGCGGCCTTGGATCGGCGCGCCCACCGTGGTGCCGCCTTCGCCATGATCCTTGGCTTCTTTGCGGTTGTAGGCGTAGGGAACATTGCGCCCGTCCTCGGCCAGTGCCAGCGCGGTGATCGCGGACAGAATGATGCCTTTGTAGGCGGGGCCGAACAGCATGTCGAATTCCACCCCGCTGGCGATGATCGCATCAGCATAAAAGCGCGACAGGGCACGCAGTGATGCACCGTCATCAAACAACCCCGCGTTAAAAAAATACGGCGACAGGCGACCCGCTTTGGTTTTGAATTCGCCAAAGCGCAGCACATTTTTTTCGATGGCGAATGCGACAAATTGCTGACGAAAATCTACGGGCGGTGACATGAGCAAGAAGTGAGGTGGGGTTATCGACGATAATCGCGGTTTCACCACGAAGCATTCAGAGTTATGCGCATTATCACGGTAAATTGCAACGGCATTCGCTCGGCGACCACTAAAGGTATGTTTACGTGGCTGAAACGGCAGAAGGCGGATGTGATCTGCGTTCAGGAGATTAGGGCGCTAGAAAGCGATGTGCCAGACGAAGCGCGGTCGTGGAAGGGCTGGCACGCGTTCTATCACTCGGCAGATAAGAAAGGCTACGCGGGTGTGGCGCTGTACAGCAAGCGCGAGCCAGACCGAGTGCAAATCGGCACCGGCATCAAATGGATTGACGCGGAAGGGCGTTATTTACAGGCCGACTTCGGCAATTTGTCGGTAATTTCGCTTTACCTGCCGTCCGGCTCCGCGTCGGAAGAAGCGCAGGCGAAAAAGTTTCGTTTCCTCGAAGCGTTCATGCCGTTTCTGAGAAAATTGAAAGACAGCGGACGCGAATTTGTCATCGTCGGCGATTGGAACATCGCGCACAAAGAGATTGATCTCAAAAATTGGCGCGGCAACAAAAAAAATTCTGGCTTCCTGCCCGAAGAGCGCGCGTGGCTCACCACTTTGTTTGACGATGTTGGCTATGTCGATGTATTCCGCCGTCTGATCCCGCTACCCGATCAATTTACGTGGTGGTCGAATCGCGGCGCGGCGTGGGAAAAAAACGTCGGTTGGCGGATCGACTATCACATCGCCACACCGGCCATTGCCGCGACCGCCGAATACGCGCGTATCTACAAAGTAGAGCGCTTCTCTGACCATGCGCCGTTGTCGATTGATTACGACTACGCGCTGTAGTTTTCGACAAAAGTGAAAACCTACTTTTGTCGAGCTTAGTCAGACGTTGGGAAAAATCGACAATGCAAAAGCGAAAACCTTAACACCATGCTGAAACTCACTAACCTCACGCTTGCGCGCGGTGCCAAGCGCCTGCTCAATAACGCCAACCTGACGCTGTTCCCCGGCCACAAGGTCGGACTGATTGGGCCCAATGGCTGCGGTAAATCGAGCTTATTCGCGCTGCTGTTGCACAAGATGCATCAAGACGCTGGCGACCTAGATATGCCCGGCAAATGGATCATTGCGCACGTTGCGCAGGAGACCCCGCAATCGCCACGTTCTGCGCTCGATTACACGATGGATGGCGATCAGGAATTGCGCGCGGTTGAGGCGGCACTCGCCAAGGCCGAAGCCGAACATGCGCCTGGTGAATTGCTCGCGGAATTGCACGAACAGTTTGACCACATCGGCGGCTATCAAGCGAAGTCGCGCGCGGCCTCGTTGTTATCGGGTCTTGGCTTTTCGGACGAGCAAATGCAGCAAATGGTGACGACGTTTTCCGGCGGCTGGCGGATGCGTTTGAATCTCTCGCAGGCGCTGATGTGCCGCTCGGATTTATTACTGCTCGATGAGCCGACCAATCACCTCGATCTCGACGCGGTGATGTGGCTCGAAGACTGGCTGGCGGCGTATCCGGGCACGCTGTTGCTCATCACCCATGACCGCGATTTTCTCGATGCGGTGGTGAAAACCATCGTCCATCTGGACGGCGAAAAACTCAACGAATACGGCGGCAATTATTCAACCTTTGAGCGCACGCGCGCCATGCAGTTGGCGTTGCAGGGCTCGGCCTACATCAAGCAGCAAAAACAGATTGAGCATTTGCAATCGTTCATCACCCGTTTCAAGGCCAAGGCCACCAAGGCCAAGCAGGCGCAAAGCCGCATGAAAACGCTGGAGCGCATGGAGATCATCGCGGCGGCGCACGTGGACTCCCCATTTGAATTCGCGTTTCGCGAACCCCTACAAAAGCCGCGCCAGCTCTTGCATTTGAAGGAATGTAATCTCGGATATCAGACAGAAGCGAGCGAAAAAACGATTCTGCAAAACGTCGAGTGGCGCATGTTTTACGGTGACAAAATTGGTTTGCTGGGACCCAATGGTGCGGGCAAATCGACGCTGGTGAAATCACTCGCTGGCACGCTTGCGCTGCAGAGCGGCGGACGCTTTGAAGGTCAAGGATTGAAGATCGGCTATTTTGCGCAGCATCAGATCGAGCAGCTACGTTTGGATGAGTCGCCGTTGCAGCATTTGAAGCGCCTCGATGGTGTGAGTCGCGAGCAAGAGTTCCGGGATTTTCTCGGCGGCTTTGATTTTCGTGGCAACCGTGCGGACGCAAAAATTGCGCCGTTCTCTGGCGGCGAAAAAGCCCGTCTCGCCTTGGCATTGCTGGTGTGGCAGCGTCCCAATTTGTTGCTACTCGATGAACCAACCAACCACCTTGATATTGAAATGCGCGAAGCGGTCGCCGAGGCCTTGCAGGATTTTGAAGGCACGCTGGTGGTGGTCGCGCACGATCGACACTTGCTCAAAGCCTGCGCCGATCAGCTATGGCTGGTGGCGGATGGTGGCTTGCGTGAATTTGATGGCGACCTAGACGACTACAAACAATGGGCGCGCGAATACGCAAGAAATCGCCGTCGCGAACCCCAGCAGGCACGCGTGGCTGTGAGCACCACTGCGGTTATCGCGCCGCCGGTCGCGGAAGTTGTTTCCCCCCAAGATCGTAAAGAACAAAAGCGGGTTGAAGCGACCGAGCGACAAAAGAAAGCGAGCGCGCGCAAGCCACTCGAACAAAAACTCGCCGACATTGAAACAAAAACTAAAGCGGCGACTACCGAGCGCAACAACATCGAGCAATGGCTCGCGAACGAAACTGCCTACAGCGAGGAAAACAAACCGCAGTTACAAGAGATGCTGAAACGGCAAGGTGAAATCGTGGTGGAGATCGCCGACCTCGAATGGAAATGGTTTGAAGTGCAGCAAAAACTTGAGGAAGCTTCTGCGTAGATTGGTGATCAACGTGTCGAAAACGTGGATTGATCGCCATTGGTAGGGCGATGTCCTAGGTAGTTGGAATGGCGTTTCCTTGACTTCACAATCGTTCACTTCACCGCGCATAATGCGTGCGTACACGATGCTATAAACAACTACGGAATGACGCGTGGTGAGGCGCAGGCGCCGAGCCGCACGTTGTGCGATTTGTAGCACGATGTCTGGTTGGGGAAGTATTACCACATGCTAAAAAAAATGGGCTATCAATACGCCTGCTCCGAACATGTAGTTCACGGCTTCGCATCGGCTGCGGGGAACGTGACGCTTGGTACTTCGCAAGCGACGCCGTTCAATTTCCACGTGCAGCGGCAATGAGCAGATCCAGCATACTTGTAGGGATCGTGGACGATCACGCGATGATGCGCGCGGGTCTCGCGGCCTACGTGCGTTCGTTGCGCGGCTACGAACTTATTTTTGAAGCAGGCTCGGCGGAGGCCGCGCTCTCTTCGATGCGTGAAACACCGGTGAATTTGTTGCTTACCGACATCATGCTTCCCGCGATGAGCGGGATCGATCTTGTCCGCGCGGTGCATGGTGAGTTTCCACGTACCCGTATTTTGATGTTCACTGGCTTTGATAGTGCGGGCGCAGTCGCCACGGCGCGCGCAGCCGGTGCACAGGGCCTCATTTCCAAAATGAGTGTGACCAAGGATCTGGCCGATGCCATCACCGCTGTCGCCAAAGGCGGGGAATTCTGGCCACTCCCCGCGCCAGCGGAGGAGGCCGATGCCGAGCGCGAACTCGGCGGCAATTCGGCTATGTTGCGCCCGCGTTCGGCCATGTTGTCCGCGCGCGAAAAAGAAGTATTTCGCATGATCGGACACATGCACGGCAGTCGACAGATTGCTGCGACGCTAGGCTTGAGCATTCGCACGGTGGATGTGCATCGCGCCAACATCAAGCGCAAGCTCGGCACCCGCAGCACAACCGAAATGTTGAAGTACGCGGTGTTGGCTAACGAGTTGGATCCCCTGGCTGAAGCAATGTCGACAATTGTGCCAACCACCGAATCGGTGAGCGAAGCTGCCCCTGAGGCTCCAGCCGAAGCAGCGGTCGAAGCCCAAGCGAAACTAGCCTAGCCGCCTCGCGTCAGGCGATAAAGCGCCAGCGTCCCCAACAGATTCGGCAGCAACGCCTGCTCGCGCCCATGGTTGAATACCATGCGGTTTTTGATGACGTGACCACGCTGTTCACAGAACGCTTCGAAATCGGCCACGGTGCAGAGATGCACATTCGGCGTATCAAACCACTGGTAGGGTAGATCGTTGGACACCGGCATGCGTCCGCCCAAGGCAATCTGCACACGATGCCGCCAGTAACCAAAATTGGGAAACGTCACAATCGCTTCGCGTCCCACCCGCAGCATGTCGGCCACCACCGGCTCAGTGCGCTTCATCGCTTGCAGCGTTTGCGAAAGAATCACCACATCGAACGATTGATCGGCGATTTCTTTCATGCCCGCTTCGATATTCATTTGCATCACGTTCACACCGTTCTCGATACAACGGATGATCGAGGCCGCATCGTTTTCGATACCATAGGCTGAAACCCCGCGTGTTTGCTGGAGGTACGCCAGCAGCGCGCCATCGCCACAACCCAGATCCAGCACCCGCGCGCGCTCCGGAATCCAGGCCGCAATCGCGGCAAAGTCGGCCCGGGTAATCATGCGCGCTCCATCGCCGCGAAGTACGCGCGGACGGTGCCGTGGTAGTGCGGATGGTCGAGCAGGAACGCATCGTGGCCGTGTGGCGCGTCGATCTCGGCGTAGGTCACGGGTTTAGCTTCATCGAGCAGCGCCTTGACAATTTCGCGCGAACGCGCGGGCGAGAATCGCCAATCGGTGGTGAATGAGATCACCAAAAATTTCGCGGTGGCCGGTGCCAGCGCCTTGGCGAGACTGCCGCCATGTTGCGAGGCAGGGTCAAAATAATCGAGCGCTTTGGTCACGCGTAGATAGGTGTTGGCGTCGTAGTAAGTCGAAAATTTTTCGCCTTGGTAGCGCAGATACGACTCAATTTGGAATTCGGAGGCGAACGAGTATTGCAGCCCATCGCGCAACTCGCGACCAAATTTGGCTTCCATTTGATCGTCGGAAATGTAGGTGATGTGGCCGATCATGCGGGCGACCATGAGGCCACTTTTTGGCACAGTCGCACGTGCCGCGTACCGACCCGCATGAAACTCCGGGTCAGTCATGATCGCTTGGCGCGCGACTTCGTTGAAGGCGATGTTTTGCGCGGATAAGTTTGGTGCCGCCGCAATCACCAATGCGTTGCGTACGCGGGTCGGATAGCGATAGCTCCAACACAGCGCCTGCATGCCGCCCAACGAGCCGCCCATCGCGGCGGCGAGTTGCATGATTCCCAATTGATCGAGCAAGCGCGCGTGCGAATCCACCCAGTCTTCAACGGTCACCAGCGGAAAGCTCGCACCATACGCGGCGTTGGTATCCGGGTTGATCGACAGCGGCCCGGTGGAACCAAAACAGGAGCCGAGATTGTTCACGCCGATCACAAAAAATTTATCGGTATCGACGGGTTTACCCGCGCCCACCATATTGTCCCACCAGCCCACGTTGTCGCCATCATTCGCATACGTCCCCGCCACATGGTGCGAGGCATTGAGTGCGTGGCAAATCAGCACGGCGTTGGATTTATCGGCGTTCAGCGTGCCGTAGGTTTCATACGCCAGATCGTACGCGCGCAAGCTCGCACCGCTCGCGAGGGCGAGGGGAGCGGCGAAGTGTGCAAGCTGCGGTGTTGCGATCATGGATTTATCCCACCAACAAAAAAGCCCGACAGCTTTTGCTATCGGGCTTTTCCAAGAATGCTTGGATAGCCGCTTTAGCCGTATTTATTGGGAACCCAGTTGCCTCCCGCGCCCGCAAGCTGATCGTCAAATCGGCGCAAGGAGAAAATTACGCGAACCGCAGAGGGATGTCAAACAGCACGCCCCCACGCTGCGCGCTTCGCCTCAGCCACGAACGTCCACGCGATGATGCGACTTTTCTTTTGCCCCTGCGCCATCGCAATCGTCTTCACCGACTCCGCACGCAGGTCGCGCAATGCGGCATACAAGCCGGGCAGCGTGTCCTCGCTGGCAATGAGCGCGCTAAACCACAGCACCTGCTTTTTCAGCGCCGCACTCTCCGCGACCATCCGACCTACGAAGCCTGCCTCGCCGCCGTCGCACCACAGCTCAACCGCCTGCCCGCCGAAATTTAGTTTGGGGGCAGCCGATTCACGCACCTTGCCCAAGTTCTTCCACTTGCGCGCCGAGCCTTTTTCGGCGGCCTCGCGTGACGCATGAAACGGTGGGTTGCAGATCACGAGGTCGAACCCATCTTCAGCGCCACCCACTACTCCCTTGAAAATTTGCGTCGCGGAAGTTTGCTGCCGAAGCTCGATCCGCTCGCCAAGACCAGCGTTGCCATCCAAGATCTGCTGCGCCGCTGCAATCGCCACCGCATCCACATCCGCACCGACGAACCGCCAGCCGTATTCGTGTTGCCCAATCAGCGGGTAAATGCAGTTCGCGCCGACGCCGATATCGAGCACGCGCACCGCGTTGCCACGCGGAATTTCGCCGCTATTACAGGCCGCAAGCAGGTCGGCAATATGGTGCAAATAATCCGCGCGGCCGGGGATCGGCGGGCACAGATAGCCGGGCGGAATATCCCAATGCACTACTCCGTAGCAAGTTTTCAGCAGCGCCGCATTCAGCGTTTTGACCGCTTCGGGGTTGGCGAAATCTATCGTCACTTCGTTGGCGTCAAATCGGTTCGGCACCACAAATGGCACGAGTGACGGGTGCGCCGCTTGCAGTTTGGCGAAATCGTAACGACCCACATGCTGGTTGCGCGGGTGGAGTCCGGGCTTTTCTGCGGGTGGGTTGATTGGGGTTGTAGACATCATTTTTATACGTTTGCAGTCATTGAGTTAGTGGTCACACCCGCGATAAACAAATACCAACAATGGGAATGTGAAATTTCATCATGGCGAACACAATCATCACGCGAGCGTCACTGGACTCCAGTGACCATACCAGCAATGCCGCAGCAACGCTCATCTATTCCGCCCGCAGACTTGAAATTGTCACCATCAACCCGCATAATTAGCACTCTACGACATTGAGTGCTAACAAGGATTTGCCTGCTGCGCTCATGCCCACGTCTAGGCTTTCTGGTCGCGCCACCGTTCTGGTACGCGACGATTTTTCACCGCAACAACTTTAGGAGTGAGCTATGAAATTGCGTCCTTTGCACGATCGTGTGATCGTCAAGCGTTTGGAAGAAGAGCGTAAAACTGCATCCGGTATCGTGATTCCCGATACGGTCGCTGAGAAACCCGATCAAGGCGAAGTGCTGGCCATCGGCAATGGCAAAGTCGGCGACGACGGCAAGGTTCGTCCACTCGACGTCAAAGTCGGTGACCGCGTGTTGTTCGGCAAGTACTCCGGTCAGGCTGTGAAGGTTGACGGCGACGAGCTACTCGTAATGCGCGAAGAAGACATCATGGCCGTTGTTGCCGTCAAGTAACACGCCACTTCGCACTATTCCCTAGAACCAAATTCGAGAGGTAATTCATCATGGCAGCTAAAGAAGTCAAATTCGGCGAATCCGCCCGTGCGCGGATGGTCAATGGCGTGAACGTTCTCGCCAACGCAGTTAAAGTCACCCTCGGCCCGAAAGGCCGCAATGTCGTGTTGGAGCGCTCATTCGGCGCGCCAACCATCACCAAAGACGGCGTCTCCGTCGCCAAAGAAATCGAACTCAAAGACAAGTTCGAAAACATGGGCGCGCAGATGGTTAAGGAAGTTGCTTCCAAGACCTCCGACGTTGCTGGTGACGGCACCACCACCGCGACCGTGCTCGCACAGGCCATCGTCGTCGAAGGCATGAAGTACGTCGCCGCCGGCATGAACCCAATGGACTTGAAGCGCGGTATCGACAAGGCTGTCACAGCCATCGTTGCTGAACTGAAAAAAATCTCCAAGCCCACCACCACCAGCAAAGAAATCGCCCAAGTCGGCGCGATCTCGGCGAACTCTGACCACAACATCGGCAAGATCATTTCCGATGCAATGGAAAAAGTCGGCAAAGAAGGCGTGATTACGGTTGAAGACGGCAAATCACTCGACAACGAACTCGAAGTCGTTGAAGGCATGCAGTTTGACCGTGGCTATTTGTCACCGTATTTCATCAACAACCCGGAAAAACAAGTCGCGTTGCTCGAAGACCCGTTCATCTTGCTGCACGACAAAAAAATCTCCAACATCCGCGACCTGTTGCCGCTACTGGAACAAGTGGCTAAGTCCGGCAAGCAATTGCTCATCATCGCTGAAGATGTCGATGGCGAAGCACTCGCAACCCTGGTCGTGAACAACATCCGTGGCATCTTGAAAACCACCGCCGTTAAAGCGCCTGGCTTCGGCGATCGCCGCAAAGCCATGCTCGAAGACATCGCGATTCTCACCGGCGGCACCGTGATCGCGGAAGAACTCGGCCTGAAGCTGGAGAACGTCACCCTGAAGGATCTGGGTCGTGCGAAGAAGATTGAAGTGGGTAAAGAAAACACCACCATCATCGACGGCGCCGGTAAAGAAGACGACATCAAAGCGCGCGTCGCCACTGTCCGCAAGCAAATCGACGACGCCACCTCTGACTACGACAAAGAAAAACTGCAAGAGCGCGTCGCCAAGCTGGCCGGCGGTGTTGCGGTGATTCGCGTCGGTGCAGCCACCGAAGTCGAAATGAAAGAAAAGAAAGCACGCGTTGAAGACGCATTGCACGCCACGCGCGCAGCCGTCGAAGAAGGCATCGTTGCTGGTGGTGGCGTCGCGCTGCTGCGTGCCCGCACCAATGCTGGCAAGATCAAAGGCGACAATCCTGAGCAAGAAGCCGGTATCAAAATCATCCTGCGCGCAATCGAAGAGCCGTTGCGCATGATCGCCTACAACGCGGGTGATGAACCCAGCGTCGTGGTGAACAAAGTCGTCGAAGGTAAAGGCAACTTTGGTTACAACGCAGCGACCGGCGAGTATGGCGATATGGTCGAGTTGGGTGTTCTTGACCCAACCAAAGTTACCCGCTTCGCGTTGCAAAACGCTGCCTCTATCGCTTCGCTGATGCTCACGACCGATGCAATGGTTGCTGAGTTGCCGAAGGACGATTCCGCTGGTGGGATGGGCGGCATGGGCGGTGGGATGGGTGGGATGGGCGGCATGGGCGGCATGGATATGTAATGGGGTTCGGATCAAAGTGAAAACCTACTTTGATCCGGTTTTAGTCAGTCAAAATCACTGGCGGAGCCAGATGATTTTGTGGACTAAAAACCTGCCTCACTGCAACATGTGCACCAAAAACAAAAGCCCGGGAAACCGGGCTTTTGTTTTTGGCGAGCCAAATTTTCGTCATTAGGCTGTGCATGTAAGGTCGATGCGATAATTGTGCTCTGCAACCGCCACGCCGACTTCGCCATACCATGACCCTAAAAAACGACACCTTCCTCCGCGCGCTCATGCGCGAGCCGACACCCTACACGCCGATTTGGATCATGCGGCAGGCGGGGCGGTATTTGCCGGAGTACAACGGGACGCGCAAGAGGGCGGGGAGCTTTTTGGGGCTCGCTAAAAATCCGGACTATTGCACTGAGGTTACGTTGCAGCCGCTGGATCGTTTTCCGCTCGATGCGGCGATTTTGTTTTCGGACATTTTGACGGTGCCCGATGCGATGGGTTTGGAGCTTTATTTTGTTGAGGGTGAGGGGCCGAAATTTGCGCGGCCGTTGCGCACGGAAGACGACGTAAAAAAATTGCCGCTCGCTGATCTTTCGCAGTTGAAATATGTGACTGACGCGGTGGAGCAAATTCGTGGCGCGCTGGATGGCCGCGTACCGTTGATTGGTTTTTCCGGGAGTCCGTTCACGCTGGCGTGTTACATGATCGAGGGCGGCGGCTCGGATGATTTTCGTTTGACGAAAACGATGATGTTTCAGCGCCCCGATTTGCTGCATTCGATTTTGGAAAAAAATACCGTGAGCGTGATTGCGTATTTGAATGCGCAGATCGACGCGGGTGCGCAGGCGGTGATGCTGTTTGATACTTGGGGCGGCGCATTGTCGCATTCGGCGTACGCGGAATTTTCGCTGGCGTACGCGAAGCGGGTGATGGTGGGGCTCAAGCGCGAGCGTGAAGGCCGCGTGGTGCCGCGCGTGTTCTTTACTAAGGGTGGCGGGCTGTGGTTGGAACCCATGGCGGAGATGGGTGCAGATGCGCTAGGTCTCGATTGGACGATCAATTTGGCCGATGCAAAACGGCGCGTGGGCGACCGCGTCGCGCTGCAAGGTAACCTTGATCCGCTGACGTTGTTTGCGCCGCCTGCCGTGATTGAGCGCGAGGCCGAGCGGGTGTTGCGTGAATTCGCGCACGACCAAAACGCCGACGGGCATGTGTTCAACCTTGGTCATGGCATCTCGCAATTCACCGATCCGGAGCATGTGAAAGTGCTTGTTCACACCGTTCACCGCGCCAGTGCTAGGGGCGCGTGATTTCGCCAAGTCAAGCAGAATTTTTTTGCGAAACTTGCGTTTCAGCCCTTGCTTATGCACAGAAAGCGTGTTCCCCCATATGCGGCGCGGGGTTTCACGAGGTTGGACTATTTTCGATTGCAACTCATTGAATATTATGAATATTTATTTCGTTGCGGCGCAGCATGCGCTCGCAGGCCCAAGGTAATTCGTCTTTGCGCCGCCCCCAGATACAAGCTATACACAAAGTTATCCACAGCCACGTTTGCGCTTTCCGCAGGGTTGCTTAAATCATGGGCAAACGCCGCATTTTGTCTTTTTCTCGTCACGTAATTCGGCGCATAAACGCATGAGCGCCACGCCAATCGTGCGCGTCGCGCTGGACGTGCCGCTGTTTCAGTTATTTGATTTTCTCGCTCCCGATGCGCGTGGTGATGACGTTGGCCGCTTGGTGATTGTGCCGTTCGGGCCGCATGGCCGGCTGATGGTGGGCTTGGTGGTGGAAGTGAACAAGACCTCTACCGTGCCGCCGGAAAAATTGAAACCGATTGTGCTGGTGCAGCGCAGCGTTCCGCCGTTCGGCGCAGCCGATCTGGCGCTGCTGAAATTTTGCGAACGCTACTACCATCATCCGCTGGGCGAAATCGCGTTAAACGCCGTTCCACCGCGCCTGCGCACGGCAAAACCGTTCAAACCGACCGTCCCACTTGGTGTTTCGATTACTGATGCAGGCCGCGCCGCACTCGCCACGATGCCAGGCCGCGCGAAGCTGCAACGCGAATTGTTGCAGTCACTCGTCGATGCGCCGCAACTTGCGTCACTCATCACTGCGCAGTTTAAAGGTGGTGCCGCGTTGCTGAAACGCGTGGTCGCGAAAGGTTGGATCGCGCTCGCGGAGCACGCGCCAACGGTGGCGCCGCTCCAGTTCCGCGCGCCACATCCGCTCAACGCCGAGCAAGCGCACGCGGTCACTAGCATCAGTGAAGCGCTCAACCGTTTCGCACCGATGCTGCTCGATGGCATCACCGGCAGCGGCAAGACCGAAGTGTATTTGCACGCCATCCACGCGGCACTGGCACAGCACAAACAAGCGCTGGTGCTGGTACCGGAAATCAATCTCTCGCCGGCGTTCGTGCGCGCGGTAGCGACGCGGTTTCCGTCGTCCGTGATCGCGCAATTGCACAGCGGCATGGCGGATGGCGCACGCACCGAGGCGTGGTTGGCCGCGCAGCGCGGCACGGCTGACATCGTCATTGGCACGCGCCTCGCCGTGTTCACGCCGATGCCGCGCCTAGGCTTAATCGTGGTCGATGAAGAACACGATATGTCATATAAGCAGCACGAAGGCTTGCGTTACTCCGCGCGCGATGTCGCGGTATTTCGCGCGCAACAAGTCGCGTGCCCGGTGGTGCTGGGCTCGGCCACGCCGTCTTTAGAAACGCTGCAAAACGCCGCACGCGCGCGCTTTGGGCACATCCGCATGACCACGCGCGCGGTGACAAACGCCGCGCTACCGCGCGTCGAATTTATTGACACCAATAACGAGCGGCCGAAAGATGGCTTGAGCAACGCTTTGATTCGCGCCATCGATGAAACCGTCGCGCGCGGCGAACAAGCGCTGGTGTTCATCAATCGTCGCGGCTATGCACCCGCGTTAGTCTGTGCGGCGTGTGGATGGATGCCGAGTTGCGAACGATGCACCGCGCGCTTGGTATTCCATCGCGAAGCGGCGCGCTTGCGCTGTCACCATTGCGGTTTCCAATGCCGCGTCCCGCAGCAATGCGCTGACTGTGGCAATCACCAAATGATCGCCGCCGGTGAAGGCACGGAGCGCATCGAAACCGCGCTGGCGGCAGCACTACCGAAGGTGCGCATGGCGCGCGTGGATCGCGATTCCACGCGGCGCGTCGGCAGTGCCGAGAAAATTTTTGCACTGGCCGCCAAGGGTGAGCTCGATGTCTTGGTCGGCACGCAAATGCTGTCGAAGGGGCATGATTTTCCCAAACTTAATCTCGTCGGCGTCGTGAACGCAGACGGCGCACTGTTCTCCGCCGATTTTCGTGCGGCCGAGCGGCTCGCCGCACAACTTTTACAAGTCGCAGGGCGCGCCGGCCGCGCGGACGGCAGCGGGCGCGTGCTGATCCAAACACGGTTCCCGGCGCATGCGGTCTATCAAGCAGTGGCCGCGCAGGACTACGCCAGTTATGCCGCAATTGCTTCTGAAGAGCGACGACTCAACCGCTTCCCGCCGTTTTCATTTCTGGCGCTGATGCGCGCTGAATCGAAAAAAAAGGACGTGCTGGAAAAATTTCTCGCGGCGGCGAACGTGTCCGCGCATGAAGAAGCTGCCGCCATCGGCGCAGCGGGCATCCATGTTTGGGACGCCGTGCCGTCCACGCTGACGCGCAAAGCAGGTTTCGAGCGTCAACAGTTATTGGTACAAGCCGAATCGCGCAAACTGTTGCAGGAGCTTCTCACCCGCTGGCTACCGCGCGTTCGGGCGCAGAAGACACATGCCGTCCGCTGGGTTATAGACGTTGATCCGCAGGAAGTGTAAGCAACCACCAACAAACAGTACTTTATCCATGGTGAGAAATATTTCTGCGAGTAAGGAACCCGTAAGCTCTCGCGCTTATCCTAAGTCTCATGGAGTTGCAACTTGGCTCCGATCGTGTTTTTGAGTGAGTACGACACGGGTTGCCCAACTGGCGATCCACTGTCTTTAAGCCCGTTGGAATCTTCTACTGAAGCCAACGGGTTTTTCTTTTTCTAAAACCAGCATTTAGCGGCTGATGTGCGTCAGGGTTGGAATCGGCAGACTTAACCGATATAATCACCGGCTTTGCTGGACTCGTCGTGCAAGTTGGCGTGATCCCAGCAATAGGCCTGGTAGCTCAGTCGGTAGAGCAGAGGACTGAAAATCCTTGTGTCGGTGGTTCGATTCCGCCTCAGGCCACCAAATCAACAAAAATGCCCCCGCGTGGGGCATTTTTGTTTTCTGCGCCACAATACTCGCTCCCAGTTCATGCGAGCGGCAAATGCCATTACCCATTCTCTCTCTGCTCGAAACCCGCGTCCTCGGCGTGCTTGTCGAAAAAGAGCGCACGGTACCCGATTCTTATCCGCTGACATTGAACTCGCTGGTGTCGGGCTGCAATCAGAAGAACAATCGCGATCCACTCCTAACCGCGACCGATGAGGAGGTGCAGTCCACCATCGACGGCTTGAAGACGGGCTCGTGGATTGTTGAATCAAGCGGTGGCCGGGTCATGCGTTATGCGCACAACATGGGGCGGGTGTTGCGCGTGCCGGAGCAATCGGTGGCGTTGCTGGCAACATTATTTTTACGAGGCCCGCAGACGGCGGCGGAATTGCGGATCAATGCCGAGCGGCTGCATAAATTTAGTGACATGAGTGCGGTAGAAGGGTTTCTCGATGAATTAGCGCAGCGCGCCGAAGAGGCGGGCGGTGCGCTGGTGCTGAAATTACCGAGGCAACCCGGTGCGCGTGAACAACGCTGGGCGCATTTGCTGTTCGGGCCAATCGATCTGTCGAGTCTCGCCCAGCCGATGGAGCGCGGCACGCCGTCCGCCGATGTCACGGTCGCGGAACTTGCGACCCTCAAATCGCAGGTCGCGTCGCTGACGCGCGAATGCGAGGCGCTGCGTGGTGACTTGGAGAAGCTATATCGGGAACTTGGCATCACGCGCACGGTCTAGAGATTTAGCTTGCCACGGGTTGTCGTCTCGCCTTGTCGTTACCTAGCAACACCAGCCTGTGAGCGCATGCGGCGGCGGATACTTGGCGTTCCGCGTGGCACCAACCTGCTTGCGCGCCGCTTCGAAAAAGGGGCTTCATGGCCAGTTCAGCACCACGCCTTGCTTGGGCGCCTGCGATCTTCACGCTGTGCACGGTCTGCATGACTGCATTCGCGCAGAGTCCCGCGCGCGTGACCGCGCCGGGGCTTGGTGGTGCCCGTGCCCCTGCGCCGCCACCATCCGTAGCCGCGCAAGCAAAGTTCGATGCCGCGCGCTTCCTCACGCAAGCCACATTTGGTCCGCGTGCTGCGGATGTAGACGCCGTGCTCGCGCGCGGCTACAGCGCTTGGCTCGATCAGCAACTTGCGACGCTCGCGAACCCGCATCTCAAATTTCTCGAAGACGCAAAGACGCGACGCGCCGCGACCGCTGTGGATGGAAAGTCGGACTATCGCGACGAGGACTCCTACGAAGCCATCTGGCAGCAATGGTTATGGGGCAATGACCAACTGCGTGCGCGCATGAGTTTTGCGCTCTCGGAGATTATGGTGATCTCAAATACCGCGCCGGATATTTATCCTGAAGCGATGTCGTCATACGTCGATGTGTTGAACAAAAATGCGTTCGCAACTTATCGCGAATTGCTCGGTGCGGTCGCGTTGCATCCGGCGATGGGCTACTACCTCAACATGATGGGCAGCGAGAAGGAAGACGCCGCCACCAACCGCCGCCCCAATGAAAATTTCGCGCGCGAAGTGTTGCAGCTTTTTTCGGTCGGCCTCTATCAACTCAACGCCGACGGCACGCGCAAGCTCGATGCCAGCGGTAAGACACTGGCGACCTATGACGAAGAGGTAGTGAAAGGATTCGCGCAAGCGTTCACCGGCTGGCACTTTGCGGGCAACGACACCAGCAAGATTAGCGATTTCGATGCCCCGAAAGAAAACTGGCGAGAGCCGCTCCAGGCGTGGCCTGCCAAGCATTCCGTGGGTAGCAAAAAACTACTCGGCGGCGCGCTGTTAGTGGCAGGCGGCACGCCGGAAGCGGACATGAAAGCCGCGCTGGATAACATCGCCAATCATCCCAATGTGGGCCCGTTCATCGGTCGCCAATTGATTCAGCGTTTTGTCATGTCCAACCCCAGCCCCGCCTACATTGCGCGGGTGTCGGCGGTGTTTGATAACAATGGTCGCAACGTACGCGGCGATCTCGGTGCGGTCATCAAAGCGGTACTGCTTGACTCTGACGCCCGGTCGGCTCCCGTTGTCAGCAGCAGCGGCAAACAACGTGAGCCGGTAATCCGTTTCGCCAACCTTTTACGCGCCTTCAACGGCCAATCAAAAAACGGACTCAACAGCATCGACTACCTCGACAGCGCCGACAACGCGTTGGGGCAGAGCCCGCTGCTCGCACCGTCAGTGTTCAATTTTTTCTCACCAAATTACACGCGACCGGGCAAGCTCGCCCAAGCGGGCTTGGTGGCACCAGAGTTTCAGATCACCAATGAAATTCAAACCATCGGCACGGCGAATTTTTTCTTTAACCTCGTGCGCGATGAAGGCTACGGCAATGGCGATAGTCGCGTCGTGCTCAACCTCGACCCCGCACGCGCGCTGGCGAACGATCCGATCAAGCTGGTGGACTATCTCGATGGCTTGTTGACCTACGGACAACTTTCGGCCACCACCCGCCAGACCATGATCGACAGCGTGGCGGCGATGCCAAGTGCCACCGACGAATGGAACAGCAAGCTGCGGGTACGCACTGCGCTCACGCTGCTGGTGCTATCCAGCGATTTTGTAATTCAGAAATGATGCGATGAAAATTTCACGCCGTGCCTTCATCCAGTCTCACGCTGCCGTTGGCGCGACGGCGGCGTTGTCGTCCATCGCGCGCGTGGCCGAGGCAGCACCCGCTGAGGACTATCGCGCGCTGGTGTGCATCTTTATGTTTGGCGGCAACGATGGCAACAATTTGATCGTGCCGCGCGATCCATCGGATTGGAATCAATACGCCGGGCCACGCGGTCGTCTGGCCTTGCCGCGTGATCAATTGTTGGCTATCAAGCCAGTCAATATGCAGGGTCGCGAGTTCGGTTTTCATCCGGCGATGACCGGCATGCAATCGTTGTTCAATGCCGGCAGGGCTGCCGTGATCGCTAACGTCGGCACGCTGGCGCAGCCACTCACCAAGGCGCAGTACAACAGCAATCTTGGGGTGCGTCCGCTCAATTTGTTTTCGCACAGCGACCAACAAACAATGTGGAATTCGAGTGCCGCCGATAACACCGTGCGCACTGGCTGGGGTGGTCGCGTGGGGGATCGATTCGCGGCACAGAATCAAAACGGCAGTCTCACCACCGCGTTATCGGTGGCTGGCAATTCCGCGTTTCTCAATGGCGATTCGGTGCGCGCGTTTCCAGTGTCGCCATCGGGTCGCTTCGGTTTGGATTTTGTCGATGGTGGCGACGAGTCCAAGGCGCTGTCCGCAGGCCTCCGCCAAATGCTTGGCGACTCGCGCGGCAACGTGATGGAAAGTGTCTGGCTGGAAATTCTCAATGGCGCGATGTTGAATCAGAAAAAATTGTCAGATGGTCTCAGCGGTGCCGCGCCGTTTCAAACCGAATTCCCCGGTACCGGATTGGCTGATGCGATGAAAATGGTCGCGCGCCTGATCTCGGTACGCAAAACATTCGGCGCAAAGCGACAGGTATTTTTCGCCGGCATCGGTGGCTTCGATACCCATGGCGAAGACCAGTTGCAGCGCCAGCAGGAGTTGCTCGGCGAAGTTTCCGGTGCGATGGATGCGTTCTACAAAGCGACTGTTGAACTGGGTCTCGGCGAAAACGTCACCGCATTCACTGCCAGCGACTTCGGTCGCAATTTTCCCACCAACGGGCGCGGCAGTGACCACGCATGGGGCAGTCACCACCTCGTGGTTGGCGGTGCGGTCAAAGGCAACGCCATCTACGGCCAGTTCCCAACACTCGTCGTCGATGGCCCCGACGACGCCAACAACGGCGCATGGATTCCGACTACGGCGGTCGATCAATACGCGGCCACACTCGCGACTTGGTTCGGCGTGCCGTCATCGGAACTGGCGGCGATATTCCCGAATCTAAATCGGTTTGCGAGCGCCAATCTGGGCTTCATGGCCTGAGCATTGCGGCAGTGAGCCGAACGCGGTGTGGTACATTGCACCGCGATGAAATCCGACCCTGAAAACGCCGCATTTGTCGCGCGCTCTCTCGCCAGCGTGTGGCATCCGTGCACGCAGATGAAGCACCATGAGCAGTTCCCGCTGGTGCCCATTGTGCGCGGCGACGGCGCATGGTTGATTGACGCCAGCGGCAATCGCATTCTCGACGCGGTGTCGTCGTGGTGGGTGAATCTATTTGGCCACGCGAATCCACGCATCAATGCTGCGTTGAAAGACCAGCTCGACACCTTGGAACATGCCATGCTGGCGGGCTTCACGCACCAGCCTGCCATTGAGTTGGCGGAGCGCCTCGCCGCGCTCACTGGCCTCGGTCACGCGTTCTACGCCAGCGACGGCGCGAGCGCGGTCGAGATCGCGCTGAAAATGAGTTTTCATACATGGCGCAATCGCGGCCAAACAGATAAGAAAAAATTCGTCAGCCTGAAAGGCAGTTATCACGGCGAAACGTTGGGCGCACTTGCCGTCACCGATGTGGCCATTTTTCGTGATGCGTACGGCGCGTTGTTGCAAAACAATTTGCTGCTCGATTTTCCCGTGGCAGATACTGTAAACACCGCGCCAGTAAAGGAGTTTGAAGCATCTGCCGCACTCAAGGCGGGTGATGAACTCGCGCAATTGTTCGCCACACGCGCCGACCAAATTGCCGCGCTGATTGTGGAACCGCTGGTGCAAGGTGCGGCTGGCATGCGCATGTACCACCCCGATTTTTTGACGCGCGCGCGTGCGCTCTGTACCCAATACAACGTGCACTTGATCGCCGACGAAATCATGACCGGCTTCGGTCGCACCGGCACCATGTTCGCGGTCGAGCAAGCTGGCATCAAGCCCGATTTGATGTGTCTATCGAAGGGCATTACCGGTGGCTATTTGCCGCTGTCATGTGTACTCGCAACCGATGATATTTACGCAGCGTTCTACGATGACGATATCGCGCGCGGCTTTTTACACTCGCATTCGTATACCGGTAGCGCCTTGGCGTGCCGCGCGGCGTTGGCCTCGCTCGATATTTTTGCCGCTGACAAGGTACTAGAAAATAATCGCCAGAAGTCGCAGCGTTTCACCACACTAATGAACCCAATCAGCCAGCATCCGAAGGTAAAAAACTATCGCCATGTCGGCATGATTTGGGCGTTTGACGTTATGTCGACAAGACCAACATTTGCGCGTGAATTTTTTGCGGCAGCGCTTAAGCGCGGTCTGTTGCTGCGCCCAATCGGCAACACGGTGTACTTCATGCCGCCCTACATCGTCAGCGATGATGAGTTCGCATTACTGGTGCAGGAGACGCTAAACGTGATTGATGAAATGACCAACCCATGACTGCAATGCACAAGTTGAGTTTTCGGTTTGCCCCCGTTTTGTTTTGTGCCACTCTCATCAGCGCGTTTGCGCAAACACCGCTACCGCCGACCGTGGCGGATGTGTTCACCCGCGCCAACGTGCCGCTCGATAACATCGCCATTTACGCGCGCGAACTGACCACCCGCGAGCCTGCGTTATCGCTCAACGCAGATAAGTCAATGAACCCGGCCTCGGTGATGAAACTGTTCACCACCTATGCCGGTCTGGAATTGCTGGGCCCCGGTTACCAATGGAAAACCGAGGTGTACACCAACGGCGCGATGCGGGGCAGCACCCTGCATGGTGATTTGATTTTGAAAGGCAGCGGCGACCCGAAGATGACGGTGGAGCGCTTCTGGTTGTTGCTCCGACACTTGCGTGAGCGCGGCTTGCGCTCGATTCAGGGTGACCTGATTCTGGATCGCTCCGTGTTTGAAGCGATCCCGCACAACCCGGAGAAATTTGATGGCGAGGTCTATCGCGCCTACAACGTCGCGCCGGATGGCTTGCTGGTCAATTTCAAAACCGTGCGCTTCTCTTTCGCCCCGTCTATAGACGGCAAGTCCGTGTCGGTTTCGCCGGATGTCAAGCTGGCGCAAATGGAAATTTCAAATCACACGAGACTCACCGATGCGCCCTGCGGCGAATGGCGTGACCGCATCAAGCTCGATGTGCAAAGTATTTCGCCTACGCAGATCAAGATTGCCTTCACCGGCAGCTACCCGCGAAGTTGCGGTGAAAAAATATGGAATGTCTCGCTCCTCGATCACGCCCGCTTTGTCGGTGGTGTCTTCGCGAATTTGTGGAAAGACGTGGGTGGCGATTGGAAGGGTGCGGTCAAAGTCACCACCACTCCAGCCGAGGCGAAGCTGATCGCCAGCAGCGAATCCCCATTGCTGGCCGACGTGATTCGCGACATCAACAAATATTCCAACAACACCATGGCGCGCCAATTGTTTTTGACCATCGCGGCCGAAAAGGGCGCGCCCCCTGCGAATGCTTCGGTCGCCGGCGAAATCATCAAGGAGTGGGTGCGCAAAAAAAATATTCCCGCGCCCGAACTTAGCTTTGAAAACGGCTCCGGCCTGTCACGCATCGAGCGCGCCAGCGCCAACACGCTCGGCGGCTTGCTTGACGCTGCGTGGCGCTCCAGCGTGATGCCAGAATTTATTTCATCGATGCCGCTACTCGGCGTCGATGGCACGCTGAAAAAGCGTGCGCGCAGCGAATCGGTTGCCGGTCAGGCGCACATCAAAGGCGGCACCCTCAACGACGTGCGCGCGATGGCCGGCTATGTGCTCGACCAGAGCGGCAAACGCTGGGTGGTAGTGATGATGGTCAATCACAACAATGCGCTGTTGACCCAGGCTGCGCAGGACGCGCTAATCGCTTGGGTGTATGCGCATTAGCCCTTTTCCGCAAAACCGGTAGCAAAAAAAACCCGTCCGGGTTACCCCGAACGGGTTAAAAAGGCCGCGAGCCATGCTAATCGCCCGCGACCATTGGGGCCGGTTGTGTTGCAAAAACTAGCTGGCCAAGACGCGCTCCATCGGGTCAGCAGAAAAAAGGTTGGTAAAAATACTGGTCGCGAGACCGGTTTTCATGGCGCTATTGCCCGGTCGCGCGAATAAAAATCCCTGCAAATAGTCGGCACCCATGTCCAGTGCAAGCTTTGCCTCAGCGACATTCTCGATTCCTTTTACCACAACGGGCACGCCACATCGGCGCAGCCGCCGGATTTTTTCGGCGAGTGCGATGCGCTCATGGTCAAACTGCGCTGCAGCACGAATCATACTGGAATCTATTTTGACAAAATCTGGACGCAATTCACGAATCTGTTCGAATCGTATCGCACCTACGCCAACATTATCAATCGCAATTTTGCAGCCGAGTGTGCGATACAGCTTGACGGCCTCGGCTAGGGCGGCTTCATCGGCGACGTCGCCCTCCTTGATTTCGATCACGAGTTTGTTCAGTGCCGCGTTGTAAAAATCCAGCACGCGCGCGAACCCATCTGGCTGATGCACATCCGCCAACGCCGCCGCCGGATAGGCATTGAGAAAAAGAGTGCCACGGTCATCGCCCATGTTGGCGAAATTCCGCAGATGCAGGGCACGTGTGAGCCAATCGACAAACAGCGCCTCATCGTGATTGGCCGACAACCGAAACACCGTCTCGGCCTGTAAGGCGTGGCCAGAAAGATTCTTGCCGACCACCGTCGCTTCGTAGCCGATCGGACGCTGCTGATCAGCGCTGATGATTGGCTGGTAGCGCGAGGTCAGGGTGATCGTGTTGAACGGAAACGTTGCCCACCCGCGCCCATTGGGCATCGTCGAAAAGACCTGCGCAATCCGCCCGGTCAACGACTTGGGGGTCGTTACGGCGTGGTCGGAGTTTGCGTTTACGCGGGGTTCCATGATTCCGTTTATTTGCGGTTGAGGTTGAATCGATGGAACGCATTCTCAACGGCTTCGGTTACGTGTCAATTGCGGCGCGCGCAGATTGGGTTACGTTTGCAATGTTGGCGCTGAACGTGGCGCGGGTTGATACCGGCATGGCTGCCGTGCTGCCGTTACAAAAAAAGCCGAAACACGAGTCAGGGCGGGCGTTTCCGAGGAGAGGGTCGGTCCGGCGTTGACGCGAATCAAAGATTCAATTGAGGTCGCGCTGAATTGTGAACGATTGCATCAAGCGGCGCGCCGCTTACAAATCCGCACTACGGCGTGCGACTGCCGGCATACGTTTCATCCGCGTCGCTTCGAGTAGCGCATGGGCAATTTCGTGTTGCTGATACGGCTTTCGCAGCACCCGCCAGACGCCCGCGCGTTGTGCGCGCAACTCAAAGCCTAGCCCGCCGTACGCGGTGATGATGAGCACCGGCATCTGCGGTGCAATCTTATGAATTTCGATAGCGAGTTGAGTGCCGGTCATGTCAGGCATCACTTCGTCTGACAGCACCGCGTCAAATCGCGTCGGTGCAGCACGGAAGGCCGCCAGCGCCTCGACGCTGGTGGCGTAGCTCGCCGTTTGATAGCCGAGGTCGGTCAAGATCTCTGCGGCCAAGATACGTAGCGGCGCTTCGTCATCGACCAGTAAGATCATTTGCTCGTCGCCGCGCGGCAGCACTTCGGCAACGCGCGTCACCACCGTGCCGTCGTCGAACGCGGCCGGCAGATACACCGTGAACGTCGTGCCGTGCCCAAGCTTGGTGGCGAGGTCAATGCCGCCGCCATGCGCGCGCGCAATCGACATCGCCAACGATAGCCCTAGCCCCACCCCCTTGCCTTGTGGCTTGGTCGTAAAGAACGGCTCGAACATGCGTAGACGCGTCTCCTCGTCGATGCCGAGGCCTTGATCGCTGACCGCAACCGCCACGTAGCGCCCCGCCGGGAGCTGATCCTGCAGCACCGTGAACGGCGCATCTAGGTCGCGGACGCGGATCGCAATCGTTAGCGCGCCGACGTTTGGCATCGCGTGCACGCCGTTGGTGGCGAGATTCATCACCAACTGATGCAACTCGGTCGCGTTGCCCATCACTTGCGCGGTCTCGTGCGCGGGTAGCGGCGAAAATTCAACCGGATGCGGCGATGAGCCTTGCACCAAGGTCACCACTTCGTCGGCCACCGCGCTCAGGTCAACTAACTGCCGTTCATTGGTGGACTTGCGGCTAAAGGTAAGAATTTGCGAGACCAGAATACGGCCGCGCTCACCGGCTTTCAAAATCGCATCGAGATTTTTCGCCAGCGGGGACGTGGCTTCCACCTTGCCACGCGCCATTTCGCCGTAGCCAAGAATCGAGGCGAGGATATTGTTGAAATCGTGCGCAATGCCACCGGCAAGCTGACCAATCGCTTCCATCTTTTGCGCTTGATGCAACGCCGTTTCGAGTTTTTCGCGCTCCACCGCCAAGTGCTTGCGCTCGCTGATGTCTTTGACGAAACCAATCACGCGCCGGTCGGAGGCATTGCCCACATGGCGCACCTCGTGTGCGAACGCATGCACGCCGACCGTGATGTAGTGCGCATCGGGGCCATGTTCACCGGCACCATGCAGCACCCGGTACTCCAGCATGGCGGTGGGAAGCTCGCCCGACAGCAGCTTGGTGCGGGAGCCAGATACGCGTACGCGGTCATCCGGATGCATGCGCGCGATCCACGCCGTGATCGAGGGGATGGTGGAACGGGCGACGCCGAGTACCCGCTCGGTATCGCCCGCCCAGACAATACGATTGGTGTTGTTTTCAATCTCAAAAATCAGGTTATCGCTGGCGTGCAACGCGGCCGTGTAGCGGCGCTCAACGTCGAGCTTTTCACGCAGGTCGCGCAGCCGGTCACGAATCGCGGCGTCGGTCAGGAACATGGTGGAAAGGAACACCAGCATGAATTCCTGCAACTGGATGACAGCGTGCTGCGTCGAGACCAGGCCGGTAAAAAATGGCCCTTGCTCGCGGCACGTGAAGTAGGCGGCAATCATGATGTGAACCAGCACCGCCAGCGCGGTGCCGCGTGAGCCGAACCGCAACAGGGCCCACAACAAAAACGGCAACGAAAAATAAAAATACGGTGGCGTGATACCCATGGCATCTGGCACGCGTGCATAGGCCCACCACGACGAGACGATGATGCTGCCGAACACTGCCGCCGCCTCCAACCCCTGCCCACGCGCCATTTGCCAATCGACCGGCGTCCAGCGTGCGCGCCATGCAGCGATCAACGGCGTCGTCAACAGCAGTCCCAAAGCATCGGAAAGAAACGTGGTCCAGTACAACTCGGCGAAGGTGTTCGGCTCGATGAAATAAAGTCGAGCCGTCTGAATCGCGGCGGCCAGCGCGCTAATGACCCCGACCACCGCGAGCAAAAACAACGCCGCGCGTTTCGTCACCGACCACGCGGCTTGATGGGTCTTTGCCACGAACACACCACTGACCCAAATTTGCACGACGTTGGCAATGGCCGCCAGCCAAGTCGCCCATTCGCTGTGACCGGCGAGAGCGCCAAAGGCCAGATTGGCGGCGAGCACACCAAGCAGCAACGCGGCGGGCAAGTGACGGCCTCGTGGCTGCCGCAGCAACGCGATCAGCGCTCCCAATGCAAAGCCATCGGCCAACCATACCGGTGGTAGCGCGGCGCTGTGCGCGAGCCACACCGAGAGCTCGGCCAGCGCAAGGTAGCCGATGAACGCGCACAGAAACCAGATCAAAACGGCAAAGACGGGGGTGCGCGGTGCTGGGGTCGTGGTCATGGCATCGTCTTGAGGGTGCGCTAACGAAAATTATTCATGGTATGGTACAAGTTAGGGAAGGTCTGATCAAGTCACAATTTTGACGGATAAATTGGTCGCATCAATTTGAGTTGCCGTTTTGAATCAAAAAAACACTTTTTGCTCACGAAAA
>JAYTVA010000118.1:0-13014 GCA_043744255.1 Burkholderiales bacterium | reverse complement strand
GGGTTCATGTCGGGGTCGCCGCCGCCCATCTTCGCGGCGACCGTGATCTCCTTGGTGAGGCGCGTGAAGATCTTGCCGCGCTTGGCATCCTGGCGCCCCTTGCGGTGCTGGATGTTCGCCCACTTGCTGTGTCCTGCCATATGGATCTTGTGAGTGCGCCTTCGCCGGGACGAGCGGTAAAACGTAATGGTAACATTCGCCTCCCGCCTCTCTCCAGAGCGAAACGGGCTCGCGCGCCGTGGGTCGCGGGCACGCTTTTCCCCGGCCGGCGGCAAGAACGGGAGTGAGACGATGGCGAAGACCGGAGAGCGCAAGGCGCAGATCCTGCAGACGCTCGCAGCCATGCTCGAGAATCCGAAGGGCGAGCGCATCACCACCGCGCTCCTTGCGGCGCGCCTCGAGGTGTCGGAGGCGGCGCTCTACCGCCACTTCGCCAGCAAGGCGCAAATGTTCGAGGGGCTGATCGAGTTCATTGAGGAAACGGTGTTTTCGCTGGTCACCAAAATTCAGACCGATCCGATTACCAAAGAAAATGGCATGAAGCAAATTGAAGCCACTGTCGCCATGTTGCTCAACTTTGCGCAAAAAAATATCGGCATGACCCGCGTGCTGATCGGCGATGCGCTGGTCAATGAGGATGAGCGTTTGCAAGCGAGGATGAATCAATTGCATGACCGTCTGGAAGCCTCTCTACGCCAAAGTGCACGCCTAGCGGCCACTTCCGGCACATTGCACGCCTCACTCGACCCAAACGCGTATGCCAACGCGATCATGTCCTACATCGTCGGCCGCTGGCACCAGTTCGCAAAATCGGGATTTAAGCGCACGCCGAACGAGATGTGGGCGCAGCAGTGGTCTGTGTTTTCGGGCTGAACTAATGCGCGATCCCGTCCAAGCACAACTCGACGCGTATAACGCGCACGACATTGAGGCATTTGTCGCGTGCTTCAGCGAGGATTGCATTTCTGAGGATGGCGAAGGCAAGCGAATTTTCACGGGTAAAAGCGAGATGCGAATTCGCTATCAAACCCTGCTCGCGTCATCGCCGAAATTGCATGCGGAAGTGGTACAGCGCATTCGCATTGGCGAGCATGTGATTGACGAAGAACGCATCACCGGTCGTAACCCGCCGATGAGCCGTGCCGTAGTGGTTTTTCATGTGCGCGGCGAGTTGATCGACCACATCCGTTTTTATCACGAGTCGTAGTGCGTGGCAGACCTCAGGCTAGAAACGGCGCGACTTGTCCTCGCGCTGCCGCAACCTGAGCACGCGCCACAGGCCTTACCTTTTTTCATGCGTAACCGCGAGCACTTCGCGCCGTGGCGTCCACCTGAACCTGTTGGTCTGTACACGGAAGATTATTGGCACGCGCAAATCCCAGTGATCCACGACGGCTTCGATAACGGCACCAATGTGCGCCTCTGGTTGTGGGACAAAACTGATGCGGCACAGATGATCGGCACCGTCGGCTTCACGCAGATTTTTCGCGGGCCGTTTTGTTCGTGCATGCTCGGCTATCAATTGGATCGCGATTTTGAAGGGCGCGGCGTGATGCACGAGGCGTTGCAGGCGGCGATACGCTACATGTTTGATGTGCAGAAACTGCATCGCATCGCCGCGAGCTACCGACCTGAAAATGTGCGCAGCGGAAAGTTGCTCGCGCGAACGGGTTTTCGCATCGATGGTTTTTCGCGGAACTATCTGTTTATTGATGGCGCATGGCGCGATCACATTTTGACCAGCATGATCAATGATACGTTTAAGCCCGATTGGCTAACAAACGTGAAACCCTAGCACTGGCGCGCCTTGGCAAGTGGTAGCAAGGGTTGGCGATGCATATTTTCAACGGCTTACCTCGGCGGCGCTGTCTTTGGCACTGTCTCTGGCGCTCTCCAGAGTTTCCATGTTCTCGCGATCCGAGCGACGTTGCGTGGCGATACCCTCCGTGTGCACCTTCATCGCCACCAGCGCGGCCGCATAGTCCTTGGTCGCCTCATAGCAGCGCGCTTGTTCGAGTGCGATTTGTGCGATTGCATTGACAGAGCCGACTTCTCGCGCTACTTGTTCACCCAGTGTGAAGGTGGCCAGTGCACCAGTAAAGTTCTGCGTCGCCATTTGAAATCGTCCTTTCATCATCAACGCGATGGCCAGCCGATCTCGCGCGTCCTGCGCGCGCGCGCGGGAGATGGCCACGTCGATGGTCTCGATAGCGGCAGCGAGATCACCTTCGAGCTGATGGAGCTGCGCCGAAATCCAGGTGGCAGTGATGAGCAGCAAGCGATCATGCAGCGCAATGCAGTTCGCCATGCACGCGTCGCCAGCTGCGCGTGCCGCCGCCACCCGCAGAGCCTGTTCGTCAGCGGTGATGCCATGGGCGGCAGGGTCGCGTGCACTTTGCTCGGCGAATGTGGTCGCGACCACTGCACAGTTCAGCATCACACTTGCGCGCAAAAACGGATCGCCAAGCTCATCGCGCAGTGCATAGGCGGCGTCAAACGCAACTTTGGCATGGATAACTTCGTCACGATCATTATGTAGATTGCCTAGGGCGACGTTGGCTTGTGCGATTGCCCGTGCAGACTTCGCCTGTGCACCGATCTCAATTGCCTGCTTGGCGTAGTCTAGGCCATCACGATAGGCACCAAGCCGCGTACAACAAAACGCAAGCGCGGCCAGTGCCCGAGAACGAATCGCATCAAGCTGGCACATACGCGCCGCCTCACTCGCATTGAGTAATTGCGTAATGGCCGAGTGAATTGCGCCCATGTAGAAAGCCTTCATGCCGCTGGCAAACATCGCCAATGCGGCCAACGGCTGGTGGCTGCCGCGCGTCGCACGCTCGGCCATCAATGCGACCGCATCAATTTGCAGAGTGGCTTCCGATAGCCTACCCATACGCAACAGACAGAGGGCGTAGTCAACGGCGGCGTCTGCCCGCTCAACGCCGTCAGCCAGCGCGGCGACGCGGTCGTGAAGCGCATTCACATATTGCGCGCCAGTGCCATCGGAAAAATCGGTCGGTGCGGTCATAAGTTAGCCGTGCGTCCGTAATGGAGGGGGAAAATATTCGTAATCTAAGCAAGCATCATAGCAAGCTCTGGCGCTTGCTAAAATTGACACAAATCAGGTCAACACGTCACAAAAAAATGCCTCCCGAGGGAGGCATTTCTTACGCCGCGAACACCTCGCGGTTCTCAACTTTCCTGCGTAACTGCTTCCTTCTCCTCGCTAATGATTTCGAGCTTGATTTTGTTGTCGGCATCGACATCAATAGTGACCTTGCCACCATTGGCTAACTTGCCGAACAGCAGTTCATCGGCCAGCGCGCGACGGATGGTGTCTTGAATCAATCGCGACATCGGACGCGCACCCATCAGTGGATCGAAGCCATTTTTCGCGAGGTATTTCTTGAGACCATCAGTGAAGGTTGCTTCGACTTTTTTCTCGGTCAATTGCGCTTCAAGTTGCATCAGAAATTTATCGACCACGCGCAGGATGATGGATTCATCAAGCGGCGCGAATGAGATGGTGGCATCGAGACGATTGCGGAATTCTGGCGTGAACATGCGTTTAATTTCCGCCATTTCGTCGCCGGCTTTTTTGTCGTTGGTGAAGCCGATACTGGTTTTGGAAAGTTCCGACGCGCCGGCATTGGTGGTCATGATGACGACCACGTTGCGGAAGTCTGCCTTGCGGCCGTTGTTATCGGTCAGCGTGCCGTGATCCATCACTTGCAACAGCACGTTGTAAATATCCGGATGTGCTTTTTCGATTTCGTCGAGCAGCAACACCGAGTACGGATGCTTGGTGATGGCTTCGGTCATCAAGCCGCCTTGATCGAAGCCGACGTATCCGGGAGGCGCACCGATCAAGCGGGACACGGCGTGGCGCTCCATGTATTCCGACATATCGAAGCGGATCAACTCGACGCCCAAGATGAACGCGAGCTGTTTCGCGACTTCGGTTTTGCCGACGCCAGTTGGGCCAGAGAACAGGAATGAGCCAATCGGCTTGGTCGGGCTACCAAGACCGGAGCGCGCCATTTTGATGGCCGTGGATAGCGCTTCAATCGCCTTATCTTGCCCGAACACGACCGATTTCAAATCGCGATCTAGCGTCTTCAAGGCGCTGCGGTCATCAGAGGAAACATTGCGCGGCGGAATACGCGCGATTTTCGCGACAATTTCCTCGATCTCGTTTTTGCCGATGGTTTTTTTCTGCTTCGATTTCGGTGCCACGCGTTGCGCAGCACCCGCTTCGTCGATCACATCAATCGCCTTGTCTGGTAAGTGACGGTCATTGATGTACTTGGCCGATAATTCTGCCGCTGAGGTCAATGCGGTGGAGGTATATTTCACGCCGTGATGCGTCTCAAAGCGCGATTTCAAGCCTTTGAGAATCTCGATAGTTTGCGCAATGCTTGGCTCGGCCACATCAATTTTCTGGAAGCGACGTGCCAGCGCGTGATCCTTCTCGAACACACTGCGGTATTCGTTGTAGGTCGTGGCGCCGATACATTTCAACTGACCCGACGACAGCGCTGGTTTGAGCAAATTCGACGCATCCATGGTGCCGCCGGATGCGGAGCCCGCGCCAATGAGCGTGTGAATTTCGTCGATGAACAACACCGCGTTCGGGTTTTCGATCAACTGTTTCAATACGGCCTTCAAGCGTTGTTCAAAATCGCCGCGATATTTGGTGCCTGCAAGCAAGGCACCCATGTCGAGCGAATACACCTGCGCTTTGGCGAGAATTTCCGGTACTTCACCATCGACGATGCGTTTGGCCAAGCCTTCGGCTATGGCGGTTTTGCCCACGCCCGCTTCGCCAACCAATAGCGGGTTATTTTTGCGGCGACGACATAGGATTTGGATCACGCGCTCGACCTCGTGCTCGCGGCCTATCAGTGGATCAATTTTGCCGTCGATGGCGAGCTGGTTGAGGTGTTGCGTGAAGCTATCGAGCGCACCGCCCGCGTGTTCGCCTTCAGCCGCCTCAGCTTCGGTCTCTTCCTTCTTGTCACCCGTGGGCGCGGCTTTAGAAATGCCGTGCGAAATGAAATTCACGACATCGAGCCGCGACACGCCTTGCTGATGGAGGTAGTACACCGCGTGCGAATCTTTTTCGCCATAGATCGCGACCAGCACGTTAGCACCGGTCACCTCTTTTTTACCCGACGATTGCACATGTAAAATCGCGCGCTGAATCACGCGTTGAAAGCCGAGTGTCGGCTGCGTATTCACTTCGCCCTCGCCCGCTTTAACGATGGGCGTGTGCTGCTCGATGAATTCGGTAAGCGACTTTTTCAGGTCGTCCACTTTTGCGACGCAGGCTTTCAAAACCTCCTGCGCAGACGGGTTCTCAAGCAGCGCCAGTAACAGGTGCTCGACCGTAATGAACTCGTGGCGTTTCTGCCGCGCTTCAACAAACGCCATGTGGAGGCTGACTTCGAGTTCTTGGGCAATCATGTTGTACCTTTCTTCAGTGCGCTAAAACAATGTTCGCGCTTATTACAGTGTGCAACGCTTTGACGACGTTTGCGTGTACCAAGTTGCAAAATTTACTCGAGTTCAAACTTCTTCCATCCCACAACGCAGAGGGTGTTGATGCTGGCGCGCGTAGTCATCCACCTGCTCTACCTTCATGGTCGCCACGTCGCGCGGGAAAACGCCGCAAACGCCGCGCCCTTCGGTGTGGACGCGCAACATGATCTGGGTCGCACGCTCGTGACTGTGACCAAAAACATGCTCGATCACATCCACCACAAACTCCATCGGCGTGTAATCGTCGTTGTACATCACCACCTGCCACATCGGCGGCGGTTTGGTTTGTGCGGGTTTTTCCCTGAGCGCGGTGTCGCCCCGATCCTGCCCGGATTTGCCTGGTTGCCTAGTTGCCATTCGTCACTGTCTGGGTTAATCGGATTTCATAGAGTGTAGCCAATAATATGGATGGTCGCGCGGCGTTTTCAAGTGCTGTCGCCCGAATGCCACGCGAATCGTTTTTAGCAGTGGCGGCGGAAATTTCGGTGATGCCCTGACTTGACACAGAAAAAAATAGTGCGTATAAGGCTGTTTGGAGTTTGCTTCATGGTTTACTGCATTTGCATCACAGCGGTTGCGGACCTTGACAGCATAACAATCCGGGGCACTCCAACCCGATTTCACTAAGGAAGCAACTGCAATGGCAACAGGTACAGTCAAATGGTTCAACGATGCAAAAGGTTTTGGTTTCATTACACCCGATGATGGCAGCGAAGATTTGTTCGCGCACTTCTCGGCGATCGACATGAACGGTTTCAAAACGCTCAAAGAAGGTCAAAAAGTTGCGTTTGAAGTTACGCAAGGTCCGAAGGGCAAACAAGCCTCAGGCATCAAAAACGCGTAATTAGCGATCTTTTGATTCACGCGAAAGCCCCTGCAACGAAGGTTGCAGGGGCTTTTGTTTTGTTATGACTTGGAAAATATGTTGATCCTGTTCAATAAACCTTATGGCGTCATTTGCCAGTTCACCCCGTCCGGCGGCAAGCCTACACTAAAAGATTTCATCAACGTCCCCAACGTTTACCCGGCGGGGCGGCTGGACACGGATAGCGAGGGTTTGCTGGTGCTCACCGACGACGGCGCATTGCAAAAGAAAATCGCCGAGCCGCGCCACAAGATGCCGAAAACGTACTGGGTGGAAGTGGAAGGCGTGCCGACGCCAGACGCGCTGGCGCGACTGCGTGGCGGGCTGGATCTCGGCGATTTCAAAACGGGTTCGGCGGAGGCCAGGCAGTTACCCGAGGTGCCAGCGCTCTGGCCGCGCAACCCGCCCGTGCGGTTTCGCCAGAACATCCCCACCAGTTGGCTGGAAATCACCATCCGCGAGGGCAAGAACCGTCAGGTGCGACGGATGACGGCGAAGGTTGGGCTACCGACACTACGGCTAGTGCGGGTCGCTGTGGGGCCGTGGCGGGTAGACGGCATCGCGCCGGGCACGTGGGCGCGGGTCGAAAGTTAACAGCTTGGAACCACGCTACCGAACCGCGCAAAAAAGTGCCATTTCCATCGTCAACCGACTATAATCGCTCGCGTTAATGACCGGGACAGGAGAAATTCTGTCTCGATTGTTTAACTAGCTAGTAACTCACTCACTCAAAAGGAAATTAAATGAAAACCATTTCTACCGTTGTTGCCGCTCTCTTCGCTGCTGTTGCCTTGAACGCTGCTGCTCAAGCTCCTGCTGCTGCTCCAGCCGCTAAAGCTGCTGCTGCCCCAGCAGCAGCAGCCGCCGCTGCCGCACCTGCTAAAGCTGCTGCTGCTCCTGCTCCTGCTAAGGCAGAAGCCAAGAAAGACGACATGAAAGCTGACAAAGCTTCCAAAGCTGACAAGAAAAAAGCTAAGAAAAAAGCTAAGAAAGACGCTGCTGCAGCCGCTGCTCAGCCTAAGTAATTGATTGCGGCTCGTCATCGAGCCGCGTCGTTACCAAGCACCTCACAAAGGGCGGAACTTCGGTTCCGCCCTTTGTGTTTTGTGCGGCGTGCGTTGGAGTGATGCCGCCACGCCGTAAAATGATGGTCTCACCTCTCGCTACCTTCCAGCATGTCTGCAAATAAAGTCGTGGTTGGCCTCTCTGGCGGCGTTGATTCGGCCGTTACTGCCCTCTTGCTCAAGCAGCAGGGTTACGACGTGATCGGCCTATTCATGAAAAATTGGGAAGACGACGACAATGACAAATATTGCTCAACGCGGCAAGACTTCATCGACGCCGCCGCTGCTGCGGACGTGATTGGCATCGAGCTCGAAGCGGTGAATTTCGCCGCCGAATATAAGGATCGCGTGTTTGCTGAATTTCTGCGTGAATACTCCGCTGGCCGCACGCCGAATCCGGACGTGTTGTGCAACGCGGAAATTAAATTCAAGGCGTTTCTCGATCACGCGCTCAAGCTTGGCGCATCGCGCATTGCCACCGGGCACTACGCACGCGTGCGCGAGCAAGACGGCCAATTTGCCTTACTCAAAGGGCTGGATGCGGGCAAAGACCAAAGCTATTTTTTGCATCGCCTCTCGCAAGCGCAGTTGTCCAAAGCGATGTTTCCGGTCGGCGAATTGCAAAAATCTGCGGTGCGTGAAATCGCCGCGAAAGCGGGGCTGCCCAACGCTGCCAAAAAAGACTCCACTGGGATTTGTTTTATCGGCGAACGCCCGTTTCGTGAATTTCTGGAACGCTACCTGCCGCGTGCGCCAGGCGTGATGCGCACGCCCGACGGCAAACGTATTGGTGAGCATCAGGGCTTGATGTACTACACCATTGGCCAGCGGCAGGGCCTAGGGATTGGCGGCACCAAAACAGGCGATGGCGAGCCGTGGTTCGTTGCCGACAAACGGATGGAACAAAATGAGTTGATCGTGGTGCAAGGCCACGACCACGCGCATTTGCTCAACAAAAAATTGCGTGCCGAGGATGCTTCATGGATCGCAGGCGTCGCGCCGCATGGCGTTACTCCACTCGGCGCAAAAACGCGTTATCGGCAGACCGACGCTGCGTGTACTGTCCGCGTTGAAAGCGACACGATGTTCGAGCTCGATTTCGAGCAGCCGCAATGGGCAGTGACGCCGGGGCAATCAGCGGTGTTGTACAGCGGGGAAGTCTGTTTAGGCGGCGGCGTTATTTCGCAGCGCCTGTAGTTGAATCAAACTTTGGGCGGCTTGGTTTCAGCAAACGATGCGCGCGCTTCGACACGCTCCGTCCACGCTTTCAGGTTGGGATAAGTCTCGCGCCATTTGATTTCTGGCAGCCGAAACTCTAGCCACAACAAGGCGCACGCCAAGGCAATATCGCCCAACGTGATATTTTCGCCGTGACAAAATTTGCGCTCACCCAACTCACGCGCCGCCGCAGCGATGCCGCTTTCCACTTTGCCGATTTGGCGGGTAATCCAGTCTTTGCCCTGCTGTTCGGGTGCGCGTTTGCGCTCAAGGAACAGACTGATGCCCGCATCAGCGATGCCATCGCCGAGCGCTTCCCAACGCTTCACCAACGCGCGTTCACGACCGCCATCGGGAATCAAGCGGGATACTGGTGTGACGCCATCCAAGTACTCAGCAATCACGCGCGAATCATAGAGCGCCATGCCGTCATCCAACACCAACACCGGAATTTTAGTGAGCGGATTGTAGAGCGTGATCTTGGTGTCTGGGCTCCAGACGTTGTCTTCCACAAAATCGCAGTCGATCCGTTTTTCGGCCATCACCACGCGAATCTTGCGCGCGTAGGGACTGGTGTAGGTGCCGTGCAATTTCATAACATTTCCGGGTCGTTTGCCAACTTGAAGCGTGCGCAAATTGCGCCATCAAGACCGACAAATTATACCATTCGCCTCCGTCATCAACCTCGCGTCAGGCGCATATTCACGAGTCAAACGACGTGACGTGATAAAATTTTTTATTCGCACACGTTTGTCGAACATTTGTACACCGTTCACCTAAGCTGCCCGCCAAACAACAACACTTAATTTGCCCATTTTTCTGCATGTTGCCACTCTCTCCCGTCACCGCGCTCGGCCCGCTTGATGGCCGATACGAAAAAAAAGTCGCGGCGCTCCGCGATTTTTTCAGCGAATTTGCGCTCATCAAATATCGCATTCACGTCGAGGTGGAATGGCTGATCGCACTGTCGCTTGAGGCGGGTATTGCCGAATGCAAAAAGTTTTCTGCCGCGACCGTTGCCGCATTGCGCGCGCGCGTTGTCGCTTTCTCGCCCGCCGATGCTGAGCGCGTAAAAGCAATCGAAGCCACCACCAATCACGATGTCAAAGCGGTCGAATACTGGCTACGCCAAACCTTCGCCGCCAACGCAGAAGTCGATAGCGTCAAAGCCTTCATCCATTTTGCCTGCACCTCGGAAGACATCAACAACCTCTCGCACGCGCTGATGCTCAAGGCCGCGCGCGAAGCGGTATTGCTGCCTGTTCTCAAGGCGATTGAAACCAGACTCACTGCACTCGCGCATGCACATGCCAACGTGTCGATGCTCGCGCACACACATGGGCAGCCCGCGACCCCGACGACACTCGGCAAAGAAATGGCGAACGTAGCGTATCGCTTGATGCGCGCGCAACGAGCCATTGCAGCAGTAGAAGTGCTTGGCAAAATCAACGGCGCAGTCGGCAATTACAACGCGCACCTTTCCGCGTATCCCGATTTTGCATGGGCGGCATTTGCGCAAAAATTCGTTGAAGGTTTAGGCATCACGTTCAACCCGTACACGATTCAAATTGAGCCGCACGACTACATGGCCGAATTATTTGACGCCGTCGCGCGCTGCAACACCATCTTGATTGATTTGGATCGCGATATTTGGGGCTACGTGTCGCTCGGCTACTTCAAACAGCGCGTAAAGGCTGGCGAGATTGGCTCATCGACCATGCCGCACAAAGTCAATCCGATTGATTTCGAAAACTCGGAAGGCAATCTGGGGCTCGCAAATGCGGTGTTGCGCCACGTCGCCGAGAAGCTTCCAATCTCACGCATGCAGCGCGACCTCACCGACTCCACCGTATTGCGCAACATGGGCGTGGCGTTTGGCTACTCGGTACTTGCCTACGAATCGCTGGCGCGTGGCCTCGATAAACTCGAAGTCAATCACGCGCGTTTGGCCGAAGACCTAGATGCAAACTGGGACGTGCTCGCTGAGCCGATTCAAACGGTGATGCGTAAATATCACATCGCGGACGCGTACGAACAACTGAAAGATCTCACGCGCGGTAAAGGTGGCCTGACGCGCGAAGCCATGCAAGCGTTTGTGAACACGCTGCCGATCTCGGACGCCGACAAGAGAACCCTGCATGACTTGACGCCTGCGACCTACACGGGTGCAGCCGCCGCGCTCGCACAGAAAATATAGCCGCCACCATGCTCGATCCCGCCGCCATTTTTCGCCGTACTGACAAAGGCTCTAACGAAATCAAACGCCGGTCAGGCGCGCTTGAGCAACGCTATCGTCTCGCGCTCATTCTGTGCGACGGCTCGCGCGATGTCACCGAGCTGTCCGTCAGCATGCGTCCCGGCGAGGCCGAGCAGGCCATCAAGCGACTACACGACGGCGGCTTCGTTGCACTTGCCTCCGCGCAGGAATTGCCCAGCAATCGCGTGGTTCGCGTCGCGATTGCCAACGACCCCAAACACTTTCCGGCGATCCGACAAAAAATCATCGGGGATTGCAATTCCCGACTCGGACCATTCGCCGAAATCGTTGCCGCCGAAGTCGAGAGCTGCGCCACCGCCATTGAGCTGCGCATGAAATTACGCGACATCGAACACTTTATGGTCGAAGCACTTGGGCAGGTTGAGGGCGTGGAATTTGCGCACGCCATCGGCGCTGAGTTGACGCGGCTTGTGCCCCGCTAACTTACAGGTCGAACTTGATGCCTTGCGCAAGCGGCAAATCCCTACCGTAGTTAATCGTATTGGTGGTGCGGCGCATGTAGGCTCTCCACGCATCTGACCCCGATTCGCGTCCGCCGCCGGTTTCTTTTTCACCGCCAAACGCGCCACCGATTTCAGCGCCAGATGGACCGATATTCACGTTCGCAATGCCGCAATCACTGCCCGATGCCGCCATAAATTTTTCGGCTTCGCATACATCGTTGGTAAATACGCTCGACGACAAACCCTGCGGCACCGCGTTCTGCATCGCCACCGCCGCGTCAAAATTATCGTAGCGGAACACATACAAAATCGGCGCAAACGTTTCGTGTCTAACCACGTCGGTCTGTGATTTCATTTCCACCAACGCGGGATTGACGTAGAACGCTTGTGAATACGTAGCCGCATTCACACGCTCGCCGCCCACCACTACCCCACCATCGCTGCGCGCGCGGTTGAGCGCTTCTTGCATGCCGTTAAATGCCGCCTCATCAATCAAAGGCCCAATCAGGACGCCGGTTTCCAGCGGATTGCCGATGGAAACTGATGCGTATGCTTGCTTTAGCTTTGGCAACAAAGCATCGTAAATCGACGAGTGCAAAAACAAGCGGCGTAGCGAAGTGCAACGCTGTCCCGCCGTGCCCACCCCTGAAAACAAAATCGCGCGCAACGCGAGATTCAAGTCGGCGGTCGGTGCCACGATCATCGCGTTGTTGCCGCCGAGTTCCAGCAAGGTTTTGGCGAAGCGTTCCGCTGCCCGAACACCCACCGCACGCCCCATGCGGGTGGAGCCGGTCGCAGAAATGAGCGCTACGCGGCTATCGCTGACCAGCGCATCACCCACGTCAGCGGCACCGACGATCACTTGCGAAAGATGCTCGGGAGCCGCGAAGCCCGCATCTCGATATTTCTTCAATGCACGATCAAACAAAGCCTGCGTGGCCAGTGCGGTCAACGGTGTTTTTTCCGACGGCTTCCAAACGCAAGAATTGCCGCAAACCAGCGCCAGCGCGGCGTTCCACGCCCACACTGCCACGGGAAAATTAAATGCGCTGATGATGCCAACGACCCCAAGCGGATGCCACTGCTCCATCATCCGATGATTTGCGCGCTCGGAGGCAATCGTCAAACCGTACAACTGTCGCGAGAGACCCACCGCAAAATCGCAGATGTCGATCATCTCCTGCACTTCGCCGGCACCCTCGGCGAGAATCTTCCCCGTCTCGAGCGTCACCAGCCGGCCGAAGTCGCGCTGGTGCAGGCGCAGCGCTTCGCCGAGGCGCCGGACGAACTCCCCGCGTTTCGGCGCCGGCACGTCGCGCCACGCGCGGGCCGCGCGCTCCGCCGCGCCAATCGCCCGGCCGAGGTCCGCGTGGGTCGCCGTACTCACGCGCGCGAGCACGCTGCCGTCGATCGGCGAGCGCTTCTCGAGCACGTGCCCGGAGCCGAACCATTCGCCGGCGAACACGCCGGGATTCGTCGCCTTCAATCCGAGTCGCGGAAAAATTTCCGCCGCGACCTTCTTCACCGACGTGGAGCGCGTCGCCGATTTCATGGGCCGATTCTGGCGCGGCGGTTCCTGACCGCCGAGTCTTTTCTTTGGCC
>JAYTVA010000117.1:0-138858 GCA_043744255.1 Burkholderiales bacterium | reverse complement strand
ATCGCCGTCAAATCGAGGGCATCGAGGGCAACAACGGGGGCATCGCTGGCTTGGGCTGTAGCGACTTCAATGGCTTGGGTGTTGAGTGCGTTCATGTTTTCTCCAGGGGAAAGTGAATTGAATGTTTGCCGGTATTGCCGTAGATCAAGTACCCATCAAAATCCGTCAGTTGTGAAGCACAAATTGGACAAAATTGAAATCCGTAAAGTTGTTAAATGTTGTGAATTCCGACTTCTTTTTTAAACTATCTGACTTCAGTGTTATTTTCCATAGGGCTAACCCCTAAAATGTAATATCGGAGAAATTGTGTCAGCGTGGTAACATTTTGATGTGCGCTCGTATGGAAGCAAAACCTAAACGGAGCTAGAAAATGTTGGGTTCGTTAGTAAACCAAGATCTCAAGGCTATCGAAACAGAGGCTAGGACGCGGCTGGTAAAAAGCAGGGCAGACAATGAGACGTGGTTTTCTCAACTTGCTGCCCACGTGATGAATGAGGACCTCCCAGCGCCGGATCCGTCGGTGCTGATCGAGGCGCAGATAGCGTGCATGCGTCATCTTTACGCCTCGCGTGATCGCAGGTTGGCGATCTCAATCGGTGAACGTGCGCTCGTCTTGGCGGCAAACGCAAAGTTGATCGGCCAAGAGCGATTTTTGTGTAACTTCATGGGTATTTTCCATAAAGACTTAGGGCAACATGTCGTGGCAACGGAGTACTTCATCCGGGCCATCGGCATTTCGCGACGGATGGGTAACCAGCAAGACGAAGCAACCTCGTGGGCGGGTATGGCCAACTTGGCCAACATGATGGGTCTGAGCGACGACTGCATCAAATTTGCGCGAAGGGCAATCGCACTGGTGTCAACAGAACCCACAGAAATCGCGCAGAACACGGTGGTTAGTGCCAGCCAGCTCATTGCACGCGCCTGTCAAGCCCTTGGTCGTCACGAGGAAGCGCTAAATTTGATCAGAGATGCAGTAGGGCAAATGCGTCCACCGCGAAGCACGTTGGACTATCTGATGCGAGTGCGATTTCACCACACGTACACCGTCATTGCCCTACGTCTCCAGGAGCATGCGGAAGCTCGAGTTGCCGCACTTGCCGCTGCCGATGATGCCTCACACTGTGCTGGCGCCGAGGCGGCCGTGCTTTCCGGGGTCGCCAACGCCATGGTTGACGCAAGCGTGGGTGAACTCGACGCAGCGGATCGGACTACGCGACGCTTGCTCTCCGAATTCTCCGGCGACAAAACGCTTTTATTCGATCTCTACGTCGCCCGACTCTATGTTCTTGAACGCGCTGGTCGGCACAAAGAAGCCGAAGCGCTGAGCCATCAATACCGAGACGAGTGGAAGACACACAAGCTGAACGGCGTCGTCTCTCAATTGCATATTCTGGAGGATGCCGAACGCGACAACCCGGCTGCTACTACAGACAATGCCGTACGCGAACGTCTCGAAGAACTCGCGATTATTGGCGAGTTGAATGACGACGCGACTGGCGAACACGCGTTTCGGGTTGGACGGCTGGCGGGTCTCATGGCGAAACGGATGGGGATGAATGCTGCTCAGGTGGAGTCGATCGACATCGCAGCGCGCTTGCACGACATCGGCAAGATCACGACGCCGCCAGAAATCCTGAACAAGACAAGTAAATTGACCGACGGCGAGTTCGCGATCATCAAGGAGCACGCCGAAGCAGGGTTCAAAATTTTGGCGACGCGCTCGGGTGAATTGATGGAAATGGCGAGCTTGATTGCCTTGCATCACCATGAGTGGTGGGATGGCAGCGGCTATCCGCGGCATCTAAGTGGTAACGCGATTCCGCTTCCCGCACAATTCTCGGCGCTCGCCGATGTGTTCGACGCACTCACGCACGCGCGCTGCTACAAAAAAGCATGGACAATCGAGAACACGTTCGAAGAAATCCAGAGACTCTCAGGCAACGGCCCTCGCGCCCTAGGCGAAACGCCGCGTCAGCAATTCAGCACCGAGTTGTCGCGAGAGTTCGTTGCGATGGTGCGCGAGCTTATTGTTATTCACGGCGAAGCGGGCTTGGATAAGTACCTCTCCGAGCGCGCGCAATTCAGCGCGTTCCGCAACGCCCGTGCTGCTGCCGCAGAGACACTCGCATCGGGGTCTCTCGGTCTGCTCCAGCCTATCGAAGCGTAAGCGTTTGGCCACGCTAGGAATGGTGTTGGGCCGGGTACTTTTTGGTCGCCAAACCAGCAGTGCCGCGCCCGCTTATTTCGTGCCAAAAATCTTGTCCCCGGCGTCGCCCAAGCCCGGAATAATGTAGCCCACTTCATTCAAGTGGCTGTCAATCGCAGCGGTGTAAATTTGCACGTCGGGGTGGGATGCCTGCAAACGCGCAATGCCTTCAGGCGCCGCCACCAACACCAGCGCGCGAATGTGTTTCGCGCCATTTTTTTTCAGCATGTCGATGGTGGCGCAGAGTGAGCCGCCGGTGGCGAGCATGGGATCGAGAATGAGGGCCATGCGCGCATCAAGGTGGCCAACGAACCGCTCTAAATACGGCTCTGGCTGTAGGGTTTCGTGATTACGGGCGATGCCGACCATGCTCACTTTGGCGTTAGGAATAACGTCCAACACGCCTTCCAACATGCCTAGGCCCGCCCGCAAAATCGGCACGAGCGTGACTTTCTTGCCTTCGATTTGCTGAATCTCAACCGAGCCATTCCAACCTTGGATCGTGACCGTTTCGAGCGCGAAATCGGCACATGCTTCATACGCCAGCAAGCGACCAATTTCGGCCGTGAGTTCACGAAAACTTTTGGTGCTGATGTCGGCTTTGCGCAGCAAACCAATTTTGTGTTTGACCAACGGGTGTTTGATTTCGATGGTGGGCATGGCTAGGCTTTCACAGGCTCCAACAGGCTGATTGGATTGACTCTACTGGCCACAATTTGAAACCGTTTCAAGCGCGATGAGCCGCCGTTGAGCAACGTGACCTGATTGGCAGGCACGACAAATTTTTCGGCAAGGAAGCGAATCAATTCTTCATTCGCGCGGCCATCGACGGGGAGGGCGGCGACGCGAATTTTGAGTGCGTCGCCATGCAAACCTTGAATGATCGTGCCGTCTTTACTCAAGCGCGCGCCGGGCTGCGCGTGCACGCGTACGAATAGAGTTGCGCCGTCGCGCTTGAACCAATCTGGCATGTGGGCCATCAACCCGGTTTGCGTGGAACGGCAGGCTGGGCGGGGCTTCCGGGCTTTGCAGGGGTGCGCGTTTCCGGTGGCGGAATGGGCACAGTGCGGCCAGCACCCGCCTGAATACCGAGCCAATCCCAACGGCCTTGCGTGATCGCTTCTGCAATCATGGCGCGATATTGCTGCGCGTTGGCGTAGACGTTGGGCGCGAGTTCGTTGTACTGCATGTAGGTTTCCAGATTGGTGTATCCGCACGCACCTTGTTGCGCGCAGCCGGTAAGGACGCGAGCCGCATCGGCACCGCAATTGGCACCGCGATCACAGGCGGCGAGCGTCCACGCCGGGGCGAAGTCGCGCGGATTGAATGCGTCGCCGCCGGGGCCGACGCGGCGCTCCGCAAGCTGGGTAGATTGCCAGTTGAGCAGTGCGCCGGCGCGCTGGATCGCGAATGGGTCGCCACTGGCGAGGCTGTCGCGCAGCGTGGCTAACTGATCTTCCGATAAGCGGCGTTCTTCGACGCCGCGTGCCTGCCGCGTCTGCTCGCGGTAGTCTTCAGCGGCGACCACGACACGCGCGCCGGGGTTGCCACCGGCGGCAGCTTCACGGAACAGCTTGGTCGCATCGGCATTGGTCAAATTCAACGACTGGAAGCCCTCGCAGAGTTGATTGACGCGCTCGAATGCGGCGACGCGTTGATCGTTGATGGGATCGTTTTCTTTGAGCCGTGCTTGGAACTTGGCACGTTCGGTTTCGGTGGCGGCAGCACCGCCGGCACCGGGTCCACCGGCAAACCCACCACCGGGGCCACCCGGGCGGCCACCGAATCCGCGCGTGCGGCCAGCGCAAGTTTCGATGGCGGTGGCGGCGAAATATTTTAGTTCAGGCGTGGCAGTGTCGGGGTTCGCAGCGTAGCGATCATAGAACGGCTTAAGATCCTTCGCCTTCTCAAACTCCGCAGCCAGCGCGCTTTTCAAGGCAACGACTACTGGCGCGGTGGTAGCGCGACGCGTGACTGTGGGGGCGGCAACCGGCGCGGTGGGAGCGGGGGTGATGGTGGATGCGCCGCTGGGAACGGCGCTCGGCGCTACGGTTGTTGCCGCCGCTGCATTGGCCTGCGCAACGACTGCGGCCAGATCTGGCGGACGCACGAACTGCCACACCGCATAAACCAATCCCGACACAACGACGAGCACAACAAGAAGTATTTTCATGTACGCATTATGGGCGTGTTTGTGGCCGGCGGGTTTGTGGCAATAACACCGCTCGTTAGTTGTGCAAAATCTTCGAGAGGAAATCTTGCGTGCGCTGTTTGCGTGGGCTGCCGAAGAATTCGTCTTTGGTGCAGTCTTCCAAAATCGTGCCGCCTTTTTCCATGAAGATGACACGGTTGGCGACTTTCTTCGCAAAGCCCATTTCGTGGGTCACGCACATCATGGTCATGCCTTCTTTGGCGAGCTCGACCATCACGTCTAACACCTCGTTGATCATTTCCGGATCGAGTGCGGAGGTAGGTTCGTCGAACAGCATCGCGATTGGGTCCATCGACAACGCGCGTGCAATCGCGACGCGCTGCTGCTGGCCACCGGAAAGCTGCCCGGGGAACTTGTCTTTGTGCGCGAGCAGCCCGACGCGATCCAGCAATTTCATGCCGCGCTCATTCGCCTCGTCAGGGCTGCGATTGAGCACCTTTACCTGCGCGAGCGTGAGGTTTTTGGTGATGGAAAGATGGGGGAACAATTCAAAATTTTGGAATACCATGCCGATACGCGAACGCAGTTTGGCGAGGTCGGTTTTCGGGTCGGTCACAGTCACGCCATCGACGATGATCGTGCCTTTTTGTACCGGCTCCAGCGCGTTGACGGCCTTAATCAACGTGGATTTGCCCGACCCTGACGGCCCGCAGACGACGACGACTTCGCCCTTATCGACCTTAGTGGTGCAGTCTTGCAACACCTGCACTTGGCCGTACCATTTGCTGACGTTTTCGATTTGAATCATGGGCATGTTGGGTCTCGGAAAATGGCTAACGAACACAGACTAACGAACAATTGCAATGCGGTGCTGCAGGCGCTTCACCAACACGGATAGCGCGAAGCAAATGATGAAATAGACGATGGCAACGAAGGTGTACATCTCAATTAAACGGCCATCGCGTTGCGCGATTTTGCTGGCGATGGTGACGAAATCAGGCAGGGAAATAATGTAGACCAGCGACACGTCCTGAAACAAGATGATGGTCTGCGTGAGAAGTATTGGCACCATGTTGCGGAACGCTTGCGGCAACACGATGTGCCCCATCATTTGCCAGTAATTCAGCCCCAGCGCGTAGCCCGCGTTCACTTGCCCGCGCGGGATGCTCTGAATGCCGGCGCGCATAATTTCACAGTAGAAACACGCTTCAAACATGATGAAGGTGATGAGTGCCGAGGCAAACGCACCGACCTTGATCGGTGTGGGCGAGCCAACGATCCACGCGCCGATGTAGGGCACCAAAAAGTAGAACCAAAAAATCACCAGCACCAGCGGAATCGAACGCAGGATATTGACGTAGGCGGCAGCTGGCCACGACAGAAATTTGTGCGACGACAAGCGCATCATCGCCAGCGTGGTGCCGAAAATAATCCCACCGATCATCGACATGACGGTGACTTGCAAGGTGAATGCCAAGCCTTTGAAAATCAGCACTTCCCAGCTACGTGCGATAACATCAAAATCGAAATTCATGATGGTCGCCTCAGTGCGCGCCAGAAGCCGCAGGGCCGACAAAGCCTGGCACCGCGACCTTGCGTTCGATGGTGCGCATGAGTAGCACCACGACTAGGTTCACGGCGAGGTAGATGAGGGTCGCGGCGGTGAATGCCTCGAACACCTGAAAGCTGAACTCTTGCATCGAGCGTGCGCGACCCGTGAGTTCCATCAAGCCGATGGTGAGCGCTACGGCACTATTCTTGATGATGTTCATGAATTCGGAAGTCAGCGGCGGCAAGACAATGCGAAACGCCATCGGCAGCAACACGTAGCGGTAGGTCTGTGGCTGCGTGAGGCCAAGCGCTTTGGCGGCGTTGCGCTGCCCCACGGAGAGCGAATTGATGCCTGCCTTTATTTGCTCGGCGACGCGCGCGGAGGTGAAGAAGGAGAGTGCGACCACCGCTGTCCAAAACGACGAATTCGGTAACTGTTTTAACCAATCGCCAATGCTGGTTGGCAGCAATTCGGGCAATACAAAAAACCACAGGAACATCTGAATCAACAGCGGGATATTGCGAAACAACTCGACATAAGCGTCGCCTAGCCGCACCGCCCATTTGATTGGCGTGGTGCGAATGGTGCCGACGAACACACCAAGGAGCAGCGCGAATATCCAAGCGGTGAGTGCCGTGGCTAGCGTGAATTTCAAGCCACTCAGCAAGGTGCTGAGATAGTTGCCGGTACCTTCCGGGGCCATTTCCCAAAAGATGCCCCAGTTCCAGTTGTAGTTCATGGCGCGCTTTTCTTGTCGGTGGGTCGGGTTACATCGCCAACTATACAAAAAAGGGGCCGAGGCCCCTTTTTGTTCACAACAACTTGCTTACTGATACGCGGCTGGATCGCCCGAATCGGTCGGCTTGGCGGCAACTTTTTTCATCGCCTCGCCCATTGGCAGGTTCAGGTTGATGCCTTTTGGTGGAATCGCAGCTTGGAACCATTTTGCGTAGATCTTGCCGGCGTCGCCGTTAGCGAACATCTTGCTCATTGCCGCATCGACGACCTTTTTGTAAGCAGGGTCATCCTTGCGCAACATGATGCCGTAGGGCTCAACCGAATACGCTTCCGACGAGATCACGTAGTCGGCTGGCTTGGCGTTCGAGGCAGCCAAGCTCGCGAGCAAGATGTCGTCCATGAAGAACGCCGCTGCACGGCCGGTTTCGACCATTAGGAACGATTCAGCGTGATCTTTGGCGGCCAACACGGTCAGGCCGAGGTTCTTGGAGGCGTTGAGTTCATTGACTTGCTTGATGTTGGTGGTGCCCGAAGTCGAAACAACAGTCTTGCCCTTCAGGTCAGCCAAGGTTTTGAGGCCATCGGCTTTTTTCGAGACAAAACGATTGGCCGTCACGAAGTGGGTCATGGTGAATGACACTTGCTTTTGGCGATCCAGATTGTTGGTAGTGGAGCCACACTCAAGGTCAATCGTGCCGTTCGCCATCAGCGGGATGCGGGTCGCCGAGGTGACGGGCTGCAGCACGACTTTCAAGTTCGGCATTTTCAATTCGGCTTTGACGCCTTCGACGATGCCGGCGCACAGATCCATCGCATAGCCGATGGGTTTTTGCTGGTCGTCCAGGTAAGAGAAGGGAATCGACGCATCGCGGTGGCCGACAGTGATGGTGCCGGATTCCTTGATTTTCTTCAGCGTGTCGTTCTGGGCAAATGCGGGTGCGGCGATGGCACCGGCGGCGATGATACCGACGGCCAGTGTGGATATTTTGGCAAACTTCATAGAGTGCTACTCCTCGGATTTGTGAAAAAGTCGGTGATTGCAGAAAATGCTGCGAGCGCACAATCTTCTCGCAAAAAAATCCGCTCACTATCTAATGTTTGAAAGCGGAATCAGTTTACCTGAGTCAAGAAAATAAAGTCCATCAGGTGTTCGTATTTTGCCGGGTTTTCATGGCGGAAATGGGGTCGAAACGGTTTGTCGGGTTTAGCTTGACCAAGGTAATGCGCCCTTTACGGATTGCCGATTGCACCGCAAAATGCGTGCATGAAAAATGAAATCCCATGCGTATTCATGCGCGGCGGCACCTCGCGTGGCCCGGTGTTCAGGAGCGACTGGCTGCCGGAAGGCGCGGCGCGCGATCAATTGCTGCTAGCGGCGATGGGCTCGCCGCACCCGCTACAAGTTGATGGCCTAGGCGGCGGCAATACGTTGACCAGCAAGGTCGCGATTGTCTCGGCGTCTACCCGACCAGGCTGCGATATTGACTACCTATTTGGGCAGGTGTCGATTGATAGGGCGCTGGTCGACTACCGCCCCAATTGCGGCAATATGCTTTCTGCTGCCGTGCCGTTCGCCATCGAGCAGGGCATGGTGGTAGCACAGGACGGCAGCACGCAGGTGCGGGTGTACAACGTCAATACCGCATCGATCATCGACGTGATTGTGCAAACACCGAGTGGGCGCGTGACCTATGCGGGGGACGCCAGAATTGACGGCGTGGATGGTACAGCGGCACCAGTGTTGCTCAATTTTGAAGGCGCTTCGGCCGAGAGCTTGCTACCGACGGGTGGCGCGATGGATCGCATCGACGGCGTGGATGTGACTTGTCTCGTCGCGGGGCAAACGGTGATCATCATGGCGGCTACCGACCTTGGCGTACGCGGTGACGAAACGCCTGCCGAGCTGGACGCCAATCGGCCATTGCTTGCACGGATCGAAGCGATTCGCTTGCGAGCGGGTCAACTAATGGGCTTTGGTGACGTTTCACACAGCGTGCTGCCGAAACCCATTTTGTTGTCGCGTACTGTCGATGCGATGTCGGTTCGCTCGCGTTATTTCACGCCGCATCAGTGCCATCAATCGCACGCGGCGACCGGTGCGGTGGCGGTGGCAACCGCGTTTGTGACCGCCGGAACGGTGGCTAATCGGTTCGCCCCGGCGTTGGCAGCCGGGCAGCATTCGGTGGGGGTGTTGCACCCGTCGGGACGGATTGATATTGCGTTGGCTTGTGAAGAGGCTGGTGAATCACTAAAAGTCGTGCGCGCCTCGCTGGTGCGCACGGCTAGAAAAATCATGACGGGCACGCTGTATTTGCCCGAATCCATTGGAGACCTGAAATGAAATTTAGAATTCTGGCCGCACTCGCACTCACCGCCGTTGCCACCATTGCCAGCGCCTTCCCCACCAAACCCGTCACCATCATCGTCCCGACCGCGCCCGGCGGCGGCAACGATTCGATGGCGCGCATCATTGCGCAACGGATGTCGGTTTCGCTGGGGCAGACCGTGATTGTGGATAACAAACCCGGCGGCAATGGCGCGATTGCAAGCGAATTCGTCGCGCGAGCCCCGGCGGACGGGCACACCATCCTGTTTGGCTATACCGCCACACACGCGATCAACCCCGCGTTGCAAAAATTGCGCTATGACCCGATCACCGATTTCGAGCCGATTGGCCTCGTGGCCGAATCGCCGACCCTGATGGTGGCGCACCCATCGTTGAAAATCACCAACGCGAAAGAGTTCGTCAAACTCGCCAAGTCAAAACCCGGCATCCTCAACTACGCGTCGGCGGGCAATGGCACCGCGCCCCATCTGGCGGCTGAACTGTTCAAGCAGGCGACTGGCACGGAACTCACCCATATCCCGTACAAAGGCTCAGGGCCCGCGATGATGGATACCATCGGCGGCACCACGCAGGTGATGTTTCCGAGCCTCTTTACCGCATCGCCGCAGGTGAAGGCGGGTGCGTTGGTGCCATTGGGCATTGTTGGCGGCAAGCGCTCCTCAGTGATGAAGGACGTGCCGACGCTGCGCGAGCAGGGAATTGATGTCGATGTGACGCAATGGTACGGCCTGTTTGCACCGGCGAAAACGCCGAAGGCCGTGATCGATAAACTCAACGAAGAATTGAATCGTGCGCTGAAAACGCCGGAGGTTGCGGCCAAGATTGCCCAGCAGGGTGGTGACGTGGAGACCAGTACGCCGGCTGAACTAAAAAAACGCGTCGAGACAGAGTTAGCGAAGTGGCGCAAGATCGTGGCGGCGACCGGCATCGTGGCCGATTGACCACATTCACGGATTCATACTCTACAGAAAAAATGCGTTCAAATTTGTAAAGCGACGCACCGCGTTGCCGGTGCTACACTGCCATCCTCTTTGCAAGAAAAAAAGCTGCGCCATGGCGACGGACATCATTCTCGAAACGCGTAATCTCACCAAAGAATTCCGTGGCTTTACGGCCGTGGACAAGGTGAGCATTCAAGTCAAGCGCGGCAGCATCCACGCGCTGATCGGCCCCAATGGCGCGGGTAAGACCACGGTTTTTAATCTGCTCACGAAATTTTTGCCGCCGACTGCCGGTAGCATTATTTACAACGGCGAAGATATCACCCGCGAAAAGCCTGCTGAGATTGCCCGGCGCGGGGTGATTCGCTCATTCCAAATTTCCGCCGTGTTCCCACACCTCACGGTGATGGAAAACGTGCGCGTGGCGCTGCAACGCAAGCTTGGCACTAGCTTCCATTTCTGGAAATCTGAAAACACGTTGACGCATTTGAATGATCGCGCGATGGAGTTGTTGACTGAGGTCGATCTCGAATCATTCGCTGACACTCAGACGGTCGAACTGCCGTATGGCCGCAAGCGCGCACTGGAGATCGCGACCACGCTCGCGGTTGATCCTGAATTGATGTTGCTCGATGAGCCCACGCAGGGCATGGGACACGAGGATGTTGGTCGCGTGGTTGAGCTGATTCGCAAGGTCGCGAAAAATCGTACCGTGCTGATGGTCGAACATAACATGAGCGTGATCGCGAATTTGTCGGACATGATTACGGTGTTGGCGCGCGGCAGCGTATTGGCCGAGGGGCCCTACGAAGTGGTCTCGAAGGATCCATTGGTGCTCGAAGCTTACGTCGGCAGCTCTGAGGAGGAAGCGGCATGAACGCGGTGGCAAAAACAGAGGTCGCAACGGCACTGCATATCGCCGATCTCAATGCCTACTACGGCGAATCGCACATCCTGCATGGTGTATCGTTTGACGTGAAGCGTGGTGAATTGGTTACGCTGCTGGGGCGCAACGGGGCAGGGCGCACCACCACACTGAAAGCGATTCTCGCGCTTACGGGCAAACGCACGGGCTCGATCCAGATCAACGGGCAAGAAGCAATTGGCCTCGCCTCGCACAAAATTGCCCGCCTCGGCATTGGCTACTGCCCAGAAGAGCGCGGCATTTTTTCCAGTTTGAGCTGCGAAGAAAATTTAATGTTGTTGCCCACCGTCGGCAAAAACGGCATGACGGTCGATGAGATTTATGCCATGTTTCCTAACCTCAAAGAACGCCGAAACAGCCAAGGCACGCGGCTTTCCGGCGGGGAGCAGCAAATGTTGGCGATGGCGCGCATCCTGCGTACCGGTGCCGATATTTTGCTGCTCGATGAAATCACCGAGGGTCTCGCGCCGGTCATCGTGCAAACGTTGGGACGCGTTATCCGACAGTTGAAGGCCAAAGGCTTCACGATCATCATGGTGGAACAAAATTTCCGTTTCGCCGCGCCGTTGGCTGACCGACATTACGTGATGGAACATGGCAAGATTGCTGCGGTGGTAGAAAAGCACGAACTGGCCGCGAAAACTGACATGCTTCATGAATTTTTAGGGGTTTAGTTTTTTAACGAATGAGCCAAGCAATCCTTGGTTCGACAACGAGGAGTAAACATGATGAAACGTAAATTGTTGACCGCTTTGGTCGCTGCCACGCTCGCGTGTGGCGCAGGTGCTGCCTTCGCGCAAGCGGGCAAGGCATCGGATGATGTGGTAAAGATCGCCGTGCTGTCGGATATGTCCGGCGTATATGCGGACTACGGCGGCCCTGGCGCGGTGACGGCCGCCAAGATGGCGATTGAAGACTTCGGCGGCAAGATGTTCGGCAAGAACATCGAAATCGTCAGCGCCGATCACCAGAACAAAGCCGACGTGGCTAAGAACATCACCCAGCAATGGTTCGATGTGGACAAAGTTGACGCGACCTTCGAGAATTTGAATTCCGCAGTGGCACTCGCGGTGCAAGGTCTCGGCAAAGCAAAAAACAAGATCACCGTTGTTACGGGTGCGGCGTCATCGCGCATCACCAACGAAGACTGCTCGCCCGGCTCCGGCATCCACTATTTGATGGACACGATTGCACTCGGCAACGTGGTTGGCAAAGCGATCGTGAAAGACGGCGGCGATAGCTGGTTTTTCCTGACCGCTGATTACGCGTTCGGTCACTCGCTAGAAAAAGACACCGGCGATGTGGTCAAGGCCGCTGGCGGCAAGGTGCTTGGCGCCGTGCGTCATCCACTGTCTACGGGCGATTTCTCATCGTTCCTGTTGCAGGCGCAAACATCCAAAGCGAAGATTGTTGGCCTTGCCAACGCAGGTGGCGACACGGTCAACAGCATCAAGGCCGCGTCTGAATTCGGCATCACCAAAAACCAGAACTTGGCCGCATTGCTGATGTTGATTACGGATGTGCACGCGGTTGGCTTGAACACCGCACAGGGTCTCTATTTGACCGAAGGCTGGTACTGGGACATGAACGCTGAAACCCGCGCTTGGGCGAAGCGTTACGAAGAGCGCATGAAGAAAAAGCCGAACTCCAACCACGCGGCGGTTTATTCATCGGTCATGCACTACCTGAACGCCGTCCAGGCCAGCGGCACGGATGACACCGCCACCGTATTGAAGAAGATGAAAGAAACGCCAATCAACGATATGTTTGCCAAAGGCGGCAAGATTCGTGAAGATGGCCGCATGGTGCACGATATGTATTTGTTCCAAGTGAAGAAGCCAGCAGAATCCAAAGCGCCGTGGGATTACTACAATCTCAAAGGTACCGTGAAGGGTGATGATGCGTTTCAATCGTTGGCCGCAACGCGTTGCCCAGCGTTGAAAAAGTAAAGATGTAGCGATGTAGTAGGGCGGTCTCACGAGTGGCAGTGTAAAAACATTGTCATTCTGAGGCCGCAGTTGCCGAACGCCGTTGTCGAACGCAGTTGCCAAACAATCTGCTTCTTGCTTGCGAACGAAAAAGCAGATTCTTCACCCGATAGAGCTGGGTTCAGAATGACAATTTATGGGTTGTCGCCCGCTCTGCTCGCAAACGTACGTTAAGAAAAACGCCTCACTCCAATGACAGAAATTTTCGGCGTCCCTACCCAAGCACTACTCGGTCAGCTCATGATTGGCTTAGTGAATGGCTCGTTCTACGCCATGCTCACCCTCGGCCTCGCGGTTATTTTCGGCATGTTGAACGTGGTGAATTTTGCCCACGGCGCGTTCTACATGATGGGCGCGTTTTTTTCGTGGATGCTGCTGAATTATTTTGGCGTCAATTACTGGTGGTCGCTGCTGCTCGCGCCAATCGGCGTCGCACTGGTCGGTGTGGTCATCGAAAAAACCATGTTGCGCTGGCTCTACCAGCTCGATCATCTCTACGGCCTGCTGCTCACGCTCGGCCTCGCACTCATCATTGAGGGCATCTTCCGCGACCAATACGGCGTCTCGGGTCAGCCCTATGATTTGCCCGAAGTATTTAAAGGCGCGTTCGATCTAGGCTTCATGAATTTGCCGAAATATCGCGCGTGGGTCGTGGTCGCTTGTCTGACTGTTTGCCTCGCGACGTGGTTCGTGATAGAGCGCACCCGCCTCGGCGCGTACCTGCGTGCCGGCACCGAAAACCCCAAGCTAGTGCAGGCTTTCGGGATCAACGTGCCGCTAATGGTGACGCTCACATACGCATTCGGTGTTGGCCTTGCGGGGCTCGCGGGCGTGCTCGCCGCACCCGTCTATCAGGTCAGCCCGCTGATGGGCTCGAACATCATCATCGTCGTCTTCGCGGTCGTCGTCATCGGCGGGATGGGCTCGATCTTGGGCGCAATCGTCACTGGTCTGGCGCTCGGCTTGATCGAAGGTCTGGTCAAAGTTTTCTATCCAGAGCTTTCGTCCACGGTCGTCTTCATCATCATGGCCATCGTGCTCACCATCCGTCCTGCCGGGCTATTCGGGCGAGAAAAATAATGACTAAGTCCACCAAAATTCTCTACGCCGTTTTGCTGCTGCTGGCACTCGTCGCGCCGTTCATCGGCTATCCCATTTTTCTCATGAAGCTGCTGTGCTTCGCGCTGTTCGCCTGCGCGTTCAACCTGTTGCTGGGCTTCACTGGGCTACTGTCGTTTGGCCACGCGATGTTTTTTGGCGGTGCCGCCTATATCTGCGGTTACGCTGCCAAGGCTTGGGGTCTCACGCCCGAACTCTCCATTCTGCTCGGCACCGCGAGTGCTGCGGTACTCGGCTATCTGGTCGGCTGGCTCGCGGTGCGGCGCCAGGGCATCTACTTCGCGATGGTGAGTTTGGCGCTCTCACAAATGATTTATTTTCTCTGCGTACAGGCACCGTTCACGGGTGCTGAAGATGGCTTGCAAGAGGTGCCGCGCGGCAAACTATTCGGCCTCATCAGCTTGGCCGATGACCGAGTGATGTACTACTTCGTGCTGGCCGTGTTCATTTTCGGTTTCTGGCTGATCTATCGCACCATCCACTCGCCGTTCGGGCAAGTGCTGAAATCCATCCGCGAAAATGAGCCACGCGCCTTGTCGCTAGGCTATGACGTAGATAAATACAAACTGGTCGCTTTCGTCATCTCCGCTGCACTGGCGGGAATGGCCGGTGCGTTGAAGTCCCTAGCACTCGGCCTCGCCAGCCTGACTGACGTGACGTGGCAAATGTCCGGCGAGGTAGTGTTGATGACGTTGCTCGGCGGCGTTGGCACCATCCTCGGCCCGGTGCTTGGTGCCGCTGCCATCGGCGCGATTGAGAACTACTTCTCCGGCCTCGGCTCTTGGGTCACCATCATCATGGGCGTGACCTTTGTCGTCTGCGTGCTGGCATTTCGACGTGGGATTGTTGGTGAGATTCAGCATCGGCTTAAGCGCTGAAGTGGCTACTGAACTAACGTAGGCAGATAGCCGATTTGCCGCAGCGGCGAGCTCAGCTTTGCCTGATGCTTTGGCCGAGTCGAGCAATTCCTGCACATCGGATTTAACCGCCTCTGTGGCTTGGCTCGCCGCGCCGCGAATATCACGGGCTGCAGAGTTAACGTCATGCTTGACGGCACCGAGAGAAGAAGCTGCCTTAGCGCGCAGCTGATCAAGATTTGATGTTGGGTTGCTGGTATCCATACTGTTTCCTTTCGATGAAGCGGTTAATTGGGTATTGATGAACAACTGCTAATAGGTAACTAGGGTTTTTTGACACTGAGATTGTTTTCTACTCGCGTAACGCCTTTAACGGCGGATGCAATTTTGACGGCGCGGACACGCGCTTCTTCCGATGGCGTCAAACCATTCAGAACCACCGCGCTTTGCTTGGCATCAACATCGATTTTCAAGACGCTTAACTCTGGATCTTTTAGTAAGTCCGCATTGATCGAAGCGGAGATCGCGCCATCAGCAATTGCCTCACCAGCCTTTGCGCTGGTAGCACTGGCATTAGCGGCAACCGCCGACGCCACGCCTGAAATCGCCGTGCCGGTCTTGTCCATTTGTGCGCCGATTTTGTCACTGGCAGCTGCAGCCGTTTCGTTCGTTTTGTCGATCGCCTTATCGATTTTTTGCCCGACGGTTTCGCCAGACTTGGTTCGTTTATCGCAGGCTGAGATAGTCATGACAGCAGCAATCGACAACAATAAAACAGTTAATTTTGAAACGCCCATGACGAACCCCTTTCCAATTTAAGGTTGTGCCGTTCTATTTATCACCCGGAACAGATTCAGGCGATGGGGATGATTGCGGGAACGGTGGGTCTGATTTGCCGACCCAATCTTGAGTAGAAGTTTTCCACGTGGCGGCTCATCAAGTTGTCGGCGCAAATTGGGAAGGCTTGTAGGATCACGCTGACGAACAACGCGTCGTTCGACTCGGTACTACAGAAATGGGGCTCACCGAGGCAGTGGTGAGCTGACCCCTTACATAGCTTCGCGCATTGCTTGACTAGCGTGGGCGGGGTGTTGAACTTGTCCGCGGGCGGCATAGCTGAGGTTCGCGGCCTTCTTGTGCCGGACGACTTCGGCTTTGCCTGAGAGTGTGAACGTGCGTTGTTTTAATTACTCTTTTTTGATGCCTGCCAAATCGGTTTGTTGCTTACTTTATCGTTTTGCTTTCATTAAGTACTCAACGAAAAGCTTACAGGATCAGTTTCAAACAAATCGTCGCCGTATCCGCCTCGATTTCGTTTGGCTGGATAACGAATCCCAGCCCCGCCGCCAATTTCAACATGGCACCATTCTGTTCCAGCACGGTGCTGCTCATGTTGGCATAGCCTGCGGCACGCGCGCTAGTGATGAGCGCACGCATCAACGCGTTACCGAGACCGCGCCCCTGCCACGCATCGCCAATGGCGATTGCAAATTCTGCGCTGGTGCGGTCGCTGTTCGGATAATAGCGGGCGACGCCTGCCATCTCCTCGTCCTCGTCCTCGTCCGCCGTTGCGGGAGCCAGTGCGATCAATGCCATTTCGCGGTCGTAATCGAGTTGTGTGAAGCGCGCAATCATCTCGTCGGATAGGGCGTTTACCGAGTGCAAAAAGCGCGAATAGCGAGACGCATCCGACATCCCAGCCACAAACGTGCGTTCGCGATCCGCATCATCCGGGCGAACGGCGCGCACGTGAAGCACTGCGCCGTCGTTGAGCTTCACATCGTGCTCTAGCTCAACCGGATACGGAAAAATCGCCATGTGGCGATAGCGGGAATCGGCAATTGGTGCAGCGGCGTCAATCACGATACGCGCGTCGAGTACCGCCGCACCCTTGGGATGCGAGAGTACCGGATTCAGATCCATCTCACTGATCCACGGCAGCGAGCAGGTGATGGCGGACACTCGCAGCAGTACGGTGACGAGCGCGGCACGATCAATCTCGGGGACGGTGCGGTAGCTCGCCAGCACGCGGCTAATGCGGGTGGCGCGGATCAGTTCGTTGGCCAGCATGCTATTGAGCGGTGGCAGCGCCAGCGCGAGGTCGTGAATCGCTTCGACCGCGATGCCGCCGCTACCAAATGCGATGACCGGCCCGAACACCGGGTCGCGTGAAACACCGATCAGCACTTCGCGCGCGTCGGCAAATTTCAGCATGGGCTGGATGCTGACCCCGTCAATCTTCGCCGTCGGCTGTAGGTGCAGTACATGCTCCAGCATTTCGTCGAATGCGCTCGCGACTTGCCGCGCGTTGACCAAGTTCAGTCGCACGCCGCCCACATCGCTCTTGTGGGAGATATCGGGCGAACGAATTTTCATGACCACCGGATAGCCGATGCGTTGCGCTGCATCCTGCGCGTGGTCGCGTGTGGTGGCGATTTCGCCGAGAGCAACGTTGACGCCGAACGCGTGCAGCAGCGCTTTGGCCTCGTCCTCGTTGAGTAAGGTGCGGTTTTCAGCCACTACTTTCGCGCGGATCTTTTGCGCCGCAGTGACCGCGTGTTCGCAATCAACTCGTGTCATCGACTCTGCAGCGGGCACGGACTCCAGTAATTGCGCCTGATGCTGCCTAAACTTCGCCAAATACGAAAACGCTTCCACCGCATTCTCTGGCGTGATGAAGTTGGGAATGCCCGCCGCTTCAAACATGGCGCGCGCGCGACCAATCGACGCGCCGCCGAGCCATGCCGTGAACACCGGCGTCGAATGCACATCCAGTGCCCGCTTTGCAGCATCAATCGTGGCTTGTGCGGCGTCCTCCGGCGTAGATGCTTTCTGCGGGCAAAACAAGACGAGTGCGGCGTCAATATCAGCGTCGTTGGCAATCACGTCTAGCGCCGCGCCAAAACGCGCTGCTGGCGCATCGCCAATTAAATCAACCGGATTGGCGTGTGACCAATGCGCGGGTAGCAATGTATTCAGACTCTTAGTCGTGGCGTCCGACAGCGTTGCCAGTGAAATACCGTTGTCGGTCGCGCAGTCTGCCGCCACCACGCCGGGCCCGCCACCGTTGGTCAGGATCGCCAATCTATCCCCGCGCAAGGCCCGCGCGAGGTGTGGGTCAGCGAGCAGGCGCGCGGCGGCAAAGAGTTGTAGTGATGATTTCACGCGCACCACCCCACAGCGCGCCAGCACCGCATCGAACACCGCGTCGTTACCGGTGAGTGCGCCGGTGTGACTCGCCACTGCCTTCGAACCGGCTGCATGCCGTCCCGCCTTCAGCACGATGACGGGTTTCACGCGCGCTGCTGCACGCAATGCGGAAACAAAACCACGCGCATCACGAATGCCTTCCACATACAACAGAATGCTGCGCGTCTGCGGATCGTCCACCAAAAAATGGAGCGCCTCACCAAAGTCCACATCCAGCGCGCCTCCCAGCGAGATCACGCTGGAAAAACCGACCTCAGTGGTGGCCGCCCAATCGAGAATCGCCGTACACACGGCACCCGATTGCGATACCAGTGCCAGCGAACCCACCTTTGCTGGCGCGTTGGCGAAGGTCGCATTAAGACCAATTGCCGGGCGCATGATGCCGACGCAATTCGGGCCGATCATGCGAATCCCGTATTGCTTGGTCACGGCCACCAATTCCTTCGCCCGTTCGCGACCCTCAGCACCAATCTCGGCAAAGCCAGCCGAGAGTACCACCGCCGCACCAACACCTGCCTTGCCTGCATCGCGCAGAATTTCTGCAACCGTCTCCGCAGGCGTGGTGACGACGATCAGCTCTGGCGCGTGCGGAAGTTTCGCGATGGATGCAAAGCAAGGCGTGCCAAACACTGCGCTGTGCTTGGGGTTGACGGCGTACATCGCGCCGTTGAAAGCTGCTGCGCGCATGTTTTCGATCACGAATCGACCGAGCGCACCTTCTCGCTCGGTTGCGCCGATGATGGCGACCGAGTGTGGAGAGAGTAGGGCGGTGAGGTAGTGAGCGGACATGGCTGGATTATGCAATCGACCGAATGTGGGTAGACGAAATCTAACCGATCACATTGGCGAATTCGTCCACCTGCGCCCAGTCCGTGAAGTCGATCATGTCATCTGTACCCGTCGGCCCATCGGTCAACCACATGATGAAACGAATGATGTGCCGGTCAATGAATCCATAGCGGGGATAGTTGATCTTTCCGGCGAACACGGCAAGCCGCTGCGGTCGCCATGACAGTTGCTTGAGGAGTTTAATCATATAGGGATTCGTGTCGGGTTGGTTTTTTTCGGGCTTGCGCGCGACCAGATTAACTGTGAAGAACGCATTTAATTTGGTACTGAGCACCGGGCCGTGACGACGCATAAACGCAACCAAATCCGGATGGTGTTTGCCATAGCGAACACTGGCACCGATCACGACCTGATCGAACGTGGTCGGGTTGAGATCGTCGGCATCGGCGAGGGCAACCAAGGAAACCCGATGATGTAGTAATTCAAGCGATGTTGTTATGCGCCGACAGATGTGCAGCGTATGTCCGTCGGTCGTGGAGTAAATAATGAGGATATTCATGTCGGTGGAGGACAGTCAGAGAAGCGAAGGCCGAGCCTGCGCGCGGCTGCGGTTAATGGGAAGATGATCGCTGAGCCGGTCAGATACCTTGTTGCGCCCCGTCAAACTTGACCATCAGCGCGCAACCGGTTCGTGGTTCGTAAGTCGGGCACATTCAGCAATCCGGGCCTGACTTTTTTCTGGCGCACGTTTGATAACTGTCAAATCAGTGCTGACCGAAGCGGGTAACAGTGACGCATAGATGTCGCCCTTCACCGTGCCGGCTCCGATCCCTATCTTTACCGCCTGGGAATACTATGAAAACGCCATCAGGAACTGACGCAAGACAATCGTCACATCGGCATTGGCGGTTGCGTCTGCTCGCGAGCGCCATGCTCTTCGGTGCCATCGCGGTTCCGGCCTCGGCAAGCGAACGGCGCGGCGAGGAAGTCGTGCAAGCGACGTGCAGTGCATGCCATGCCACCGGCAAGGATGGGGCTCCCAAGATTGGTGACAAGCAGGCGTGGGAAAAACGCCGCGCGCGCGGCTTGACCAGCCTGACGCAAACCGCACTGGCGGGCATTCGCAAGATGCCAGCGCACGGCGGTAGCACAGATGCCAGCGACCTTGAGATCAGCCGTGCCATTACCTATATGGTCAATCAATCCGGTGGACAATGGGTCGAGCCAGTCGGCAAACCGACATCAGTAGCAAAACCTTCCGAACCAAGGGCGCGCACTGGCGAGACCATCGTGCAGACACAGTGCGGCAGATGCCACAGCACCGGCGAGAGTGGTGCACCAAAGATCGGCGATCGCGACGCTTGGGTGCAACGCCTGAAGCGCGGCATGGATGAACTCGTTCGCTCCGCGTTCAATGGTCATGGGCCGATGCCTGCACGCGGCGGCCTTGCCGACATCACCGTCAATGAGATGCGCAATGCGATTACCTACATGTTCAATCCCGCCAGCGCAAAAATGGTCGCGCCGGTTGCGTTGCCTTCCCTGCCGCAAGACCCCTTCCACAAAGTCATCGGCGACACCGAGATATTCTTCGGCATTGCCTCTGCGGAATCGATCCGCTCCGCGCAAAAAAAACAAGGTACCAGTGCAGTTGCGGATGTGCCCAGCGGTGCCAACTACTACCATCTCAATGTGTCGTTGCGCGACTGGACTAGCAAAGCGACCATCACCAACGCGCAGGTTGAGGCGCGGGTCGACGATCCAGCTCTGCGGGGCGAGTCCAAAACGCTCAAGGTCATCGCCGTCAATCAGGGCATCAGCTATGGAGGTTTTTTTGAATTGCCGACCAAGGGGCGCTACCTCATTACCATGATGATCCAGCGCCCGGATTCGCCACAACCGGCTGAGGCGCGATTCGAATTCAATCGCTATTGAACCCCAGTCAGGTAGTAGGAACTGGGCGAGCCATCACTGCGCCGTGTTGATCCGACGCTCTGTTGCGGATGCCTGCGAACTGTCTGCCGAGTTTGATTTTCATCGAACAGAGCGGATGCCAGAGTAAATATCGTCGTTCCTATCCTCGCTCTAGAACGCGCATGTTTGATCGGCGTCAAAGTGCGCACGGCGACCAATGATCCAATGAACGTGTGAGTTTGAGGGTCTAACAAGGAGAAGAAAAATGATGAGCAAATTGGTTCGCCGTGCGCTATTTGGAATTGCCGCAGTCGCCATCGTCACCTCGGGGGCGTTTATCGTTCCCACTGCTGCCCTAGCGGCGGACGATGTGGCTGCAGAGGCGCTGGCCAAGAAAAGCAAGTGCACCACCTGTCACAGCGTTGATAAGAAGAAAGAGGGCCCGTCGTACAAGGAAACGGCGGCGAAATATAAAGGCAAGCCAGACGCGGAACAGACTCTTTTCACCCACCTGACCAGCAACCCGAAGGTCAAGGTTGATGGCAAGGAGGAAACGCACGAGTCGCCCAAGACCAAGAGTGACGCCGAAATTAAGAACCTGATCGGCTGGATTCTCAGTCGGTGACCCGCCTCGTTCCAGCCCGCCAACGGATTTGAAAAATAGAAAAATGGGAGTCCACGCATGTTCAAGACTATCTGGCACGCCTTCCGAGAAAAATATCCATCCCGTCTCAAATCGTTTGTGATGTTAGGTGTCGCCGCATTTGGCATGGTGATCACGGCCGGTCTTCTCATGACGGCAGGTGCCGCCGGCCTTGCTTGGACCAACACCGAAACGTTCTGCATCGGTTGCCACGAGATGCGTGACAACGTCTACGCCGAATACAAGGGCACCATCCATGACACCAATCGTACCGGCGTGCGCGCGATCTGCTCCGATTGTCACGTGCCGCGGCCACCGGTGGACCTGATCAAACGCAAGATGCGCGCGAGTCTGGAGTTATGGGGCCACTTTACCGGTGTGGTCGACACCAAAGAAAAATTCGAGGCACATCGATCAGTGCTGGCGCAACGTGTGTGGCGGCGCATGAAGGAAACCGATTCACTCGAATGTCGCAACTGCCATCACGCCGACAAGATGGACGTCGACAAACAGTCGGAGAAAGCCCGGGCACGGCATGCCAAAGGCAAAGCGGAAGGCAAGACCTGCATCGATTGTCATTTCGGTATTGCTCACAAGGAGCCGGATGGTCCCGGCCCGGCGGAGATGAAGATGGAGTAGGTGGAATAGGTGGAGTGGGTGGAGTAGGCGACTAGTCCGGCGCGCGAGCCGACGCAAGCAGCCTAGGTGGCGCATTACAACAGAGGAAAGCACATGAAGATACTGCACAGAAAATCGCAGGCTTGGCGTAAGGCGTTTGCCGCATGGATTCTCTTCCTGCTTGCGGTGCCGCTCTCCTACGCCGCCGACACTGCCGGAACACTGGCGGCGAAAAACGACCTAGTGCTGACCGGCGATGCCAAGTGTACCAAGTGCCATGACGAAGGCGATTCGCCGAAAGTCCTGCACATCGGCAAGACTAAACATGGCACCGTCGCTGATGGCCGCACGCCTACCTGCACGAGTTGCCACGGTGAGAGCGACAAACACATCAACAAACCAGAAGGCGTGAAGGAGCGGCCGCTGCCGGATGTTGTTTTCAAGAATAAGGGCGGCACTTCCGCCGAATTGCAGAGCGCGTCATGCATCGGTTGTCACAAGAGCGATACCAACCGCTCGCACTGGGCGGGCAGCACGCATCAGACCCGCGATGTCAGTTGCGCCAATTGCCATAGCGTGCATGTTGCCAAAGATAAAGTTCTCAGCAAGACCACGCAGTTTGAAGTCTGCTTCGCGTGCCACAAAGAACAGCGCGCCCAAGTCAATCGTCCCTCGCATCATCTGGTGCTTGAAGGCAAGGTCGCCTGTTCGGACTGTCACAACGCGCATGGCTCGGTGGGTCCCAAGCTGATGAAACGCGACAGCGTCGTCACCACCTGCTATCAGTGCCATGCGGAAAAGCGCGGCCCGTTTGTACACAACCATCAGCCGGTGAGCGAGGATTGTTCGAATTGTCATAACCCGCATGGCACCGTGGCTGAAAACATGCTGAAAGTGCGCCCACCGTTCCTGTGCCATCAGTGCCATACGCCGCACGGCGGCTTCATCCCGCAGATCCGGGGCGCGCAGGTGGCCGGCAACGCGCCCACCAATGCCAATGGTCTGGGCAAGGGCACAACCAACTTGACGCAGGGGCGCGCGTGCCTGAACTGCCACACGGAAGTGCATGGCAGTAACAACCCGAGTGCAACCAACCCAACGCCGCAATTCATGTTGCGCTGAGACAGGGGAACCCAAGATGAAAACGATCACCCAAAATGTCCGCATCACCCCTGCCATCCTCGCTGTGGCGGTGCTTGCCGCCATCGGTCAGGCTCACGCCCAGCAACCGGCAGAAGTGAACGAGCTCATGACGCCCGAAAGCTCGGTAACGATTGGTGCGGCCGGCGTTAGCGGCGACAGCAAGGGCCGCGCGCAGTTCGGCATGTTCAACGGCATGCGGCAAGAGCGTAACTATTTGCTGTTCGACTTGGACTACCTCACGCGCGACAATGCCACCGGCACTTGGACCACGTTGCAGGGACGCAACCTCGGTCTCGATAGCCGCGAATTTCGTGGCGGTGTGCAACGGCAGGGCGACTGGAAAATTTTTGGCGAGTACAACGAGATCACCCGCCGCAGCCCCTTTACCGTCAATACCGGCATGAGTGATGTGGGCACCACCCGGCCGATCATCAAACCCATTGCGGTCGCGGGGACGGGCACCGATTACGATTTCAAGTTGCAGCGCAAGGGCGTCGCCGCCACCGTGGAGAAATGGCTGTCACCCGGCCTGAAATTCGAGGCCAGTATCAAGAGCGAAGACAAGACCGGCACGCGCCTGTGGGGTCGCGGCTATGACTGTGCAGCATATGTCTGTGGCTCATCAACGACGGTCGCGCTCAACCAAGCCAACTTCCTGAAGAATGCGATCCTGCTGATCCCGGAGCCGATCGATTCAAACATCAAACAGTTCGACGCGAAGTTAAATTTCCACGACGAGAAACTCAACTTGACGGCGGCCTACTACGGATCGTTGTATAGCAATTCCCATGGCAACATCAGTCCGGTCGTGCCGAATAGTTTGTATGGCGGTAACGGCACGCTGGTCGCAGCGCTATACCCCGCCGTCGGTAACAACATCATCGCGGGCGGCGGCACCAGTCTGCAAAACGTTTTGCAACTGCCCATGGCGTTGCAACCGGATAACGAGTCTCATCAATTCTCGCTGATCGGCAATTACGCCTTTACGCCGTCAACGCGGGCGACCTTCAAATATGCCTATACGCGCGGCACGCAAAACAAGGATTACGCGGCGATGGGTTTAAGCGGCAGTGCGCCGGGAGCCGACAACCTCGGTGGTCGGATAGATACCATCGCCTCACAATTTGGTTTGACTGCCAGACCGATGCGTGACCTTTCATTGCTCGCCAACGTTAGTTATGCGCGCAAGGAAGACAAAACTCCCAACGCGCTTTATAACGTCGAAGCCAAGCCGGTTTTCCCCGCGACCAACCCGGTCAGCTATACCAACCTGAACCAGATCGGCGTGCCGGGTGCGGTCTGGAACAATAACCACATTTCCGACACCAATCTCTTGGGCAAGCTGGAGGCGTCCTACCGGTTGCCCGAAAATTATCGTGTGACGGTCGGCGCGGATTACAAAATGGTGGAACGACTCGTGCCGGAATCGCGCGTCGAAGAAGCGCTGGCCGGCCTCGGCCCGTTGCGTGAAAAAACGACCGAGACCGGCTACCGAATTGATCTTAGACGCAGCCTGTCCGAGACCCTGAACGGCAGCATCGGCTATTCCAGCAGCAAACGCACCGGCTCGGACTGGACTAATCTGAGTACGCTCAATCCAGGGCAGCCCACCGCCAATACCCCCGCCAACACCTTTCTCATCAACACCTACTGCGGTGGTCGCGAGTGTTACGGACAGGTGCTGTCGGCCGCGACGATTTTGCAGTTGAGTGCCAACACGCCGTTCCCGTTGTCGATGGCCGATATTGAGCGCGACAAGTGGAAGATTTCGCTTGACTGGGCGCCGCTGGAACCCCTCAGTGTGCAGCTATTCGCGGAGGACGGCAAGGACAAAAACGTGATGCCGATTGATCCGGTGGCAGGCGGCAAGGGCTGGCGAGAGAGCGGTGTGTCGTTCTACGGCGTTGACGTGACCTACGCGCTTTCGGAGAAATGGCGACTCACCGGCTACGCCTCGCAGGGGACACAAACCACGCACATCAACCACAGCACCGGCTACATCGCGGACTTGAACAACCGCAGCGACGCCTATGGTGTGTCACTGCTTGGGCAAGCGTCTCCCAAGTTGCAGGTGGGTTTTAATTACACCTACATCAATGACATCAATAGGTACGGCGTCGCTGCCAATACCGGCACCACCGGCGACCGGCTCACGGGGTTGACTGTCACGCAACCCAGTGCGACCAATTTGGCGCAGGCAGCGGTCGGATTGCCAGACGTGGTCTTCCGCAAATCGCTGATCAGCGTCTTCGGCCTGTATGCGCTCGACAAACGAAGCGACATCAAGCTGGACGTGGCCTATCAAAAGACCAAATATCAGGACTGGGTGTGGGGCACCGACTCGACACCATTTGTCTACGCGGATAACACCACGGTCAAACAATTGGTGGATCAGAACGTGACGTTTGTCGGGGTGACCTACGTTTACAAATTCCGCTAATGTCCCTCGCGGCGTGACCATACCGCGCCCGCGCCCCTACACGCGCAGCGCGCATAAGCAGTGCGGGACTGAGAGGCTAATTTGGAATTCTTCAAAGCGGACGTAGCAATCATCGGCGCAGGTGGGGCGGGACTGCGCGCGGCCATCGCGGTAGCCGAGGCCGATCCGACGTTGACGGTGGCGCTGATCTCGAAGGTGTATCCGATGCGTAGTCACACCGTCGCGGCCGAGGGTGGCTCGGCCGGTGTGGTGCTGGCCGAAGATAGCCTTGAACACCATTTTCACGACACGGTTGCGGGCGGCGATTGGTTGTGCGAGCAGGATGTCGTCGATTACTTCGTTGCGCACTGCACCGAGGAGATGGTGCAGCTCGAACACTGGGGCTGTCCGTGGAGCCGTAAACCCGATGGGCACATCAATGTGCGTGCCTTTGGCGGCATGAAGATCGAGCGCACTTGGTTTGCCGCCGACAAGACCGGCTTTCATATGTTGCACACGCTGTTTCAGACCTCGATCAAGTACCCGTCGATCAAGCGCTTTGACGAATATTTTTGTGTGGAACTGCTGGCCGAAGATGGCAGTGTGCGCGGGGTGGTCGCCATTGAAATCGCGTCCGGCGAATTCACGCTGATTGAGGCGCGGTCGGTGATCATTGCCACTGGCGGTGCCGGTCGCGTGTTCCGCGAGAACACCAATGGCGGCATCGTTACCGGCGACGGCATGGCGCTCGCTTATCGCCAGGGGGTGCCGCTGCGCGACATGGAGTTCGTTCAATACCATCCCACCTGCATGCCCGGCACTGGCCTGTTGTTTACGGAAGCCTGTCGCGGCGAGGGCGGATTCTTGCTCAATAAGGACGGCTATCGTTATTTGCAGGACTACGGTTTGGGACCGGCCGAGCCGACGCCGCGCAACAAGGCAATGGAGCTGGGTCCGCGCGACCGGCTCAGCCAAGCGTTTTGGCACGAGCAACAAAAGGGTCGCACGATTGACACGCCGCAGGGCGCGGCCGTGCATCTCGATCTGCGCCATCTCGGCGAGAAAAAACTGCGCGAGCGCCTGCCGCAGATTTATGAATTGGCCGAAGAGTTTCTCGGCGTTGATCCCGCCAAGACGCCCATTCCCGTGCGGCCTGCGGTGCACTACACCATGGGTGGTATCGAGGTTAGTGGCAAGTGTGCGGCGTCGCTCGCGGGTCTATATGCGGTGGGTGAATGTGCCAGCGTCGGCATTCACGGTGCCAACCGGCTGGGCTCTAATTCGCTGGCAGAGTTGTGTGTATTCGGCAAGGTGGCCGGTGAGGAGGCCGCACGCTGGGCACGCTTGGCGCGCCCAACGGCACTGAGCGAGTCGGCGTCGTTGCACAATCTCGCCAATAGCGCCGCGCAGCGCGCTACCCGCATCGTAAAAAACGCCAGTGGCACAGAGCACCTTGCCACCCTGCGCCGGGAAATGGCGGAATCAATGGAACGCGGTTGCGGGATTTATCGTAGCGGCGATGAGATGCAAGCGACGTGCGACAAACTGGTGCAGCTTCGCGAACGATTCCAAAACGTCGCCGTCACCGACAAGTCCCGTGTGTTCAATACCGAGTGGCTACTGGCCATTGAGTTGGGGTACCAGCTGGAGGTGGCCGAGGCGATGGCCTGCTCGGCACTGAATCGCCGCGAATCGCGCGGCGCGCATCAACGTGTGGACGGATTCACCGAACGCGATGACGTCAATTTTCTCAAGCACACCCTCGCGACCTATGCCGGCAGCCAGTCTCCGGCGATCAGTTTGTCGCCGGTGACCATTACCCATTTGCCGCCGGCCGTGCGTGCGTACGGCGCGGCGGGGGAAAAAATCGAAGCGGCAGCGCAACGGAAGGCGGCAGCATGAATACGACATCCCGGATCATTTCGCTGGAAATCCTGCGCTATCTGCCGGAGGAAGAAGAACAACCCTACCACCAGACCTACGCGGTGCCGTTCACCGATGACATGTCGGTCTTGCAGGGCCTGCAGGTCATCAAGGACGAACTGGATGGGACACTGTCATTTCGCTGGTCGTGCCGGATGGCGATCTGCGGGAGCTGCGGGATGATGATCGACGGCGTCCCCAAGCTCGCCTGCAAAACGTTTCTCCGCGAATATTTTCCCGGCACGATACGCATTGAGGCACTGGCGCATTTTCCGATCGAGCGCGACCTAGTGATTGTGATGGACGATTTCATCCGCAAACTGGAAAGCATCAAGCCCTACATCATCGCCGATCAACCCCGCGCCCTCAGCGATGGTGAACACCTGCAAACGCCCGCACAACTCGATGCCTTCGAACAATTCAGTTCCTGCATCAACTGCCTGCTGTGCTACGCCGCCTGCCCGCAATACGGCCTCAATTCAAAATTTATCGGACCCGGCGCGATGGCGCTAGTGCATCGCTACAACCTCGATTCGCGCGATGCGGGCCGGGATCAGCGCATGCCGCTGGTGCATGCTGAAGCGGGCGTGTTCAACTGCACGGCGGTCGGCTATTGCTCCGAAGTCTGTCCGAAAAAAGTCGATCCAGCCAACGCGGTCAATATCAACAAGACCGACAGCGCGATGGATTATTTCCTGCGCTTTGTTGCACCAAAAGGTGGCTCGAAGGCGGTGTCCAAATGAGCGCGCGCCGACCCTACGTTCGGCCGATGGCGGGATGGTGGCGCCGAAATCCCTATTTTGTTGAGTACATGATCCACGAAGGCACCGCGCTGTTTGTCGCCGCGTACGCCATCATTCTTTTGGTCAGCCTGGTCAAACTGGCCGCTGGCCGGGCGGCTTGGGAGCAATGGGTGACATGGCTGATGAGCCCGCTCGCGATTGCTATCCACGTCGTCCTGCTGATGGCGTTCATCTATCACGCGTGGACCTGGTTCAACATCATGCCGCGTACGCTGCCGCCGATCCGCGTGGGCGCGCAACGCGTCACGGCACCGACCATCGTTCGTACTGGTCTTGCTGCTGCCTGTGCGGCAAGCGCGCTGCTGTTTGTGGTCGCTTGGCGGCTCGCGCCATGAACCGTTCCAATGCGCCCATTTTCTGGTTGTTGTTTGGTGCCGGGGGCATGCTCGCCGCATTGGTTGGCGCGATGCTGGTGTTCATCACCGGCATCGCCGCGCCGATGGGCTGGATGCTGCCGCACGCGCTCCCAGATTACGACCGTGTTCACGCGCTGGCACAACATTGGCTTGGCAAAGGATTTTTGTTCGCGATCATCGCGCTGTTCCTTTGGCACAGCGCGCATCGCATTTTTCATACGCTGCATGACCTTGGGGTGCACGCGGGCACCGGCGCGAAGCTGGTCTGTTACGGCATCGCGATGGCGGGAACCGTGGTTGCGGCTGGCGCGCTGTTGCAGATTGGTTTTGCCTGAAGACAGTTACGCGCTGCGAATACCGAGCTACCTCACCAATAGTAACTACGACGCTTGTTTGGTCGCGACAATGACTTGGAAGTTGCCGAAGAAATAGGTGGTGCGTTCGCATGACCAGCCGCCCATTTGCTGTAGGCAGTTGAGTGGGTCGTGGGTATCCCACAGCGCCAATCCAAGCGGCTCGAACACGGTGAAGTAGGTCCAGCTCAACGCGCGCAGCACCCACGGGTCAGGCCGATGGAATTCGGCAAGATAGAGCTTGCCGCCAGGTGCCAGCATGCGTCCGGCCTCGCTCAGCGCCCGCGCCTTCAATTCGTGCGGCAATTCATGCAATAAAAAAAACACAACGTTGGCCTCAGCAAGACCTTCTTGTTGCTGCATCGACGTGGCGTTGTCTCTGATGTACTCAACCTTGTCGCCATATTGCGGCAGCTTGCTTCTTGCGTGCGTCAATTCATTTTGAATAATATCCGCCACCAGCACGCGCTCCGCACCGGACTGCATCGCGGCCTCGACCACGCGCGGAATAACATTGCCAAATGCACACGAGGTAATGAGTACCTTTTTGTTTTTCAAATCTGTCTGCTTCAATCCGGCAACGATCTTTGACACCAGCCGGCTGTATTGGAACAACAATATCGCCGAGATGATGGGCTGGAAATCGACCAGCTTGATCAGCCCCATATTCGAATAAATCGGATACACATGCGACTGTTCGTTGACCGACGCCGGTGACAGCGCGCGCATCAGCAACGCGCCTCGTGTCACCACAAAGAAGAAAAATCCGGTTGCCGCCAACACGGACACCAGAACCAATCCGCCATTCATGATCCACGTATTCATGAAGACCCTTTTTTACGCGAGTGCACACGGCAAGAGAATTGCACAAGCTGCACGGAGACCAGCGATTGTTTTCCTAGCCTCGCGCAGTTTCAGGCTAGATCAGCGACAAACCAATACCGGTATTTTTGAATTAATCAGCACTTTGTTGGTCTCGCTGCCGAGCAGCAACCCTGTCATGCCGCTACGGCCGTGCGACGCCATCACAATCAGATCACAGCCATGCTTGCTAGCGGCGTCAATGATGGCGGCGAACGGATAGTCGGCAAACACATGTTGCCCTCGCGCGGAAATGCCGATCGCCTTGGCGCGGTCCAGACCGAGCTTCAATCTTGTGTCCGCCCGTTTTTCGGCGTCGATCGCATAGGTCTCTTTGGTATCCGAGAGCGACATCGCTTCAGTGCTCAGCAAATGGTACGGCGTCGATACTGTCAATAGCGTGACGCCTGCACCGTGTGCTTTTGCCATTGCCACACCCATCTCAGTCGCTTTGTCGGAAAGTGGCGAGCCATCAGTTGGAATCAGAATATGTTTGAACACGTGATACCTCCATTGTTTGGGTTATATGAATATGACGGTTGCGATTAATACATTGCGCCCTCAACGCCGGGGCAATTTGATAAAGCGCAAGGACTAGCGCGATTGAGCCGACGTATTCGCAGCTACTGGTGCGTTTGCGTCAGCGCTCTGGGCGCGCTGCGTATCCGGCAGGCGATGCGCAATGCCCTTGTGGCAATCAATGCAAGTCTTCTCGCCGCTGGCCAACGTGGTGGAATGCATCTCCATCGCGCGCTTGCTCTGCCGCGTGAAATCCATCGAGCTTAGGTTGTGACAATTGCGGCACTCCAGTGAGTTGTTGGCCTTGAGTCTGGCCCACTCGTGCTGCGCGAGCTCCAGCCGCTTGTCCAAAAACTTTTCGCGCGTGTTGATGGTGCCGAAGATCGTGCCCCACACCTCTTTTGAGGCCTGCATCTTGCGGGCAATTTTGCTAGTCCAGTTGTGCGGCACGTGGCAATCCGGGCAGGTAGCGCGCACGCCCGAGCGGTTGGTGTAGTGGATGGTCGGCTGCAATTCGACGAACACGTTGTCGCGCATCTCGTGGCAACTGGTGCAAAATTTTTCGGTGTTGGTGGCTTCCAGCGCGGTGTTAAAGCCACCCCAAAAAATCACGCCGCCGATGAAGCCGCCGATGGTGAGCGCGCCCAGACTGTAGAACTTGCTCGGCGACGACAGCGTTTGCCAGTAGCGCTGTAGCTGCGCGCGATATTTTTCGATGCGCGTCATTTGTTTTTTCCTGCGGGCGTCACCAGCTTGACCCGTGCTTTCTCTGCGTCGATGAACGTGTTGTCGATGGGTGCCTTGACCTCCATTTGCGACACATGACACTGGGTGCAGAAATACCGACGCGGCGAGATTTCCGAGCGGAAGTTATTGTCGCGGTCCATGAAGTGCGTCACGCTGACCATCGGAGCCTGCGAGTCGGCAACGCGTTCGCGCCCGTGGCAGGTCATGCACTTATTGAAATTTTTATCGAGCTGATAGTTGTCGATCTGGTGTGGAATCACCGGTGGCTGCATTGCGAAAGCACGACCACGACGAATGTCGTCATTCACCACTTTCGGCATCACCGGCGTGGCCACTTCTTTGTCCAGCGGGGCGATGCCGCGCAGGCCATTCGCGCCCCGGTCAATCGGTTGCGCGAGTGTGTGGCAGGTGACGAGCGTAAAGATAAACAGGTAAAGAGTTTTCATCATGAGCCCCTCACACGGCGACGATCTTGACGGCGCATTTCTTGAAGTCTGTCTGTTTCGAGATCGGGTCGGTCGCATCCAGCGTCACCTTGTTGATGAGTTGCGACGCATCAAACCACGGCACAAACACTAGGCCCGGCGGCGGACGATTGCGTCCACGTGTCTCTACACGGGTGCGCATCTCGCCGCGCCGCGAGATCACCCGCACTTCGCTACCCCGTCGCACCTTCAGTTTGTTGGCGTCGTCGGGGTGCATGAAGATCACGGCATTCGGAAACGCGCGATAGAGTTCCGGCACGCGCCCAGTCATCGAGCCGGAATGCCAGTGCTCCAGTACGCGACCGGTTGATAACCAAAACGGATAGTCTTTGTCCGGCTCTTCCGGTGCCGGTTCATAGGGCAGGGCGATGATGTTGGCGCGATGATCGGCGTTGCCATAAAAATCGTAGCCGCTGCCTACTTTCGCGTAGGGATCAGTTCCCTCCTTGTAGCGCCATTTTGTTTCCTGACCCTTGACCACCGGCCAACGTAGTCCGCGTACCAAGTGATAGTCGTCGAACGCGGCGAGATCATGTCCGTGGCCGCGACCAAATTCGGCGTACTCCTCGAACAAGCCCTTCTGCACATAGAACCCGAACGCCTTCGACTCGTCGTTATCGAAGCCTGCCTCGATTTGCGACGTAGGAAATTTATTCACCGTTCCGTTAGTGAACAGAATCTGGTAGAGCGTTTTGCCGCGCAACTCCGGCTTTTTCGCGATCAATTCTTCCGGCCACACTTCTTCTACCTTGAACCGTTTTGAGAATTCCATCAATTGCCACAAGTCCGAACGCGCTTCGCCCGGTGCACTCACCAGTTGATGCCAGAACTGTGTGCGTCGTTCTGCGTTGCCATAGGCACCTTCTTTTTCCACCCACATGGCAGTCGGCAAAACCAGATCGGCAGCCTGCGTGGTCACGGTCGGATAGGCATCCGAGACGACGATGAAATTGTCGGGGTTGCGGTAGCCCGGCAAGCCTTCGCCCATCATGTTGGCGGCGGCCTGCATGTTGTTGTTGACCTGCACCCAGTAGGCGTTGAGCTTGCCGTCTTTGAGCATACGGTTTTGCAGCACGGCGTGGTAGCCGGGTTTATCGACGATGGTGCCGCTCGGCAGCTTCCAGATTTCTTCCGCGCGGGCGCGATGTTTCGGATTGTTCACCACCATATCAGCCGGTAGGCGATGTGAAAACGTACCGACCTCGCGCGCGGTGCCGCAGGCGGACGGCTGGCCGGTGAGCGAGAACGGCGAGTTGCCCGGCGTTGATATTTTGCCGACCAGCAAATGAATGTTGTAGCACAGGTTATTGGCCCAAACCCCGCGTGTATGCTGGTTAAAGCCCATCGTCCAGAAAGAAACGACTTTGATTTTCGGGTCGGCATACAACTCGGCAAGCGCCTTCAGTTTTTCCACGGAAACGCCAGAGAGCTTCGATACGTACTCGGCCGTATAGGTCTTCACAAAGTCGCGAAACTCCTCAAACGTCATCGGCGTCATGTCGTTGGCATTGTTCGCGTTTTTTGCCTTTGCTTCGAGCGGGTGCGCGGGGCGCAAGCCGTAGCCGATGTCCACCGTACCGCGTTTGAAGTTGCAGTGTTTGCTGACAAAGTCCTTGTGCACTTTATTGTTCGAGATGATGTAGTGGGCGATGTAGTTCAGAATCGCCAGATCAGTTTGTGGCTTGAAAATAATCGGCAGATCGGCGAGGTCGAAACTGCGATGCTCGAACACCGACATCACCGCCACCTTCACCTGCGGATTCGACAGTCGCCGATCCGTTACCCGCGTCCACAAGATGGGATGCATCTCCGCCATATTTGAGCCCCACAGCACGAATGCGTCAGCGGCCTCGATGTCGTCGTAGCAGCCCATCGGCTCGTCCATGCCGAACGTGCGCATGAAGCCGCCAACGGCAGAGGCCATGCAGTGCCGCGCATTCGGGTCGATATTGTTGGAGCGAAAGCCCGCCTTGAACAATTTGTTGGCCGCGTAACCTTCCCAAATCGTCCATTGTCCTGAGCCGAACATGCCGACGGAGGTGGGACCTTTCGCCTTCAGTGCGCCCTTGAACTTTTCCGCCATGATGTCGAACGCGTGATCCCAGGTGATCGGCGTAAAGCTGCCGTTCTTGTCAAATTTTCCGTTCGTCATGCGCAGCAGTGGTTGAGTCAAGCGATCGGCACCATACATGATCTTGGAAAGGAAATAGCCTTTCACACAGTTCAGCCCGCGATTGACCTCGGACAATGGGTCACCATGCGTGGCCACCACCCGATTGTTCTTCACCGCGACCGTCACGCCGCAGCCAGTGCCGCAAAAACGGCACGCCGCCTTGCTCCATTTCAGATCGGTGGCCGATGCTTCGGTGGTGATGTTGGCAGCACTGAGTGGCAAGCTAATGCCCGCAGCGGACGCCGCCACAGCGCCAGCGCTGTTGCGAATGAATTCGCGACGGGTGAGCGGAAAAGTTACTGACATGGCATGGGTTCTTTCATGGCGGATTCAGATTCGGCATGTTGATAGACGAGCTCGATACTGACCACGCCGGGGATGCCGCGTAGCGCATCGATTTGATCGAGAAGCGCGCCGGTGCTGGTACCTTCAAGCACCAACACCAGCTTGGCGTGGCCGTCGTTGGCGTACACCTGCAGGTTCGCGTGCGTCGCCAGTTGTTCTATTAAAGACGGCAGCCGTGCGGGGAGGGTGCGCAGTACGCAACTGGCGATGTGAAGTTCAGGTGGCGGCGTTTCCTTGCCGGATGGTGCATCGTCGATACGGGCAGCGAGTCGCATATAGGCTCCTTAGCCAGTCGGGGGGCCAGCAAAAATCTGGAACAGCCAGATCGAAAAGCCATAAGCGCCGACGATGGCTACCGCCAACATCGGTGCCAGCACGATGGCGAGAAACGCGAACACGCGCCGCTCTCGCGAGTGCATGCGTTGCTGCTCATCCTCTTCCGTGTTTTTCATGTGCTCCCCTTGCTCGCGATCCGCATGATCGTTGGCGCAGTCTCGCCGCTCGTGGCCGATCCGCTTTGATTTTGCGCAAACATCACACCGGGGCTTTCGCCGGCGTCGGCTGGCCATCTCGCCAGACGTTGATCGAGATCAAAGGCGGGCTGCGCGTATCGGTGACGATGGGAAAACTTGATCGCTAAAAATGGCTCATCCATGACGCTGCTGTCCCACCACCACCGAAACGCGGATCATTGCGTCACGCCGTGCCGATGATGGAGGCGCTCGCCAATCAGTCCCTGTTGGTGTGGCTTGGTGTCGCCTTGGTCACGGGGCTCGCGAGTAGCGTGCACTGTCTAGGTATGTGCGGGTCAGTGGTGGCGACGATGGTGGTGGCAACGCCCCCTCAACCAACCAAGGCACTGCCAGCAGCGCTGGCTCTTGCACGCATCGCGGTGGTGGATGCATCTGCATCCGCCGGTGCCGAGATTCGACAATCGCTCATGTTTAATGTTGGGCGACTGGCGAGTTACACATTGATGGGTGCAATCGCTGGTGCGGTCGGTGCCGCAGGCGGGGAATTTTTGATCGGCGATATTGCGGTCGCGCGGGTGAGCCTGTTTATTGTCGCCGAGCTGGTGATGTTGGCGACCGGCCTCTATCTAATGGGCGTTGCGGCGTTGCTGCAACCGCTGGAACGTGCCGCAAGCCACCTATGGCGGCACCTATCACCGCTCAGCCGCCACCTCATTCCAGCGCGAACACCGCGACAGGCGGCGATGCTGGGGGCATTGTGGGGATGGATTCCGTGTGGTCTCGTGTATGCGATGTTGATCGGCGCAATGGCGAGTGGCAGCGCTACTTTAGGGGCGCTGGTGATGTTGGCGTTCGGACTGGGTACGCTGCCTGCGATGATGGCTGCGGGTGTGCTGGCGAGCACACTGAAAACGCGTTTTCGCTTGCCACGCGTTCGGCTCATCGCCGGGGCGGTGGTCGTTGGCATGGCCGTACTTGGCTTGGCACGGGTGCCCGGTGTTACCGAGCAGCGCGCATGGGCGGCGCTTGGCCGGATGTGCGCCAGTTGGGTAACCGTTGATGTGGAACGCGAAAGTGCGCGCGCGAGACTGCCATGAATGCCACCGTCGCGGCCAGCGGATTTGCATCTCAGCGTCTGCGCGGGCAGACAGCACGGGCGTGTTTCCATTGTGGCGAGCCGATTCCCTTGCGGTTTAAGCAGACCGTGCGCGTATTCGAGCGTGATGAACCCATGTGTTGTGTCGGCTGCGCGGCTGTTGCGCGCGCGATTATCGACAGCGGGCTCGGCGACTACTATCGGCAGCGGAGCGAGCTGTCGCCAAGCGGTAGTCCAGCGACCGCGCAGCGCGCGCCAGTGGACGCGCAGGCGTTCGATCTGCCTGGCGTCCGCGCGCAATATGTTTCGACCTCTGTCACCAGCGACGCGTCGGCGTCACTGTATCTTGATGGCATCACCTGCTCGGCGTGCTTGTGGCTCGCCGAGTCCACCTTGGCGCGCTTGCCCGGTATCACGGCGATTACGGTTAATTACAGTACCCACCAGGCCGATGTGTCGTGGGCACCGGCGCAGCAGCGCCTCTCCGCAATCGTCTCCGCTATCGAGCGCGTCGGTTTGCGCGCGACGCCGATTCATTCTGCAGCGGCGGCGCGCATGGATGTGGCGAGCGAACGACGGGCGCTGGTACGGCTTGGCGTGGCGTTACTCGGCATGATGCAAGTGATGATGTTCACGCTGCCACGCTATTTCGATGCGCCGGATGACATTTCAATAGAGGCCGCCAAGCTGATGGACGGCGCGAGCCTCATCCTTACCTTGCCCGTGGTGCTATTTTCGGCTAGCGACATTTTTCGTGGCGCGTGGCACGGCCTGATGGCGCGCACTCTGAGCATGGATGTGCCGGTCGCGTTGGCGATTGCGGCGACCTTTGTGACCAGCACGATCGCCATGATGCGCGGCGATGGTGTGGTCAATGCGGTCTATTTCGATTCGATCACCATGTTTGTTTTTTTATTGCTGGCTGCCCGCTATTGGCAGTTGCGTGCACGCAACCAGGTTCGCGCCACCATCAGCCGCCTCGCCAATGCGCTGCCGAGTGTGGCCGAGAAAATGTCGGCATACCCGCGCACCCGGGCGGTCGAACAGGTCGCGAGTGCAGCCCTGTGTGCGGGCGACATGGTGCTGGTGTCATCGGGTGCGACGGTGCCCGCCGATGGCGACATCATCGAGGGGGAGAGCGCGGTTGATGAGGCCGTGCTGAGCGGCGAAGCACGGCCGGTGGCCAAGTGGGTGGGAATGCGTCTGATGGGCGGCACGGTGAATGGCGCGTCGCCATTGGTGATGCGGGTGACGGCAGCGGGCAGCGCCAGCACCATCGCCGCGATTGAGCGTCTGGCGCGGCGCGCCATGGATGCCCGATCCGCGCTGGCGATTTGGTCGGATCGCCATGCGCGCTATATCGCGCCACTCACGTTGGGCATAGCGATTGCATCGGGCGCGGTGTGGTGGTTTATTGACAGCAGCAAGAGTCTCGCCGTGACGATTGCGGTATTGGCCGTCACCTGCCCGTGCGCGCTGGCGCTGGCGGCACCGACCGCGTTTGCGGTTGCCACCCGTCGCTTGGTCGAGCGCGGCCTGTTGATCTCGCGTGCGCATGTGCTTGATAAGTTGCCGACGATCACCGACGTCGTGTTCGATAAGACTGGCACGCTGACGACGGGTGAATTGAGCATCGTGCGCATCGACACGGCAATTGACATGTCGCCAGCACGCGTGCTCGCGCTCGCGGCAGCGCTGGAAATCGGTGCTGTGCACCCTATTGCGCGGGCGCTGGCGAGGGTGGCGGGTCGCGGCGAGGCAGGCTTAGTTGCCGACAACATTCGCGTGTTCGGCGGGCAGGGTGTGCAAGGCGAAATTGGCGGCGTGGTCTACCGCTTTGGTCATGCTGCGTTTGCCTGTGATGCCAACGTTGCGACGCATCCAGACGACGCATTTGTACTTAGCGCACAGGGCAAATATCTCGCCACGTTTTGCGTAGACGACCCGCCACGCGAAGACGCCGCCGCAACCGTCCATGCGCTGCAACGCGCTGGCCTCACTGTGCACATCCTCTCCGGTGATTCGCCTGCACGCGTTGCCACGGTAGCGCGCGCGCTGGGCGTGGCACCTGAACATGTCGCGGCGCGGGAATCGCCGGAAGATAAGCTGGCCGCCGTGGCATCACTGCGCGCCGCCGGGCACCGCGTGTTGATGGTGGGCGATGGCGTGAACGACGCGCCAGTGCTGGCGGCGGCCGATGTGTCGATCGCACTTGGTGCCACCGCAGCCGATTTACCCAAGCTCGCGGCAGACGCCGTGTTAATGTCGCCTTCGTTGGCAACCGTGGTGTTTGCCATCAAACAAGCCCGGCGCGTGTCGGCGATTTCCCGACAAAATTTTGCGTGGGCGATTGCCTATAACGTCATCGCCGTGCCGCTCGCGGTCGCCAATCTCGTGACCCCGGCGACGGCGGCGATCGGCATGGCAGTGAGCTCGCTGATCGTGGTCGCGAATTCGCTGCGGCTCGCGCGCAGCGACTGACGCGAACGCACCGGAACTACCATGTTTGAGTCCCTGCTGATCCTGATCCCACTGAGCGTCGCATTGGCAGTAGTCATCGGCGCGCTGTTCTGGTGGTCTGGCGAAAGTGGTCAATTCGATGACTTCGAAGGTCCGGCAGAGCGCCTATTGCACGACGATGATTCGTCGCCTGCCACCGATTCCGTGTCAGCGCGAGCAAACAACGACCAGCGTTGATATTTATCAAATTGAATTTCGGGCTGGGTGTGACTATGTGCTCAGGCACGTTGTGCATATCGTCTGATAACAACCACAAAGGAACCCACGCATGCAGCGCGTTACCGTTCGCGGCAGTGATAGTGCAAGTGGAAGTGCAGGCGGCAGCGCAAGTGGAAGCGCACATGGTAGCGTAGGTGGTGGCTCAGGTGGTCGCGCAGGTGAAAGTCCCACCTACAACTACAAGGTCGTTCGCCAGTTCGCGATCATGACTATCGTGTGGGGAGTGGTCGGCATGCTGGTTGGCGTGATCATCGCCGCTGAGTTGATCTGGCCGGACATGACTCTTGGCATTTCGTGGCTGTCGTTCGGACGGTTGCGCCCTTTGCACACCAACGCGGTGATTTTTGCCTTTGGTGGCTGCGCGTTGATGGGCACTTCTTACTACGTGGTGCAGCGAACCTGTCAAGTACGGCTGGTGTGGAATCACCTCGCCGCATTTCATTTTTGGGGCTGGCAATTGGTGATCGTGCTGGCCGCGATCTCGCTACCGCTGGGCTATACCCAGGGAAAAGAATACGCCGAGCTCGAGTGGCCCATTGACGTGCTGATTACGCTCGTGTGGGTGGCGTACGCACTGGTGTTTTTCGGCACCATCATGAAGCGCAAGGTTCAGCATATTTATGTGGCGAACTGGTTCTACGGTGCCTTCATCGTTACGGTTGCGCTGCTGCACATTGTCAATAGTGCGGCGGTGCCAGCGAGTTTCTGGAAATCCTATTCCGCCTACGCCGGCGTCCAGGACGCGATGATTCAATGGTGGTACGGGCACAACGCGGTAGGTTTCTTTTTGACGGCCGGCTTTCTCGGCATGATGTATTACTTCGTGCCCAAGCAGGCGGAACGGCCGGTGTATTCGTATCGCTTGTCGGTGGTGCATTTCTGGGCGCTGATCTTTACCTACATGTGGGCGGGTCCGCATCATCTCCATTACACCGCCTTGCCGGATTGGGCGCAGTCGCTGGGCATGTTGTTCTCGTTGATTTTGCTGGCGCCTAGCTGGGGCGGCATGATCAACGGCATGATGACCATGTCAGGTGCGTGGCATAAATTGCGCGACGATCCGATTCTGAAATTCTTGATTGTGTCGCTATCGTTTTACGGCATGTCCACGTTCGAAGGGCCGATGCTGTCGATCAAGACCGTCAATGGCCTTGCACACTACACCGATTGGATTGTCGGTCACGTCCATTCCGGCGCGCTGGGCTGGGTGGCGTTCATCTCATTCGGCGCAATGTATTACCTGATCCCGCGACTGTACGGCCTAAAGGAAATGTATAGCGTGCGGCTGATCGGCCAGCACTTCTGGATTGCGACCATCGGCGTGGTGCTCTACATCGCCGCGCTGTGGATTTCCGGCGTCATGCAAGGTCTGATGTGGCGCGCAGTAAACGCCGACGGCACACTCACCTACACCTTTGTCGAGAGCGTGAAGGCGAGCTACCCGTACTGGACGATTCGCTTGGTCGGCGGTGTGCTGTTCTTCGTCGGCATGCTGATCATGGCCTACAACGTGGCGCGCACCATCATGATGGGACATGCCTACGATGCGCCGATCCCGGCGATGCCGACGATAGGGCGCGCTACGCCCGATCTTCCCGCAGCCGGGCTCCAGCCCGCGAGTGGAGATTAGGCAATGAAATTCAACCATGAAAGTATCGAAAAGAACATCGGCTGGATGGTCGTGCTGATTGTGCTGGTGGTGAGCGTTGGCGGGCTGGTGGAAATTGTGCCGCTGTTTTTTCAGCGCTCGACGACTGAACCCGTGACGGGTCTCAAGCCCTACACTGCGCTACAACTGGCCGGACGCGACATCTACGTTCGTGAGGGCTGCTACAACTGTCACTCGCAGATGATCCGGCCACTGCGCGCAGAAACGGAACGCTATGGGCACTACTCGGTGGCGGGCGAATTTGTTTATGACCACCCATTTCAATGGGGCAGCAAACGTACTGGGCCGGATTTACATCGCGTCGGTGGCAAGTACAGCGATGAATGGCACCGCCTGCACTTCCGGCAGCCGCGCGATCTGGTGCCTGAGTCAAATATGCCGGCCTACAGTTGGCTGCAGAAACAAAAGCTGGATCCGGAAGAATCCGCGCCGCGCATGCGTGCACTGCGCGCGGATGGGGTGCCATATACGGATGCTGAAATCACCAAAGCGGGCGCGGAGGTCACCGGCAAGACCGATGAAGACGCGCTGATCGCCTACCTGCAAGTGATGGGTACGGCATTGAAGTCCACTCGATAGGAGTCAACATTGGAGCTGAATGATCTTCGTACCATCGTCACCACGCTATCCTTTTTTGCTTTTGTTGGCGTGGTGATCTGGGCGTTTCAACGTAATCAGAAGTCGCGCTTCGATGAGGCGGCTAATTTACCTTTCGTGGACAGCGATGAGGGTCTGCGCGATGAGGGTCTGTCGCCACGCGCTCACGGAGACCGCCATGAGTGATTTCACCAGCAACGTCTGGCACTGGTTTATCGCCATTGTTTCGCTGGTGTCGATCATCGGCTGCGGCGTATTGCTCAACACACAGACCACGAAACGACCAGCAAAAGGCGAGCAGGTCAAGTTGCACGGCAATGTGTGGGACGAAGACTTGGTGGAGTACAACAATCCCATGCCGCGATGGTGGATGTGGCTGTTCTACATCACCATTGTGTTTTCGCTGGGCTATTTGCTGTTCTATCCGGGTCTGGGTAATTTTGCCGGTCAGTTCGCGTGGTCCTCCACGGGGCAGTTTGACGCGGAGGTCAAGAAAGCTGAGAGCGACTATGGCCCCATATTTGCGAAGTATGCGAGTGTCGATATTCCGACGCTGGCGAAAGACCCAGTCGCCAACGATATTGGCCAGCGCCTTTTTCTGAACCACTGCGCGCAGTGCCACGGCTCGGATGCAGGCGGCGGCAAGGGCTTTCCCAATTTGCGCGATGCAGACTGGTTGTATGGTGGCGATCCCGCGGCCATCGAGCTGACCCTGAAGCAAGGTCGCAACGGGGTGATGCCCGCACTCGGTGCTGCGATTGGCGGGGAAGCGGGCATCACCGAGATGGTCAACTATGTTCGCTCACTATCGGGCCTCAAGCACGACGCAGCAATGGCCGCCAATGGCCGGGCGAAATTTGCCGTGTGCGCCGCCTGCCACGGTGCCGATGGCAAGGGCATGTACGCGCTGGGCGCGCCCAACCTGACCGATAGCATCTGGCTGTATGGCAGCAGTGAGGACACGATTGCCGAAACGATTCGACTCGGTCGCAACAACCAGATGCCCGCACAGCTTGAGCGCTTAGGTGAGGCCAAGATTCATTTGCTGGCGGCCTATGTGTACAGTCTGGGCGGGGGTGTGGCACCGGCTCCGGTCGTTGCTGAGGCTGCCAAGCCCGCACAGTAGGGGGCGAGACTGGTGAGTAAAGTCATTCCGATCCATGCCGCAGTACCTGTGCACCAGCACGCCAACGGACACGAGGACGACGCGCTCTATGAAATTCACCAGAAAATCTATCCGCGCGCGGTCACCGGCTGGTTCGCCAACTGGCGTTGGTTGTTCGTGTTCGCCACGCAGCTCGTTTACTACGGCACGCCTTGGCTGACGTGGAATGATCGGCAGGCGGTATTGTTTGATCTGACCGCACGCAAGTTCTACATCGTTGGGATCGTCTTTTGGCCGCAGGATTTTATTTACCTCACGGTGCTGCTGGTGATCGCGGCGTTCTCATTGTTTCTGTTTACGGCGGTGGCGGGACGGCTGTGGTGCGGTTACGCGTGCCCGCAAACGGTTTACACGGAAATCTTTCTGTGGATCGAGCGCAAGATCGAGGGCGACGCCAGCGCACGAAAAAAGCTGGACCGTGCGCCAATATCGGCGAGGAAGATGAGCCTGAAAGCGGCCAAACACGGCGTCTGGATTGCACTTTCGCTGTGGACCGGCTTTACGCTGGTCGGCTATTTCGTGCCGATTCGTGATCTTGGCGCGTCCGTCGTGCAGCACTCCATCGCGGGTTGGGAAACGTTCTGGGTATTGTTTTACGGCCTCGCCACCTATGGGAACGCGGGCTGGCTGCGCGAGCAGGTGTGCAAATACATGTGTCCGTACGCCCGCTTTCAGGGCGCAATGTTTGATCGCGACACGCTGGTGATTACCTATGACGAGCAACGCGGCGAGCCGCGTGGCGCGCGTGGCCGCAAAGTCGATTACCAGGCAAACGGCTTGGGCGCGTGCGTTGATTGCAATATCTGCGTGCAGGTCTGCCCCACCGGCATTGATATTCGCAACGGGCAGCAATACGAATGCATCGGCTGCACTGCGTGCATTGACGGCTGCAATCAGGTGATGGACAAGATGGGCTACCCACGTGGCCTCATCCGCTACGCGACGCTTAATTCGGTGAATGCGCAATTTGGCTGGCGCGAAATGATTAAGCGAGTATTTCGCCCGCGTGTGCTGCTGTACACCATTCTGCTGTGGGCCATCATCATCGCCACCGGCGTCACGCTCTGGTATCGCGCGCCGATGAAGGTGGATGTGATTCGGGATCGCGGCGCGATGTCGCGCGAAGTGGCGGGCGGCCTGATCGAAAATGTTTACCGCCTGCACCTGATGAACACGCAGGAGCGGGTGCAACGCGTCATGGTGCGGGTTACGGGAATCGACGGCCTGCACATTATTGGGCTGAAGCAGCCGCTGGAAATTGGTGCCGCGACGGCAAAAACCATTGCCCTCAATTTGCGCGCCGATCCGGCCAAAGCGCCGAAAGGATCGACCCACATCGAGTTCCAGATTGTTGCGGTCGATAGCGAGGGGCGCGAAGCACCTGGCGATTTTTCGCTGCACGAAAAGGCGACTTTTTTCAGTCGCTAGGCTAACCACGTTGTCCCCGGAGGAACTGCCATGAAGTTGCCGCATCCCGCACCGAACGCCTGGTACCGCGAGCCATGGCCGTGGCTACTGATGGCGGGTCCCGCCGTGGTCGTGGTGGCAGGCATCGTCACCATGCTGCTCGCGATCAATACGCACGATGGGCTGGTGGCCGACGACTACTACAAGCAGGGACTATTGGTGAACCGCACCATGCAGCGCGATCTTCTTGCCCACGAACGTGGCTACGTCGCGACCGTGACTGGTTCCGCCAACGGCACAGTGGCGGACGGGCTACGCCTTGAGCTTAGCGAAGGCGCGCCAGTGCCCGCAACCTTGCAAATCACATTTGCCCACGCGACCCGCAGCCAACAGGATCAGCAGCGGCTGCTCACGCGCCGTGAAGGACGCCACTACGAAGCGACGCTGCCGAGGCAGGGCGCGCTCGCGGAAGGTAAATGGTATGTCACGCTCGAAGATACCTCCCGCGACTGGCGCCTAACCACCGAGATCGTCGTGCGCGGCGGGGTCATGCCGACCATTCGTTTGGGCGGCCATGGCCTGGCGCCGGTCAATCACTAAAAGCACGAAACTGATGTGCGCAGGAGCGCCGATGAAGCTTGTCTTCCAAATCCTTTGGCCATCGTTTCTGTGTGCGGCGGTTGGCGTCGGCGTTATCTTTACCTTGGTAGATCCAATGGAACTGGTGGTTTTTGGAACCCATCTTCATGTCTCGCGATTGGGCATCTACTCACTCGGCTTCTTGGTGCTGTGGGCGATTGCTGCGGCGGCTAGCGCGATGACCGCGTTTCTGGGTGTGGCGACGCGATCCCCAAAGGCGTGAGCCTATTGCCGCACGTGCCGCACTCGCCTCACCCACCGCAAACATCGCAACAGTTGATCCGCCGCAAAGTGGCGGATACCAGCCAGAGCAACATATCGCCATCGTTCGCCACCTCGTCAGGAGCTTCGATGGACACCGTGTTACTGAAAGAGTGGGAGATGGCTTCTGTCATACCGCGTGCCGCTGCGTCGCTATCGGAGAAGTTTCATTTCGCCGTGCGCTGTGCGGTACTGGCACCGTCAAGCCACAATTCACAACCGTGGCTCTTCAGGGTGGAGGCCGAACGTCTGCTGCTGATGATGGATCGGCGGCGCGCATTGAGTGTGGTCGATCCGCATGATCGCGAGCTCATCATGAGTTGTGGTGCCGCGCTGTTCAATATTCGCGTCGCACTCGCGCGTTGCGGGGTCAACGTGCGTATCGAGGTATTGCCCGATCCGTTTGAGAGCGATTTGCTGGCGGAGGTGATGGTCGAGCCCGGTGCACTGAGCGAGGCGGCGAAAGCGATTGCGCCGCTGGTCGAGGCGATCCCGAGGCGCATGACCAATCGCAGCATTTACCCGGATGACGGCGTGCCGGTCGGATTACTTACCAAGCTCGAGGCGGCAACCCAGATCGAGTGTGCACATCTTGCGGTGGCGACCACGACGGAGGCGCGGACAGCGGTGGCGACTTTGGTCGCGGCAGCGGATCGGGTGCAGTTTGACAATGTGCACTTTCGTCACGAGTTGGCGTCGTGGCTTCACCCGATGAGGACACGCGATGGCCTCTCGGCCTTTAGCAGCGAGCTGGCAAAGACGCTAGATTTTGCGACACCGTTGGCCGCACTAGTGGTGCGCACCTTTGATGTCGGCGGCGGGGTAGCGGCAAAAAATCTGACTCTCGCCAAAGGCTCGCCGATGCTGGTTTGTATTTCGACCGCGACCGATGATGCGCCTGCGTGGCTGGTCGCGGGGCAGGCGCTGCAACGGCTGCTGCTGGTCGCGGCGAGCGAGGGCTACAGCGCGTCATACCTGAATCAACCGATAGAGGTAACGACCCTCCGTAGCGCACTTTCAGAATTGATGCGCACCGAAACTTTTCCGCAACTACTGCTGCGGTTGGGGCATGGATTGCCACAAACACATGCACCGCGCCGCAGTTTGGACGAAGTGCTGTTGTCACCATGCGACACCCATCCCCGCTCCGCGCGTTTCTGATTGTCGGCATGTTGTTGCCAGTCGGCTGCGCATCGCTGTTACCAACTGCGCGCATCGAGGTGCAAACGCCGTGGCACAGCTATGCCGATGCCGAGGCGATGTTTGCAAAAATCGTGCCAAATCGCACGCGCTTGGCCGACTTAGCGGCGTTGGAGATCGACCCCGCGAAAACACCGAATCTGAGTGTGCTCAATCACGCCGATTTGCTGCGGCGGTTTGCCAGCGCACCGAGTATCGGTGCTGAGGCCATTGATGAAAGTCTGCGTGCCTGCTTCGCGGCGCGCACGCGCTGCACCGCCTTTGAGATCGAGCAGATGCAGCTGGATCGCAAACGGATCGGCAATTTCTGGCTGGACTTCACCAATTTCCGGCGAACCGTTGATTCATCCGGCTGGCGATTCACTGCGCTGATCGTGCTCAATGACGGTGTGGTGGTCTACAAATTATGGAGCGGTAAGCCGCTGATCCATGAGATTGACGAGCAACGCAATCCGCTCGGGCCGTTGCAGGGAATCGGTGATTCAGTGGTGCGACGAAATCTGTGATTTTTACCGTCGCTGTTTGACATTGCGCAAGTCGTGAGCGCCGATGATTACTAGAATGAACGAGTCATTTTCTCAACCTGACGGGGGTTTGCCATGGACGAAGTTGATATGAAAGAAGTCGCTAAAGAAAAACTCATGCACGATCTCAAGGATGTCATTAGCGGTGCGGAAGATCTGCTGAAGATCACCGCCAATAATGCTTCTGCCGAATACGCGGTGGTCAAACAAAAGCTGGAAAGAAACTTGCGCGCGACGCGTGATGAATTGCGGCACCTTGAACACGAAGCGTTTTTGAAAGCCAAGCATGCCGCGCGTGCGACCGATATGTACGTGCACGATCACCCTTGGCAATCGGTTGGCGTGGGGGCAGCACTTGGGCTGGCGGTGGGTGTATTGATCGGTCGTCGCTGAAACGTAGCGGCTACCTGCACATGAACACATGAGCACATGAGCGCAGAACGCGGCACGTCGCCGTTCGCAGTGGGCGCAGAAACTTCCGGCGGCCCGGCCGGGAATCTCCTGCGCGCGGTCAGGACACTGATCGCGTCACTCCTCGCTATTGCGCAGACGCGCATGGAGTTGCTGTCGACCGAGATCGAAGAAGAGTGGTTACGGCTAGTGACTCTGTTGGTGATCGGCCTCGCTGGGCTGTTCTGTCTGTCGCTCGCGACCATGCTCGCAGTCGCACTCATCGTCGCGGCGTTTTGGGAGCAACACCGGCTGCTTACCATCGGCTTGCTCACGCTTTGCTTCGCGTTGGTGGGTGCAGGGCTGCTGCGCGCGATGGTGTTGCGCTATCGCGCCAAGCCACGATTGTTCTCGGCGAGTCTGGATGAACTGGGCAAAGATCACGAACGCTTGACCTTGGGTGAGTTGTGAGCCGGTCGCGACGCATACCGGCATTGGTCGCGCGGCGCGAGCAATTGATTGCTCGCGCTGCGCACCAGCGCGAGCAACTCGCGGCGGCACTTGCGCCGATGCAACATGCCGCGTTGTCCATTGACGCGCGGATGTCGGTCGCACGCGGTTGGGTATCAAATCCCTTGGTCATCGGCGCGGCGGTGGGCGCGCTAGTGATGGTCGGTCCGCGTCGCCTGATCGGTTTGGTTAGACGCGGCGCGACCGCGTGGCTGATGGCGCGCACTTGGCTGCCGACGATCAGCGCATTGTTCGCGCGACGGTTGTGATAGCCCGCTAGTGACGCAGTTAGTCGCCAAGCCCGCGTTAGATCATTTCGCCAATAGCAACGTGCGCACGAAGGGAGTTTGCGGCAGATCAAACCAGGTGCTGGTGTGCTGCGTAGTCTGGATGAACAGGGAGGCGCGTTGCAGATTTGGGTACAGCTCTCGCACAGACGGTGACACGATGAGGCATGGTGGAGGAACTCTGAGTACAGTTTTCGATGGCAATGAGCCGCTGACATTTTTTGGGCAATGCCACAGCGATATTCGTGAGCATTGCGCGCGGCTTGAGGTGCTGGTCGGTGACATCCAGCGCGGTGATGCCGATTTGCATGTGTGCGAGCGGGTTGAAACTATCGTCGATTTTTTTGAGGACGCCGCGCAACAGCATCACGTTGATGAGGAGGCTGTGTTCTTCCCACGCCTGTGCAGTCTGGAGGTGGACGCGGCTCAGCGACTTGATCTGCGCAGACTGATTGACTCACTGCAAAGTGACCATCGCGCGCTGGATACCCTGTGGCGCTATGTGCGCGACGCGCTGGTGGCGACGAGCCACGGAGCCCACCACGACGTGCGCTCGGAAGTACGCACCTTTGTCACCGCGAACCGGCATCATCTGAGCCGCGAGGATGCGGGCGTGCTACCGCTGGCACGCCGGTATTTTGATGAAGCGGCGATGCACGACATGGGGCTGGCGATTGTCGAGCGCCGACTGCGTGCCGCGCGTCACTAGCATTTCCCACGAATTCTGAAAGCACACGATGACCGCCACCAAAGTTTCGCGCAGCAGCAAGGAAGGTTTCGGCGATGTCTCACTGGCATTTTTCGGCGGCACCGGCACCGTCACGGGTTCAAAATATTTGCTCACGGCTGGTGGCAAGCGCGTGCTGATCGATTGCGGATTGTTTCAGGGCTTGAAACAACTACGCCTGCGCAACTGGGAACCGTTTCCGTTCGATGTGGCCACGTTGGATGCTGTGGTACTCACGCACGCGCATATCGACCACAGTGGCAGCCTGCCATTGCTGGCAAAGCAAGGTTATCGTGGCCCGGTGTATTGCACGCCCGCGACGCGCGAGCTGTGCGAGATCATGTTGCCGGATGCGGCGCATTTGCAGGAAGAAGATGCCAAATACGCCAACCGCCACGGCTTCTCTAAACACTCGCCCGCATTGCCGCTCTATACCTTGGCGGATGCTAAAGATGCACTCGGGCTATTAAAGCCAGTAGATTTCGGCCACGTGCTGCCGCTGGCGGAAGGATCACCAGCAACACCAGCGCTCTCGGTCGAGTGGCATCGTGCCGGACATATCCTCGGCTCGGCATGGCTGAGTTTTCAAATTGGTGATCGGCGGCTGATGTTTTCTGGAGATGTGGGCCGCCCGCAGGATGCGGTAATGAAACCACCGATGCCGCCGACCGCGACCGATTGGCTGGTGGTCGAATCCACCTACGGCAATCGTCGCCATGAAGCCGTTGATCCGGCTGCCGCGATGTTGAAAATCATCGAGCCCACGCTCGCACGTGGCGGTGTGGTGGTGATCCCGGCGTTCGCGGTGGGGCGCGCGCAGACCATTCTTTATTACCTCTACCAACTTCGGCAAGCGCGAAAACTTCCCGGCGTGCCGATCTATTTGAATAGCCCGATGGCCGCCGATGCCACGCAATTGTTCGCCCGTTATGGCGGCGAGCACAAGCTCTCGCACGAGGTCTATCAGGCAATGTGCAAGATGGTGCACGTCGTCAATACCCCGGAAGAGTCGCGCCAGCTCAATACGCGCGCAGGCCCGATGGTGATCGTCTCGGCGAGCGGGATGGCGACGGGTGGGCGGGTGTTGCATCACATTCGCCAGTTCGCGCCCGATGAGAAAAATACCATTCTGTTCGCTGGCTTTCAGGCCGCCGGCACCAGAGGGGCGCGGTTAGTCGAAGGTGAGAAGGAACTAAAAATGTTTGGCGAGTACGTGCCGATTCGCGCACAAGTTGCCGCGCTCGATTGTCTGTCATCACACGCTGACTACACCGAAATAACCGATTGGCTTGGTCAATCCAGCAAAGCGCCGTCGCGGTGCTTCGTCACGCACGGCGAGCCGGTTGCGGCGGATGCCATGCGCCTGCACATTCAGGAGTCGCTGGGCTGGCCGGCCGAGGTGCCGGATTACGGGCAAGTGATCGAATTGGCTTAAGTGGCGCGCCAATCATGGCTCTGCTTGCGCAAAATCAACACCGCAAAATCGCGCGTGCCTACGATGAAGCTGTAGACCCCATCAACAAGGAGGCAATATGTTCAAACGCATTCTGGTCGCAACCGACGGTACCAAACTCTCGGACAAAGCAGTCAAAGTTGGCGTTGCGCTGGCCAAAAGTTCAGGCGCGCAACTGATCGGATTCTTCGCGGCAGTGCAATACAAAACGCCTTACTACCCGGAGGGCACGTACTTCGATTGGCCTACGCCCGCTGAGTACAAACGCCGCGCGGGCGAATCCGCCACCAAGCTATTGAACAAGATCACCAAAGCAGCCGACGATGCCGACGTTGCCGTCGAAACCGCCTACGTCTTCAGTGACTATCCCGATCAAGCCATCATCGCGCACGCGAAGAAATCCAAAGCAGATCTGATCGTCATGGCTTCGCACGGGCGGCGGGCGGTTGCCTCGCTATTGCTCGGTAGCGAAACGCAAAAGGTGCTGGCGCATTCAAAGATTCCGGTGTTGGTGGTGCGGTAGAAAAAGCGCAGTGGAGGTGACGCTACTGCCGTCAAGCTGCTGACGGCAAATGCCTTAAAGTGCCCGCCGTTATTGGTGTTTCATACTTTGGCATGCTGGGCGATACTGCCATTTCTCCATTGCAGTCGTTGCGTGAACTTAGTTCTATATAATTGACGTAAACGTCAATTTGTGAAATTATGGATAAATGGCAACTCTTAACCAACTGCTCACCACCCTCGACCAGCGGGCGACGCATCTAACCCTTTCCAAAAAAGAATGGGCGCGTCGCGCTGGCGTTCCCGCCGAAACGCTGTCGCGATTAGCGACGCGTGAGAGTTGCGATTTTTCTACGCTGAATGCGCTCGCCGGTGCCGTGGATATGCTGGTTTCGCTCCAACCAGCGTCGCAAAAGACTATGCCGACAAGCTTCGGGCGCGATCAAGAAGAAGCACTGCTCGTACTCTGCGCGAGTGAGCAACTCGATCTAGTAGCGTGGCTCGCAGCCGGGTCGCGCTATTTCATGGCCGGGCTCGCGGTGATGGTGGCGGGTGAACAACCTGCGAAGCGGATGCCACTCCTCGCGCTGGCCGACGCGCTCTATCCCGGCATGACACACATTGCCGAATTCCAGCGCTGGCTCGATGCCACCCCGGTTCGCCCCAGCCGCTTTTTGCCTTCGCTCGCGGTCAGGGTGGCGGCGACTCATCCCGCATCGAAACGGCGGCGTGCATGACGCTGCCGCGCAACAAAGTCATCACCGCGAACAACATGGCAGATGGTGTGTCCGCGCATTACCTTGCAGCATTTGCCAAGGTCGTCAAACGCATCAATGCCGTACTCAAGCGCGCCGCCAAACCAGCTAACTCACCCGTCACGATGTACATCGCTGGCGGTGCCGCGCAATATTTCTACACAGGCGCACGCGTGAGTAGCGATATTGATGCGACGTTTTCACATCGCATTGCGCTCCCGGAAAAGCTGGAAGTCTCCTACTTCGGTGCCGATGGCGCTCCACGTTTGTTGTATTTCGATTATCAATACAACGACACATTCGGCTTGATTCATGAAGACGCGCACGACGATTCGTGGCAATTGAAGATAGATGGTGTGGATAGCCGCAAGTTCGATGTTCGTTTGTTTTCGCCGTTGGATATTGCTGTTTCCAAATTGGCGCGCTATGCCGAACATGACCAAGCCGATATTGCGGCGCTTGCACGGCTGTCGGTGTTTAACAGCAGTGATTTGCGGGCGCGTGCCGAGGAGGCGCGTCGTGGGTACGATGGCGGGTACGTTGGCGATCTCAAGCGGATTCGCGCGTCGATCAATCTTGCGTGCAGGCTAGTGGATACGGAGCATGGCGCGCCATCTCACTCTACGGGCGGACGTTGACAGTAGCGATCAGAGTCATCGAGCGCCGCTTACATGGTCGCGATAAAAACTTACGAGCGATACCGAGCGCTTGTCGTTGATTCGTTTATATATGACACTGCGTAACCGACGGCGCCAATGCTCGTCGCGTTTGGCACCGATACGACCTGTACCGGTGTTGAGGAAAACAAGTGGCAAAGACTGTTGAAACTGGCCGATCAATCGGAAAAGTGAAGTCACCCATCGAGCCGGAGATTCGCGCGGCGATTGCGAAGGCGATTCGTGCAGTGAGGCGCTCGGCGGACGCGAGCAAAGCGACGCTGGCAGTTGGCGGGAAGAAGTCGTGGGCAGTTCAGAAATAGCCGGAATTCAAGTTCAACGTGCAAGTTTGAAAAACCGGTTGGGCGGAAGAGGTGCGGTAGCCTCTGAGCCGTTCGACCGCTACGGCAAAAATTACCCAGAGTGCGCTGGCGTGTTCAGAGGAACACAAAGCCACGCTAAGTCTGGCGTTTCTCTCCAGATGAGCACCCCCCAACCCCTATCATGAACTGGCAAACCACCCACCACTGCCTGCAAAAAATCGCCAGCATGAAACGCGACACACCGCAGGCAATTGCGTCGCTGCGCAGCGAGGTCATCGCATGCCCGCAATTGTCGCCAACAGAAAAAGCGGAAATCCACGATCTTCTCGATGGCCTGCAAGCGGCCAACATGTACGGGCAGATTTCGCTGGTCAGCAGGTTGAAGGAAATTTTTTCGCGGCATGCAGAATTCAAAGCCCTGTATCCGGAGTACGGTGTCCCCAAACAATCGCCCCGCTAATGCCGAGTTGCCTTAGCCGCGCGCGCACGAGTGACCGAGGCGCGCGCCGACTGCAAACGCTGGAGGTGCGCGATTCATCGGGCATTCCTCAAACCTGTTGCGCGTGCTTCACGTTGCTTGCAAGTGTGGTGTCACCAGATTCCACCCGCGCTAACCGATTGGCAATATCCGTGAACAAGCGATCCAGCGGCGGCTCGCCATTCATGGCCAACGGATCGCGATGTGCGGCAAATGCGTTTGCGATCTCGCGCCACTCATCGTCCCTGAGCAACTCGTAGGCGGCGGGCAGCACCACCTGTTCTTCTTGGCGCATGTGATCCCATTGCATGCCTGCCAATTGGTCGATCGCGGCGATCATGTCGGCCAGTGCGCGCGGCTCATTGGCACCGTATCGCTGCAACGTCAGCGCGACAGAATCGACCAATCCCGCTTCGCGCCGGTGCTGCAACTCAAGCTGGTGAAGCGTGGCGTCGAGATCTGCCGTGCGTCCCCGTAGGCGCGAGAACAGATGCAACTCCTCCTTGGGGTGATGCAGTTTCGCCGGAAATTCTCGCAGGTAATCAATCATCCGCCACATCAACGTGACTTCCAGTGTGCCGCTTTGTTCCTGTGCGGTTTGCGCCACGCGCTGCATGCCGCGCAGCACGGCACCGATGGCGCGGTGTTCGTTGCGAATGATCGCCTGTGCACGGTTGGCGTCGATGTCCGCTTCGTTCTTTTCTACTGCCGCGACCAGTACTGGCAGGTCGGCGAGCCGCACCAGCGCTTGCGTTTGGCTGCGGTGGAACCAGCCGCGAATACCGGCGCGCGGTCCATGCGAACAGACGAAGATCAAATCGCAATGGTGCTCATGCGCCGCATTGAGAATGGCCACGGCCGGTTGATCGCTAAGCGTGAACGCCGTGTGGTAAATCACCCCGAGCGCGTCTGCGGCCACCGCCGCTTTTGCCAAAATCGCGTTGCCATGCCCCTTGGCACGCTCGTGGAAATCCTCCGGTGAGGCGTTGCGGTACAACGCACCATCCACGGTGGACGCCCAGTCCGGCACCGCATGGAAAAACGTCACGCGCGCACCAACCGATTTTGCCAACGTCAGCGCGCGGCTGGCGGTGGTAATGGCGAGCTCGGTGTCGTCCAAGGCAACAAGAAAGTGTAGGTACATGGGACAAGAATCGCATGACGCTGTCGCGACGCTTTGACGAATATCAAAGTGGGCTCGCTTTATGCTGTGCCTCCGAGCTAAAACCGGCGCGACGCGCATCGCGTTTGAAGCGGCGTTTGAAGCTGCGTTTGAAGCTGGGTTTGGCTGCGAAATTTCATGGCAGTTTGCGGTAGATCAACACAGCGCATGGATACCGGCTCAGTCTGTACGTGCTTGTGTTTGTCTGCAAGAGTCGAAGAGGAGATTGCTATGTTTCAATTAGCGGTGATCGGTCCGTTTGCAGGCCGTGGGCTCGGTGTGGTGCGCCAATGCGTCGCGTGCCGGCAAGTCAACGGGCGTTCGAGTGAGTGGCAGTGTTCGGGCTTCGGCTCGGGGTGTTTGGGATTGACTGCGCGGGTAGCGAGCGTGGCGGAAGCGGATGTTGAACGTGGCCGACCACGCAAAGCGATTAGGGAGAGCCCGTTCTGGTGAGAGAGGTGTGCGGGGCGGGAGTCGTCACGGTTGCCGCGCGCCAGTGGCGGTACACGCGCCGCCGGGTGGGGGCGTAGCGGCGCTCGCAAGGGGTTTTTGTGCGATGACCGTCACGAATGACTTGATGCGCGCGTTCGGCGCGGCAAAGTCTTGGTACTCTTCTAGCAGCATGTTCCAGCCCACGAAGCGGCGTCGCATCTCGTCGCGCGCGAACAGGCAATGGCCGTTGGCGTCGAACATGTCGAAATACGTACTGCCTTCGGTCATCACATTTACCACCGCTATCCCGCCCGGGCGGACATGCGCCTGAAGTTTGGTCAGTTGCTGGCGCGCGGTAGGGCAATCAAAAAACATGAGCAAGCCGATCGAGATGATCGTGTCGAACTGTTCCGTAAGTTCGTAGGTGCGCAGATCGGCTTCGCTGGCCTCAAGTGGCAACGCGCGTGCCACCGCCACCTCTCGCAGGCGACTGATCGCGGCGTGGCTTGCGTCAACTGCAACCACTGAGCAACCTTGTGTGGCCGCAATGATGGCCAAATTGCCGAGACCGCAGCCAAAATCGAGCACGCGACCCTGCAGGTGCGGCAAGGCCGCGACCTCGAACGGATTCAAGTCGAAGCTGTGATCACGCAGTTGGCGCTGGAACTGTGCGTCGAAAAATTGAACGCTTGAGGTGGGATCCATGAGGGCTATTCGGTGGCGTGCGTGCGGGTGGTAACGCGACCAGGCGTACGCGGCTAACAGATCCACTCATCGCGCGGCAAGCGCTGGCGTTGTGGCCAAGCAACGTGCTGGTTGTGCGATGACAGTAAACAAAGGCAAACGCACATTGCAGACTCTCAGCGCTTCCGACTGGGGAAGGTCGCCAAGACTGATTAGGTGAACTCGCTCCGTTCGTGCCGTGACCCCTGTGCTATGAAAACGCACTTTGAATCGGCACCGCGACAACTTGGTTACGGTAACTTCGCCGCCACTGAACGATGCATCTTGGCCATGTCAGTGTTGCTGCTTGCCGATTCCCGGTACGCCTTCGTGAGGGATTTGCAGTGCTTGACCATCGCGGCACCGCTGCCCTTGGCCCAAGGCGCGCTTGTGTACGCCTTTGCCAGTGACTGATGTCGTTCTGCCATGGACTTGTCGGCTTCGGCCTGCTTATCGAAGGCGGATGCAAGGGCTTCGTGATCTGCCTTCGTTTTTGCTGCCATCACCTGATCGGCGAGCGTTATGGGATTTGAAACTGCCTGTGCCGATGCGGCGAGGCTTGCTGACATCGCGAAGCACGCGACCGTAATGACACGAAACCACCAGCGCTGTGTACAAATATTCATTTGTATCTCCTCATCGAGTTAAGTGCGCGACAGCGCAGTCGCTCAAACCGATGCGAACCTGCCATCACCGATGATTCTAGAGGCTTCACTAAATTCGGTTTTGCGAAAAATCAAAGCCGATGAGACTGACAACGGATCGTGCCTATTCATGTTGAGACCAAAATGCGTCGACGCTTGATCGCGCAGGCGTGGCTAACAGCATTCGAGTTTCACGATTCACCCGCGCGCCGCGAGGTGCGAAAAAATAGTTTGGGATCAACGACCTGAGCCGATCGCAACAAGTACATGTTCGCGATCGCCAGCACGTGTCACCGCACTGCCTGCCAGACCGACGCTTCTTAGCGAATGCTTAGCCGAGTGCCAAGAGGAGATGCTCGCATCTGTTTACTTTTGTCCGCTCTTCCTTCGCGCTAGGCGCCTTGATTGGCCACAAACGCTGAACTTGCCGCGAACAATTTCGGGAAAGCCAATATTGGCGCGGTGTTTTAAGCCTTATTCACGCTGCCATCGCGGACGCACACTGCATGGTTATTTTGCGCCGACCGACACGCCTTTGACGCCGATCAAAGCAGGTCGAGCCATGGCGAGCAGACTAGGAGTGGTGGCGGAACGCGCGCACCACGTCGTCCGATGAACGAAGTCGATGACGCCGACACAACCCTACACACAGGTGAATCAACATGAAAAAAGTCATCGTCGCTTTTGGAGCCATGGCATTGGCTATGCAGGCGGCAATCGCGGCCGATCCCGCCAAAATCAATTGGTCGGCAGTCCCGGTGACACCGGTGACACTGTTTTATCCGGGGCAATCTTCATACGAGTGGCTGCGTAGCGCCGGTCACGAAGGTGCGGCGCGACAGGTGCAGCGCGGCGACACCTGCGTGAGCTGTCACGACGAAACCGGCGCCGAGAAAGATCTCGGTGCCAAACTGGTGAAGGCCGGTCGGCTCGAACCGATGCCGGTCGCGGGCAAACCAGGCCATGTCGATCTGAAGGTGCAGGCGGCCTTCGACGACAGCAACGCCTACCTGCGCTTTCAGTGGAAGACCGCGAATGCCTATGCGGGTACCGAGCATCAATACCTGCGCTTCGATGGCAAGGAATGGAAAGTGTACGGCTACCCGAAGCTGGACAAGGTGGTGCAGGACGGCAAGCAGCCCGGCATCTATGAAGACCGTATGTCGGTCATGATTGACGACGGCAAGGTCGCCGGTTTCGCGCAGCAGGGCTGTTGGCTGTCCTGCCACGACGGGCAACGCGACATGCCGAAGCAGTTCACCAAAGAAGAAGTGGCGGCCAACGCGTTGCTCACTGCGATCAAGAAAACCGATGTGCGTAAATACCTGCCGGAAACGCGCACTGACCCTTCTGACTGGAAGACCGGCAAGTCGGTCGAGGAGATCGCAAAGATCAAGGCGGCCGGCGGCTTCGTCGATTTGATTCAGTGGCGCGCCCATCGCAGCCACCCGGTGGGCATGGTTGACGATGGCTACGTGCTCGAATGGCGGCTCGCTGATGCCGGCAAGGATCCGTTCGGCAGCAATGCTGATGCGGCCACGCACCAGCCCAAGTACATGTGGGACGAAAAGAAAGTCGGCTACCGATCCATCACCGTTGACTTGCTGCGCAAGGGTGATCATTTCCTGATTCGCGAACAGAACGCGGTGCCGTTCGATCCGAAACTCGCGTGGAAAGCAGGGGACATGATCCCCGACTACCTCTTAAGTCGCGAGGACGCCAAGGGCTCGGCCGCCGACAACAAGGCCATTTCTAGCTGGAAGGACGGCATGTGGACTGTGTTGATGATCCGTCCTCTGGGTCTGACCAATAACGACGACAAGAACCTCAAGCAAGGTGGCGTTTATAACGTCGGCTTCGCGGTGCACGACGACAACATCACGACGCGTGGGCACCATGTCTCGTTTGTGCGAACGCTGGGTCTTGGCGCGCAAGGAGTCAAAGTAGACATCAACGCAGTGAAGCTGCCATGATGAAAACTGCTGATCCCGTGTCAACGGAAAGGAACGCCATGAACAAAAATGCTATGTTGTTGCACGGTTTGATGGCAATCGCGGTCATTGCCGCGCTCAGCATCTCGACGCGTGTGTTCGCAGTCGATGCGGCTGCCGCCGAGACACTGGCGCGCCAGCAAAATTGCCTAAAATGCCACAGCATCGACAAGAAAAAGGAGGGGCCAACGTTCAAGGAAGTGGCCGCGAAGTACAAGGACAAGAGCGATGCTGAGGAGCGGCTGTACAAACACATCACCACTGGCGAGATGGCCAAGTTTCCCGATGGCCGCGAGGAAGCACATAAGGTGATCAAGGCGAATGAAGCCGACACGCGGAATTTGTTGCAGTGGATTTTGGCGCGGTAGCCGTCACTCGCGAGAGGCGATAATTGACCTTGTTTGCGGCATTTGCTATGTCAGATACGGTCGCGCCAAACGCCGTATACCTTCAAACGCCAACAGCGCCGCCACCAGCGCTGCTCCACAAATGGCCAATGCTTCTGCATTCATCGGCGCAAAGCGAAACACACTTCGCAGAAACTCAATCTGCACAGCGGCAGTCAGCACCACGAGCGCAACCGCGCTGATCACCCAAAATGCGTGGTTGCGGGTGAATAGCGCGCGCAGTAGTCCGGTGCGTCGGCCACGACTGGCGACGAGCAGGCTGATGTTGGCGAGCACGATGGTGACAAACGTGATGGTACGTACCCCATCGTTGGAAAACCCCTGGCCGGTGGCATAAAGGAATACGCAGAGGACGATGATGAGCAGGACCGCGCCTTGCGCGAGGCCAAGCGATAGTGTGCTGCGATCAAACAGCGACTCATCAGGGCGGTGCGGCGGACGTTTCATGCTGTCGGTGACGGCGGGCTCCATTTCGAACACGATGGAACACGCAGGGTCGGTGACGAGTTCGAGAAACATGATGTGAATCGGTAGCAGCACCATCGGCATGCCGAGCGCCACCGGGATCAGCGCGATACCGGCAATCGGAATGTGCGTCGCGATCAGAAACGCAAACGCCTTGCGCAGGTTAGTAAAAATGCGGCGGCCTGCGGCGATCGAGGCCACTAGCGATGCAAAGTCATCTTCCAGCAGTACCATGGCTGCCGCTTCACGTGCCACGTCAGTGCCACGTTTACCCATCGCCACACCGACATGCGCCGCCTTTAGCGCTGGTGCATCGTTGACGCCATCGCCCGTCATGGCGACGATCTCGCCGTCGTCCTTGAGCACTTCCACCAGCCGGAGTTTTTGTTGCGGCGTGATGCGGCAGAATACATCGACCTCACGCGCGCGACGTTGCAGTGATGCGTCATCCATCGCATCGAGCGCACTGCCAGTCAGAGCGCCTGCACTGGTGTCGATCCGCGCCTGTGCGGCGATGTTCAGGGCGGTGGCGGGGTAGTCGCCGGTAATCATTTTTACGCGAATCCCCGCGCGTTGGCATTCACCAATCGCCGCCGGCACGTTCGGCCGCAATGGGTCAGCGAGTGCAATCAAGCCGCAAAACGCAAAATCGAAATCATGTTGCCTCGCCGGTCGCGCGTTGCAGGAAACCATCGCGCGCGCCACGCCGAGCACGCGGAGCCCGCGCGAGGCCATCGCGCGAACGGACGCATCAAGTTTCTCCGTCTCTGCCTTGTCAAGGTGGCATAGATCGGCAATCGCCTCAGGGGCACCCTTGGCTGCGACAGTGTAGAGATCAGCGTCCGGCGATTGCCACACGCGCGACATCGCAAGCAATTGCGGCGAGAGCGCGTATTCGTCCACCAATTTCCAGTTGCCGTGCAACTGCTCGGTGTCGCGCAGCAGATGGCGACCCGTTTGCAGGATCGCCTTTTCCATCGGGTCGAATGGGTCGCGGTGGCTGGCAAGAATCGCGTATTCGACCAGATCATGAAACAGATCCGGTAGTGGTGCCGGGCGGGAAGGTGAAATCACATGGGTGTTGCCGTGCATCGACAATTCAGCGAGCGCCATCTGGTTTTCGGTCAGCGTGCCGGTCTTGTCAACACACAATACGGTGATGGCACCCAGCATTTCAATCGCCGCAGAGCGGCGTGCCAGCACGCCGTGTTGTGCAATCCGCCAAGCGCCGATACCGAGAAAAATAATCAGCACCACCGGCAGCTCTTCCGGCAGCAAGCCCATCGCCAGCGTGAGCCCGGCCAGCACCCCCTGCAACCAGCTCTGTTGCGCGAGCCCATAAAAAATGGCGAGCGCCACACTGAGCATCGCCGCGACTGTCGCCGCAATTTTGACCACGCGAGCGGTCTCAATCTGGATTCGCGTCTTCTCCGGCTCAATCCTGCCGAGCGCCGCGCCAATCGCCCCCATTGCCGTGTGTACACCCGTCGCCATTACCGTTGCCAAGCCGCTACCCTGCACCGTGAGCGTGCCGGCAAATACGAATGGCTGCATCGTGCCGCCCGGACTGGGCATGGTGGTTACGGTGTCTAAGGAGAGTGCGGGCGCAGGTGTCTTTTCCACCGGCACCGATTCGCCAGTGAGCAGCGATTCATCCATCGCGACGTTGTTGCCGCTGGTCAGCGCGCCATCGGCGACGACGCGGTCTCCCTCATGGATCAACATGACGTCGCCAGGCACCACCTCGCGGCTCGGAATTTGTACGCGCGCGCCATCGCGCATCACGGTTGCAATCGGCATTGCCAAGGTGCGCAACGCGGCCAGCGCCTTCTCGGTGCGACGTTCCTGGACGATGGTGATGGCCATCATGAACAAGACGGCGAAGCCGAGCATCAGCGCATCCTGCGGCTCGCCGAGAATCACGTACACGACGACGCAAGCGACTAGCAGTACAAACATCGGCTCCCGCAGCACAGCGAGGGCGGTCGCCAAAAATGAGCGCGGCTTCTCGCCCGGCAACTCGTTATAGCCGGCGGCGGCTAAACGTTCGCGCGCTTCGGCGCTGGTCAACCCGATGGGCGAGATCGCAGGATTGGTCATGGTGATTGATGACGTTACGGCAACCGCGCGCTTTAACATTGCGCGCGCGCAACATCAGGCGTCGCGATCACAGGTGCTGTTGCCCGCCAGAGCGGTCCGCCCCGGCGGCCAGTTGACGCACTCTTGCGATATATCAAACCGAGGCAGACCAAACGGTGCATCGTGAGGGTAGTTCGGCGCAAACAGCTTTCGCAATGTGAGGTGGCGCTTGTTCAAACACATCTTGATCCCTACGGACGGCAGTGAGCTCTCGGAAAAAGCGGTGGAGGTGGGCTTGGGCGTCGCGAAGTCTTGGGGCGCGCGCGCCACGTTGTTGACCGTGTCCGCGCCGTTTCACGTGATGGCCGCAGAAGCGTTCGTGATGGTGGAATCGCAAGAGCAATATGTGGCAGCCGCCACCGCCGAAGCCGCCGCCATACTCACGTCAGCCATTCACCGCGCACAGTCGTGCGGGGTTGAGGCGGAGCGTGTGCATGTTTTTCAGGATCACGCGTACGAGGCGATTATCGAGACCGCCGAACAACGTGGCTGCGATCTGATCGTCATGGCCTCGCACGGGCGGCGCGGGATTGCGGCCTTGCTGTTGGGTAGCGAAACGTCAAAGGTGCTAACGCACACGAAGGTTCCCGTGCTGGTTTGCCGATGACGCCGTAACGCGCCGTGTTGAACAGGGTTAGCGCGGGTACGGCGAAATGTATTTTCAGGGTGCCTGCACTGTAAAACACCAGCATCGACGGGCATCTCCAGTCATTCATGAATGACAACAACCGCCGATATCACGCTGTTTTTTCGAAATGAGCGTCGCTAAGTTCCGGCCATGTTGTGTCGTACCCAGCGCACCAGTTCGTCGGCCATCATCGCCCCGCTGGTACGCGCGACTTCGTTGCCGTTTTCGAAAAGAATCAGCGTCGGAATGCTACGAATACGGTGCTGCACACTGGCCTTGGGCGACTGATCGCTATCGACTTTGATGAAGCGCACCTCCGGCAGTTTTTGTGCCGCCAGTGCGAATTGTGGTGCCATCGCCTTGCAGGGGCCGCACCATTCCGCCCAAAAATCGACTAACACCGGCAGCCCGGAATTGGCGACAAATACTTGCAGTGCGGCGTCGGAGAGCGCGTGTGGCTCTACCGCCATCAACGCCGCCCGACAGCGACCGCACACGGGGTCTTCATGCAGTCGCGCATCGGGTACGCGGTTGGTGGTGAGACAGGCAGGGCAGACCAGATGCATCGCGCTCCTCGCAAGTGCAGGAAGTGGAAGACAGGCTACCCTGCTATTTCAGCACACCTCGATCCTTCATGTGATCGCACATATTTGACTTCAACGGTGGCAAGTTCTTACCTAGCTCTTTGGCGCGCGTTTCCATGAGCTTCCTGTGCTCATCGTGCATGGCTTTGCAGCCATCGTAGGTTTTTACCTCCATCATTTTTTGGCGATGCGCATTGCGTTCGTCCGCGCTCATCAGGGCCCAACCCGTTGTGTCTTTCGCGCTGCAGCACATCGGATAGGGGCTACTTGCGTTGGCATTGCCTACCATCAGTCCCAGTGCAGAAAACGCGGCAGCCATGAGTAGTGCTTTCATGTTCAACTCCTCAAAAAAAATCGACATAAATGAATTTACAGAAAGTGGATTGCGCGGCTTTGATCTTGCGCAAATTCTGCGCGGTGCCATACAGATTCGCAGGTGACATAGATGCACTTGCACGGCTTTTGTCCTGCCGCAAAGTCGGCATGCCGCTGTGCCGTGATGATGCAGACACTGAGGCGTAGCCGCTTCCCATCACGCAGACGGGGGCTCAACATCATGTGGCTGAGAATAGTTGTGTTGTTCCTGATCGCGTTGACTACCATCGTCATCGCGCTGCTGGTATTCGGCGCATATCGCTGGAACGCGCGCACCCAAGCGCTACTAGCGAGACTCGATGCGGCGCGCGTGGCGGTGACGCCTGCGCGTGTCGATCTCGGCGAGACCGATGCACTGCCGCCGCCCGTGCGGCGCTTTTTTCGCGCCGCGCTAACGGACGGCATGCCGGTGCTGTCATCCGTGGTTGTTGAACACACCGGGATGTTCAACATGAGCCAGACGAGCGAACAGTGGAAACCATTCACCTCGCGCCAACGCGCGGTGATGAAGCAACCCGGCTTTGTGTGGGATGCCCGCATGGCCATGCTGCCGGGCTTGAAAGTCAACGTGCACGACGCCTACATCGCCGGTGAAGGCATTCTCAATCCGGCCATCGCGGGTCTGTTCTCACTCGCTGATTTCAGAGGCACGGGCGAGATTGCCGAAGGTGAGTTGATGCGCTACTTCGCAGAATCAGCGATGTACCCGACAGCGCTACTGCCGAGTCAGGGCGTGAAATGGGAGGCCGTCGATGAGCGTTCGGCGAGGGCAACCATGAGCGATCGCGGCCACACCATTACGCTGCTGTTCCGCTTCGGTGCCGACGGGCTAATCGAATCGACGCGTGCGGAGGCACGGGGCCGCACGATTGGCGACAAGATCGTGCCGACGCCGTGGGAAGGGCGCTGGTTCAACTATGGAGAGCGGAACGGCATGCGGGTGCCGCTCGACGGCGAGGTGGCTTGGGTGTTGCCCGACCAACGAATTCCGTATTGGCGTGGGCACGCCACTCGTTTGGACTACGAGTAAGTTCCGGATGGCTTTTGGCCACTGAGCGGCACGAGCAACACGATCCTGGTTCCCCGCGATGTACTCGCAATCTCCATCCGCCCGCCCATCGCGTTCACCCGTTCGCGCATGCCAATGAGGCCAAACGAATCCGACCGCGGTAACTGCTCGGGATTCATCCCTTTGCCGTCGTCGTCAATTGACAGCGTCAATTCACCAGCACCCTGCGAGAAGGCGATCGTGACGCTTGATGCCTCAGCGTGCTTTACCACATTGGTCAGTGACTCCTGCACCATACGAAACAGCGGTGACGCGATCTCGTCAGGCAAGTTAAGGTCGTCTGGCGGTGCCACGACGCTGATGGCGATTCGGTGACGCTGCGAAACTTCTTCAGCAAGCATTTGCACGGCGGCCACTAGGCCGAGATCATCGAGTGGGCGCGGGCGCAAATCAGACGAAATTCGACGCACCGATTTGATGGTACTCAACAAGAGATCGTCAATGCTCGCGGCACGCTCGGCCAGCTTGGTGCTTTCGCGTGGCAAATCCTCGCGTAGCAGGGTCAGATCAATGCGTAACGCCGCCAAGGTCTGGCCGAGATCGTCGTGCAGCTCGCGGGCAATGCGCTTCCGCTCTTCTTCGCGGATGGTTTGCAGACCGTCATAGAGCTCGCGCAGAGACTTGCGTGAGGCTTCCAGTTCAAGCTGCGTCTGCCTGCGCGCCGTAATGTCGCGCAAGATCACGGTGTAGAAAGGTTTGCCGTCTTCCAGCAAATGCGAAATGGACGCGTCAATCGGAAACTCCTCACCATTCGCGCGCATGCCCAGCACGTTGGCTTCGCCACCCATGCGCCGCACGGTGGTGCCCGTGCTGCCGAAATGCTCGATGTGCCGATGGTGAGCTTGCCGAAAGCGCGCCGGTAGGAGCACGTCAATCGTTTTTCCCATCAACGATTCGCGCGTGTGGCCAAACATTTTCTCCACGGCTTGATTGACGAGTGTGATGTTGTGTTGATGGTCGATGATGATGATGGCATCGGTCGTTGTGTCCACCAGCGCCGCCAGACGCCGGTCGCTGCGCCGCGCCGCGTCTTCGGCAAGTTTGCGAAAGGTGATGTCGCGCAAGATGACGGTGTACAGCGTCTGGTCGTCCTCAGTGAGGTGCGAAATCGACGCGTCGATGGGAAATTCTTCGCCACTCGCGCGCAGGCCCACGAGGTTGGCATCCCCGCCCATGCGCCGTACCGTGTTACCGGTGTGGCCGAATCGCTCGACGTGTTTGTGATGCGCGCGATGAAATCGCGCTGGTATGAGTTTGTCGATGGGCTCACCCAGCAACGCTGCGCGTGGGTAGCCAAACATGCTCTCGCCGGCACGATTGACGAGGATGATTTTTTGCGCATGATCGATAACGATGATCGCATCCGAGGTCGCCTCGACCAATGCGGCGAGGCGGCGCTCAATACGGTGTTCGCTATCGTCGTCCTGAGGCGGCGTCGGGGTCATGGTGGTGATGGAGCATTCAGGGGAATGAGCGTTCAGTTTACGCATGCTCTGCCGTGCCCTGCAAACATCAGCGAACATCGCGGCATGTTTGACGCCGATCAAACTGCGTTCCACCCTGACGCATACGCTGCAAAGGAATAAACAGCGAGGTAAACATCATGAATCAAACCCGCAAACTATGGCTTGGCTTGGGCGCGTTATTGATTGCGACTTTTTCGGTACTGCTGTGGATGGGCACCGAGGTGCACCGACTCGCGCCACCCATGCCGGAGGCCGTCGTCAGCAGTGATGGGACGAAAATTTTCACGCGCGAAGATATGCAAGTGGGTCGCACCGTCTGGCAGAGTATCGGCGGCATGCAGCTTGGCTCAATCTGGGGACATGGTGCGCTGGTAGCACCCGACTGGAGTGCAGATTGGTTGCATCGCGAGACGATGGCGTGGCTTGAGTTGCGGGCGCAAAAGCAGTTTGGCCGCGGCTACGCAAACTTGAGTGTCGGCGAGCAAGCCAAACTAACCGCAGAATTGCAGCCCGATATTCGCGCCAACAGTTACGACGCTAACACCGGCGTGCTCACCGTTTCGACGGAACGCGCACAAGCAATTGCACAAGTGGCAGCCCATTACGAGAGCGTGTTTGGCAATGATCCGGCCACGGCCAAGCTCAGGAATGCGTACGCCATGCGCGAGAATACGGTCGATACACTCGAACATCGCCAGCAGATGGCGGCGTTCTTTTTCTGGACGGCATGGGCGACCGTCACGCAGCGCCCCGACCAAACGGTGAGCTACACCAACAACTGGCCCTATGAGCCATTGGTTGGCAATACACCAACGGCGAACGCATTTTTGTGGACGGTGTTAAGCGTGCTGTTCATGATCGCCGGGATCGCGTTGCTCGGTTGGCATTACGCGGTCTATCACGGTCGCGACGATGCACCCACACCGCCGAAGACAGATCCGCTGCGCGGTATCAACATCACACCGTCGATGCGCGCCACGGCCAAATTCTTTTGGTTGGTGCTGGCACTGTTTCTGGTGCAGATTCTGCTCGGTGCAACCACGGCGCACTATCAAGTTGAGGGGCAGGATTTTTATGGTCTGCCGCTGGCGAACGTGTTGCCGTATTCGCTTACCCGCAGTTGGCATACCCAGTTGGCGGTGTTATGGATCGCAGTGGCGTGGCTGGGCACTGGCTTGTATATCGCGCCCGCGATCTCCGGGCATGAACCGAAGTGGCAACGCGCGGGTGTGAATTTTTTGTTCACTTGTTTGATCATCATCACCGTCGGCGCGTTCGTCGGGCAATGGTTTGCTGTCATGCAAAAGCTCGGTCTTGCCAACAATTTCTGGTTTGGTCATCAGGGCTGGGAGTATGTAGACATCGGCCGTTTCTGGCAGGCGTTTCTGTTCGTCGGCCTGATGCTGTGGCTCGCGCTGATGGGCCGCGCGTTGTGGCCCGCGATGCGGCGCAAGGACGAAATGTCGTCCATCGTCGGCCTATTGTTTTTGTCGACCATTGCGATCGGCTTGTTTTATGGCGCGGGCCTGATGTGGGGCGAGCACACGTCGCTGTCGATGGTTGAATATTGGCGCTGGTGGGTGGTGCACTTGTGGGTCGAGGGCTTCTTCGAAGTGTTTGCGGTCGCCGTCATCTCGTTCCTGTTCGTGAAGCTCGGCCTCGTCCGTGGCAGCACGGCGACGACCAATGTGTTGTTCGCCACCACTATCTTCATGGCGGGTGGTGTGCTCGGCACCTTCCATCATATGTATTTTGCCGGCACGACGACCGCAGTGATTGCGCTCGGCGCTTCATTTTCCGCGCTGGAAGTGGTGCCGCTGGCGTTGATCGGTTTGGAAGCTTATGACACCTACAAACACAGCCGGGCGACGCCGTGGATGAAGAGTTACCACTGGCCAATCATGTTCTTTCTCGCCGTCTCGTTTTGGAATGTGGTCGGTGCCGGACTGTTCGGTTTCCTGATAAACACCCCGTTGGCGCTCTACTACATGCAGGGGTTGAATCTGACGCCGCTGCACGGACACACGGCGTTGTTTGGCGTCTACGGCATGCTCGGCATCGGTCTGTTGTTGTTTTGCGTGCGCGGCCTGAAGCCCGATGTGGTGTGGAATGAAAGTCTGCTCAAGAGTAGCTTCTGGGCATTCAACATCGGCCTCTCGTTGATGGGGCTCTTGACGCTGTTGCCGATGGGGCTTCTGCAATTGAATGCGGCGCTCGAACACGGCTATTGGTTCGCGCGCTCAGCCGAGTTCATGGGCCGCCCGATCATCCACATGCTGGTGTGGATGCGCGTACCCGGCGATACGATCTTCTCTGCGGCTGCCCTGATGCTGTGCTGGTTTGTGCTGCGGCTGTGGATTGCGCCACGCCGCGAACAAGCTGCGCCGTTTCGTCCGGGAACGCCACATAGCGCCGACTAGCACCGAATGATTGAGTTCTACCCGCAGGTTAAGTTGGTGCACGTCGCATCGGTGCTGTTGAGCGGCGGTCTGTTTGCTTTGCGCGGCATCGGCATGGCGGCGGGTTCATCGCTCGGCATGGCAGCACCGGTACGTTACTTGAGCTACACGATTGATACGTTGTTGCTGACGGCGGCACTGATGCTAGCCACGATGCTGCGTCAATACCCGTTTGTACACGGTTGGCTAACGGTAAAGGTGTTGCTGCTGATCGTGTATGTCGTGCTCGGGTCTTATGCGCTGAAGCGCGGTGCGACAAAGAATGTGCGGATGATTTGTTTTGCGGCTGCGCTGATGACGTATGCGTGCATGATCCGCGTGGCGTTAACGCATGGCGCGTTTGGTGGTTGATGAACTAATGCGCTGCTCATTCTTCCTCCGCTCGCGGGGACGGGGGAGATCGTTGCTTGTGCGACGGTGCTGCAAGTTGAAGCGTATGCCGACTCTTTGCCGACTATTTAGTCGCCCCTGCAAAATTCAATTCCACCGCAAATCTGCGGAATGAGACTTGTCACGAAACTCAAGGACTGGCGCGGCGTTTGGGGTGCATGGTTGTTTACTGAGTTCGCGCGTGGTGCGGACAGGGCGTTCCCACAGAATGCGCAGCACGTCCAGTTGTAGATCCGGTTGCGCAGCTACCCGACATCGGTCGCTCATGCGCAATTGTCAGCCATCGTACGACCACCGATGTCAGGTAGCTTCGCAACCTGACCTACGAAAATCTCAGAACCTGCCTGAAACGCCGCGTCGATATTGTTGTTTTGAGAACGTGCGCCGGGCTGCGCCACCACACAACAACTTTCGCTCACGCTGTCGGGTTGCGCAGCTACCCGACATTCTTCGCACACTGCCTCCTTCAATCAGCAATCCCCCAGAAATCACAACAAAATTGCGCCCCATTTGCGAGGTCTATGCTCGCAATTTGTTGTGAAACTCAAGGGCTGGCGCGGTGTTTGGGGGTGCAGGGGAGATCATTACTTCGCTTGAACGCCACCAGCTACTGTCGCCTTCACCAATTTGACAAACGCTGGGTCAGCCGTACCGATGGTGGTGGTCTTGCCGACGATTCGCCCCTCAGCATCGAGCAACACCAGCACGCTGGTGTGATTGAAGTCGCCGTTCGGCAGTTCGCGATATTGAATCCCTAATGCGGCGGCCAGTTTGCGCGTGTCGCGCGGATCCGTGCGCGCCAGTGTCCATGTTGGTCCATTGAGCTTGCGCTCGGTCGCCACTGTTTTTAACGCGCTCACATCGTCATGGACGGGATCAAACGTGACCATCACCACCGGCACCTCACGTTGTTCTGCGGGGGTCAGGCTGTCCTGGGTGCGCTTGGCAGCTTCAATGATGCGCGGGCAAACATATTGGCACGAGGTATAGAACATGGTGATGATGAGCGGGTGACCGCGATGGCTAGCCAGTTCGCGCGTCTTGCCGTCCTGGTCAGTCATGCTGACGGGTAATTGGTAAATCGAATCGGGCGGAAGCACGGGCAGTGCCGTCGCCGCACCTACGCCCATGAAAAAAAGCAGCGCCAGCAGGTGATGTGTTTTCATTTTGGCTCCTTAATTTTCAGCTGCACTGGCGCGTCGCTCACTGGGCGCACGCAACGAAAGCCCAGACTGCTGGTGGTGTCTGCCGCGTTCAGGGAAGACAGCAGAGCAATGCGCATCAACACCGCATAGTTGCTGCGATCCTTAAGGCTGATGCCGCCGGCACCGCAGTACAGCAATTTGTCCGGATCGCCTTGCGTGCGGCTGTCCGGGCTGATCAGGAGCGCGTTGAAATCATCGACCCATTCCCAGATCAAACTGTGCAAATCGCGAACGCCATAGACATTCGCCGTCCCGCCGACGAGTGGGAGTGGTGTTGTCGCGGGCCGCGAGTACCAACTGAGGATGCGCGCGCGCCACGCGGCATCGGTGCGTGCGTCAAATTGCTTTTCGTCAGCCGCCGCGACATATTCCCACTCGCTCCAAGTGGGTAGCCGCGCGCCTTCGTTTTCGCAATACGCTTCGGCGGCAAACCAGCTCACGTTGGTCACGGGTTGCGCGGCAGACGTTTGGTCAAATGAAAGTGTTGAACTCCATTGCTGCAAATAGCTGGCGTCAGAAAATGTCGTCGGTGCACGTCCACGTTGCCACTGGGGATAACGGGTGACGAACAACAGAAACTCGGCGTTGGTCACCGGTGTTGCTTGCATCTGAAATCGCGCAACTTTTGTGGGCGCCGGGTCCGCGTCATTTGCGAGCACGCTTTGAATCTGTCCCGCCGGGATGTCGATGTACCCAGCGCGTGCGTGCGCGGCCGATAGCGACATTACGATCAGCGCCACTAGCGCCACGACGGCGAGGACGATCGCGTAGACGCGCTTATGACCCATTGCGCCCTCAGTGTGCCGCTGCGGCTGGTGGCGGCTGTGCGCGAACCTTCTTCACGTCGGCAATCGAGATGCGCCCGCCGGGGTTGTCCCAGGTATTGAGCACATAGGTCAGAATGTTGGCAACTTCGTCGTCGTTGAGTTGATTCATCGGCGGCATCACCGAATCATAGGGCTTGCCGTTTACGGTGATTTTGCCGCTGAGCCCATGCAGCACGGCGCTGATGGCACGCTTCACGTCGGCGGTAAAGAAATCCGATTTCGCCAACGGCGGGAACACGCCGGGTATGCCCACGCCGGTGGCTTGATGACACACCGAGCAGGTGCCATTGAATAACGCTCGACCGGCGTTGACCTGATCGGCCAAGGTCAGCGTGCCGCTCGCGGTCGCGGCGGCGGCTTTGCTGACGGCGGCCAGATTAGGGGCGGAGCGATCACCGAGATACACCGAATCAAGCTCCTTGCCGGAATAGATGGACTTGTTCTCCGGCCCTTCGACCTTGAGAATGGCCAGCGCGCCTTTGTTGAACGCGCGGAAAATGGAGTGATCGACCAGCACGTAGCTACCTGGCACTTCGGTGCGAAATTCAACAACGGCCGAGCCGCCCGCCGGGATCAAGGTCGTCTGCACATTTTTTTGGATGTTGCTGCCGCCTTCATAGCGCACGCTGTCAAAAATTTCGCCGATCACATGAAAGCTTGAGACGAGATTGGGGCCGCCGTTGCCAACATACATGCGCACCGTCTGGTTGGTCTTGACGGCGAGCGCTTTATCGCCGGTCATCGCGCCTTCGGCACCGTTAAACAGCACATAGGTGGGCCGCTCATCGATGGCTTTTTCCATGTCAAACGGCTGCAAGCCTTTTTCCCGATATTTGCCGGTCGTATAGAAATCGCCCTGCATCACATAAAACTCATGATCGACCTTCGGTAATCCGCCGGGCGGCTCGACGAGGATCAATCCGTACATGCCGTTGGCCACGTGCATGCCGACCGGCGCGGTCGCGCAGTGGTAGACGTAGATGCCTTCATTCAAAGCCTTAAACGTGAATTGCGACTCATGACCGGGCGCGGTAAAGCTGGACGACGCGCCACCGCCCGGGCCGGTAACGCCATGCAGGTCGATGTTATGGGGCATCTTGCTCGACGGATGATTCTTGAGATGAAATTCGACGGTATCGCCCTGACGGATGCGAATGAAGCTGCCAGGCACCGTGCCGCCAAAAGTCCAGAACATGTAGCTCACACCTTCCGAGATCGGCATTTCTTTCTCGATGACCTCAAGCTCGACGATGACTTTCGCCGGGTAGTTGCGATTCACTGCCGGCGGGACATGGGGCGGACTGGTGAGCACAGCGCGAATCGGTGCGCCCTGCGGCGGCCCGAAGTCGCCCGGAATGACGGTGGCGGCGGCTGCGTTTCTGCCGAGCGAAGTAAGTGCCGCCCCGCCGAGCACAAGGAAAGTGAGCAGACATAGTTTTTGTAGGCTGTGCATACCGCGCCTCGATTGGTTGTTGAGCGATGACCCAACATAGCCAATCGCAACTCACCTGACTTGCGCGAAATCAAACTTCACGAACTCAGGTCGGATGGTTTCAAACGCGTGCCTAGACGGCTTGGGCGCCATCGGTAGTAACTGGCAAGTCGCCAGCGCACGTTGTTTGATGCTGCGCAAAATCAAAACTCTCGCAGCGGCTAATATTTTTCAACCGAGGCAGCGGCCTTTAATCTTTGTGGAGTCGAAAATGCGGAAGATAAAAATTGCAATCATCTGCGGTGCGTTGGCGGCAGGCACATCGCCAATCGGTTGGACGGCACCGCAGCCAGCGATTCCCGACGGTGCTGTATTTGTTTCCGGTGGCGTTGGCGACGACGAGGAAGGCGAAATGCAGCGCATGGCCAAAGACTTCAATTTGCGGATGCAGTTCGCGCTACAAAAAACGGGTGCTTACCTGTCTGGCGTCCGCGTCTCTGTTGTCGACCGTAAAGGCAACACCCTGCTCGAAACGGTTTCCAACGGCCCCTGTCTGTTCGCCAAGGTTCCGAAGGGCACCTACAACATTACGGCAGACTACAAAGGTGCGGTGCAAAAAAAGGCCGCCACCGTTGGAGCCAAGACTAGCGTGAATCTACCGTTGTTTTGGTCGCCGGAAGCTGCGAACGAGCCCATCGAGAAATCGGACGACACCAAGAAGGCGCATCGCTTTCACGGCTGTTGGAAAAAGTGAGCGCTGGGCGGAGGCGCGATCAACATTCCGATTCGAGCAGGTAACGGCAGCGACGGCTTCGACGCATTTTCACCGCGTGAAATTGCCGCGCGGGTGAGCGAACTAGGTGTTGCCAAGACCCAGCTGCCATGGTTGTCAATGGCCATGCTCGGCATGTTGGCGGGCGCGTTCATTGGCGTGGGTGCGATGTTTAACGTGATCGTGTTGAGCGATGCTTCGATGCCGATTGGCGCTCGGCGCGTGCTTGGTGGCATGGTGTTCTCGCTTGGCCTGTTTCTGGTGTTGGTGGCAGGTGCCGAACTGTTCACCGGCAATAACTTGCTGGCAATGGCGTGGGCTGAACGCAAAATCACGACGCAGGCGGTGCTGATGAACTGGCTGGTGATTGGCGCGACAAACTTCGTCGGTGCGGTGATGCTCGCGGCGCTCGTCTACTTGTCCGGGCATGCGGACAATGACGGTGGTGCCGTGCGCGAAACCTATTTGCGCATTGCTGCCGCGAAGACTTCGCTGCCGCCGCTGCGCGCGTTTTTCAGTGGCGTGATGTGCAACGTGCTGGTTTGCATTGCGGTGTGGGTCGCGTTAGCCGGGCGTAGCGTCACCGATAAATTGCTCGCGATCCTATTGCCGGTTTCGGCTTTTGTTGCCGCCGGGTTCGAGCACTCTGTGGCCAATATGTATTTGCTGCCGCTGGCGATGATGCTACAAGCCGATGCGGGTCAAGCGGTGGCGTGGAGCGGCCTGTGGCGCAATCTACTTCCTGTGATCGCAGGCAATCTCGTTGGCGGTAGCGGGTTGGTGGCACTGATTTATTACGTGATCTATTTGCGGCCAGCCGCGAGGGAGAAAGTCGATGGTTCACGCTGAACATGACCACGCTGTCGTCGATCTGAAACCACATACCGACCCGGTGTGCGGCATGAAAGTCGCCGCTAGCGTCGACAAAGTCGCCGAGTATCAGGGGCACACGTACTACTTTTGCAATCCCCGTTGCGTGGCGAGATTCAAGGCGAGTCCGGCGCAGTATTTGACTCCCAAGCCGGATCCCATGGCCGTCACGCCCATGGACGAGCCGGGTGCGATGTACACCTGCCCAATGCACCCGGAAATTCGCCAAAGCACACCCAGCAGCTGTCCGAAATGCGGCATGGCGCTGGAGCCGGTTATGCCGTCCCTCGACGAGGATGAGAACCCCGAACTGAAAGATTTTCGGCAGCGTTTGTGGTGGACGCTGCCATTTACGGTCGTGGTGTTTTTGCTGGCGATGGGTGCGCATCGATTCTTCAGCAATGGCTTGCCGTATCAAAACTGGATAGAGCTCGTGCTCGCAACTCCGGTGGTGCTGTGGGCGGGATGGCCGTTCTTCGTGCGCGGGGTACAGTCGATCATGAACGCCAGCCCCAACATGTGGACCCTGATCGGCCTCGGGGTAGCGGCCGCCTATGGCTATAGCGTCGCTGCCACGGTGGCACCGGGCTGGTTCCCCGACTCGTTCATCTTGCACGGGCGTGTCGCGGTTTATTTTGAAGCGGCTGCGGTGATTGTCTCGTTGACGCTTTTGGGCCAGGTGCTGGAACTGCGTGCGCGTTCGCAAACCTCGGCGGCGATCAAATCGTTGCTGGGGCTCGCGCCGAAAACGGCGCGGCGCATCAATGCGGATGGGAGCGAAGAAGATCTGCCGTTGACGCATGTGCACGTTGGCTACGTCTTGCGTATTCGCCCCGGCGAAAAGGTGCCGGTCGATGGCGTGGTGACGGAAGGCGAGAGCGCAGTGGATGAATCGATGTTGACCGGGGAACCGTTGCCGGTGACCAAACGCGTCGGCGACAAAGTGGTGGGAGCCACCATGAATACCACCGGTAGCCTAGTCATGCGCGCGGAAAAAGTGGGTGCTGCGACCATGCTCTCGCAAATCGTGCAGATGGTCGCACTCGCGCAACGCTCGCGGGCACCGATGCAGCGATTGGCGGATGTGGTGGCAGGCTATTTCGTCGTCGCGGTGGCGGTGATCGCGCTGCTGACGTTGCTCGGCTGGGGGCTGTGGGGGCCAGAGCCGCGCTGGGTCTATGGTCTGGTCAATGCAGTGGCGGTGCTCATCATCGCCTGCCCGTGTGCACTGGGGCTGGCCACGCCGATGTCGATCATGGCCGCCACGGGACGCGGTGCGACCGTCGGCATTCTGTTTCGCGATGCGGCAGCAATCGAAAGTCTACGCAAGGTTGATACCCTGATCGTCGACAAAACCGGCACGCTCACCGAAGGCAAACCCGCGTTCGACAAAGTGGTTGCCGCCCCCGGCTTCACCGAACAAGCGGTGTTGCAACTCGCGGCGAGCCTCGATCAAGGCAGCGAGCATCCGCTGGCGCATGTGATCGTTGCCGAGGCCGTTGCGCGCAAGATACCGCTGGCCAAGGCGGAATCGTTCGAATCGGCTAGCGGCATCGGCGTGCGCGGACGCGTCGATGGCAAACAGCTCGCCTTGGGTAACACCGTGTTGATGGAGAGCACCCACGTTGATTGGCATACGCTAGCCGTTGACGGCGAAGCACTGCGCGCGACGGGTGCCAGCGTGATGTGGTTGGCGGTAGATGGCCGACTGGCGGGCTTGATCGCGGTATCTGATCCGATCAAGGCCACGACTGCACAGGCACTCGACACCCTGCGTGCCGCTGGGCTCAACGTCATCATGGCCACCGGCGATGGCTTGACCACCGCCAAGTCCGTGGCCGCGCAGTTGGGCATCACCGAGGTCTATGGCGAAGTCAAACCGCAAGACAAACTGACACTGGTCGAGCGCCTGCAGGGCGAGGGCAGGGTGGTGGCGATGGCGGGTGATGGCATCAACGACGCTCCTGCGTTAGCCAAAGCCAACGTCGGTATTGCCATGGGCACCGGCACTGACGTGGCCATCAACAGCGCGCATCTCACGCTGGTGAAAGGCGACCTGCAAGGCATCGCCCGTGCCCGGCTGATTTCATTGGCGACGGTACGCAACATGCGGCAGAACCTCGCGTTCGCGTTCATCTACAACGCGCTCGGCATCCCACTCGCGGCGGGGTTGCTGTACCCGCTCACCGGCCAACTACTGTCGCCGATTGTGGCCGCACTGGCGATGAGTTTTAGTTCGGTGTCGGTGATTACGAATGCGTTGCGATTGCGCAATACACGGCTGTAACAGTACACGGCTGTAACAATACGCAGCTGTCATGAATGCGCGATGTCTGCTTCACCGTTACCGCGGGGGAGGATTCACCGGGTTTCCGGTTGCAGCAGCTTTTTCAATGCAGGCAGTGCGTCCGTCGCGGCTTGTTCGCCGATGGCGATAAATCGCAGGCGATGTTCAAGCGAAAAGTTGGCGTAGATGCCGAGACGCGGTGAAATGACTAAATCTGCCTGCGGCAGCTCGCGGAGATTGATGGCATGCCGATAGTAATCAGAAATAATCAACTCTGGCACGTCGTACATGGCTTCGCGCATTTCCGATGGATGACACATCACGTCAACGGCAACGACAATGCGCGCACCGGCGTTGCGCGCGATACGCACCGGCACGGGTGCTGCAATATCGCCGTCAAAGTATTCGCGGCCACCGATCTGCACGCGCTTGAATGTGCCCGGTACCGCAGCCGACGCGCGGACGGCGGTGGCAGCGTCACCGCGCGCGAAGGCGATGGGCTCGCCATCGTCAACGCTGGTGGCAATGGCGACCGCTCTAATGGGTAACGACTGGAGTGGTTTTGTACCGATCCGCGTTCTCAGGATCGCTTCGAGTTGATCGCCTTTGAGCCACGGGTTGCGCGTGAGCGTCAGGTCACGCCATGCGCTGGTGGTGTCGAAATCAACGGCCAAACGTTCAAGTGCGTTGGCATCAGGATTGGCCGCATACAACACCCCCATCATCGCCCCCATGCTCGAGCCGACAATGAGATCGGGCACGATGCCGTTTTTTTCCAGCACCTTCAGCACGCCAATGTGCGCAACGCCGCGCGGGCCGCCGCCGCCCAGCACCAATGCAAATTTTATCGGTTGGGTTATCGCGGCCGGTTGCGGCGGGGCGTCGCCAGCGTAGATGTGAACTCGTTCGCGATCCGCCAGTGCGAACCAAAGCACGAAGCCAATGACAACGGTCGCAGCAACAACACCAAGCGCGCGCCGCGAGCAAAGATGCGATATTCGTGACATCGCCCGTGTCACCCAGTTGTCGCTTCGATGCTACGTTTTTTCAGCCGGAAGCTGCAACATCGATTGGCGACTTCCAACCGACCGCAGAGGCCGAACTGGCCACCCCTGTTCCGCCAACTAGTCACGGGGATCGATGCTGCGCATCCGATCTGTGCGTTTCGCTGCCATGACCATGGTGCATAAACAGGTGCATAAACGGACAAGCCAGTAGCAACAGGTAAGGCGCATAGCCGAGCGCATGTCCCCAGTGTTCGCGCAATACGAAAAACGCAGCAATCACCGCCACCATCAGTGCCGCGATCAACCATGCCACGTGACGCGAGTCTCGTGGCGCGGTGGCATTTTCGTCTACATCAGCTTTATGCATATAACCTCCGTTCGGTTCTTGGTGCGAACCGGCGGGTGCCATGAAGGAACCCTGCGTTGTGCCGGTGTCGGCAGATTGGCGCCCATCAACGGCGGTATCAGTGATTACCAACGCGATGCGGTTGCGCCGTGTGCGGGTGTGACTACTTTGCACTTTCCTCGGCGTGGATAACCACCACCGGTGTCTTCGCCACTTGGAGCAATTTCATCGTCGTCGAGCCCAGAATCGCGCCGCGAAATGCGCCGAGGCCGCGCGCGCCGACATAGATAAAATCGGCTTTCTTTTCTTCGGCGACGCTTGCCACCATGGGCGCAATCTCGCCAACATAATGCGCGCTCGTGTACGCCACGCCCCATTTGTCGAGAAGTATTTTGCTGCTGATCAGTGCTTGCTCGGCATCCTCGCGCACGATGCGCTCAATGGTGGCGGCATCCACCACATAGTGCGCGCCGTACAGCCGCGGAATCGGCAGGCAGATGTGGATCAAATGGATGTCGAATGGATCTTTGAATAGCGGGCGGTGCTTGATGAGTGCCTGCACGGCGGCGAGCGATGGCTCTGAGCCATCAACGGCGATGACGATACGGGTCATGGCGGATTCTCCTCTTTAGTTGGGGCGCGCTTGAAGCGGTACGAGTAGTTTTGCGGAATGCAGCGGACCGGTATTGACGAAGCGCAAAGTGTGGTGCTGGCCTGATTCCGCCCGGCTGCGTTGGCACGCGTTCGCTTTCTTGTTGGTTTTTTGACGCCGATCAAAACCAATACCGTGTTGTGCGATCCAATGTCCACAGTGACATTCAAACTCACCTAACCGGCATTGCTTGCTCAGATGAACTTTGTTTTCAAACGCGTGGTCGTAACAATGGCAATGGCAGCGCTGTTGTTTGCACAGCTTGCCGTGGCCGCGTATGCCTGCCCCAATCTGCCGTTAAGTGGGGCGACGCTTTCCGAGCCGTCGCAAAGTGCCGCGCCCTGTGCGCACCCCAACCCGGCGCAGCCCGGCCTGTGCCGCGCACACTGCATGGCTGAGCCGCAGTCGATCGACAAGATCGCAGCGCCGGACTTTCCGGTCATGTTGACGCGGGGGCTGGTGATCTCGTTGATGCCGGATCGTTCAATCGCTGCCCCAGCCGTCTCTATCCAGACCTCGCTGCTCACACACGCGGCCGGACCGCCACTCGCGATTCGCCATTGCTGTTTTCGTATTTAGCCATCAGACCGTTTCACGTCCTGCTGTCGCGCGCAACGCGCGACGCTTGCGCATTGGTTCGTTGTCTGGAGGTGGTATGCGATTTCATTCACGTGTTTTCAACGTCGTGTTTCTCGCGAACATGACGTCGTTATTGGCGTTTCAGGTCTTTTCAACGCTGGCGGCTGAGCCGGTGTTGTTGCCCCTATCGCTTGGCGAGGCGCAGCGCTTGGCTGTGCAGCAGTCTCGTCAGCTGGTCGCGCAGGATGCATTGACCGACGCGGCGCGTCACATGGCGGTGGCGGCGGGGCAGCGTCCTGACCCGGTACTGCGCTTTGGCGTGGACAACTTCCCGCTCGATGGTGCGGATAAATACAGCTTCGGACGCGAATTCATGACCATGCGGCGCATTGGCATTTCGCAAGAGTTTCCGCGTGAAGAAAAACGCAAGCTCAAGGCCGAGCGATTCGAGCGAGAAGCGGATCGCAACGCGGCGGAAAAAATGGTCAGTCTTGCCAACGTGCAACGCGACACTGCGTTGGCGTGGATCGACCGCTATTACACCAATGCCATGCGCGCGGTATTGACCGAGCAAGCGCAGGAGACGCGTTTGCAAGTCGAGGCCGCCGAGTCCGCGTTTCGCGCTGGCCGCGGCATGCAGGCCGATATTTTTGCCGCGCGCGCGGCCGTGGTTTCGCTGGCAGACCGCGCCAGCCAGATTGATCGACTGGTGAGCAACGCAGCGACGATGCTGGCGCGCTGGATCGGTGATGCTGCCGCGCGACCACTGGGGGACAAACCTGATTGGCAAACGCTGCGCTTTGACGCCGGGCATCCCGACGCAGAGATCCAACGTCATCCGCAACTCGAATCTCTCACCCAGCAAATCAATATCGCGGATGCTGACGTTCGCCTCGCGCAAGCCAATAAGAAATCCGACTGGAGCGTGGAGGTCACGTACGCCCAGCGCGGCTCGTCGTTTTCCAACATGCTGTCAGTCGGCGTGTCGATTCCCTTGCAGTGGGATCGGATGAATCGCCAGGATCGCGAGCTGTCATCGCGGCTGGCGATGGTGGAAGAAGCGCGTGCACGGCGCGACGATGCGTTGCGCAACCATGAACTTGAATTGCGCACACTCATCAACGACTGGCGCAGCGGCTTACAGCGCGTGGCGCGATTGCGTGACGAGCTACTGCCGCTCACGCGCCAACGCAGCGAAGCGGCGTTGTCCAGCTATCGCGGCGGCAAAGGTGATTTGTCGGCACTGCTGACCGCACGGCGCGACGAAATCGAAGCGCGCCTGCAAACCCTGCAAACCGAAATGGACACGGTGCGGGTGTGGGCGCAACTCAACTATTTGCTGCCTGAGGATGCGCCGCGCGCCGCATTGGCAAACAAGGAGGCACCATGAAAAAAGTTTTTGTGATCGCAGCGGTCGTCACTGTGCTGGCGGGCGTCGGCGGCTATGGGTTGTACAACGTTGGCATGCGGCGCGGGATGGAGATGGCGGCACCCGCGCAGCCGAGCGGGGCAGCGGACGCCAACGCGGGCAAGAAAATTCTGTACTGGCACGATCCAATGTCACCTGCACAAAAGTTCGACAAGCCCGGCAAGTCGCCGTTCATGGATATGGACTTGGTACCGGTCTATGCGGATAGCGATGACACGAGCAAAGTCACGGTCAGCGCGCGCCTGCAACAAAATCTCGGCGTCCGCACCGCCGAGGTGACGCGGGGTACCTTGCGTCAGGCGCTCGAAGCCGTCGGCAGTGTGGCTTATAACGACCGCGATGTGGCGTTGGTGCAGGCGCGGGTGGCGGGCTACATCGAGCGTTTGTACGTGCGCGCGCCGCTCGATCCGGTGCGACAAGGTCAGCCGCTGGTGGAGATGTTCGCGCCCGATTGGGTAGCGGTGCAGGAAGAATATTTGGGTGTGAAACGCATGCAAGGACGTGACGTGGACGCGCTGTTGTCCGCTGCCCGACAGCGCATGCTGCTGGTCGGCATGTCAGAGAACCAGGTACGCGCCATCGAGAGTAAGGGCAAGGTGCAGGCGCGGTTCACATTGGTTGCACCGACTACCGGCGTGATCGCCGAACTCGGCGCGCGTGAAGGCATGACGGTGACACCGGGTGCGATGCTGTTTCGCATCAACGGGCTCGGTTCGGTGTGGGTCAATGCGGAGGTGCCGGAAAGTCAGTCGGCGAGCGTGCGGCCGGGTGCGGCGGTCGAGGCACGCGCGGCGGCGTATCCGGGCACGTTGTACAAGGGCCGGGTCGCCGCGATCCTGCCGGAGATCAATACCGCGACGCGCACGGTGAAAGTACGGATCGAGCTTGCGAATGTTGGCGGGCAGTTGCGACCGGGAATGTTTGCCACCGTGCGCTTTGCGTCACCGACGCAAACGGAAGCCTTGCTGGTGCCCAGCGAAGCCGTGATCCAGACCGGCACCCGCAGTGTGGTGGTACTCGCGGAAGCAGACGGAAAATTCAGCACTGTCGATGTGGAAATCGGCACTGAGAGCAATGGTAAAAGCGAAATTCGCAAGGGTTTGGCGCTCGGACAAAAGGTCGTGTTGTCGGGGCAATTTTTGATCGATTCCGAAGCGAGCCTGCGTGGAACAGCAACGCGCATGGTCGAGCCGGCACCAGCAAAAGTGAACGCGAACGAGATGCGCAAATGATCGCCAAACTCATTCGCTCCTCAATTGGCAATCGCTTCTTGGTGCTGATCGCGACCATCATGCTCGCGAGCTGGGGTGTGTGGTCGCTAAGCCGCACTGCGCTTGATGCCCTTCCGGATTTGTCGGATGTGCAAGTCATCATCCGCACCACCTATCCGGGACAAGCACCACAGATCGTCGAGAATCAGGTCACCTATCCGCTCACCACCACCATGCTGTCGGTGCCGGGTGCTAAAACGGTGCGCGGTTACTCGTTCTTCGGTGATTCGTTCGTCTACATTTTGTTTGAGGACGGCACCGATCCGTACTGGGCGCGCTCACGGGTGCTGGAGTACCTGAATCAAGTGCAGTCACGCCTGCCCACGCAGGCCAAGGCGTCGCTCGGGCCGGACGCGACGGGGGTGGGTTGGGTCTACGAATACGCGCTGACTGACCGCAGCGGCAAGCTGGATTTATCGCAACTGCGTGCGCTGCAAGACTGGTTTTTGAAGTACGAACTGAAAACGGTCGCGAATGTTTCTGAGGTGGCGTCGGTCGGCGGCATGGTGCGGCAATATCAGATCGTGCTCGACCCGAACAAGATGCGCGCCTACAACATCGCGCACGGCAAAGTCATCGAGGCAGTGCAACGCGCGAATCAGGAAACCGGCGGCTCGGTGCTCGAACTCGGCGAAGCCGAATACATGGTGCGCGCCTCGGGCTACCTGCGCACGCTGGATGATTTTCGCAAAATTCCGTTGATGACCACCGACGCTGGTGTGTCGGTGCGGCTCGGTGATGTGGCGCGCATTCAGCTCGGGCCCGAGATGCGGCGCGGCATTGCCGAACTGAACGGCGAGGGCGAAGTGGCGGGCGGCATCATCGTCATGCGCTCAGGCAAGAATGCGCTGGAGACGATTGCCGCCGTGAAAGCGAAATTGGCGGAGTTGAGAACCAGTCTGCCACCCGGCGTCGAGATCGTACCGACCTATGACCGCGCCAATCTCATCAATCGCGCCGTACAAAATCTGCAAGAAAAACTGATCGAGGAATTCATCGTGGTCGCGCTGGTGTGCGCGGTGTTTCTGTTTCATCTGCGCTCGGCAGTGGTGGCGGTGGTCTCGCTGCCGCTGGGCGTGCTGGCGGCGTTCATCGTGATGCGCTATCAGGGGGTCAACGCCAACATCATGTCGCTGGGCGGCATTGCCATTGCCGTTGGTGCGATGGTCGATGCGGCCGTGGTGATGATTGAGAACGCGCACAAACACATTGAAAGCTGGAACCACGCGCACCCGAATGAGACATTAACCGGCGAAGCGCATTGGCAGGTGATCGGTGACGCGGCTGCCGAGGTGGGCCCGGCGTTATTCTTCTCGCTGCTCATCATCGTGCTCTCGTTCATCCCGGTGTTTAGTCTGGAGGCGCAGGAAGGGCGGCTGTTTTCACCGCTGGCGTTCACCAAAAGCTATGCGATGGCAGCTGCGGCGGGGCTGGCGGTGACGCTCATTCCGGTGCTGATGGGGTATCTGATACGCGGGCATATTCCGGCTGAAACAAAAAACCCGCTCAACCGTTTTCTGATCGCGATTTACCGACCACTGCTAGACGGCGTGCTGCGTTTTCCCAAGACGACGCTGCTGCTCGCAATGCTAATCGCGATTGCAACGCTGTGGCCAGCGAGTCGGCTGGGCAGCGAATTCATGCCGCCGTTGGACGAGGGCGATCTTCTGTACATGCCGTCCGCGTTGCCGGGATTGTCGGCAGGCAAGGTCAGCGAGCTGCTGCAACAAACAGATCGGCTGATCAAAACCGTGCCGGAAGTGGCCAGCGTTTTCGGCAAGGCGGGTAGGGCGGAGACTGCCACCGACCCGGCTCCGCTGGAGATGTTCGAGACCACCATTCAATTCAAGCCGCGCGAACAATGGCGCGTCGGCATGACCACCGACAAACTGGTCGAGGAATTGGATCGCATCGTCAAGGTGCCAGGTCTTGCCAACATCTGGGTGCCACCGATTCGTAACCGTATCGACATGCTCGCCACTGGCATCAAGAGCCCGGTGGGCGTCAAGGTCGCTGGCGCGAGCCTCGCGGAGATTGACCGCATCACCACCGAGATCGAGCGTGTGGTCAAAGCCATCCCCGGCGTGTCGTCGGCACTGGCGGAGCGCTTGTCGGGGGGACGTTACCTCGACATCAACATCAATCGCGATGCCGCTGCGCGATTCGGACTCAACATCACCGATGTGCAAAGCGTGGTCGCGGCCGCCATTGGCGGCGAAAATATTGGCGAAACCATCGAAGGGTTGCAGCGCTTCCCGATCAACGTGCGCTACCCGCGCGAACTGCGCGACTCACCTGAAAAATTGCGCGACCTGCCGATTCTCACCGAACGCGGCGCGCAGATTCGCTTAAGCGACGTGGCGATAGTGCAAATAAGCGACGGACCGCCGATGTTGAAAAGCGAGAACGCGCGGCTGTCTGGCTGGGTGTATGTCGATACTCGCGGACGCGATCTGAAATCGGCGGTCAACGACATGCAGCGCGCCGTTGGCAAAGAAGTAAAGTTGCCACCAGGATATTCGGTGTCATGGTCCGGGCAGTTTGAATATCTCGAACGCGCGACCGAGAAACTCAAAGTCGTGGTGCCCGCAACGTTGGTGATTATTTTTGTGCTGCTATATGTCATCTTCAAGCGATTCGACGAAGCACTGCTCATCATGGCGACCTTGCCGTTTGCATTGGCCGGTGGCATCTGGCTACTGTGGCTACTTGGGCATCACGTGTCGGTCGCGAGTGGCGTCGGCTTCATTGCCCTCGCCGGGGTTGCTGCCGAGTTCGGCGTGATCATGCTGCTGTACCTGCGCCACGCGTGGGATGCGCGCGTGGCAGCCAACCACACCAGCGCCGACGATCTGCTCGACGCCATCCGCGAAGGTGCGGTGTTGCGCGTGCGACCAAAGGCCATGACCGTGGCCGTCATCATTGCCGGCCTCATCCCCATCATGCTCGGTAGCGGCACCGGCTCGGAAGTGATGCAACGAATCGCAGCACCGATGGTGGGCGGCATGGTGACGGCACCGTTGCTGTCGATGTTTGTGATTCCGGCGGTGTATTTGTTGTTGCGGCGGCGAAATTTGCCGACGAAGTAAACGAATTTCACTGGTGGTTGATCAATATCAAACAGTTGGCGCGCCCACCTACGACGATGGTCGTAGTCTGTTCAATAGCTAGTTGCGGAGCTTGAGAATGCTGAACCGATCATCTGCTTTCTTGGTATGCGCTGTCCTTGCGGCGGTCGCGTTGCCGCTCGTTTTTCAACTAGTTGATCAAAACCGATATTACGGCCTTAGAACTGCGGCAACCATGGCGGATTCAGCGGCGTGGTTTAGTGCAAACAGGTTTCTAGGCGCGGCGATTTTCATTGCATCATTGGTTTCAGCGCTTTGCTTATGGTTAATGCCCTATGCTGCGCACTTGATCTCTGATTGGTTCCCGTTAGCGCTTGTCGCCGTGCCGCTCATTGGCGCAGTGGGGGCAACCTTCATGTACTTAAGAAATTTCATGAAATAAATGCGGGCTTCGGCTGCAGGAGAAATGGCGTAGCGGTGGCGTGCTTTTTTTCTGTTGAGCTGGGTTGGTTTTTGTAGTGCTCGCGGGTGTCGCGGTCGAACTCGGCGAGATCACGTTGCGGCACCCGCGCCGCGCATGGAATCAGCGGGGTGCTGCGTGTGCGACCAAACACTTGTCGGGATTCAATCCGGTGGAACGGAAATAGTCGTCGCTAAACTGCATTCATGGGGAGCAACAATTTGTCGAATCCACAACTCAACAGTTTAGGGGCGCCATGAATTCAACATGATGCATGCGTTTGAAAGTGACCGTCGGAATTTTCACCGTGCGCTCGTTGATTTGCATGTCTGGCAAGTCAATGCGCAGATCGCCGACGGGCACCTCCGCCATCGGCACGTTGATCCAGTAGCCGCGCGGGTAGGTGTGGTCACGTACGCGTAGATCTTCGCCTTGCATCGGTCGCAGTGATCCCAGCTTCGGGTTTTTGATGGAGTCGATCGTTGGGAAAGGCGTATCAGACGTGAACATGCCAAGGATGGGTACTTGCAGATCGCCACTCGCGGACGAGTTGTTGACCGTGATAGTCGGCGAAAGCAATTCCGCCGTGATGCCAGCGGGAACCGCAAAGTGAACATACAGCCACAATTTACCGCCTGGCCCGTTGCTCACGCGACTCTTGAGTACGATTCCTTCGACACCGTATTCCACAGTTTTCAAGCTCAAACAGTTGCTGGTGTGAATTTTGCTGTCCAACATTTTTGGCTGGTAGTCAGTAACCACCAGAAATGGAGCACATGCGGCTACAAAGCAGCTCAGCAATCCGCAAAGGATCTTCATTACTCGAATCGGCATGTGGATTTACGCCTCTCTGCGTAATTGCGCCTTCGGGTCAAATGACGGGGCGCGCTGGAACATGTCACCCCCAAGCCCGATCATTGACCCGTCTTTGACGGAAATCAAACGCATGGCGCGGCTAACTGCGAGGATGGGATACCTACCGTACTGCGAGCCAACTTCGATGACCTCCTTATCCATTTCCGCGCAATGCAGCGCAAATCAAATCGTCGATCAACGGCTGATCACCAAATACGACCGCCCCGGCCCACGCTATACATCCTACCCCACGGCTGACCGATTCTCGAATGAATTCGGCGTACGTGACTATCGCGCCGACCTTGCCGCGCGCGCGTCCAGTCCCGGTGACGTTCCGCTGTCGCTCTACATCCACCTGCCGTTCTGCAACACCGTTTGCTTCTACTGCGGCTGCAACAAGATCGTTACGCGCGATCACAGCCGATCCGCGACCTACCTGCGGCATCTGGAGCGGGAATTCGAGTTGGTCGCGCAGATGCTTTCTGGCTCCCGCCGCGTCACCCAATTGCACCTCGGTGGCGGCACGCCGACGTTCCTGTCGGATCAGGAATTGCGTTCGATGATGAGCAGCCTCGCGCGACATTTCGAATTGCTGCCGGGCGAATACGCCATCGAAATTGATCCGCGCACGGTCGATGCCACGCGGATCGCCGCACTCGCCGCAATGGGGTTTAACCGCATGAGTTTGGGCGTGCAGGACTTCGACCCCGCCGTGCAAGCGGCAGTGAATCGCGTGCAGAGCCCATTGGAAACCGCGAATGCGATCACCGCCGCACGCCGCTGCGGTGTCACCTCGATCAACGTCGATCTTATCTATGGATTGCCGAAACAAACAGTGGCGGGCTTTCGCCACACGCTGGAGCAAGTCGTCGTCATGCACCCAGACCGCATCGCGCTCTACAGCTACGCACACCTGCCGGGCATGTTCAAACCACAACGCCGCATCGAGGAGGGTGATTTGCCGGACGGCGCCGCCAAGCTGGAAATCATGGCGTCGGCAGTCGCGCAGCTCGCCCAAGCTGGCTATGCCTACATCGGCATGGATCACTTTGCGCTCCAGCATGATGAGCTGGCGATCGCGCAGCGTGATGGCCGACTGCATCGTAATTTTCAGGGCTACTCGACGCAGCCCGATTGCGACCTGATCGCGTTCGGTATTTCCGCCATCAGCAAGGTGGGCGCAACGTACAGCCAAAACGTGAAGACGCTGGACGAGTACTACGCCGCGCTGGATCGGGGCGAATTGCCAGTCGCACGCGGCATCGCGCTCGGTGCCGACGACCGATTGCGCCGCGATGTGATTCAAGCGGTGATGTGTAATTTTGCGCTCGACCTAGCGGTAATCGAGGCCACACACGCGATCCGCTTTCGCGACTACTTCGCAGCCGAGTGGCGCGAACTGGAAGGGTTGGCGCGTGATGGCCTGGTGACGCTTAGCGAGGATCGCATCAGCGTCACCGCGACCGGGCGATTTTTGGTGCGCATCGTCGCGATGGTGTTTGATCGATATGTGAAATTGCCCCGGCCAGCACCGGCGATTGAGCCCGCGCCATTGCCCAGCCGCATCAAGGTGGTGCCGCGATCAGGCGAGCGGTTTTCGCGGGCGATTTAGAACCAGTTGGGAATCGACGCTCGGCACGCCACTCCCAATCCCAATGCCCGCACGCTACTTCAAGGCCAAATGCGTCACCCCGCCATAACTGCCAATCCAGAGTGAGCCATCGTTGCTCGTCGCCATGGAAAACACGGTGTTCGAAAACAACCCATCGGCTGTCGTGAGCGTAACGAACTTGTCGTTCTCGATTCGCGCGAGCCCGTTATTGGTGCCGACCCACATGCGCTTTTTTGGGTCGATGTGCAGCAAAAAGACGTGGTTGCCGGGCAAGCCGTCGGCGACGGTGAAGTGTCGCCAAGTCTTGCCATCGTAGCGCGAGAGGCCGCCGCCCCAAGTGCCCGCCCACACCATGCCGCTCGCATCGACGGCGAGTGAGACGACGTAGTTTGGGTTGTACGCGACGTTGATGTCCTTCAAACCCATCTCCTCTTTTTGCCGCGCGTGATGGGAGGAATGCTGGGCTGGGTCAGTCTTGAACGCGAGCGCGTCCTTGACCTTTTCATACGGCGCGCCCAAGCCCTTTGCGTGATTCCAGTTCTCCCACTTGCCGTTGTGCACGCGAGCGAGGCCACCTTCGGTTGCCAGCCACACCTCGCCATTCTTGCCTTCGGCAAGCGCGTAGACCCAATCGTTGGGCAGTCCGCTTTTGGTGCTGGCGACGGTGTGCAGCTCCCAGCTCTTGCGGTCATGCAAATTACCGCCGCGCACACGATTGACGCCCGACCAGGTGGCCAACCACACGTCGCCATTCGACGCCTTGAGCACGTCGTAAACGAAGGCATCACCCAGACCCTCGGGCACGTTGAAGTTTTCCCATTGCCCGGTCTTGTCGTCGAGGATCGAGAGCCCGCCGCCATAGGTGCCGATAGCGACGCGTGCGCCAAATTTGCTGACGTGAAAAATGCCGTTCGAAAGTAAGCCGTTTTGATTGTCGATCAGCTTGAATGAATCGTCGCGCGTGTCGTAGCGCACCACCCCGCCGGAGGTGCCGACCCACAGAAGCGGCCCGTCGGCGAGGATGCTTTTCACATTGCGATTGCCAACGCGAAAGTGCACGAACTGCGCCTTGGGATCAACCTTGACTTTGCCTTCGCGCTCGACCACGGCGTCATTGCTGGCGGCCTTCGACGGGTGCGCATCGGGCAGATTTTTGTGCGCATTGAGGATCTGGCTCGCCACGCTACTGGCGACCTGCACCGGCGCGGGCACCGGCGGTTTTTGGCTTGCGAACCAGTGGTTGGCGAACCAGCCGGTAGTGATGAGAGCGATAGCGGCAATCACCATCAGTGGCAGTGCTTTTTTTGTTTCCATGATTTCCCCTTATCTCTGTGAACCCCGTCGCGGTGCACGATCCTGCAATCACTTCTCAACGCGAATTCGCGTCACCCCACCACTGGTCCCGGCCCACACGTCGCCTGATTTGGTGATCGCCAGCGCGTAGACGTGATGGTCCAGCAGCCCGTCCTCTTTGCCGATGCGCTGCCAGCTTTTGCCATCGAAGCGCGAGACGCCGCGGTTGGTGCCGAACCACAGTGCGCCCGCTGCATCTTCGGCGATGGCGTACACGAGGTTCCCGCCAAGTCCATCCTGGGTCGTGAAGTTCGTCCACCGTTGGCCATCGTAGCGTGATGCGCCACCGCCCCAAGTGCCCGCCCACACTCGCTTGTCGCGCGCGACGAGCACGCTGAAGACGTAGTTCGGGTTGTAGGTCTCGCTACGGTCGCGCAGCGTGGACAGATCGTGTCGCGAGCGTGTACCGAGCCCCGTGTTGGTGCTGGGCGGCAATCCACCTGCATTCGCCGCGCCGAGCCCATCAACATGCGTCCACGCACGCCACGTCTTGCCGTCGAACATCGACACGCCGCCCTCGGTGCCAAACCAGACGCGCTTGTCGGGACCGACCGCGATGCCGTAGACCCACTCGTTTACGAGCTCCTTCACGTAGTTTTTGAATTTGCCGGTGCGCGGGTCAAAGTGACTCGCGCCCGCCCAGGTGCCGATCCACAGCGTGCCATCGGCTTGATTGGCAAATGCGTACACCCAGTAATCGGCTAAGCCGTGCATCGGAAAAAACGTCTTCCACTGCCCGTTGCGGTAACGCGAGGTGCCGCCCGCGTTGGTGCCAAACCATTTGTTGCCGGTTGCGTCGATACCGATGGCAAAAACGTATTCGTTAGCGAGGCCATCCTTGCGCGTGAAGGTGTTCTTTGCTTTCAGCGTGTGCAGTTCGACCTCATGCACTCCCGTGGAAGTGCCCACCCAGAGCGCGTTTCGGGCCGACTCTACTGTCAGCGCGCGAACGAATACACCTTTGCCGACTTCGAACACATCCGCCACGCGTAATTTGCCCGACTGCGCAAATGCCGACGGTGCGAGCAGCGCGATGCTGACCAGCAGCGCACGCCTGAGGTTGGTGACGATGTTGGTCATTGCATCAACGTCCTCGTGTAAGCAATCACGTCAAAGATATCGCGTTCCTTCAAGATGCCTTTATAGCTTGGCATCGCCCCCCGACCATTTTTGATGGATTTCAAGAGCACTGAGTCTGGCTTCAACAAACTCTCGCCGCGCCGAAAGTTGGGGGTGAGCGGCATCGTGCCGACGCCATTGTTGCCATGACAGGCGGCACAGTGAGTGGTGTAGAGCTTCTGCCCGTTGGTGGTGTCGGCCGCGTGGACGTGGAGCGTGGCCAGTAGCCATGCGGCCGCAACCAGCAACGGTAAATTCCTGAAACGCCGCGCCAGTGGCTGATCTTCACGGTTCAGTAAGTGCATGATGCCTCCGCAATTCAAGTACGAATCAACGACATGGAGCCGCAGGACGTTGCGATGACGGCCACACCGTAATCGCCAGGTGGGCACAGCAAAGCGCGGCCACGATCAGCCGTTTGGCGGGGCTCGCCCCGCGTCGCCCACCCAATCTTCATCTGTTCCAGTATTGCGGTGCGATCAAATGTCTGCCCCGACCAGAGCAATCTGCCGTCGGGTGCCAGCACCAATATCTGCGGCACGCTCGTGATTCCCCACACCAATCTCGTCACGCTGCCGTGTTGATCGCGAAACACCGGCAGGCGAACGCGCTCCTGCCGCAGCCACTCGCGCACGCGGTGATCGTTGTCATCAATATTGATGGTGACAATGGCAATGCCTTTGCTTCCCGTCTCATCTGCCAGCGCCTGTAGCTGCGGCAACTCGGTGCGGCACGGCGCACACCACGTCGCCCACACGCTCACGACGGCGTAGTGGCCGCTGATCGTTTCGCCGAACGTGCGGCTGCGATCCAGCGCGCTCACCTCAAGCATCGGCACAATTTGTCCCGGCTGAATAGCGATGCCGACAGGTTCGCTGCGACAAGATAGTAACGTCAACATCAGCGCACAGGCGATGATCGCCAAAGAGCGGCCATAACTACGTGGGCGACGTTGGTGACGTTCGCGGTTCACGGTTTCTCCGATGCAGGTGGTGCCACAACCGCTTCCCATTCCCACAATGCCGCGCGCGCTTTGCGCACATACGGATCGGCCGGTTTGGTCAGGTGCAGGTAAGTACGCATGGCGCTCTTCGCCGCACCGACATCCTGTTGAGCCTCGAGCGCGAGCGCCAAGCCGTAGTAGGCGTTGGCCTGCTGCGGACGTAGATCAATCGCACGCGAAAACGCGGCCTCGGCGTCGGCGAAGCGCAAGAGCCCCAGCCACGCGAAGCCCATGTTCACGTGTGCCTCCGGCATATTTGGTTGCAGCGCCAACACGCGATCTCCCGCCGTCAGCGCATGTTCAAACTGCTTGGCATGCAGCATCACGACGCTTTGATTGAAGCGGACGCGAACTTCTGTCTCGTCCGCGCTTGCGCTACGGACCGCGGTGCCCATGCTCACGTCGCTCGCGATCCGCCCGAGCAAGAGTGCGCCTGCCGCAGCCGCCGCCGCGAGCGTGAAGAGAAGTCCAAGGCGCGCACTCATACTGCCCCCTTGTGCGGTGCCACGCTCACGAACGGAACGCCGAAGAAAGTGAGAAAGGCCAGCGCGAACACCAGCAAAATCAAGATCGCGCTGCGGCGCGCAGAAAGTGAAAAACTGGCGCGCGCATGCATCGCGCCCGCCAGCGTGAGCCAGGTGACAAACGCCCAGGTCTCCAGCGGATCCCACGCCCAATATCGACCCCACGCGTCTTGTGCCCACACTGCACCGGCAATCAGCATCAGCGTCTCAAACACTAATGCGAACCGCATGAAATGCCACGCCAGCCGTTCCAGCGCGCCATCGGCGGGCAACTGTTTGAACATGCGTGCCCACCGCGCGCGCAGCAAAATAGCCCCCGCCATCCCGTCGGCGATCACGGTGCAGCCGAGAAAAAGTTTGCCGAACAGCAGATGAAACCACAGCACCGCCGTATCGTAGGTCGGCACAAAATGCGTGTCGGCTGGTGGCACCATCACCAGCCATAGTGACATCACCAGCAACAGCGCCAGCACGATTGGCGCGGTCGGGCGGATGGCACGCATCCGCCAAAACGCAATGCTGTAAATGGTGCCGAGGCTGAACACACTGCTCATCAGAATCTCGAACATGTTGAAGAACGGCCCGTGGCCGAGGCGTAGCCAGCGCACCGTGATCGCCGCCGCGACCAGCGTGATCGCGAGCGCCAACAGGCTACCCACCCAGCGCTCGCGCACCGGCTGCGGTTGGGCGATGCCGAATGATCCCGCCGCACTCGCCGCGAGCGTACCCAAGCCTGGCCACAACCACATCATCTCGGCCGGAAACGTGTTCATGCAGGCCGTCCGACGATGTTTCCCGCGAGCTTCACGCTGCCACGCAGGCCGACGCCAAAGGCATGTGCGGCGAGCGAGAGCGCGGCGAGGCATGCGCATACGAACAGCCACGGCAACGTTGGATCATAAAAAACCTTGTAGCCGATCCAGCCGCGCAATTCGTCAAAGCGCAGCGTGCCCGCTGCCAGCGTGAGCGACTCACCCGGTTGCAAATCGACACGATGATCGTTGGCGTTGACGGTCAGCACAGCGTCGATGCTATCGCTGTCCAGTCGCCAGGCTTTGTCTTTGCGCAAAGGGGTGTCGAGATGCAGCCACAATTGCACGTCTGGGCCCTGCGGCGGTTGCCAGCGGTTTTCCTGCTTCCAGTCAAACAGCGGATATGAGGGCATGTGAATAGCCCCGGTCACCGGCGAGCCGCCGACCGGCGTCCAAGTCAGCACCGGTGCGTAGCCCTTGTTGTGCGTGACATAGAAACGATATCCGTCGATCACGAGCGGCTGATCCTCGCGCACCACCTCGGCCGCACGCGCCCTCAGCACGCGGCTGTGGGTGCGGCTGCGATTTACGCCGGGCGCATAGTCAACGGTGAAACCGCGCTGGTCAAACTGTACGTTCTGAAACGCGCGGCGATGCAATGGTCCCGCGCGCACAATGTCCACGGCATCGGCCGCAAACGGCGCGCCAGTGAGCAACTCGACGCGACCCTCCAGATGAAACAGCCGACCCCACGCGGCTAGGGCCAACAGGGCGAGCAGTGAGGCATGGAATGCTAGCAGGGCAGGTTCGCTGCGCAAGCGCGGATGCGTGACCATCGCCGCGAGCAAATTCAGCGTCAGCCCGCCCAGCGGAATCGCCAATGTCCACGCGGCCACGTCGGTGAGTTCAGCACTGGCCAGCGCCCAGACACCGAGCACGGCGAATCCCCACAGCATGAGGGTGGGGGACGCGAGAAAAAGTAGCGCGCGTTTCATGGCAGGTTCGCGCAATTCTCGCTGCTGTCGCGCATCCAGTCGCGCCCCGATTGACCATTGCCCGGTGCACCCGCCGAGCCGCAGTTGGCTTCACTCCAGTTGCCGCTACGCGCGAACGTACGAATCTTCAATACTGAATTCAGGTAGTAGGGCGCGCGATTGTATGGTGCGGTGGTGTTGTTGCGCACCTGCGTACCGCTCGGTAGTCCCACCTCCGGCCCAACATCGTTGAGATTCACCAGCAGCGCCTTGTTCTTCCAACCATGTGGTACCGCCACATGGCACCAAGTGCATCGCAGGCGCTCGATCTTGTCGGTGTGTAACGCGTGGAGGTTTTCGCCGCCGCTGGTGGAAAAACCGCTGCTGCCGCCGCCGTTGCGGCTGGCATAGGTGTTGCGCTCGTGGCATTTGAAGCACAGTGCGTTGGCCGTGAAGCCACCTTCGCGCGCGTTGGTGCCGGTGGCGCTGTTCCAGAGACCTTTCAAGATGAAATCGTTGGTGGAACCATGCGGTCCCCACGCGTTGCCGTTCTCGCCACCGTCCGGCACGATGGTGCCGTCGGCAGTGCTGGAGCCGTGACACTCGCTGCAATACATCGTTTGCGTGCCGACATCGTTGGCGAACGGCGCGACAAAGCTTCCCGGTGTGGTGCGGCGTACCGTGTGCGGTCTGCCGGTCGGGTTGATGACGGGATGCCAGGAACGATGATTGTTGAGGCCATAAGCCGGCGCGGCACCGCTGTCGGACGTGGTGGTCTCGCCTTGATGTGCCAGCGGTGCCTGAAACTCGATCGCCTGATTGGTGTAAACGGTGAGGCCGTTGGTGCCGGACGGCGTGCCACCGGGCGAGTCGCCTAGGCTTGGCGGCGTGGTGTACGCGTAATCCGAATGACACTTCAGGCACACCTGATACTCGCGGGTGACCCACGCGCTTTGCACGGCGCTGCTGGCCGCCGTGCCGCCGTCGCCGCGCTTGAGCAAATACGCCAGCGGTGGCGAGGTGAAACTTGCACTGCCGTAAACCGGTTCAACGCCAGTGGTGCCTTTCAGTACGCCGGAGGCGATGTTGCTGCGGCCAGGTGCATGCGCATGCGTGCCGGCCGCATCGGGAATATTGGCGTCGCCGTTGAACAAACGATTCTTGATGACGCGGTGCGGGTTGTGGCAATCGGTACATTCGGCGTGCCGATTCAACATGTTGGTCTTACCGATCAGGGCAGGGGACTCCACGAAATCCTTGCCGCGTTGGCTGCCTTCGCCAGTGCCGATGTCGTGCACTTCCGGTTGCGCGTTGATTGGCATCCGGCGCGGCAAAGCGAAGTCGGTTTTGATGTCGGGCACGGTCGCGGTCGACGTCAAAATGCTTTGGCCACCGGGCGCGTGACACTGATAACAGGTTTCCTCGATGGCCGAATTGCCGCCCGATTTTGGCTGCGCGAGGCTATCGGTACCTTCGCGCAATAGGCGGCGCGCCCCGCGCACGGTGTGCGTGTCGTGGCAATTCAGGCACGAGGTTTTCCACACCGGGGCATTGTCTGGAAACTCGCGTTGCGTTGATGCCGCGAGTGTGTAGAGTTGGGTCGCGACCAACGGGTTTGCGTGCGCGGACGCGGCCCACGTCTGGCCGGCCTTGTCGTGACAGCCGAGGCAAATGATGTCGGTGGCCGGACTGTACGCGCCGCCGGTGGCAGGCGCTTCTTGAAAGCGGTTCGCGCGCAAAAATTTGATATTGCCTTTGGCCGGGTCGTTGTCGCGCACATGCGGGTCGTGGCAACTGGTGCACTGCACCTGCTGCGCATCGAGCGGCAGCACCGGCTTGGGCGAGACGCCAACGAGACGGTTGCCGACCTTCACGCCATCTGGTGCGCGCAGCTCGCCATCGCGTGCCGCGAGGGCGGCGTCAAACGTGAACGAGATCGGATGATCGTTGGTCAGATCTACGCCGAGCCGCCGGGTGAAGCCAGTGTCAGCGCCCGCCCCGCTGGGCATGGTGCCATCGGCGGCCGTGCCCTGAAGTGCCACCGTGGCCGGACCTGTCGCGTTCAGGACGTTCACGTTGCCGATGGCGAGTGTGCCGTCGTGGCAGGACAGACAAAGCTTCGAGGTGCCGCCGGGACCTAGCGAAAGCTCGGCAATGTCAGCTTCGATCGAACTCGATTGATAGGCGGTATAGGTGGCACCCGATAGTTGCCGATTCCACAAAAGCCCTGTGGGAGCGGGCGCACCACCGTGCGGTGTGTGACAGAACACGCACACCTGCGTTTCGCTTAACGCTTTCACGTTGCCGGGCCCGCTCACCGAGAGATTGTGTTTGGTGCCGCGCACGTCCGACACGCGCTCGGCATTGGTCGGCACAGCCGCCAGCGCGGTGGCCAATACCATCCAGGTCAGCGCGGCGCGGCGCATCACTCACCACCCAAGAACTGCAACACTGCAATGCGGCCGTTGAACATGTCGGCCACGTACACACGGTTCTCGGCATCTGTCCACACGGCCGAGGGCAGATAAAACTGACCCGCGTTTTTGCCGGTGCCGCCAATGCCAAGCAAAGGTGCGCCGTTGCGATCAAACACCAGCAAGTGATCGTGGAACGATTCAACCACGTAGAGCCGCCCGCTCGCGTCCACGGCGATGCCTTTGGGGCGCGTGAGATTGCCGATGTAGAGCCCACGCGCACCGACTGACTGCACTACCTGACCCTGCTGGTCGATCACCTGCACGCGCGCATTGAGCGAGTCCGTCACGTACAAGCGCCCGTCGGCAAAAGCAAGGTGCGTCGGGTAATTGAATTCGCCTGCGGCCTCGCCGCGCCCGCCGATACTCGAGATCAGGCGAGCCTGGTCGTCAAATACCTTGATGTCGTGCGCATAGGCGTCGGCAACGTAGATCCGTTTTTGCAGATGGTCGAAGGCGATGCCGGTCGGGCGTTTCAACACGCCGCCACCGAAGGCGCTGATGGGCGTGCCGTCTGCGCGCAGCCGGTAGATTTTTTTCAACTCGGCATCGCTGACCAAAATGTCACCGCTATCGGTAGCCACAATCGCGACTGGCGCGATGAATCGGGTGTCGCGGTCGGCCTGCTCCCACGTCTCCACGCGCCCTTGTCGCTGGTCGAACACGAACAGCACCCGGCGTGAAACATCGGCGACGATAATGCGCCCGCGCGCATCCACCAGACCCGCCGACGGACGTTGCAACAGTTGCCGGCTTCGCCCGTCGGCGTCGAGGCCGACCAGCCAGCGCAAGGTCTTGCCGAGCGCGCCCGGCGGCTTTCCACTGGCGGTGGTGAGATTGTCATCACCCGTTAACTCGCCGAGCCAGCGGTAGCGCGGCGTTTCGCCGGATGCTGGCGCAGGCCATACCAAGTCAGCGTTTGTGTTTGAGGCGAGACGCAACACCATCGGTTCACTCGCGCACCCCTGTAGGAGCGCCTGCATGATGGCGACGACGAACATTGCGCGCGCTACCATCGCCCTGGCCCCTTGGTTTCGCTGCCGCCGTAAATGCCCGATGCGAGACCGGGCTTGCCCGAGTGGCAATAGTCGCAATTGGCCGCGCCCCAAGCGATCTTGTCGTTATGGCACGCACCACAAAATTTGCCATCGACGATGTCTTTCATCAGCACGGTGTTGGCACCGGCGCGCATTTCGAACTTCAACTCGGTATGGCAGACATTGCAGCGATAGCGCATGCGATGGAACCAGTGCGGAAACACCACTGGCCGCACGCCGGCCGCATCGGCGCGCTTGTTCAATACCACGTCTGCGTACTCGGCTACCACGGGTGACGTGACCAGCATCGCGACAAACCCCAATACCAGCGCGGTGTTCCGAGCATTTGTCGTGGTCGCGCGGGTCATGGCGACGCCACTTTCTCGACCGGCCCAAGCTTGCGCGGCGCGCTGTGGCAGCGATTGCACTCAGTGATCGGAAACGAGACCGCGCCGTGGCAGACGCCGCATTTTTCGCCACGGAGGATCATCGCCATATTGATTTTGGTCGCACCCGCCTTTTGTTGAAACAACTTGTCGTGACAATTGCTGCAATCGAGCCACGCGGTGTGCTGCCGATGGGGAAACCGCACCATGGGCATCTCGCCGGTATTCTTTAGCAACACGTCTCTGTCGCGAATGGTGATGGGGGTATCAGACAACACGCCGGTGCGCGGTTTGATAACCCCTTCATCCAACGACTTGACCCAATTGACCATATTGCCCGTGCCGTCTGCTGGCAGGAGGGCGAGCGCCTGGCGGGGTTCCTGAAGGATCGCGAGGGCGGGCAACTCGGGATCGTGAATGCCATCGCGCGCGAGCGGTAGCCACTCGCGCGCCATCGCGGCCAGGGCGACGCTGGCACCGGCGATCACGAAAAGCATCTTGGCTTTGCGTGCCATCATTTATCCGGGGATATAGATGCCGGCACCACGAAGCGCCCGCACCAGCTCACGCGTGGAGTCTTCCAGCGTGCGCACGCCTCGGTCGTAGTCCTTCAGTGCCGCCGCCGTCTCCGCTTCACGCCGCAGTCGTGCGGCCTCATCGACGGACTTTTGCGCCTGCCGCGCGGTCTGCGGTTTGTCTTGCAGCAGCACCTGGATCAGCATCAAGTGCGTGTCGTTGCGATCGACTTCGTAGACGTACTCCTCTTCCTTGTTCGCAAAGTTGAGAGAGCGCACCAGTGTGTCGCCTTCGCGCATTCCTCGTACGCTCGCTTTGACATGGAGGTACGCGCGGTCTAGGTGCGTTCGTGCCTCTGGCCATTTGCCTTCTGCGGCGAGGGCGTTGGCTTGCGCCATCGCCTGCTCGGCGGCGCGCGTGTCGGTGCTCACGCGGCGACCGTCCCCGCCTTTATCCTTGGCGATGCGCCGCTGGGCTTCGATCAGCGCAACCACGCTCTCGCGCCGCGATTGAAAATCACGTTGCGCCTTGTCGCTGGTTACTTGTTCTGGCGCTGACTGGCGCACCGCATCCATCATGTCGTGCGTGGCATCGTCGAGGAGTTGGGTGGCGGAGGCGAGATCGTTGCTGCGATACGCATCGGACGCCAGTTTGTGCAGGGCGCGCGCGGTGGCGCGCTTAGCGAGTGCAGGCGGTTGGTTGGCGCGCTCTACTTGCTGGGCACCAGAGGAAGATTCGATCAAGGTGGCGACTTGATCTAGCCGCCGTAACACCTGCTCCGCCGTGGCGGCACCGTGCAGGAGGCTGGGAATGAGGAGGCCAAGCACTAGGACGAACCGGAGTAAGGGCGTGAACACGGGGCTAGCCGCCGGGAATGGATTGCGGAACCACCACACCGGCCACCGTCAACGCGCGCTGAAGCTGCGCGGTGGCCTGCGTGACCAGACGGATCGCGGCGTTGAAGTCTTTGCGTTCAGCGCGCTGTACCGCTTGCCCGTGCAGTGCGTGTGCGCGCTCGGCAACCCGATTAACCAGTGCCGAAGTTTCGCGCGATACGTTCAGATCGCGGAGCGCGATAGGTAGCAGCGATTCATAGTCTCGATAACGGTCGAGTTCGTAGGCGTACTTGCCGGCACTGTTGACGAAGGTCTCGGCGTAGATGATGGTGGCACTACCGAGATGACGGTGATAGCTCGCCAGCATCAGGTCGCGCGCCCGGCTGAGTAGCGCGTTGGCCTCCAGATATTTTTCCGCAGTCGCCATTTGCCTGGCTTCTTCCGCCAGCGCGCGTGCGCGCGCAAGGTCGCTATCTGCCTGATGACCGGTACGCGCGAGATGTTGCTGATAGGCCGCGTCGAGCAACTCGACACCGTGAGCGGTCTGCGCAAAGCGCGCTCGCTCGCCGATTTCCTTGGCGGCAGGGTCGGGCACCAATTCACGAGCCTTGCCAATCTGCCACATGGCTTCGTTCAGCACACCGTCGGCACCGACGAGATCGTTCGCGCCGACCAGTGCGTGACTACGTTGCAACAATTGCTCGGCTTGTTTCACATGCGCGTGGGCAGCGGCGTTGCCACTGGCCGCGATGCGCGTGGCCACTGGTGAGCCGTGCAACATGCGCGAGACCAGCGTGATTTTTTGCTCCACGACCTGTGCATCCGGTGCGGGCGGTCGCGGCGGTGTAGTGACTGCGATTGCTGGCGCGAGCGTCCCGGCGATCACCAGACCAGCAAGAAGACAATGGTCAATGCGAATGGCGTTCATGGTTTACCTCCCGCCGTCATGGGGTCCTTTGACTTCGAGTGGCAGCGTCGGCATTCCGACACCGGGAACGCCACTTTGCCGTGACATACGCCACACTTTTGTCCGAGCAAAATCGACGCCATGCTGATCTGGTTGGCTCCTTTGTGCGGAATGAAAATCGCCGGATGGCAGTTGGCACAGTCGAGGATTTCGGTGTGCTGTTTGTGCGGGTAGACCACATCGGGCATCGAGCCCTTAACCTCGCGCACGATGTTCAGATCAAGTACCGCCATCTCCGCTTTGTCGTCGCTGCGGTCCGCGCGCGGGGAGAATTTCTTCTCGCGCAGACCCTTCACCCAATCGACTTGATTGCCGCCGAGCCCTTTGGGCAGATTGGCAAACGCTTGGAGTGGTGCTTGTAGCGTATGGGTGCCGTCATTGTCGGGATCGTGAATGTTGTCTTCTGCCGGTGGCAAATTGCGCTTGCCCGGCGCGCGCAATAAACGGTTGAAGGCATTGACATCGCTGGCCGTGGTCGGCGCGGCTACGCCAGCGATGGCCAACGGCGCGATCGGCGTCGCAGGAATCATTGCCGCGCCCGGCGTCGGCACCTCGCTGGCCTTCGCGCTTAGGGCCACCTTGTTGCCGCTGGCAGCTACCACGGGCGCACCTGCTTGCGCCATCAAAAAATCCACTGCGGCTTTGACATCAGCATCGGCTAACGCGATGTTGCCGCCCTTTGCGGGCATCGCCCCCTTGCCTCTCAGCGCGCTCGCGTACAGCGTTTCGGCACCGGATTTGATGCGCGGAGCCCACTGCGCCGCATCGCCGAACTTTGGTGCACCCGCGAGGCCGCTGGCATGGCAGGCCGCGCACGATCCTTGATAGATTGATTTGCCTTTGCCGCTGTCTCCCGTCGCGGCAGTGTTGTCGCCAGCGGGGGCGGCGGTCGTCGTTGATGGTTTTTTCGCGGGTGCAGCGGTGACGGCAGAGGCAACCGTGGCCACCGCAGCAGCCGACGGCGCACCGCCCGCGCGCACTTGTGCGAGCATGAAATCCACCGCTGCTTTCACGTCTGCGTCGCCGAGCGCGGTGTTGCCGCCTTTGGCCGGCATCGCCGCTTTTCCACGGAGTGCGCTGGTGTACAGCGCCGCGACGCCCGACTTGATGCGCGGGTTCCAGGCCGCTGCATCACCGAGCCTAGGCGCACCGGCAACGCCGCCGGCGTGACAGACCGCACAGACAGACTGATACACGCCGCGCCCCTTCCCGGCATCATTGTTTCCGCCTGTAGATTTGGCCGCCGTCGTCGTGGTCGCCGAAGCTGGCGAAGCGCTGGGTGGCGCGCTTGGCTGGCCGCCAATGGTGGTGGGCACAAACGGGATCACCCCGGCGGTGCCGAGGATGAAGGTGGTTGCGGCAATCGCGGCATCATCGCTCAGTGAGGGATTGCCGCCCTTGGGTGGCATGTTGCCTTTGCCGCGCAGGGTCGAATCGAAAATGCCGCTGAAGCCATCTTTCATGCGCGCCTTCCACGCGGCCTTGTCGTCGAGCCGCGGTGCGCCTTCTTTGCCAGTTGCGTGGCAAGTGGCACAATTTTTCTCGTAGACCTCCTGCGGGGTCGATTGCGCAATGGCCGCGCTTGGCGACATCAAGGTTGCACACAGCAGCGCCAGACCGGCACAGTGATCGCAGATCGCACGGATTCGCCGCGTTGAGCCCACGTCAATTCCCCTTGGTTTTGGCGGTCGCAGGCGCGGGTGCGCCGCGTGCCGACGCTGCGGTAGGTTGAGGTGCGGCCTTGACAGCAACGGGCGGTGCCGCCAACGCCTGAATCGTGCTTTCGTGCACCTGTGTCGGGGTACCGGTCTTGCCGGAGTGACAGAGATTGCAGTTTTCAATCGACCACGCGACCGTGCCGTTGTGGCACGCACCGCAATACTGGCCGTCGATGATTTTCAACATGTTGATTTGATTGCCGCCGGCCTTGAACTGAAAGCCCAAATCACCGTGACAGACTTTGCAGTTGTAGCGGATGCGATGGAACCAGTGCGGAAATACCACTGGGCGCATCTTGGCGGCGTCCGAAAAATTATTGATGACGACATCGCCGTATTCGGCATCGGCGGTATTTGGCATCAGCGCGGCCAGCATCACGGCGAGGATGATGGCGATTTTGCTGACGACGACACGAAGCGATCTCAGTACCATTGCCTGCACTCCTTGCGATCAGAACTGCCGAATCAATTTCCACATGACCAAATTGCGTCGCCGATGGTCGATGTCGCCAACGCGCACCAGAAAACGCGACTCCAGTCGTCCGATCCGGTACTCGAGGCGGTTTTCCCAAAAGCGGCTTTCACGCTCTTCCGGTGTGCCGATCAGTTGCAGCGTCTCGTCGCGGTTGACTTTGAGCTGTGACAAAAAGCGCAGACGCGGCACACTGAAAATCCGCTCGTGTTGATAAGTCAGATCGGCACTGGTGCTGGTGCGAAAGCCGCGATCTCCCAGTAGTTCTGTCGGGGTGCCGACCTCCTCTGCCGATTGGCGCGTGCGTTGCCAAGTCAAGGTGCCAGAAAATGACGCATTGCGGCTGAGGCTATCGCTGCGGGTGAGTTGGAAATTCATCAGCTGAAAGTGCAGCCGTTTGCCATCGACAAATCTCGAATCGGCCACACTGAAGCGAGCGAAACTGCTGGCGCCATTGGTTGGGCCGCCCCAGGTGATCGAAGCGTTGTTGGTGAACTGGCGTGTGTCATCCGTGCCCGCGCCGGTCTGTATCGATGCAGATTGACCAACGCTCACGCCAATGCGGCTCTGACCGATGGCCGCGAAGTTTCGCGACAGACGGTGGCCGAGTTGGCCATTGAATCCGGCACCATCGTTGCGGGTTCCGCTGACGTGGCTGGCGCTGGCACCACCGAACCAGTCATAGCTGAATGCACCGAGGTCGGCGGTCGGGCTGTCGTAGCTGGCACCGACGCTCGCGACCGACGATTCAATGTGGGCGTCGCCGGTCTTGCCCGCCGTCATGCTGAGACTGGTGGACAGGCGCAGATTGTTCGTCATCGCATAGGTGGCACCGAGCGTGCCACTACCCACCACGGAGCGCGACTGATTTTCATTGCCTTGTTCATTTCCTACCCGCAATGCGAACAGACGGACCGAGCCGGTCATCGTGAGCGGCGCTGTCGATGAGCGCCAGAAGCCAATCGAATTCGCCTGCACAATCGTCACCTCGCTTTGGGTGCTGCCGACATCGTCGAGAACGTAGGTGACGTTGGCCCCGCTATCGACCGACATGGCAGAATTGGGCGAGTACAAATGGCGCGCGACCAGCGTGTTGTAGCGAGTCTCGTCGCCGGTGCGGCTGCGCCGGTTCTGGTTCCATTGCATCCCGATTGACGCAGTCTGGTCGGGGCGCGGCTGGAAAGTCGCGTCTAACATCAGCGCGTTGCGGGTGGTGCGCCCGCTGTCGGTGGCGTCCTGACGATAGTGGTCAAAACTCATGCTGTACTGCGTGTTGCTCTCGACCGGACGGTAACGTTGTTGCAGACTCAGCAACGTGTACTTGTAGTCGATACTCGGCCCGGCTCCGCTATCGACGCGGGTATCGCCGTGCTCGGCGCGGACTTCAAACGGAAAGCGGCTTTGCGGGAACAGATTCAGCCGGACGCGCCCGGTCAAAAACGTATCGGTTCCGGCGCTTTCGCTATCGCTGACTTTGGCGACGCTGATGCCAAGCCCGGCCGTAACAATGGCAACCCAAGGCTGCCACAGGTAGCTGGTGGCATTGAGGTCGGTGCTGATGAGGTTTTGCATGACGCGCGGCACGCCCGCCACGCGCTCCTCACGAAAATCATAGACCACGTTGCCCCAATAGCGGATCGGTGCGAGACGCCACACGGGCTTGGCCGCCGCGCTCTCGTGCACCTCGCCTTCGGTCGTGACGCCCGTCGCGACCGCCGCGTCAGGCAGAGTCTCGGCCGCGGTGGCAAGCGAGATGCTCATGGCACATGCAAGGGTGGCCATAGGGATAAAGCCAGTCAGGTTTTTGGGTTCCACCGTCCATGCTTCCCGGTGACCCTCTAATGTCTTGACCCGGATGCCGGTGACGGCGCAGCCACCGCCACCGTTAGCGGCAGAAAGCGTGATTCGTCGACCGTCACTGGCGTGTCACGACGCAGCTTTGTGATGAGGCCGTTCCATGCTGCGTCGCTACGCTCACGCTCCAATAGGCCGCGCGCACGTTCCTGAACCTGTGTGATCGGCAACAACTTCGACGGCGTGCGTTCTGCAACGCGAAAAATTGCCACACCTTGCAGCAGCGTGACCGGCTCGGAAATTTCTGTTGGCTGTAGCCGCTGAACGGCGAGTTCGGCCGCTGGCGCTAACATGCCACGGTGCAGGTAGCCCATGTCACCACCCGTGGTTGCCGAAGGATCGCCAGACCGCTGTTTGGCGACTGCGGAAAATTCGACCTTGCCGCTCCGCAGCGATGGCAATAATTTAGCGGCGTCGTCACGGGTTTTGTCCCACACGGCCTTGGGTGAGGATGGATCGACCTTGAGAAGAATCACCGCGACTCGCGTGCGTTCAGGCTCGGTGAATTTGTCGGTGTGTTGCTGGTAGTAGGCATTGACGTCGGCGGGGGAGGCCGTTGGCAGTGCGCGGACGCGTTTCTCAAGTTGCGCGAGTACGCTTTCCGTTTCGAGGCTACGAACAAGCGCTGGCAACATCGCCGCGCGCTGTTCTTGCCATTGCGGGCGACCTTTGTATTGCGCCTCAAGTTTGCCCACGGTGGCTTCGACCTCTTTGCTGTCCGCCTTGATGCCGCGCCGCGCCGCCTCCTTCTGGAGCATCGACTGATTCACCAGTTGTGCAGCGACTTCCCGCTGCAATTCGGCCATCCGGGCTGGTGGCACCTCGGCGTGATAGAACTTTCTGCGCACGGCAAGGTGCAAGGCGCGATTAAATTCCTCAGTTTTGATGATCGTCTCGCCCACCTTCGCAAACACTTCCGGCGTTGCTGCTTCGACCGCCGTGGCTGCTGCGGTCGTCACGTTGCTGGCAACCGCGAGCCCTAGGGTCGCGGCAGCGGTCAATGCGAGGAGGGCGTGTCTCATGGCGAACTCCATTGTCTGAAATTACGTGATTTCATTACTTCACATGACAGGCCAGACAGACCGCGCTACCCGTATTCGGGATGCGCAGGAATGTCGGGTTGGCACTGTGTGGATCATGACAACTGGCGCACTCGACAAATGGCTCTGGTTCGGTTTGTCCGGTATAGCCGCCGCCGCCCGCACCGGGACCGCGTGTGTAGAGTTGCATGTCGGTTTTTTGCCGTGTCGCCGGTGTTCCCGCAGCCGTGTCAACCCACCACACACGGGTCGAACCCAACACGGCGCTTTGCGGCGCGATGAAGTCGGGATCGCCAGCACCAGCGGGGCGCGTGGTTGGCGAGGTGTTGTTGTAGCCGCCACCAGCGTACTGAATGCCGATCGGGTGATCGTTACGCAGATCAGTGCCAATGTTGGCGATGATGCCCGTGTTCAAGATGCCGCCGGTCTGGTTGGCACCGGTCCACGTGCCGGGCATCGGCGCACCCGCCGGGTTATACCCGTTGGAGCCCGGCGCGTTGATGACCACGTTCATCGCCTGGGTGCCGTCATGACACGACAAACAGGCAATTGACACCGAGCCTACCGGTGCCGTTTTGCCATCAAGCGATGAGGTACCGAGGCTGTCGTAGGTCTGGTAGGTGGTGCCGCTGATGCGGCGGTTCCACAGCGGTGCTGCCGCAGAGGTGTCGGCACCGTGCGGGGTGTGACAGAACACGCAAATTTCGTCCGTACCGGAAAATTTGTTGGTGCCGGTTCCAGTAGTGCCGAGGTTGTGTTTGGTGCCGGCGATTTGCGCAGTCGCCGACTGACTCAGCAGCGTGGCTGCGGCCATCAATGCGGCGCCGATCAAGAGATGCACCGCCGGATAGGCGATGGTGCAGGTAAGACTCTTGCGTTGGTTCCCGTTCATTTTCAACTCTCCTTCGCGAACTTCCGCCCGCAAAAATACTCGCTTCGCTTGACGGCGGAATGAACCACCGCACCAATGCTCGTTGCTCCAACTACGGCTTCTTTGCTGCCTGCGTGCCCGCTACATGCGATGGCAGGGCGCGCCCCAAAAACCCGGCGCTTGCTGACAACGCCGCCGGGCGATACACATCTATCTTGCGAAAATATTGATCGACCACGTAGATGCGCCCGTCTTCATCGACGGTGATGCCAGCGGGCAGCATGTACTTGGCCGGACCATCGGTGTTGCTGCGGCTGCCGACATCGAGCAACAATTGCCCGGCGGCGTTGAAAATCTGGAAATTGCCGAAGGCGGTATCAACCACGTAGACATTGCCGTCGCGGTCGGTGGCAATTTCCTTCGGGCGTGAGAACTGCCCCCCCTGGCGACCCACTTCACCAAACATGCGCAGAAATTTGCCATCGCGATCAAACACCTGCACGCGGAAATTCGCGCCATCGACCACGTATAGCTCACCGTTGTTACCGATGGCCAGATCGCGCGGCAGATTGAATTCGCCCGGCCCGCTGCCGCGTTTGCCAAAGGTCGAGATGCGGCTGCCGGTCTTGCCATCGAATATCACCACCTGATGCTGTTCCGATTCGATCCCGGCAATGTCCACCACGTATACCCGCGCGCCATCGGCAGTCACCGCCAATCCGGCGGGCCGTTGCAGGTCTGCCGCGACACCCAGTTGGCGGATGAAGCGGCCATCGCTGCCATAGACCATCACCGCGCGCAGACTGGAGTCGCTCGCATAAACCAACCCGTTGGCATCCACGTCAACGCCAATCGGTAGCTTCAGACCACCCGGATCGTCATGACCGATTTCGCGGTAAGTTCCAGTGACAAAGTTGAACACCATGACGATTCGGCGCACCGTGTCGGTCACATACACGCGACCGGCGCGCGCCGCCACGCCGTAGGGTTTGGCGAAGCCGTCACCGATCCGCTGTTCGCCGGTGACCCAGCGCTTGAATTGCAGCTCGCTGTTGTCGCGCAACACATCCGCGCTGCTGTAAATAGTCCGTTCGTAGACGACCCGCGCAGGTTCCGGCGCGGGAGGGAAGACCGGGGCGACAAAGGCTTTCGGTGGCGGGGGCACCACATTGGTGCAGGCAGCGAGCAACAGCATCAGGCACCACCGGCCAACCGCCCCGGCGCGTTTCATGCTGTATGGATCGACCCTGATATGCATACGCTGCCCTTTTTCACAGCCCGCTGTTTAGCGTGATGATGCTTGACAGTTTTGCTGCGCTGCCGCTTGTGGCGGCCTAGTCGCAGTCATGTGTCATATGTCTCTAGTGGGAATATAATCCCAAATGGGGTTGGCGGGTTTGCGATTTGTCAAAGTCCCGGCATCTAGATCCGACTATCGTTGCCACAACTCGGAGGCGGCAATGCGCGTTTCGTCGAAGGCAGCTTGGTTGTTCCTCGGCAAGGTCGTTTTGACGACGACCATCAGCATGGGATACGCGGCGAGCGCAACGACTGCACCGCCATCCGGCGGCACGCTATTTCAGACCTACTGCTCGGTCTGCCACGGCGAGCGCGGCGATGGGCAAAGCCGGGCGCGTGGCAGCTTCCGCACGCCACCACGGGATTTCACCAGTGAAGAATCGCGCAAACAACTCTCGCGCGAAAGCATGATCGCGACCGTCCGCGACGGGCGACCGGGCAGCGCCATGGTCGCGTGGAAGAGTCAATTGAGCGAAGCTGAAATGACCATGATTGTTGACTACATTCGCGAACGTTTCATGAATTCGGCGGCCAACAAAACCGCAAACGTCGAGGCGGCACGCGGTCAGCAGCTGATCGGGTCACACAAGCCAGCCCCCGCGATGGCCGATGGCAATGAAAAAAACGGCCAGCGGCTCTATGCGCAAAATTGCGTGCCATGTCATGGTGCCAATGGTGGCGGCGATGGCCCGCGCGCTTACTTCATTCAACCAAGGCCGCGAAATTTTCGTGCTGCTGAATCGCGAGCGGTGATGACGCGCGCGGCGCTCGTGCAAGGGATCGCCAACGGCGTACCCGGCCGCGAGATGCCGGCATGGGACAAGGTGCTCACCAAGCAAGAAATCGCGGACGTCGCGCAATACGTTTATGCGACGTTCGTTCAAACCTCGCCGTAATCCGTGCGCGCAATCGCGATGATCCTCGTGGTACTTACTGCGCTGACCGCTCTAGTGGCCTGCATGGATCGCGCGGTATCAAACACGGCAACCGATGGTGCTGCCACAGTCGTCATTGATCAGCGATTTGCGCGTGGACGGGAAATCTATAACTACCGCTGCTATTTTTGTCACGGCTATGCGGGTGACGCCAAGACCGTTGCTGCGGGGCAGCTAAGCCCGCCGCCGCGCGACTTCCATACGGCCACCGCCGCGACACTGCCGCACGCGGCCATCATGAGTGCGGTCGCGATGGGGCGGCCGGGCACCGCCATGAAGAGTTTTGCGGCGGTCCTCAACACGGCTGACACAGACGCCGTCGCCCATTTCGTTAGCGAAGCCTTTGTGGTCAACAAGCGCACGAATACCCACTATCACACCAGCGAAAACGGCTGGGACGATCATCAGCGCTACGCAGCGGCGTTTCCGTTCGCGCGCGGCGAATTGCCGGTCGATGGTTCGGTCGAACAGCTTAACGAGAGCGAAATTCGCGGTCGCGAATTGTTCTTGCGGGCGTGCATCACTTGCCATGAACCAAACGCGAAAAAGAGATCATCAAACGCTTGGCAAATTTACCCGGTGAGCTATCCGCCCGACAGCTACCTCCTGACCGAGTACGGGGTAGTGCCGCCGTCGTCGAGCATTGATCCGCACCACGCGCATGAGCGAGCGCCGAAATTGACCGGCGCAAGTGCGGCAACGTTGCGCGGCGAGTCACTTTTTCAGAAAAACTGCGCGCACTGTCACGCAGCCGATGGTTCAGGTCGAAACTGGATTGGCAGCTTTTTGGAGCCCCAGCCGCCGAGCCTGCATCTTCGTGATGGCAAGCACCGAGGCCGGGAAGCGCTGGTCACCGTCATTCGCGACGGCATCCCGGACAGCGCCATGCCCGCGTGGCGAAACGTGCTTGCATCCGCAGAAATCAATGCGATTGCGGCGTATGTGGAGCGAGCGTTTCCGATGCCGTGAGGACTGTGCAGAAGCCTATGCGAACACCTCGCTGAAGCGTTGTTTTGAACGCGCGGCAATTGGCCATGAGTTGACGCGCTACTTCATCCTCGTCGGCAGCCAAACCGTCTCGATCAGATTGCCGCGCGATGAATCGCCCCAGCTTGATTTTTCTCAATATGCGTAGCCGAAAGCGCTGTAAGTTGGCATTGTGGTTGGGGTGACAGTTCGCATCGTCGCCTCGCTGCCAAAGTGAGCAGCTCGGTGACCGAGCCAATTCATGATCCCGACGGGGATCGTGAGGGATGGGAACAGTGCTCAGACCAGTCGGGTCGAACAATTTCGACTGGGGATTCCCGCCAAGCCCGCCACCTTGCAAGGGGTGGCGGGCTCATTCCTTTTTGCGGCAACGAAGGTTGTGTTTGCACTGGTGGGTGCACGTCGGGAACGTGCCAATGACGGCAGCCGTCGACAAGCCCGGCTGGAGCGCGCGACCGATGTGGTAGTGCAAAGATTATTCGTGGTTCGAATCGTTGGCGGTAGGGGCAGCGTATCTCGACCAGCAAAATCGAGACGGCTTGGCGAGAAAAAAATAGCAACGCCCGATTTGGCTAGTGCAGGTCTGATTAAGTCCGACATGCAGCTAGGCATCACGATGCGCTCGCGGCCAGATCATCCACATTGACCCACGTAGCCGCAGGCCGTGCAGAAATCGCAGCCATCGCGATGAATCATGGTGAGGTTGCCGCATTCCAGACACCGTTTACCCGGAATGATAGGAAGAGCACCCGCTGTAGTCCGTTCATCGATCACACTTTGCAGCACTCCCATGTCGCGCACCGGCATCCCAGCTTCATCGAGGATGTTAAGCATGGCGTAACGATGAATGATGAGCTGCGCCATGTAGGCGACCGTGGATGGCCATAGCTGCTGGCGCCGCGTGGCGTGCGACAGGCTCGGCGTAAACGCCATGAACTCACCGAGCGGCTCGGCGTAGTTAAGCAGCTTGCGCAACTTCATGCCGACCCACGCTGGATCAATCACACGCATGTCGAGCGAAAGTATTCGTGCGAGACCATCGAGCGCGCGCGGGTAGTTGCCGGACAGTCCGAGTGCGCAAGGCCGCGTGGTGACGCCGCCTTCACCGTCCGGCAAGGTGACTTCCTTAAGTGTCAGCGAAAATCGCTCGCCCGCGACAGGATTGTCAATATCGACCGTCCACGCAAGCGTACCAGAAGGCCCAGTCTCAGGTTCATCGCGACTGAACATGGCGTCGAGTACTGGTGTGGGCGAGGCCGATTGACCTTCGGATAGTGCTTTCAATGCTTCGCAACGCCAGCGAATGACCGCTGCCGTTGCAGCCACCACCCCTGGAAATAAACGTGGCTCTCCGTGGGGCGGCATCGGCGTTTCAAACGCGCGCTCCTCAGCCACTGTCGCTAACGCATCGAGCTTCAGTTTCAACCATGCCGCATCGTTGGCGCGCATGTCCATCGACAGCGTTTTCGCCAGTGCGCCGAGCCCGCGTGGTTGCTCGACACCGTTCACCCATACTTCAAATGGGCGCGCGCCGCCGCCGGTTTCGTTTGCGATCTCGCCGACAAAAAGCGCGAACTCGCCAAACGGGTGGCGAATCATGTAAGTCCATGCAGGATTGCCGCCAGGCAAATCGGGGCGCCCCGGCCAGCGCAGCGACGCCAACACTGGTGCTGTCAGGCGCGTCACGGCCATGCGCTGATTCACCGCTTCGGTGGCGTAACCGCCAAGAACCTCTGGCGTTCCATGCGTACTCAACACCGATCCCAGCACCGCGTTCGGCCGATAAGTTGCGAGCCCTTTCAGACCTGAACGCCATGCATTCAAATACAAGTCCTGAAAATCCTCATATGGATAGTCGGCTGGCACGTTCACCGTCTTCGAAATGGAGGTGTCAATGAATGGTGCAACCGCTGCAACCATCTCCGCATGTGCCTGCGCGCTCATTTCCAGCGCCGTGATGAATGCGTGCGGCAACGGCGCTGCTCGGCTGTGCGCGCCGCGCAGGTGATGAAACAATCTCCAAGCGTGATCTTCGACCGCGTACTCTTTGGTCGTGCCATCCGGCATGCGCTTCTTGCGGGAGTAAGTCCAGCTAAACGGCGGTTCAATGCCGTTGCTTGCGTTGTCGGCAAAGGCAAGACTGATCGTGCCTGTTGGTGCGATCGAGAGTAGATGCGAGTTGCGTATGCCATGCTCGCGGATCGCGGCCTTTAATTCTTTCGGCAAGCGCGAGGCGAAGGTCGGCGCGCTGAGATACAGATCGGCATTAAAGAGTGGAAATGCACCGCGCTCTTTTGCCAAATCAACCGATGCCGCGTAGGCCGCACCACGCATGACCTCAGTAATGCGCTGCGCCATAGCACGCGCCGGCGCAGTGTCATAACGCAGGTTGAGCATAATCAGTGCATCACCAAGGGCGGTAAACCCAAGGCCAACGCGGCGTTTGTTCGCCGCCTCCTGCTGTTGTTGAGGTAGCGGCCAAACGGTGACATCAAGCACGTTGTCGAGCATGCGTATCGACACGCGTACGATTGCTGCGAACGACGCTTCGTCGAAATTTGCATGTGCTGTGAATGGATCCTGTACGAAGCGCGTGAGATCAATTGAGCCCAGGCAGCAGCAGCCATACGGTGGCAAAGGCTGCTCCGCGCACGGATTGGTGCTGCAAATCGCCTCGCAATAAGACAAATTATTGTCGCGATTGATATGGTCGAGAAACAGCACGCCTGGCTCCGCATGATCGTACGTTGAGCGCATGATTTGCTCCCACAATGTACGCGCGGGCAGTGTGCGATACACCCACAGGCCGCCCTCGGCAGCGTTGAGTTGAAACGCGCCCGCAACGAGGTGATCTGCCCCAGGCTTGGCGCGGTGAACCAGAGAGACAGTCTCGTGTTTAACAACAGCCTGCATGAATTGATCGGTGATCGCCACGGAGACATTGAAGTTGGTGAGATTGCCCGTATCTTTGGCATGAATAAATTCTTCGATGTCCGGGTGATCGCAGCGCAGCACGCCCATTTGCGCGCCACGGCGCGCGCCGGCTGATTCCACCGTTTCACACGAGCGATCAAACACATGCATGTAGGACACCGGCCCCGACGCAACCGATTGCGTTCCATCGACCGCCGCACCGCGCGGTCGAATGCGCGAAAAATCGTAACCGACACCGCCGCCGCGACGCATGGTTTCGGCGGCCTCGGCAAGGGCCGTATAGATACCGGGATGTCCATCGTCTAACTGAGTGATGGAATCACCGACTGGTTGAACGAAGCAGTTGATCAGTGTTGCAGACAGCGATGTTCCCGCTGCAGATTGGATGCGGCCGGCAGGAATAAAACCCGCTTGCAGTGCCTGCAGAAATTGCTGCGCCCAGTGTGCACGGTGTGCCGGTGGTTCGGCTTCGGCGAGCGCCTGCGCGACTCGCGCATGCACGTCCGCTATGGTGCGCTCATCGCCCTTGGCATATTTTTCGAGGAGCACTTCTTCACTGATCGCTTGTGATTGCAATAGTAGGGACGAGGTGATCGCGGTTTCGGGTAATAGCTCGGTCATTTCCAATTTCTCCAAGGGGGTGTGAATCTGGCGCAGAAACCGCGCAAGTTACAAGTTATAGATAGACATCGCCGTGGGCGCGTCGTTTTCGATTAGCCAGGTTTTCCGTCAGCACGCGCTTGCCCGTACCAGAGGCAGTGACGTACCGCCCAAGTCACGCTCGCAAGCGCCCACAATGTCCCGGCAAGCGCAGTCAGGCGCATCGGCCATGATGAAGACGATATCGACCAAAGCGGCCACGCTGCCGCCAGGATGCGCAGCAAGGTCGCAAGCTGCTGAGTCCAGAACAGCCGCCAAATGAAATCATCGGCCACCAACGAGCGGCCGCTGTGCCCGGCGCTGACGCGCGTAGCCATGGCAAACAGCATCGCCCCCATATAGCCCATGGTTAATGCGTGGGTTGGAGCGAGTCCCAACGACAACTGATCCGCCGTCGCCAGCATCAAGCCGTGCGATGCAGCTTGCAATGCCAGAGCAATGCCCAGCCAGACGAAGCCGACGTGCAACATCGCGAGCAGCCGCGTACGCAGGCTCTGCATCAAACCCCACTTTACGGCGAGGATTAGCACTATCGTCGCCGCGACAAATTCAATCGTGGTTTGCACGCCTCGCACCGCGAGCGGCAACGGCCATACGGTGAGATCTAGCACCGCAAACGCCAACTCCACCACTAGCGTGCCAACGAGCAGTGCCAGCAGCCACATGGGCCGCCATGCGTTTAGCATGGGCACAACACCTGCCGTAAAAAACGGAATCATGCGATGTGATACGGCCACAAACACCACGGCCATTGCGCCCCAGATGCCCACCACAACCGCGATGCGAATCACCATAAACGCGCCCTGCAGGATGGCGACCGAAATGCTCCACAATGCAACGGCTGCCACCAGACCTCCGGTCGCGACGACTTTCGCGTGCACGCGGTCAGCGGCACTGCTCGCGCCGACCATGTGCGCGAATCGCAAGGCGATTCCGCTCCACGCGGCGGCGGCAATCGCGACTGCCAACGCCGCAATCGGTATGTGCAAATGTACCCCTGCAATAAACAGAAGCCATGCTGCCGTCAGTGTGGCGACCGGCGTCAGCAGTGTGCGCGCATCAACGGGTGGCACGTCGAGCCATTTTGGCCCCGCCGTAAACAAGAAGCCGACGAAAAACAGTGGCATATAACCGAAGCACATCAACACGCTGTGCGCGATCCCTAGCGGTAGCGCCGAAACGGGCGTCACGCCTGCCACGCGCAGGCCAAGCAGAAGCGCCCACCACAATGCGCTGATCGCAAAGATAAGTGCGCCAGCTGCGAATGCCAGACGATGCGGAGCCGCGAGCAGCAGCGAAGCGCGCCAATGAGACGATAGCATCGTGGACTGGATAGCGTCCTTTTCTAGTTGCGGCACCCGGTGTTGAAGAATGATGATGACTTTTTTCATTGGTGCTTTATGTGTCGTATCGCCTCACGAGGAAAGTACGCAATCCGGCAACAGTGCCGATTGTGGGCGATTGTCGCAAGCCAGCGCCATTCCGACTTGCGCAGCATCAAACTGACAATGGCTAATCGATCAGCTGATGGCATCGAAAGTGAAAATGCCGTTCAAGCCAGCATTAGCGTAAATATTTGCGCGCGGTTTGAGTTTTATCAAATCGAGAAGATCATCGAGCGCTAAGATGCAGATGATTTGCGAAGCGGTTCGGATGGCTTCGTAGACAACCGAAGTGAGCAGCTCGGTGACCGAGCCAATTCATTATCCCGACGGGAATCGTGAGGGATGGGAACAGTGCTCAGACCAGTCAGGCTGAACAATCCGGATTGGGGATTCCCGCCAAACCCGCCACCCTGCAAGGGGTGGCGGGTTCCTCTTTGTTTGTGGCAACGCGTCCGGACACGCCATCGTTGGAGACGCAACCGTGAAAGATTCCCGGTCTTCGTAACATGAACACCTCCCCAATAAATCTGCGTCACCCGCCAACGGCTACGCAAGGCGCGAGAGTTGACGACGCGCAAAACGCGAAAACCTGAATCAGCGACACTCGCGACTTCTGTCTTAAAAATGAATCGCGGAGGATGCACGATGGCGAATCAGCGTGTGGCAATTGTCACTGGTGGCATGGGTGGTCTTGGCGAGGAAATATGCAAACGTCTCGCCGCCGTCGGCTGCACGGTCGTGACGACCTATTCGCCGTCCAACAACCACGCGAACCAGTGGCTACAGGCCGAAAAAGAAGATGGTTTCGCGTTTCGCGCCTATATGATTGACGTCGCGAATTTCGACTCGTGTGTGGCGGGCGTCGCGAAGATCATGGCCGATGTCGGGCCTGTCGATATTCTGGTCAACAACGCGGGCATTACCCGTGACGCGAGCTTTCGCAAGATGACCAGAGGTGACTGGAATAGCGTCTTGCGCACGGATTTGGATAGCGTCTTCAATATGACCAAGCAAGTCGTTGATGGCATGGTGGCGCGCGGGTTCGGCCGCGTCATCAACATCTCATCGGTGAACGGACAAAAGGGCGCGTTCGGTCAGACCAACTACGCCGCCGCCAAAGCGGGTATGCATGGCTTTACGAAATCACTGGCGCTCGAGCTGGCGCAAAAAGGCGTGACGGTGAACACGGTCTCGCCGGGTTATCTCAATACTGCGATGGTCGCGGCAGTGCCCGCCGAGATCATGGCGAACAAAATTCTGCCGCAGATTCCTATTGGGCGCTTGGGCGAGCCCGCCGAGGTGGCCGGGCTAATCGCGTATCTGGTCTCGGACGAGGCGGCATTCATCACCGGTGCCAATATCGCCATTAATGGCGGTCAGCACATGTATTGATGGAGGCCCTGAGTGAAAACTTCTGACAAAGCCGCGCAATCTCTACCCAGCGACGCAACGCGTTTCGCGGAGGCCAAGATACGTGCCTACAGCGCGGCACTCACCAATGGCATTTCGCCCTCCTCACTGACGCAGGCTTACACCGACTGGATCACCCATTTGCTGCCTTCGGCGTCGAAGCAGCAGGAGTTGTGGCAAAAGGCGAATCGCAAACTGAGCCGCTTTCTGCTGCTATGTCGGCAGGCGATGTTGGGGGAGTGCACCACCTGCATCGAACCGCTCCCGCAGGACAAACGCTTCGAGGCGCCGCAGTGGCAGCAACTGCCATTCTCGTTGCTTGCGCAAGGCTTTTTGCTGAACCAGCAATGGTGGTGGAACGCGACCACTGGTGTGCCCGGTGTCACGCGGCATCATGAAGAGGTAGTCACATTTACCGCGCGGCAGTTCCTCGATATGTTTGCGCCTTCCAATTTCGTGCTGACCAATCCGGAGGTGATCGAGGCTACTCTGCAAAGTGGCGGCATGAATCTTGTGCACGGTGCCGAGAACTGGTGGCGCGACGCGATCAGGCTCGCGGGCAACCGCCGGCCGGAAGGCACCGACCAGTTTGTCGTTGGGCAGAACGTCGCCGTGACACCGGGGCGGGTGGTGTTTCAAAACCGCCTGATCGAACTGATTCAATACGCGCCCACCACGCCGAGCGTGCACCCCGAGCCGGTGTTGATCGTACCGTCGTGGATCATGAAGTACTACATCCTCGACCTTTCACCGGAAAATTCGCTGGTCAAATTTCTGGTGGCGCATGGTCACACGGTGTTCATGATTTCCTGGCGCAATCCGGGTTCGACAGATCGTGATCTGCATCTGGATGATTACCGCTCACTCGGAGTGGAGGCAGCGCTCAGTGCTATCCACGCAATTACGCCGAAAGCGGGCGTACACGCGGTCGGCTATTGCCTCGGCGGAACCTTGCTGGCGATTGCGGCTGCCCATCGTGCCCGCCTCCAAGTCAAACGGAAAGGACAGCAGCTCAAGACCATCACGTTGCTTGCCGCCGAACTCGATTTTACGGAACCGGGTGAGTTGTCGCTGTTCATCGACGAAAGCCAGATCGCGTATCTCGAAGACATCATGGCGGAGCGCGGCTACCTCGATGGCAAACAGATGGCCGGTGCGTTCACGTTGCTTAATTCGAAGGATTTGGTGTGGTCAAGGATGGTGCGCGAGTACCTGATGGGTAACCGCGCACCGATCACGGATTTGATGGCGTGGAACAGCGACGCCACCCGCTTGCCCGCGACCATGCATTCCGAATACCTGCGCAAGCTCTATCTGCACAACGAGCTGGCGGAAGGGAACTATGAAATCGACGGAACCGCGATTTCGCTGAGCGATATTCGCGCGCCAGTTTTTGCGGTGGCCACCGAGCGCGATCATGTCTCTCCGTGGCGCTCGGTATACAAAATCCATTTGCTGACCGACACCGACGTGACCTTCGTACTCACCAGCGGAGGGCATAACGTTGGCATCGTCAATCCGCCGGGCGTGGCGAATCGCCGCTATCGCATGGCGCTGCGCCGCGTGAACGAAAAATATGTTGATGCAGAAAACTGGCTCAGTCACACGCCAGTGCGCGAAGGCTCGTGGTGGAGCGCATGGCAATCGTGGCTGAGCTCACGTTCAGCCAAGCGTGTGAAGCCGCCGCCAATGGGTGCCAACGGGAGCCGCGCAACGCAACAGGTTTTGGCACCCGGGGCGTATGTGTTTGAAACCTAAGCCCACGCCACTTACAAACTCGTGTGTGTCTGTCCCCGCTCACGCTTGGTCTGGCAAGGCATGCAGCGCGTCGCGGTCGGATTGGCGGTCAGCCGCTTGACGCCGATGTGGCGGCCGCAGTCCTCGCATATGCCGTATTTTTCTTCCTTGATTGCCTTCAGGCTGCGCTCAACCGCGCGCAGAGAGTCGGCATGGCGCGTCACTGCCATGACTTCCGCATCGTTGAGTGCATCCACAATCGCTTCGTCATCGGTGGTTTCGTGATACTGCACGCTTTCCTGACCGCTGCCATCGGCGCTGCGGCGGGTGAATTCTTCGTGCATGGATTCGCGAATCGTTTTTTCTTCGATGTCGAGTCGCCGCTTCAGGGTGACGACTGCTTGGTGGGTCAGGCCGTTCATGGCATGCATTTTTTTGCCTCAATGTGGGTCAGTGGGATAGGCGAATGACGCTTCGCCATCAGCACAGCATAGTGGGCGGGAAAGTGTCGGTATTGATGCCAATCAAGGTCTGCGAATCCGGATTTAGTGAGCCAAGGATTGATGAATCTCAACACCGGTGATTGCGGTGCGCGCATCATGAAACGGGTTCGCGCCTGCCAACCGTGCGCGCGATCCTTTCCCGCCGTCTGCGATCACTACACCACCGTTTACTAGGAGTCCCATCATGCCCAATCCCATGCTCGATCTATACCAAGCTCAACTCGAGGCCTCTCGCAACATCAGCAACATCATCATGTCCAACACGGAAAAAATGGATCATCTCGCCCTGACTGCTGCCAAATCCGGTGTTGGCGATCAATTGAAATATGCGCAAGCGCTAGGTGCCGCGCGCGATCCCGAAGGTCTGAAGACATTGCAGTCAACCTTCGCCAAGCAGACCCCGGACGCGATGCTGAGCTACTGCCGCGACGTGTTCAAGGTATTCGCCGAGACCAATACCGAAATCGGCAAAGTGGCCGAAGAGTATCTTGAAGAGATGAAGACGGTCGCCGTCAAAACCGGTCGTGGTGCGGCGCGTGCCGCCTCAATCGGGGCGCCGGCGACGGAGCCGGTCGCGCCGTCAGTCAACTTTCTGAATCTTTGGACCAATGCGTATCAACAGTTCGCCGATCTGACCAAGCAGTACATGAAAGTGGCAGAGGAAATGCCGACCGAGGTCGCGAGCAACGGTGGTGCTAAATCGGCGCACACAAAAAAGCGCGCCAAGCACTAGTCAATGGTTCAACAAAAGCGCGCCACCGAGAGGGATCAGTGGCGCGCAATCTTTCCAATCAGTTTTTTTTAAGCTGCGGCGAGTCCCGCCCAAATTGAATTATTGTCTGGTCGGCTCGCCCTAGCGGTGGCGACCACGGGACATGAATTGGCGGGCTTGCCCAAGTTGGGCAAGCGTTGCAGGGTGCGTAACCGATCCAGATCGCGGATGTCGATGGCGCGCTGACTGACGACGATTAGACCTGCGTCGTGCAGCGACGACAGTGAACGGCTGACCGTCTCAAGTGTCAGGCCAAGATAACTGCCGATCTCGGCGCGGGTCATGCGCAAATTAAACTGTGTGGCCGAGTAGCCAAGTGCGGCAAAGCGGCTCGACAGTGACACCAGAAACCGTGCCACACGTGCATCTGCGCCGAGCGTGCCTAGTAGGCCAATCACCGCATGTTCGCGTACCAGTTCGCGGCTGATGGCGCGATACAGCCAGTTTTCGAGCAGTGCGTAGTCGTGACTCAGGTGGCTCAATTCGCGAAACGGTAGCACTACCAAATCGCAGTCGGTTAGCGCCACGACCTGAGACGCGTAGTGATCGCTGTGCAGCCCATCGACACCGAGCAAATCCCCCTTCATGGGAAAGCCGAGAATTTGCTCATTGCCCGCTTCATCGACCAACAGGGTCTTGAGAAAGCCGGAGTAGACGATATAAACGGCGTCGAATTTCTCGCCTGCGCCAAACAGCCAGTGGCCAGTTTTGACACGGCGACGCTGAAACTGCAAATCGGAATTCGTGTCGATCGCGCCAATGTTGAGGAGTTTGCACACGTCCTTCAGTGTGCACCAGCCGCTGTCATGCGCGGAGGGCGACGTATCCTGATGCGCCCGCGTACCGAGTTGCCGGGTGGGGAAGTTAGCTTGAAGGTGAAGGGCATTCATGTTGGGCTTCCTTTGGTGTTGATGACGCTGTGTGAACTCAATGCAGATAGATGTCTAAATGAGTGCGCGATGGCTGGTGTCGTCAATGCGCGCCGACCAGTCCGACAGGATTTGTGGTAACTGTGAGAACTCAGTCGATTTGTCGAGGAAGTAATCCGCGCCCGCTTTCATGGCGGCGCGCCGATAGGTCTCGTTCGCAGAATTGCTAAGGACGATGGACTTGATGTCCGGGCGATCATGTTTGGTGTTTTCTAGGACGGTGAGGCCGTTGCCATCGGCAAGCTGGATATCGACCACGAGGGCATCGGGTGTGGTCTGCCGAATGCCGTTCACTGCGCCCCGCACGTTGGCGGCGGTTCCGGCGATCACCACCCCGGCCACACCGAGGGCGGCCTGAACGATGCGGGTATTCATCAACACCGAATCCTCTACGACAAAAACTTTCATGGTGCGCCTCGCTTTCTGTTCAACCGCTTTACCAACAGCCTTTCAGCGGATGAGTGCAGTATTGCGAAAGCGTTAGCCCTTGAATATCGGCGGATGCTTAAAGTTTTTGTAAGAATTGCCGGGAGGCCGTAGGACGATTCCTAACGCGGGGAGATCTCTAGCCGGGGTCGGACTGGAGGTCGTGCGTCATCGCGTACTTAATCAGATCAGCAAGAGAATTTGCGCCAAGTTTTTGCGAAATGCGGGTCTTGTGGGTGCTGATGGTCTTCACGCTCAGATGAAGTTTGTCGGCGATGTGCGACACCGACATCCCAGATGCAAGCAAACGAAATACCTCGTACTCGCGGTCCGACAACTGCTTGTGTGGCAGCGCGGTGTTGGTGGGCGCGAGGTTAAGGGCAAGTTGCTCGGCGACGGCGGGACTGATGAACAAACGCCCGCTGGCGACGCGGCGAATCGCTTCAACCAACAGCGTGGCAGCGCTCTCCTTGGTCAGATAGCCGGAGGCTCCCGCGCGAATGGTACGCACGGCGTATTGCTCTTCTTCGTGCATGGTGAGAATCAGCACCGGCAGGCGCGGTGCCTCCGCTTTCACTTGCTTGATGAGTTCCACGCCACTCTTGCCGGGCATGGAAAGATCGAGCAGTAACACTTCAAACCCACCCTTGCGCACCCACTCCATCACGCCATGGCCGTCGACTGCTTCACCCACTACTTTGAGGTCAGCTTGCCCCTCAAGAATGCGCTTCAAACCATCACGCATGATGGTGTGGTCGTCGGCAATCAGTATGTTGATCATAACCTTGTCGGCTGGGGAGAGCGGGGGGTCGGTGACCGTGCTGGTCGGGAGGAGTATAGGACGAAAACCGGCAGTGCCCCCGGCGAGACACGGCGGCGAAAACATGCTCGCGGCACGCCGAAAATTTGATTTCGCGCAAACGATAATCTGGCGCTTGGCGTAACTTTACTGCGTGGTGAGTGATATAGAGCACTTCCCTCGTGATGGAATTCGGATCACTTCAAAGGCCGTTCAGCAGGAGCGTATTGCCAACCGCAGAGGTTGCCGCAAACAGGTGGGCGGCAAAGCTTGGCGGCTGTCGTTGCATCGCAGTGATGAGTGCGTCTTGGGGGCGAGGATGAGGTCGCCCTCGCTTTAGCCAATGATGGCGGAGGTTAGCGTGGAGCGAGTCGTGCAGTGGTGGCTGGTCATGGCGATGGCCTTGCTCGCGGGCTGTACGAGCGCGCCTACGAGCACGTCTATGCCCGACGTGGCGCGCGCGGCTGCTGATGGATCGCAAACGCAAGCAGCGCTGCTAGGCGGTACTGCAAAAACAACGAAGCTGGCCTCACTCCATCTCCCGCCGCTGGGACTGGTGTTGCGCGAGATGACCGCCGAGGAGCGGGAAAGTCGTCGGCTCGATCATGGCGTATGGGTCGTGGTTGCGGTAGGGGCGTCCGCGATTGCAGGCGTGCGGGAAGACGACGTCATCCTTAGCGTCGATAACCATCCGGTGAACGATGTCGATCACTTCTGGATGATGGTGGATCGAACCAACTGGCGTTGCACGCTGGGCATTTTGCGCGAAGGAAAATATATGCAGTTCGAGATCGGCAAAGTGGTTTGACGCGCAGGTAATTTCGCCATCGGCATTGCGAATATCATTTTTGAAAATCGAAGGGGCACTGCATGGATGTCCTCCGTTCGCTGAAGAAGCCCGCCGCTCCTGATGGTGGTGTCGCGCCCGCTGCACAGTGCGCCAATAACGAGTTGTTGCTACGGCGCGTCGGCATTGATACCTATCGTGAAAACGTCGCCTACCTGCATCGCGATTGCGCTGTCTATCGCGCTGAAGGTTTTCAGGCGTTGTCGAAGATCGCCGTGCGCGCCTGTGACGGTGGCGATGCGCCGTCGATTCTTGCCACGCTCAACGTCGTTGACGATGCGGCCATCGTCTCGCCCGGTGAGATGGGCTTGTCGGAACAGGCGTTCGCGCAATTGGGGCGTGCGGCGGGTGCCGCCGTCAGTGTGGCGCACGCCGAACGCCCGGCGTCGCTCGACGCAGTGCGGAAAAAAATCGGTGGCGAACCGCTGACCGAATCAGACTATCACCACATCATCGCTGACATCACCAGCAATCGTTACGCGAAAACTGAGATCGCCGCGTTTGTGGTGGCGACCATGCAAAACGAGCTGGATCGCGACGAGGTGCTATTTCTCACGCGCGCGATGGTGGCTTCCGGCGAGCGCATTGACTGGCGCGAGCCGCTGGTGGCTGACAAGCATTGCATCGGGGGTATCCCCGGTAATCGCACCTCGATGCTGGTGGTGCCGATTGTTGCTGCGCACGGCATGCCGATTCCGAAAACGTCCAGCCGCGCGATCACTTCGCCTGCCGGTACTGCCGACACCATGGAGGTGCTCTGCAATGTTGATGTGCCGCTGCCGCGCTTACTGGAAGTGGTGCATACCGAGCGCGGATGCCTCGCATGGGGCGGCAATGCACGGCTATCGCCTGCTGACGATATTCTGATTTCGGTGGAGCGGCCGTTGGGCATTGATTCGCGCGGGCAAATGGTCGCGTCAATCCTGTCCAAAAAACTGGCGGCGGGTAGCACTCATTTGTTGATCGACATCCCCGTGGGCCCGAGCGCGAAAGTGCGGCACATGGAGGCCGCGCAGAGCCTGCGCAAAGTGTTCGAGTTTGTCGGGGATCGGCTGGGCATTCATCTCGAAGTCATCATCACTGACGGTCGCCAACCGATTGGCGCGGGCATTGGCCCGGTACTGGAAGCGCGCGACGTCATGCAGGTGCTGCAAAACGATCCAAAGGCACCGGCGGATCTGCGGCAAAAATCACTCCGTCTTGCGGGACGCATCCTTGAGTTCGACCCCGACATTCGCGGCGGCAAGGGTTATGCGATTGCCCGCGACATTCTCGATTCGGGGCGCGCGCTCGACAAGATGAACGCGATAATTGATGCGCAGGGTCGCCAAATGACCGCGCCGAAACTCGGCGAGCGCCATTTTGATGTAGCCAGCCCTGCCTCCGGTGTGGTGATCGCGATTGATAATTTTCATCTCGCCCGGGTCGCGCGCTACGCCGGCGCGCCGATGGAAAAGGGGGCGGGCGTGGATCTCTTCAAAAAGCTGGGAGAGGCCGTGAATAAAGGCGATTCGCTGTATCGCGTGTATGCGCAGCATCCGGCTGAGCTGGGGTTTGCCGAGACACTTTGCCGACGCGATTGCGGCTACGGCATCGGCACGGCAGCACAGGTGCCGCGTGCGTTCGTTGAATCATGAGAAAGGGAAGGGGTGCTGACATGATGCTACTAACCTTTAATGACTATCGCCTCGTCGCCGAACGGATCGCCGAAAAACTAGAATGCCCGTATGCCGAGATCGGTGTACATCGCTTTCCGGATGGCGAGACGCGCCTGACGATTCCACCGCGCCAATCAGATCACGTTGTTATCTGCCGGTCACTGAACGATCCGAATGCCAAATTGATCGAGCTGCTGCTCGCGGCGAAAACGGCGCGTGAAATGGGCGCGACCACCTTGACGCTGGTGGCACCCTATCTTTGTTACATGCGACAGGACATCGCCTTTCACCCCGGCGAGGTGGTGAGTCAACGGATCATCGGTGCCTGGCTCGCTGAGTGTTTTGATCGAGTGATTACGGTGGAGCCCCACTTGCATCGCACCAAAAATTTCACCGACGCGGTACCGGCGCGCGATGCCCGTGCGCTTTCGGCGGCGGCTGTGATTGGTGCCTTTCTCAACGCCCATGCGCCCGGCGCGCTGCTGATCGGACCCGATGGCGAATCCGCGCAATGGGTGGAAGCGGTGGCCGCTCATGCGCACGCGAAACAATGGTTGGTGGCGACAAAAATTCGTCAGGGTGACACCGACGTGGTGGTGACGCTGCCGGCATACGATTTTACGGGGCGGCATGTGGTGCTGATCGATGACATCATTAGTTCCGGTGGTACGCTGGCCGCCGCCGCGCGTGCCTGCGCCGCGCGCGGAGCGGCGCGGGTTGACGTCATCGCCGTGCACGCGTTGTTTGGCGACGATGTCACCAAGCGGCTCGAGGATGCCGGGATCGCCAACGTCTGGAGTACCGATAGCGTCGTGCATCCGAGCAACAGGATTTCGCTGGCGTCGTTGCTGGCGGCGTCGCTCGCGCCCTGATCCATGCGCACGCTTGCGCAATATCAAACAGCGCACCACCGGATTGCGCTACGGTTACTCCTCAAGTCGGCGCATTTGTCAGGCCGCCGCTAGCCTGCATATTTCATGGGGGCGCGTTCGAGAATGAGTTGATGGGCGTGTGATTTTTCGCTCGACTGAACGAGGAAGGTCGAGACCTTCCGAGAGAAGAGGGCGGAAAAGCGCATGTCCAGCGGCTCGTTATCGGGCGTGCAGGCCCGACGGAAGTTGAAAGTACAAAATGAAATCGAAGTCACCGAAAATTTATGCTGGGAAAGCCGCGACAGAACGGGGCCGACCCGTGAAATCTGCAGGCTAGGCCAACCCGTCGCTTCGCTCCACCCATCCTACGAATCGCGAAGCGTTGAAATGAAATGTGAAGGGACAAACGCGACGCCGCCGGTACGCGTAGCCCGGAGGGAGCGTAGCGTATTCCGGGTTTACCATTGCGTAACGACCGCCCCGAAATACGCTGCGCTCCTTCCGGGCTACAACATTGGCGTCGAAATTTCAAAATGGACTACCGCTACTCCGCAGCACTCGCAACAGCCACGTCCAAATGCCGCAGCAAATACGGCGAGAGTTGCGCGGTGAGACGTTCGCGTGCGCTCGTTTCCAAGTGCTTGAATCCGCGAATGCGTTTTCGGCAACTATGCGTATGGCACTGACAATCGAACGGCTCAGCCATGTCGTACTCGGTAGCATCGTAGTCAAACGTGATGTCTTGCATCGGCAGGATCGGACGAATCGCAACCACGTCACGCCCGCGAATCATCACGTTGGGCTCACAACTGTGGTTGAGGTAGCGCCAGTAATATTTAGTCAGCAACTCTTCCTCGCTCTTATCCGCACTCGGGCAAATGTGGCTGTGCTCGCCGATTTGCAGCGAGTAGCGTGAGGGGTGTTTCAGCACCTCACCGTCGAGATGCAATATCCGCGCGCCGCTCGGGAATGCCTTCAGTGCGACGAGGTGATGATGCCCGCCGGTAACTTGGGCGACGGCAACATGGGTGGTGTGATCTTCGTGAATAATTTTCATGTGTGCGCTTTGTTGGTTGCGGCTGATGAATGCTAGCCACTATTGCTGTGACGTGATGCTGAAACGTTGCGACGCTACTCCACCTTAATACCCCGCTCCTTCACCAGCCGCGCCCACTTTGCCATATCTTCGCGAATGAACGTGGCGAATTGTGCGGGCGTGTTGCCTTCGGGTTCGTTGCCGAGGGCGAGCATGCGGTCGCGCACATCCTTTTGTGCGAGCGCTTTGTTGGTGTCGGCAGAAATTTTTGCGACCAGTGCGGGATTGGTTTGCGCAGGTGCCAGCAAACCAAACCAGCCCACCGCCGCGTAACCGGGCACGCCGGATTCAGCAATCGTCGCCAACTGCGGCAGCGTTTCCGCGCGCTTCGCACCCGTACCCGCGAGCGCGCGCAGCTTGCCCGATTGCACATGCGGCAGCACCGTTTGCGCCGGTGCGAACATGATCTGGATATGACCCGCGACTAAATCTGTGAGCGCTTGGCCAGTACCTTTGTAGGGCACATGCAGCATGTCCACGTTGGCCTGAGACTTAAACAACTCGCCCGCGAGGTGCGACGCGGCACCGTTGCCAGATGAACCGAACGTGAGGGCGCCGGGTTTTTCTTTGGCGAGTGCGATCAGTTCACGCACGCTGGTCGCCTTGGTTTCGGCGTTCACCGCGAGCACGTAGGCGGAGGCAGACACCAGCGAGACTGGTGCGAACTGCGCGACATTTTTTTCAGTGAGCGAGGCGGTGGAACTCATCAGCAAAGTGTAGCCATCGGCGCTAGATTGCGCCACGGCCTCTGCGCCAATCGTGCCCGACGCGCCGGGGCGATTCTCGATCAGCACCGCTTGCCCCCACGCTTCAGTGAGCTTCGGGGCCAAGATGCGGGCGAGCGTATCGGCACCGCCGCCGGGCGGGAATGGCACGATAATTTTTACTGGCTTGGTTGGCCACGATTGCGCAAACACCGCGCCAATGCTGGCGATTGCGATAAATGCCGCAATACAGAGTTGTCGAAAAATGTTCGTGATGCGCATGTTCAACCCCCCGGTGCGACGATGGTAGTGGAGAGTGTTGCCAGTCCTTCGATTTCGCATTCGACCACATCGCCCGGTTTCAAATACAAGTCGGCGGCGTTGGGTTTGCCGACCGCCACGCCGCCGGGCGCGCCGGTCGAGAACAAGTCGCCGGGGTGCAGCGGAATGAAGCGCGAAAAATGTTCGATGATGTCGGGCAGTTTCCAAATCTGGTCACGGGTATTGACGCGCATCCGCTCCTCGCCGTTGACGCGACACACCATCCACAAGTCATATGGGTCGGCGATTTCGTCCATGGTGATGATCTCGGGGCCGAGCGGCCCGAAGCCGGGAATGTTTTTCGCCGTCCAAAATCGCGAACCCGACGCGACTTCGCGCAACTGCAAATCGCGACACGTGAGGTCATTCAAAATCGTTACCCCTGCGACATAGCTGAACGCATCCTCACGCTTCGCCGCCAACGCGCGCTTGCCAATCACGAACACGAGTTCCGGCTCGTAATCGAGACGCACGATGCCGTCCGGGCGCACGACCTTGGCGTTGTGTCCCGCGAGGCAAGAATTCAGTTTCACAAACGCGGTTGGCTCTTGCGGCATCTCTTTGATGAGATTGGTGCGCTTCAATTCTTCAAGGTGCGCGCGATAATTTTTACCGACACAGAGAAATTTATCGGCATCCATGATCGGCGGCAGATGCGTGATCGTGGCGAGTGCATGCCATGTGCCGCTGTAGTTTGCGGCCTCTGCTGTCTGCGCGAGCGCACGCACGGCAGCGAGTGCCTCCACCCCGGCGGCGAACAGTGCGCGCGTCGAGGTCGGCAGGGTTTGCTTGGCCAGCGCGGCGGCGCCCGTCACATCCAAGACCCGTGCGCCGACGCGCACGCCGAGTCGTGGAACGGTGTCGCCAGTGTGGAACGTTAAAAGTCGCATGGGTGCCTTGTGATTGGTGTGTGACGGATTTTATGATGAGCAGGCTTGCGTTTTCGTCGGCATAGGTCAAGAATTGGCGTCATTCCAAATCACAACGCAAATAGGAGAAACCATGCGCGCAATTTTTCGGTTTTTTGTAGTGCTGCTGTTCAGCGGCATCGGCATGCAAGCACTCGCCGCGCCCGGGGATATGCCGCAAGTGAAGCTCACCATGGAAGAATTCATGGTGCCCTCGGGTGACGCCGGGATCGACCTCTACGTGCGCAACAAACATCCGGCCGGGGTCAACATTTACGGCAACGAAAAAATTCTGTTGTACGTGCACGGCTCAACCTACCCCGCCGAGACCGCGTTTGATTTGCAACTCGGCGGCATGTCGTGGATGGATTACATCGCCAGCCACGGCTACGACGTGTACTTGGTCGATTTGCGCGGCTACGGTAAATCCACGCGCCCGCCCGAGATGAGCCAGCCTGCGGACGCGAACGCACCGATCGTGCGCACCGAGCAAGCGGTGAAAGATGTCAGTGCCGCCATCGAATTCATTCTCAAACGACGTGGCGCCCTGAAACTCAATTTGCTCGGCTGGTCGTGGGGGACATCGACGATGGGCTGGTACACCGCGCAGAATAACGACAAGGTGAACAAGCTCGTGTTGTACGCGCCGCAATGGGTGCGCAGCGCGCCCGCCCTCACCGACAGTGGCGGCAAGCTCGGTGCCTATCGCACCGTCTCAAAAGAATCCGCCAAAGCGCGCTGGCTCACTGGCGTGCCAGAAAACAAAAAAGCCGACCTCATCCCTCCCGGCTGGTTCGAAGCCTGGGCCGACGCCACGTTCGCCAGCGACCCAGTCAACAGCAAACTCACGCCACAGACGCTACGCGCCCCAAACGGCACGGTGCAAGATACGCGCGACTTTTGGGGCGCCGGTAAACCGCTCTACGATCCGGGATTGATTAAGGTGCCGGTGTTTTTGGCGCACGCTGAATGGGATCAGGATTTGCCCAACTACATGCTCTATGCCTACTTCGAAAAACTCACCAGCGCGGCGTACAAACGCTACGTGCAGATCGGCGAAGGCACGCACACGATCATCATGGAAAAAAACCGCATGCAGTTGTTCACGGCGGTGCAGCAGTTTCTGGACGAGCGCGTGGTGACGGGGAAGTAAGCGCCGCGATTGTCACAAGGGCAACCATGCGCTCCACTCGTGCCACGGCCGCCATCGCGCGCCTCAATACACGTGATCCCGGTCATGACTACGTGCTCACCAGCACGCGCGACGGCATGTTTTTGCTCAGCGAATGGGTGGGCGGCGAGACCCGGCCAGTGACGATGCCGTGCGGGTTGGAAGAGTTTGTGAAACTGGTCAACGGCATGGGGCCGCAGGTCAAAAAACGCGTGACCAAAAATGACCTCGCGTTTCAGAAACAGTTGGTGAAGAACGGGTGAAGCGGAGGTGGCCTACCACTTGGAAACGCCCTATCCATGGGCGTTTCGGGGCATTTACCCGGATGTTGACGCGAACGGCAGCGGATTTGTTTTTCGGATTCGCTAGCCCGTCACCGCGCCCATGACCGCCTCGACCGTAATCCCGAAATGTTTATACAAGATGGGAGCCGGTGCAGATTCACCAAACGTGTCAATGCCAATCACAGCACCTTCCAAGCCCACGTATTTGCGCCAATAGTCGGTCACGCCCGCCTCGATGGCGACGCGCTTCACGCCACGCGGCAGCACGCCGTCTTTGTACGCCAAGTCTTGCTGATCGAAGATGAACGTAGACGGCATCGACACGACGCGCGCGAATACGCCTTGGGCGGCGAGTTGTTTTTGTGCTTCGGTGGCAATCGCGACTTCGGTGCCGGTGGCGATGATGACCGCACTCAATTTGCCGCCCTCGTTGGATAGCACGTAGCCACCGCGCGCGACGTTGGCGAGGGTGGCGGCATCACGCGTTTGGAACGCAGAGTTTTGCCGCGAGAAGATGAGCGAGGTGGGGCCGGTTTTGCGGGCGAGGGCTTGTTGCCATGCGGCGGCCGCCTCTACCGTATCGCAGGGACGCCACACGTCCATGTTGGGAATAATGCGGAGTGAGGCGACATGCTCGACCGATTGATGCGTGGGACCGTCTTCGCCGAGGCCGATGGAGTCGTGAGTGAACACAAAAATGTTTCTGAGTTTCATCAGCGCGGCCATGCGCAAGGCGTTCCGCGAGTAGTCGCTGAAGGTCAAGAACGTGCCGGAATACGGGATCAAGCCGCCGTGTAGTGCGATGCCGTTGCCAATCGCGGCCATGCCGAATTCGCGCACGCCGTAGTTGAGGTAGTTGCCACCTGCGGTCGCCGACATCGCTTTGGTGCCGCTCCAATTGGTGAGGTTCGAACCGGTTAAATCTGCCGAGCCGCCAAGCATTTCTGGCGTGGTGGCGGCGAAGCCTTCGATGGCGATTTGCGAGGCTTTGCGGGTGGCGACGGTCTCGGCTTTTTCGTTGACTTTCGCCAATAGTGCGGCGGCGGTTGCGGCAAAATTGGCTGGAAGTCCGCCATCCATGCGGCGTTTGAATTCGGCGGCGAGTGCGGGGTGTGCATGGCTGTAGGCCGCGAACAGGGCATCCCAGCTTGCTTCGATGGCTTGGCCCTTGTGGCATGCGTCCCATGCTTCATAGATGGCGCAGGGGATGACGAACGGTGCGTGCTGCCAGCCAATCGCTTCACGGGTGGCGGCGATTTCTTTGTCGCCGAGTGCCGCACCGTGAACTTTGTCGGTGCCGCCCATGTTCGGCGAGCCTTTGCCGATGATGGTTTTGCAACAGATGAGTGTGGGTTTGTCAGTGCTTTTTTTCGCTTCAATGACGGCGGCGTTCAGCGCGTTTACGTCATGACCATCGACATTCGCAATCACGCGCCAGCCGTATGCCTCGAAGCGCTGCGGCGTGTTGTCCTTGAACCAGCCCTCAACCTTGCCGTCAATCGAGATGCCGTTGTCGTCATAAAACGCGATGAGTTTGTGCAAACCTTGCGTGCCCGCGAGGCTGCACACTTCGTGCGAAATGCCTTCCATCAAACAGCCATCGCCCATGAACACATAGGTGTGGTGATCGACGATGTTGTGACCTTCACGGTTGAACGTGCGCGCCAATTCACGCTCGGCAATCGCCATGCCGACCGCGTTCGCCAAGCCCTGCCCGAGTGGCCCGGTGGTGGTCTCCACACCCGGCGTGACGCCGACTTCCGGGTGGCCGGCCGTTTTGGAATGGAGCTGACGGAAATTTTTAATTTCATCCATCGGCAAGTCGTAGCCGGTGAGATGCAGCAGGGCATACATCAACATCGAGCCGTGGCCGTTCGACAACACAAAGCGATCACGATCCGCCCAGTGCGGATTGCGCGGGTTGTGTTTCAAATGCAGCCGCCACAACACCTCGGCAATTTCCGCCATGCCCATCGGCGCGCCGGGGTGGCCGGAATTAGCTTTTTGTACAGCATCCATCGCAAGCGCGCGAATGGCATTGGCAAGGTCAGCACGGGTGGCGACGGCGGGAGTGGCAGCGGAGGTGGTCATGAGCGAAATTCGAGAGGAGAAGTGGCGCAACGGGTGGGTTGCGAGGGGGAGGGGTGATTATAATTTGAAGTTGGCGGTTGTTCAGTTGGGATGCAGATTGACAATGGTTCATAGGTCTCATATCAACAGAAGCCGCAATGTCCGTCACCCCGGCGTAGGCTGGAGCCTAGTCCATCGTTTCGCGACCATTCGGCGGACTGGGTCCCGGCCTCCGCCGGGATGACGGCAATTGTTTACGGTGACCTCAACCAACGCCGGTCGTCATCAACGAAAGGTTTTTCTTGAACGGTCTCCACATCCTCGCTGATCTTTACCAATGCCCGTTGCGCGGCGCACTCACGTCAGCGAGCGACCTGCGCACCGCATGTGTGAACGCGTGCAAGGCAGCCGGGCTGACGGTGTTGGGCGAACACTTTTATCAGTTCGATAGCCTCGACCAATTGCAGATCGGCGGCGCGACCGGCGCGGTGGTGCTCGCGGAGTCCCACCTTGCGATTCATACGTGGCCTGAGCGACATAGCGCAACACTCGATATTTACGTGTGCAATGTGTCCGCTGACAACACCGCGCGCGCGGAGGCGCTGTATGCCGCGATGTTGACGGTATTCGCACCAGCGGAGGTTGCTGTGCAACGCGTGGTACGCGGCAAAGTGTTGCCGTTGGCGGCATGACGCCGTCGCCGCTTCGCCTCGACGAAGCCTTGAACGCCACGTCTGGCGCGCACTTTGCGGCATCGGCCCTGCTGGAACGCGTGGTCTCGCCATTCCAAACCATCGAAGTATTCGCCACACCCGACCTAGGCAAATTGATGCGTATCGACGGCTGCAATATGGTCAGCGAGCGCGATGAATTTTTCTATCACGAAGCGCTGGTGCATGTGGCTGCGTGTGCGCACGATGCGCCGAAACAGGTGCTCATCATTGGCGGTGGTGATGGCGGCGCGGCCGAAGAAGTGTTGAAACACTCGTCCGTGGAGCGCGTGGTGTTGGCCGAACTCGATCAAGCGGTGGTGGATGTGGCGAAGGCGCATTTTCAGTCGGTGCATCGTGGTGCGTTTGATTCGCCGCGTTTGTCGTTGCAGATTGGCGATGGCGCGGAGTATTTGCGGGCAACGTATGCACAATTCGATTTGATTTTCTTGGATCTCACCGATCCAACGAGTACAGCGGAAGCGTTGTATACGCGTGAGTTTTTTGCTTTAGCAAAGAAAGCATTGGCTGATGGTGGCGCGATGACGATGCACCTAGGCTCGCCGTTTTCGCACCCGGATCGCCTGCGCGCGACGATGGCGAATCTGCGTAGCGTATTTGCGCACGTCACGCCGTGGTTCGTGCATGTACCGATATATGGCGCGACGTGGGGATTCGCAGCGGCGTCGGATCACTTGCAACCAGCGTTGGTGAGTGCAGCGGAAATTGATGCGCGCTTGGCTGCGCGTGGTGTCGGTGATCGGCAGTGGTACAACGGGGCGATGCATCATGCGATGATGGCGCTACCGGAATATGTGAAGCGGCTTATCGGATAACATTGGTAGCAATAGTTACAGCTAGGAAAAAACCACGACCGTAAATCCCCCGACTCTTCTCAACCTAAAGATCGCGGAAACTCCGCCCCCTTTTCTAAAGGGGGCAAGCCATCGCGGTGGATTGCATTTAGGTGCTTGGGGGATTTTTGGTGTCAGCACCCGTGTCTGCACCCGCATCTGCACCCTCCCTCACGTCGGAGAAACGCTAATGTTAAAAAAAGTTCGTAAATCTAGCGCACATATCACGCTGGTGCTGATCGGTGCGGTCACCATGGGCGCCACGCTAGGCGCGTGCGGCAACGAAGAGACGCGCCGCGATGTGTACGCGAGCAAAGAAGACTGCTTAGCCGACTGGGGCAACACGCCGACGGATTGCGCACCCGCCTATGACCGCCCCACCGGCAACGCCAACACCACCCATTACTACGGTCGCCCGTACCGACACTCTGGCGGATCAACGTCCTCCTCGCGCTCGAGCAAAACCATCGGCTCCTCCACAGTGAGTCGCGGCGGCTTCGGTGGCTCCGGTCATTCGGCGTCGGGCTAAGCCATGCGTCGCGAATCGCTCGTGCCGCGTCACGACTGGCCGCAGAAAATGGAGGAGTTGGGCTTTGGCTTCCACTCCATCGACGGCATCTACTGGGACGAGCGCGCTTGTTACGCGTTCACGTCCGCACAAATCGACACGCTCGAAGATGCCACTGGCGAGTTGCACCACATGTGCCTCGCCGCCGCGCAACACGTGATCGACAATGATCTCTACGACCGCTTCGCGATCCCGCGCGAATACGTGCCGATGATCGAGCGTTCGTGGAACGACGATGAGGCCACACTATTCGGTCGCTTCGATTTTTCGTGGGACGGCACGGGCGCGCCGAAGATGCTGGAGTACAACGCCGATACGCCGACCTCGTTGCTGGAAGCCAGTGTCGCGCAATGGTATTGGTTGAAAGACGTGAAGCCGAACGCCGATCAATTCAACAGCATTCACGAAAAACTGATCGTGCGCTGGCAAGAAATTGTCCGCGAGTTGCCAGCGAAGGCCGTGCATTTTTCCTGCGTGGGCGACAGCGAAGAAGACCTCGGCAATCTTGATTACCTGCGCGATGTGGCAACACAAGCGGGCGTTGCCACCAAGTTCATCGACGTCGGCGACATCGGCTGGGACGCGGTCGCGAAGACATTCGCCGATGAAGACCTGAACGAAATCACCACGCTGTTCAAACTCTATCCGTGGGAATGGCTGGTGCGCGAGCCGTTTGGCCGCAACTTGCTCGCCAGCAACATGCGCATGCTTGAGCCCGCGTGGAAAATGCTGCTCGCCAACAAAGCGATTTTGCCAGTGCTGTGGCAGCTCTATCCCGATCATCCGAACTTGTTGCCTGCGTATTTCGAGCCGCAAAAATTCGCTACCGACTTCGTGAAAAAACCGTTGCTCTCGCGTGAAGGTGCTAATGTCACCATCACCTCGCAAGGCACTGAAATCGCCATTCCCGGCGAATATGGCGCAGAAGGATTCATCTATCAAGCCTACCACCCGGTGCCAAATTTTCGCGAGAACAATGAGGACAACTACGCGGTGATCGGCTCATGGATCATCGGCGATGAGCCCGCCGGGATCGGCATTCGTGAAGACGAATCGCCGGTCACCAAAAACACCAGCCGTTTTTTGCCACACTATTTTGACTAGGGAACGTATATGAAAACTGAAATTCTCGAATCGTTCGCCGGCTTCGACGACTTCCTCGTCTACCTCGGCATCGCCTCCGTATTGCTCGCCGTGTTCGTGTTCATCTACGTGCGCATCACGCCCTATCGCGAGATTCCGCTGATCCGCGAAGGCAATAAAGCAGCGGCGTTCAGCCTATCCGGCACCTTGATCGGCATGGTCATTCCGTTGTCACATGCGATCGAATACAGCGTCAATCCTATCGACATGGCGATCTGGGGATTCATCGCGCTGGCCGTGCAGTTGCTGGTGTTTGTGATCGCGCGCATTACCTTGCCGAATATCGCGCAAGATATTCCGGCGGGTAAAGAAGCGTCGGGGATTTTTTTGGGCGCGATTTCGGTGGGGGCGGGGATTCTTAGTTCGGCTTGTATGTCGTATTGAGTTTTGTTGGCGCACAAACGTGGGCACGCTGCGCTTTGCCCACCCTACCCTGCACGACCAAGTTCCAACATGTCGCCACGCGAGGCATCGGTCAACTGCGCACCCTACTTCTCCTCATTCCGCTGCACCGCCGCAATCACATTCTGCGGCGTCACCGCATTGCCCTCGCCCCGCACCGCCTGATTCATCTGCGCCAATTGTGCGTGCCGTGCGGCGTCCCCCGGTGCTGATGGCGCGAAGATCGACGCTTGATTTTGCGCGAATGATTTGAGCCGCAGCAGAATCGCCTGCGAGAAATCGTTGTCGCCGGTCATCGAGAGGATGTGGCGTTGTTCGTCTTTGCCGAACATGACGCTCTCGATGTTGGCAGTCCACAGCCGGAACGTCATCGCTTCGATTTTTACAGCGCTGCTGCTGGTTTTGATGGTGTCGGACATGACGTTGCCGTAGTCCATTTTGGCGCTGGTGTATTGGCCGCTCATTTCTAGCCAGATGACGCGTGAGCTGAAATCGAAACGCAACCACAGCCAATGCGCGGCCCACAGCAAGTACGAACCCAGGGCGCCGAATAGCAAGCCGTAGGCGAGTAATTTGGCGAATTCGCCTTCCGAAGCACCAAGCGCGATGCGGCCACACGAGAAGAACGCCATCGCGGCGAGTAGCAGCGACACGGCACCCATCACGTCGAGCAGGAACACCATTTGGAAACGCGAATCCGCCACCACTGAGCCGAGTGAGAGCGGATCGTTTTTGACCGGCAGCGGTTGGGTTTCTTCGAGCATTTCGCAGCGGAATTCGCCCGACTGCTTGGATAAATCGACGTTTGGGTCTTGCTGCACATAACGTCGATTGGGAATTTTTTCGGGCCAGCGTTCCTGCATGTCGCGTGCGAATTCATCGAGAATTTGTTTCGGGCTGCAATTGATATTCCATGGTTCCTGTACGGTGGTCACCAAAGTTTGTGGTGGTTTGCGGAGTTGCCGTAACAGTGCGACGAAGAACAAGGCATACGCGAGTAAGCCGAGGCCGAACACGATGTATACGTGCGGGTACGGCGTGAACCACGTCAGCGCGGGCAATTTGTCGGCAGCGAACGCGAGCAAGATTGGGCCGACGCCGGCAAACAAAATGAGGCCGATGACGTGTTTCATGCCGAGGTTGGTTTCTACCGGCGTGAGCTTGCTGCCACCGCCAGCGATCACGGGTTTGGCGAGCATCCACACCGCGCCGACCAAGAACAGTAAGCCGATGTAATCCGAGACGCGCGCCCATTTGTCTTCGGTCAGACCGACCTTGCCACCCGTGAGTGCGAGGATAAGGCAGGCCACCATCGCCACCATCACCAGCGCATTGCGAAAATTGAGTTGCGCAATCGCGCGAATCGGCGGCGCAGAGTAGATCAAATCGGGCAGCAGTGAATACAGCAGCGGGTTGATTGCGCCAGTCGGCTCGGGATACGCAAGGCCTTGGTGGCGCAACGTTTCTTGCATCGCCTGCGCGCCTTCGCTGGTGCCGATCACGCCGACGGGCAGGTCGGGTGCTGCGTATAGATTCGCGGGGCGACCGCGGCCGAAATAGAAACGCAATTGATTCAATGCGCGCCAGAACATGGCGATGCCGATGGTGAGCAAGATCACGCACATCGCGAGTGCGCCCACGAGCCCTTTGCCTGCGCCGAGGCCTGCTTGTGAACGCAGCATCAATAGCAACATGATGGCGGCGACGACGAACACGGTGCCGAGTAGCAGCAGGAATATGTTCTCGATTTTCAGCGGATTGGGGACGTTGAGACGATCACTGGCGCTGCTGTAGTCGTATGACATGGTGGGCTCTGAGTGTTGTTGTGGGGTGATTGTAGTGCTTTCGGCAGCGGTACGGTACGGTAGCTTGCTGCGCGACTCTGTGAAATCCACGATGCCTCCCCGGCGCACCGAATGGTGTCTCCATCGAAAGGCCGGGCCCCAATTTCGTCATTGTGCCGATGCGAAAAAATTAGACCCCGGCCTACGCCGGGGAGGCAGTGATGGGTTGACGATTTCCTCGAAGTTTCACCCGCCAAAAAGAGTGTGTCATTCCGACAGAGCGCGAAGCGCGACGACCAACGGAAGTCCCTCGTCGGGACGAGGAATCTCATCCTTGCGCAACGAGAAGAACTGTCCTCGGTCGAAACCCTTCGATTGGCGAGGCGTTTGGGGCAATTACTGGCGGATGAGATTCTTCGCCAAACCCCAAAGGCGGCTCAGAATGACAAGTTTTTTGTTGGGTACTTCGTGGGGCCAAGTAGCGTGACACGAAGGGTAATGCCTGCAAACGCCCTATCCACAAGGCGTTCCAAGCATTGCCTACAAAACGAGCAATCAAAAACTACAACAACACCCGCTCAATCCCACCACTATTCGCCTTCGCCACGTACTGCGCCATCCAGTCGTCGCCCAGCAAATGCTTGGCCATTTCGACGACGATGTAGTCAGCGCTGGTGCCGGAATCTTTGTCGAAGCGCGATAAGCCTTGCAAACACGACGGGCACGAGGTAAGAATTTTTACTTCGCCTTCGAACGCGGCGCCATTGACCGGAATCGCGCGTAAGGCATCCGCACCTTTGCGCATTTCTTCTTCTTTGCGGAAGCGCACCTGCGTGGAGACATCCGGGCGCGTGACCGCGAGGGTGCCGGCTTCGCCGCAGCAGCGTTCGTTCTGCGTTACATCCTGCCCCATCAATTCGTTGACGACTTTCATCGGCTGATAGGTTTTCATCGGCGAGTGGCAGGGGTCGTGGTACATGTAGCGCACGCCCTTGACGCCTTCCAATTTCACGCCCTTCTCCAACAAAAATTCGTGGATGTCCAAGAGTCGGCAGCCGGGGAAGATTTTTTCGAATTGGTATTTCTGCAATTGATCCATGCACGTGCCGCAACTGACGACGACGGTTTTGATGTCGAGGTAATTGAGGGTGTTGGCGACGCGGTGGAACAGCACGCGATTCTCCGTCGTGATCTGCTCGCCTTTGTCAGCGTTGCCCGAGGCAGTTTGCGGATAGCCGCAACACAAATAGCCGGGTGGTAATACCGTTTGCACGCCGACTTCATAGAGCATCGCTTGCGTGGCGAGACCCACCTGCCCGAACAATCGCTCGGAGCCGCAGCCGGGGAAATAAAACACGGCCTCGGCGTCCACACTCGCTTTTTTCGGATCGCGAATGATCGGCACGATGGTGTTGTCTTCAATATCCAACAGCGCGCGTGAGGTTTTTTTCGGCAGGCCGCCGGGCATCGGTTTGTTGATGAAGTGAATTACCTGCGCTTTGATCGCAGGCTTGCCGACCGTCGAGGGCGGATGCTTCACTTGGCTCCGCGACAGCAGCGATTTGCGCGCGAAGCCATTGGCGAAGCGCTGCACTTTGTAGCCCCAGTCGATCATCACGGTTTTCACCAGCTTGATCGTCATCGGGTCTTTGGCGTTGAGAAAAAACATCGACGCGGCGGTACCGGGATTAAATTTTTTCTTGCCTTGTTTACGCAAGAGGTTGCGCATCGCCACCGACACGTCGCCGAAATCAATGTCCACCGGGCATGGGTTTTTGCATTTGTGGCAGACGGTGCAGTGATCGGCTACATCCGCGAACTCATCGAAGTGCCGCAGCGAGACGCCGCGCCGAGTTTGCTCTTCGTATAAAAACGCTTCGATCAACAAGGACGTGCCAAGAATTTTGTTACGTGGCGAGTACAGCAAATTCGCGCGCGGCACGTGGGTCGCGCACACCGGCTTACATTTTCCGCAACGTAGACAGTCCTTGATCGAATCGGAAATATGGCCGATTTCGCTCGCCTCCAAAATCAAAGACTCCGCGCCCATCAACGAGAACGACGGGGTATAGGCGCGCGCCAGGTCACCGCCCGGCAGCAGTTTGCCTTTGTTGAAACGGCCTTCGGGGTCAATCCGCTTTTTGTAATCGGCAAACGGCGCAATTTCTTCCGGTGTCAAAAATTCGAGCTTGGTGATGCCGATGCCATGCTCGCCCGAGATCACGCCGTTCAAGCGCCGCGCAAACGCCATGATGCGCGCAACGGCTGCATTCGCTTCTTGCAACATGCCGTAGTCGTCGGAGTTGACGGGGATGTTGGTGTGCACATTGCCGTCGCCGGCGTGCATGTGGAGAGCAATAAACACGCGGCTCTTGAGCACTGTCTTGTGGGTCTCGGCAATCTTAGCGACCACCGGTTCAAACACGCGACCCGAAAAAATCTGCGCGAGTTGGTCCTTCAGTTCGCGCTTCCACGACACGCGCACGGCGTAGGTTTGTAGCAGTGTGAAAATGGTCGCATTTTGGTCAGCAAGATCGGCGGGCACCGCAACCTCGACGGCGGCGAGTGCAGGTCCTGCTTGCGCCACCGGCACTTCCAAATTGCCCAGCAAGTAGCTCCAGCGCGCACGCGCGCCAGCCAACAGCTCAGTCGCCTGCTCAACGCGCGAGCCAAATAATTCTTCGCGCGCGATATTTTCATCATCAGCATGCAACGGCAAATTGGTTTTGAATAGCGCATCAAGCGCATCGACCAACCGCAATTTATTTTTGATCGACAGCTCAATATTCAAATGCTCGATGCCCTCTGAATAATCGCCCAGCCGATCCAACGGAATCACCACGTCTTCGTTGATTTTGAACGCGTTGGTGTGTTTGGCAATCGCCGCCGTGCGCGCACGATCCAGCCAAAACTTCTTGCGTGCGTCCGCGCTGGTGGCGACGAAACCCTCGCCGTGGCGGGCATTCGCAAGCCGAACTACTTGGCTCGCCGCCGCCATCACCGCATCTTCATCATCCGAAACGAGGTCGCCAATCAGCACCATTTTTGGCCGCTGATTGCGCCGTGATTTGGTGGCGTAGCCGACCGCCTTCAAATACCGTTCGTCGAGATGCTCCAAGCCCGCCAAAATCGCGTTTGGATCTTTGTCGAGAAAATCCTTGATCTCAACAATCGTCGGCACCGCTTCCTTGACCTGCCCAAAAAATTCCAAACAGACCGTGCGCATGTGCTTTGGCATGCGATGCAAAATGAAGCGCGCCGAAGTGATGATGCCGTCGCAGCCTTCTTTTTGAATGCCGGGCAGACCGCTCAAAAATTTGTCGGTGACATCTTTGCCCAAGCCAGTCTTGCGAAAATGCGCGCCGGGAATTTCTAGCGTCTCTTCGCCGCGCAATTTTTTGCCGGTGTCGTCAAAACGGCGAATCAAAAATTTCGCGACGGCGACGTCGTGAATTTTACCGAGGTTGTGATCGAGGCGCTCGATTTCCATCCAGTCGCCGTTGGTATCGACCATGCGCCATGAGGCGAGGTTATCGAGCGCGGTGCCCCACAACACCGCCTTCTTGCCGCCTGCGTTCATTGCGACGTTGCCGCCGACGCAGCTCGCATCCGCACTGGTGGGGTCACACGCCCACACGAGCCCCGCCGCTTCAGCCGCTTCCATGCCGCGCTTGGTGACCACGCCCGCTTCACAGCGAATGGTGGCGACTGGGTCCGCCACACCGGGCAGCTTGATACGCTCGACTACGCCGAGGGCATCAAGTTTTTCGGTGTTGATGACGACGGAATTTTTGGTTAGCGGAATCGCGCCGCCGGTGTAGCCGGTGCCGCCGCCGCGCGGGATGATCGTCAGGCCGAGCTCGACGCAGCCGGCGACCAGGCCGGCCAGCTCGGCCTCGGTGTCGGGCGTCAGCACGACGAACGGGTACTCGACGCGCCAGTCGGTCGCGTCGGTCACGTGCGAGACGCGCGAGAGACCGTCGAACTTGACGTTGTCTTTCGCGGTCACGCGGCCGAGCACCCTCGCCGTGCGGCGGCGCAACTCGGCGACCGCATCGAAACGTTCCGCAAAGGCCGTGACCGCCGCGCTCGCCAGCTGCAACAGTTCGCCGACGGCCGCGTCGCGTGGCGCATCGGCGCCGGGCGTGCGGCGCTTCTCGACCTCGCCCAGCCGGTGATGCAGCGCGTCGATCAGCAGGCCGCGGCGGCGCGGGTTGTCCTGCAGGTCGTCCTGCAGGTAGGGGTTGCGCTGCACGACCCAGATGTCGCCGAGCACCTCGTAGAGCATGCGGGCCGAGCGGCCGGTCTGGCGCTCGTCGCGCAGGCGCGAGAGCACTTCCCAGGCGCGGCTGCCGAGCACGCGGATCACGATCTCACGGTCGGAGAACGAGGTGTAGTTGTACGGAATCTCGCGCAGGCGCGGGGCGGCCGGCGTGTGGATCGCGGCGGCGATGTGGCTCAGCGGAGTGGGTGCGTTCATGGGAGCCGGTGATGTCAACCTGCGCAGCCGTCTCGGCATGCACCGGCACCGCTGCGCAATCCTTCCCGGCGCGTCGGCGGATCGGCCGCCGAGCCTGGGAGCGACCCGCATTTTAACGTGGTGCCCTCGGCCCGCTGCCATGCGGTGGCAATGGCAGCGCGCCACCGAATCCGAGGGTGATCCCGCTTGCCGGCGCGGCGCGGCACAGGGATAACCGCGGCTGCTGCACGAAGCTGTCACACGGCCGACGCACACTGCCGGGTTGGCCACGAGCCACTCATCAATTCTCTTGGAGTCGACATGAATATCCGGAATCTCGCCGCGGTGGCCGGCCTGTGTGCGTTTGCCCTGGCGGGCACGGCGCGCGCGCAGACCGAAATCCAGTGGTGGCACTCGATGACCGCCGTCAACGGCGAATGGGTCAACGACCTCGCGAAAGACTTCAACGCCAGCCAGAAGGACTACAAGATCGTTCCCACCTTCAAGGGCACGTATGACGAATCGATGACGGGCGCGATCGCTGCGTTCCGCGCCGGCAACGCGCCGCACATCCTGCAGGTGTTCGAGGTCGGCACCGCGACGATGATGGCCAGCAAGGGTGCGATCGTCCCGGTCGGCCAGGTGATGAAAGACGCCGGCGTCAAGTTCGACCCGGCCGCCTACGTCCCCGCCGTCGCCGGCTACTACACCGCGCCGAACGGGCAGATGCTGAGCTTCCCGTTCAACAGC
>JAYTVA010000116.1:0-3755 GCA_043744255.1 Burkholderiales bacterium | reverse complement strand
GCAGCGCTTAAAGCGTCAGGGCGACAGGTGGTATCAGCGTTCGTGACGTCAACCACGTTCGGTGGCGGTACCGACCTTGCGCACATGGCGCTCGCCACGGGCATCGACACCCGCGATCCGATTCGTCATGATGTGTTGCTGACCACCCAGCGGCCGACCCTCATGCGCCACTTTAAAGCGCGCGGCTATGAGACGTTTGGTTTCTACCCCGGTCTGGACTGGGATTGGCCTGAGAGCACATTTTTCGGGTTTGATCATCTGGTGGACGGGCGCGCACTGAGCTATGTCGGTCCGAAATTGGGCTACTGGAAAATCCCTGATCAATTTGCGCTAGCACGGTTTCGACAGCTGTATCCGATCACGGTAACAAGTCCGCCGCGCATGCTGTTTTTTTCGTCCACCACCAGCCACTTTCCGTTTCATCCGGTGCCGCCGTATCAACCGGATTGGCAGCGGATTTTGAGCGCAACGCCGTACGATCTAGCAACGATTGCGCTTATCGAGGCCAGTCAAACCGATTGGCTCAACATGTTGCCCAATTACGTCGGCATGATCGACTACAACTTTCAGTGGTTGCGCGGCTATTTTGAGCAGGATCACGCGCGGGATTTCGTCATGGTAGTGCTGGGCGATCATCAGCCACCCGCGAGCGTTACCGGTGAAGCCGCGCCATGGGATGTGCCGGTGCATATCATCAGCTCGCGCCCTGATCTTTTGCAGCGTTTTGAAGCGCTCGGTTTCGTGCCGGGATTGCAGCCCGAGCGCAAACCGCTGGGATCGCTTTCGGATCTGACGACGTGGTTGCTCGATGCGTTCGATAGCCAGAAACTACTCACGCGGAAGGCGACGCCGTAGTGCGCATCGGCGACGTTTTCTGGATTGCCGCTTTGATTGGCGTCGGTGGCCTCGCTTTAATTGGCGCTTACTCCATTCGCTACGACCTGATCGAACCCGCCTCGGTAGGCGCCTTTTGCGAAACAGCGTCGACCCATTGGCGCTGCCTGATTCGGCAGGCCATCATCACGTTGCTCACCGAACAGCGGCTCGGTTGGTTGTCGATAGCAGCGGCGGTTTTGAGTCTGATATTCAGGACGTCTGCCTTGGGCTGGTGCGCGTGGTTTTTGGCCTCTACCGGGTTCGTGCTCTACCACGCGGAGCTTGCCGCACCGGCGCTACTGCTCGCGGGAGTGGCGCTCACCAGAGCGCGTTGCCGCGCCCACAATCGACGGCGCGGCGAGCAGCGCCCAACAGCCAGCGAGCGCTAGCGCCTCGGTATTGGCCACACCTTCCTGAATCACCATCACGGCGGTTGCCAGCACAAGTGCCCAAGATAAAAATAGTGATTCATGACGCAAGTAATGCGGCGCATCGATGCACTCCCTCGGCAACATCATGAAGCATGTGGACAGCGCTGTTGGCACCGCGAAAAGCACGATGGGAAAGCCTCGGTAACGCGGATCGGCGACCAGTATTAGCGCCCAAGACGCAGCACAAAATAACACCGTCATGTGAGCCCACGCAAAAGCACGTGCTGCGCGCTGCACACGTTGCAATGATTGGCGCGGCTCAACAGAGAGCACCCACAACATCACGATAGTCGCTACCAAGACAACGGCGGCTATGGCATAAGCATTCATGCTCTCGCGCGACGTTCGGCTCCACAACACGATGAATGCAACGTGCATCGCTACGGCGATCCCGATCAACGCCGCACCGATGCACGCCGTCAGGCTGGCGGGTGTCACGAAGGCACGCAGTCGCGTTTGCCCACCCATCAAAGCATTGATCGAGAGCGTAATCAAAGCCAATAAAAAACCCACACCTGCAGCAACAAAGGCAAATCGCCCATCGTGGCCTTCAACGACATCTCCAGTTAAGTTGACCCGCTGGGTTCCGTCAGCGCTGAACAATCCCCAAGCGCCCCCCATCGCTCCTTCAAGCGCGCGCTTCCAAGGTTGGTCAAAAGCCTCAATGATGTTGAGAGCCACGCCCTCAATGGTGGCGCGCGACACCAACTGACGAACCAGCAGCGTTTGCTCGGAGACACCCGGTCTCGCACCCGCGCGTTGGCGGCCCGCTGCAGGCCATCCGGTTTCACCGACCCAAATCGGTTTGCTGGCAAACAGCTTTTGCATGTCATGCGCAATTTTGAACACATGATCGGCGGCATCCCTCGCTGCGACTGGAACGTCCTCCCAATACGGCAAGATGTGCACCGTGACCCAGTCAACCTCGCTCTGCAATTGTGCGTGCCGCTGCCAAAATTCCCACACATCGGCGTACGCGACCGCAATGTCCGTTCGGGACTTCACCTGTCGCAGATAGTCGGTGAGTTGTTCGACGCTTAAGTCCCGACGCAGTAGCACTTCATTGCCGACGATCAGCACGTCGATCACATCACGGTAGTCATGTGCAAGGGAACTGGCGCGCTCAATTTCAACGCGATTAGCGGCATCATCAGGTCCGAGCCACACGCCCTGCCTGACCCGCATGCCCAGTTTGCGTGCGACACCCGGCACCGAGTCCAAGCCCTGCGCAACGCCATAGGTTCGCACGCAATTGGTCAAGGGTTTGAGCAGCGCCAAATCTTCCTCGACCTGCTCGGCACTGACGGCGCCTTGCGGAGCAAGCGGCGTGCTACCCGCCCTGCGGAACGGCGCATACGACACGCAGGGCAGTGTGGTCACGGTGGCCGCAGGCATCGATTGCGGTCGACCGCGCAGCCACGCTTGCGCGAGGGCGAGCGCCAGCAGGCCCGCCAGAATGACGGCAATCGCCCATTTGCTGAGAAAATAGTGCGTCAAGTGTTGAAAAATTTGCGATGTCCTTATGCAGTTTTTTTGTAAAGTGCCTCTTTCATCATTTGTCGCCCCGGCGAAGGCCGGGGTCCATCGTTCCATATGCCATTGATTGGATGGGCCGCATGGATCCCGGCCTGCGCCGGGATGACGAGCAATTTGAATTTTTAAAGGTGTCCTACAGTCTGTAAGGTTGTAATCGTGTCAGCCGACTATGATGACTTAGCCGTTATTACTCTCTGTCGCTACCCTTCACGCCGCTCCATCTTCCTCTACTGTAAACGCTCCGCTGTTGTAAATGCGAATGTACCGTTTGATCGCCCACCGCCCCTCGTTCGCTTTTCTTGCGGCGCTTTTGATCGCAGTCGTGAATTTCGGCGCTTGGGCGCTCGTTTACTGGCCGGTGTCCGCGCCCGATGTGTCGGCGCGTGTCGCCGGGGTGTCCTATGCACCGTTTCAGCGCAACGACAATCCGGCCACGAGCCGCTCGCCTAACCCCGCAGATATTGCGCGCGACCTGAAGCAACTGGCAACACTCACGCCCGCCATACGAACGTACACCTCGGCGCAATCACCTGAGCTGCCCGATATCGCGGCGGCGCATGGATTGGTGCTCACCGCAGGTATCTGGCTGACCGGTAACGACATTGAGGACACCATCGAAATTGAGGCGGGCGCGCGCGCCGCTTTGAGTTCAAAAAGTGTGACGCGGTTAATTGTCGGCAACGAGACAGTGCTCAGAAAAGTGTTCACGCCCGAACAATTGGTCAGCAGAATCAAACGCGTGAAATCACGGGTGCGGCTAAGGGTGCCCGTTTCAACCGCCGAGCCGTGGAATGTATGGCTCGATAACCCGCATCTGGTCGATCAGGTCGATTTCATCACCCTGCATCTGCTTCCGTATTGGGAAGGCATCGATCAGTTCAATGCGGTCGGCCATGCGCTGTTTCAGGTGGA
>JAYTVA010000115.1:0-49635 GCA_043744255.1 Burkholderiales bacterium | reverse complement strand
GCGATCTAATTCGCGCAATAAATCATTGGGGAATTCGATATCGGCTTTATCAATTTCGTCGATCAACACCACGCTCGGATGATCGCCCGTAAACGCTTTCCACAGCACACCCGGCTTAATGTAGTTCGCCACATTTTCAACGCCTTTTACGCCGAGCTGCGAATCGCGCAGCCGCGAAACGGCATCGTATTCGTAGAGCCCGTGCTGCGCCTTGGTGGTGGATTTCACATGCCATTGAATCAGCGGCTTGCCGAGCGCGGCGGCCACTTCCTCGGCCAGCATGGTTTTGCCGGTACCGGGCTCACCCTTGATGAGCAAGGGGCGCTGCAAGGTGACGGCGGCATTGACGGCAAGTTTGAGATCGTCCGTGGCGATGTATTTTTGGCTACCGGTAAACTTCATATTGATCCGTAAAAATTATTTAACCCGAAATTACGTTTACTGCGCTTAAGGAACGTAGGGTGGGCAAAGCGAAGCGTGCCCACGAGCGGCGTCCGCGTGGGCACGCTGCGCTTTGCCCACTCTGCCAATCCCATTATACGTTTTGACCTTCCGGAGCCCGCTATGCGCCTATCCCGTTTTCGCCTCGCCACCGTTATTTCTTGCCTGTTCACCGCTCCACTCGCGTTTGGCCAAACCAGCGTCACCATCTATTCCAGCGCACAACCGGGCACCTTGTCACCACAGAATTTTCAGTCGGGAGGCGAAGGTGGCGGCGTGCCGGGCTATGCGGTGGTGCGTCGCGAACAGAATGTCGAATTGCTCAAAGGCCGCACCGTTATTCGCATTTCCGACGTTCCCTCGCTGATTGATGCGACCACGGTGTCGTTTGAATCACTCACCGACCCGGCCAACACCCGCGTGATTGAACAGAGTTTTGAATTCGATCTCACCAGTACCAACAAGTTGATGCAAAAATATTTGGATCGCGAAGTCACGGTGGAGCAGGTGCGCGGGCAAAGCGTGGAGAGCCTCACCGGCACCCTGATCGGCACACAAGGCGGCCTCATTTTGCGCATGACCGACGGCACGATTCGCACCATTGCAAATTACAGCGGCGTGAAACTCGCGAGCCTGCCCGGTGGCCTCATCAGCAAGCCCACATTGGTGTGGGACGTGGGGGCGGAGCGCGCGGGCACGCACAAGGCGCGCTATGGATTTCAAACCAGCGGCATCACGTGGTGGACCGATTACAACCTAGTGCTCAATGAAGATGGCGGCGGCTGCAAGGTCGATGTCGGCGCATGGGTGACGGTTGTCAATCAGTCGGGTGCCACGTACGCGGATGCGAAGTTGAAGTTGGTGGCGGGCGACGTGCAACGCGCACAGCGGCGCGGGCGCGCCGAAGACATTGCAATGCAGACGCGCAGTGTTGCTGCGGCTCCAGCCGCCGAGGGCTTCGCCGAAAAATCATTCTTCGAGTACCACCTTTATACGCTCAGTCGCCCCACGTCGATTCTCAACAACGCGACAAAACAAATTGAATTGTTTCCCACAGCACGCGGCGCAGCCTGCGAAAAAACCTTGGTGTACTACGGCCAAGCGGGACAGTTCCTCGGCGGCTACGGCGGTCCTGCGACCGACCGCAACTTCGGCAATCAATCGAACAAGAAAGTAGACGTGTACCTGCGCTTCAAAAACCGCGAAGAAAACAAACTGGGCATTCCCATGCCTGCTGGCAAAGTGCGCGTTGCCAAACTCGATAACACCGACCAATCCCTCGAATTCGTCGGCGAAGATTTAATCGACCACACGCCGAAAAATGAAACCATCCAGTTGAAGCTTGGTAGCGCGTTTGACGTGGTCGGCGAGCGGCGCCAGGTTGATTTCAAAATCAACGAGGCGGGCAAGATGATCGAGGAAGAAATCGAGATCAAAATCCGCAATCAAAAAGACGAGGCCGTCACGGTCATCGTCAAAGAAAGTCTCTATCGTTGGACGAACTGGTCGATCAGCAAAAAGTCGCAGCCGTTCGAAAAATTCGACGCGCGTACCGTGCATTTTCCGGTGAAAATTGGCAAGGGTGGTGAGGCCATCGTGCGCTATACGGTGCGCTACACTTGGTAGCGTGATTGGCTGAAACACAAGTACTGGCGCGGCGTTTGCGGCATTTTCAGCATTTCACATTGCGCCGCGCAACATCAATCAATCCTCGGGCGGATCACTCTTCGGCAAGGCCACGGTAAACGTAGTGCCGTGATCTTTGTGGCCTTCGCTAAACGCCTTGCTGGTAACGCTGATTTCGCCGTTGTGGCGCGTGACCACCGTTTTGACGAACACCAGACCAAGACCGACGCCTTCCACTTCCGGCTGTCCTTCTTGGTGCAGCCGAACGAAGCGGCCAAACAGACGCGTGAGGTTGGCTTCGGTGATGCCATAGCCTTGATCGGCGACGCCCACGTCCCAGAACTTATCGCGCGAGGTCACCTTCAGTGTGACCCTGGTATCGGGCGGGCTGTATTTAATCGCGTTAGACAATAGATTCATCACCACGCGCGTGAGCAATTCACGATCCCCACGCACCCAGTATTCGTCTTCTGGAAGATCGGTGACGACCTTCATGCCCTTCGCCTGCGCGAGCGACCATGCGTCTTCCGCTGCGTCCTGCAGCATCGAACCTAATTCTAGTATTTGGAAGTCAGCTGGCTTGACGCGCTCGGCCGCCGCCAGCCGCAAAAAGTCGTCTGCCAAGGTCAAGGTGCGCTTGGCGTAACGACCGATACGTTCGACCAGTTTGTCGGTCGGCATGCTCTCAGGATCTTCGCGCTGCATTTCCAAGAGCGTGATGATGGATGCCTGTGGTGAGCGCATATCGTGCGACAGGAATCGCAAGGCTTCGTCACGTTTGCGTTCGGATTCACGTAGCGGCGAAATGTCGGTCAAGGTCACGACCGTACCCGCCAGCACGCCGGACTGCGAGCGTGATGCGGCCATTTGCAACAAGTAGTCTTGATCGTCATCGTTACGCGTTTCAAGCGACAACACGCGATTTTCGCTAGCCGCTTTGGTCCACTGTTCGCGCCATGTTCCGCCTGCGTCGTGCTTGTAATTAGCTAGCAACTCAAACACATCAAAACCTTCCAGCGAGCCACCTTTTCTGCTCGCGCGCTGGATCGCGAACATGCGATCCGCGCTGGTGTTGGCAAGCACCACGCGGTCATTCACGTCCGTCACTAGCGCGGCTTCAGGCAAGCTTTCCAAGCTGTCGGCCACAAAGCGATTCAGCGCGCGCAATTGCTCACCCGCCGCGCGCACCGAAGCGATGCGTTGCTCGATCACGTCTGGCACGAATGCTTTGACGGCCGGGGCTGCGGTCAGTGCTAGGGCAGCACCCGCGCCCACTACACTGCGTTCCGATTGCAGGCGTTGCAATTCATCATCCAAATATCGTTGCGTGGCCTCCAATTTTCGCCAGCTCCACAACGGGTAGGCCAACACCATCGCCATCAACGCGATTACCGGCGACACCCACAACGCGGCACCACGAAATAACACCACGCTGGCGACCACGACCGCGAGGCACATCGCCACCGTCATCGTGATTGATTTGCGTGGGGATAACCACAGATACGACGCGAGCAGCACCAGCACCAAGGCGATGGAAATCAGCGCCGTGGTCAGTGGCGAAGCCCGTTGAATATCAATCCCTTCGCGCAGCCCCTGCAAAATATTGGCGTGCACTTCAATCCCGGCCATCGAGCGCGACGAACCGCCGGACAGCGGCGTGGGGAACTCGTCACTCATGCTCGCGGCCGTCGCGCCCACTAAAACAATTTTATTTTTGAACGTCGATAGCGGCACGCCATCGGGGCGAAACACGTCGATGTAGGAAACCTTACGAAAGTGTCCCGGCGGCCCGGCGAATGGGACTTGGTAGGGGAAATCCAATACCCAACTGTTGGTAGTGCTCGCCGCACCGCCATCTTTTTCAGGCGGTACCAACCGGGAGGCCGCCGCGCGCTCGGGCTCGGCGAGGCGGAAGGTGGCCAGGGCAAATAAATCGTGGCGCGGCTGGCGAAAACCGCTGCGCAAAAATGCTTTGCGTACCACGCCATCGGAATCAATTTGTGGGGCGATCACACCGAGCCGATTGGCAGCCTTGGTCAGCGAGGGGATGGGAAAGGCTTCGCCAAGAAAGGTCGCTTTGCCTTCATCCACCGAATCGTCCACCCCTTGCACCAATGGCAAGATGACCTTACCGTTGGCACGCACCGCACGCGCAAGAATTTCATCCTGCTGCGGATCGCGATCCGGCTCGGTGTAGACGACATCAACGGCGAGTGCTTTTACATCCGCCTCAGTCATCTTGTCGATGAGGGCGGCTTGCAGGCTACGTTTCCACGGCCAACGACCGAACCCTTTCAGACTCGCATCGTCCATGCCGATGATGATGATGTCGTCCGACGCTGGCCGCTTCCACAGCGCCAGCGCCTGATCGTAGACGGTGTATTCGATGCGCTCGAACCAGTTGAAGCGGAGCGCGCAGGTGATGAAACCAGTGAGTAGCAGCGCAATCAGCAGCCACTCGCGCACCACCGGGTGCCGCCAAGCCAAGCCCCACTGGCGGCTAAGCATTGGCGCGACCCGTTAGCGGCGGTCTTGCGTCAGGGCAAGGTTGAGATGCAGTCTCAGTCAAATCAACGGCGCGCAACGTCACGCGATGCGCCGCCATAGATTTCCACGTTGAAGACGTTACTCCATGGACTGTCGTTGCCCGCCGTGGTGCCCAATGCGGCGCCCACTGACCGCACGCGGGTAAAGTAGAAACCGCGACCCAATTCATCAAGCCCTGCAGAGCGTCCGTTGACGGTGCGATCCACGACGATGTTTCGGAAAAATTCGTCCTTGGCAATTTGCACTTGGAAGGCACCAGTAGCCGGGCTCGTCCACGTCAGCGGTCCAGCGACACCGGCGGTCGAGCGATGCAATAACACCGGTGCAACAACGGGCGGCGGTACGATAGAGAATCCACTCGGTGCAGAGAACTGTCCGACACGACCAGCATCGCCCAACGCGACCACGCGCCACGTGTAGTTACCCGGCGGGAACGCTGTTGTGGGTGTGAAGCTCGGTGATTTCAAGTTGGAATCGTCGATGGCGAGGTCGGTGAATTTGTCGTTACGCGCAACTTGCAGGCGATAGGCTTTCGCGCCAGCAACTGGCTGCCACGCAAACGCGGACGGCGCGCCGCTGCCGAGGCTTGGCGCGATCAATTGCTTCAACACGACAAAGCTATGGCTGCCGTTGTTGCCTTCCAAACCGAGGCCGTCGATGGCGCGCGTGCGCAAATAGTAGCGACCGGGGGCGATCGCGGGGAAGCGAATTTTTGGTCCGGTCGCGACCAGATCGGCAATCGGATTTTTGAATTCAGCATCGCGTGCGAGCTGGCCGCGATACTTCACCGCTTTAGCCACGGCGGCAAACTGGAATTCGATATTGATGTCGTCCACTTCAGCGGGGAAGCTCGCCACGCCGGGCGCAGGCAACAATTCAATTGGCGGCAATGGCGCGCGGCCTTTTTCGGCGACCGTTCCAAAACCTTGCGTGAGCGCGATGCCGGCGCCGCCGGGAGTGGCGGAGGTCACGGCAACTTTGCCTTCGAGAACTTCACTGGACGCACGCAAACCGCCGTCTTCAGCCGAGACGCGGAAAATTGTTCCGCGCACACCCATGTTCGAGGTCGGCGTACGAATTTCATAGCGGCTGGCAGTGCTTTTCTGCTTGGCGACGTTGGTTTCGACGCGCCCGGATTCGAGGCGGACGATGGAATCGGCGACACCGCCGGTATTGGCCAGCAAGCGCAAATTTTCGAGCTTCACGGCGGATTTCGATTGCACGGTCAGCGTGGAGCCATCGGCCAATTGAATGGTCACAAAGCCATCATCGCCGGTAGAAAGGCGGTCGCCCTCTTTCATCGTGGCACCCACTGCCGCTGGGCCATCGTTGGCTTGTACCGTGCCTTGCACGGACAACACCTTGACAGGTGCTGGCTCGGTGCGCATCGCTTCTGCTGGGATTCTAACCAGTGTATTTAGCGGGAGGGCATTGGGATTCTTGAAGTTATTGATGCGCTGCAAACTCCGCCAGTCGCCGCCGTTGATGAGGAAGCGCGAGGCAATATGAATCAAGTTATCGCCCTGCTTAGTGCGGTATTCGTACATGCGCACTTCGTCGGCGAAGGCGCGTGGCGCGAGGAGCAGCGCGAGACATGCGGTCAGTACCGAAGCGCCGATGGTGAGCTTCCGCAATGACGTGGATGAACCAGTATTTGTTAGCGCCTGTGAAACCATTTTTTTCTCCCGCCACGACGAGTTCGCGGCCATGTTAAGCAGAGTGAACCTTGGGCCTTTGTGCAGCAGCCTTATGTAGAACGCCTTGACTACGGTGGGTTGTTGACGCGCATCGCAAAAGTTCACATACCGCCAGAAGGCATGTCGCGCAACGAAGACCCGCCCGTCTAGCCGGGCGCGGCAGTCGCGGCGGCCGTTGGCGTCACATGCTCTAGCCGATAACCAAAGTTGTAGATTGGTGTCAGGCGCAGGCCGCGCTCCGGGCCGAATTCCAGCTTTTTGCGGATTCGCGATACGTGCGTATCGACGGTACGTGACGGCACATCGCTGCTACGACCCCAAACGCTTTCCGACATATGCCCACGCGAAAGCAGGCGACCGATATTTTGAAACAAAAACACCGTGAGATCGTATTCCTTGTCGGTCATTTCGACCGCGTTGCCATCCATGTGCACCACACGATTTAACGTATCGATGCGGTAGGCACCAAGCTCAATATCAGCGCTATCAGTGGCCTTCGGACGCGAGCGACGCAGCAACGCATCGACGCGCGCCAACAGTTCCAGGCGCCGAATAGGTTTAACCATGTAGTCGTCCGCGCCAGCTGCCAACGCAGCAACAATGTCTTCTTCCGAATCGCGGCTGGTTGCAAACACCACCGGTGTCAGCAGATTCTGTTTTTCACGCAGCCACACCAGCACCTCGGTCCCCGACAAATCGGGTACATGCCAGTCGAGCAAAAACAGGTCGTAGCTCTCGCGTCCCGCCTCGCGGACGATGGCTTTACCGGACAAGAAATGGTGCACCGTATGGCCAGCGGCCTCCAGCCACGCCTGCATGGCGGCACCAATATCGGCATCATCTTCGAGCACTGCAATACGCATAGATATCCCTTTTCGGCAACAAACCGAGCAACCCGGATTTTAAGGCCAATCCGCGATTGCAGTGAAAATTAGTGCGATTTGGGTGACAGGGGTACAGGTGCGAGCGGCTGGCCGGTCAACCATGATCGGGCAGCGGGTGGGTCTAGTCGACTGTTGCCGTTGCGCGCGGTGGCACGATGGTGTCGTTGCCGAGGCGCTCGAGACGATAGCCAATGTTGTACACCGGCACCAGGCGAAAACCGTCCTGGGGCGCGAGGGCAAGCTTTCTGCGCACGCGCGAAACATGGGTATCGATGGTACGCGAAAGGGTGGAAACCGCGCGACCCCAAACGCATTCGGAAAGGTACTGCCGCGATAGCAATTTGCCGGCGTTGTTAAACAGGAATACAGCGAGGTCGAACTCTTTTTCCGTCAGGTCGATGGGGGTATCGTCTTTGAAAATCTGGCGGGCGCTGGAAACAATACGATACGGTGGAAAGTCCTGCTGATCCATATCCGGCGATGCGCGTTTGGAACGACGCAGGAGCGCCTGCACGCGCGCCACCAATTCACCGCGGCGTACGGGCTTCGACATGAAGTCGTCGGCGCCAGATTCCAGTGCCGCGATCACATCTTTTTCGGCATTGCGCACGGTAACAAACAGTACCGGGACATTCGAGCGGTGTTCATTGCGAAGCCAGTGGAGGACTTCCAGCCCTGACATATCAGGAATCGACCAATCGACGATAAAAATATCGAACGCCTCGCGCGAGGCGCGTGCCGCGAGCTTCTTGCCAGAGTTAAATACTTGGCAACGATAGCCGCCCTCCTCTAGCCAACGCTTAACAACCGCGCCGACATCGGCGTCATCTTCGAGAATCGCGATGTTCATATTCCCCCTGAAACCTTGACCGTTGGTGCTCGTGGTTTGCGCAACATTCAAAGCGTAAAGCGTTTCAAAGAAATAAGGGTAAACACCGGTAAAAAGTCACATAAATTTACACTGGTGCGCTACAGCTTCTGGGTGCGCGACACCAGCCACGCACGCGCATCTCCGCTCAGGTGGGGCAGCAAGCGCTGCGCCACCTCCGCATGATATGCATTCAACCAACCCATTTCTGCGGCGCTGAGCAGCGTCTTGTCGATACAGCGAGTATCAATCGGGCATAGCGTCAGTGTTTCAAATCGCAGAAAATCGCCGAAGCCCTCGTTGCCAGCCGCGACGTTGAGCACCAGATTTTCAATCCTGATGCCCCATTTGCCATCACGATACAGTCCCGGCTCAATTGAGGTAATCATGCCCTGCTCCATCGCCGTGTGCGGCTCGGGCATGGCTTGGCTGATCGATTGTGGCCCTTCGTGCACGTTCATGAAATAACCGACGCCGTGGCCGGTGCCATGCCCGTAGTTAAAGCCTGCTGCCCAGATCGGCGCACGCGCAATGGCATCAAGGTAGGGCGACAACACTCCTTTCGGAAAACGCGTGTTGGACAGCGCGATGGTGCCTTTCAATACCAGGGTGTAATCGCGCTTATGCTCGGCAGTGATGTCGCCAATTGGCCACACCCGCGTGATGTCGGTGGTGCCGCCAAGGTACTGACCGCCGGAGTCGATCAACAGGAGCCCGTTGCCTTCGATGGTCGCCGCCGTGGCGGGCGCGGCGCGATAGTGATTTAGCGCACCGTTGGCGTTAAACCCTGCGATAGTCGCAAAGCTGCGGCTGACGAATTCCGCACGACGCGCGCGCGCTTCAGTGATTTTTTCGTCAATCGTGACTTCGGTGATGCGCTCACGCCCCAACGCCCCCTCAAACCACGCGTAGAACTCCGCCATTGCTGCACCATCGAGTTCCATGGTGTGCCGCACATGATCCGCCTCGGCAGCGGTCTTGCGTGATTTTGCGAACGTGGTGGGATTCACCGCTTCAATGACTTTCACGCCTGCGGCCACCGATTCGCGCGTGCGGTGCGTGATGCGGCGCGGGTCAATAAGCAGCGCGTTGGTCGCGGGCAAGGCCTTGAGCGCGGCGGTGGCATCGTCGTACGGTGCCAACGTCACACCATCCCGCGCGAGAGCGGCCGCAATCGCGGGCGGAATTTTTCCCGGCGTCACGAAGATGGTCCCGCAGTCGTTGCGGATCAACGCATGCGCAAGGAACACTGGATTGAAATTCACATCGCTGCCACGCAGATTGAACAAGTACGCGATGTCGTCAAGCGTGGAAATGAAATGCACATCGGCACCCAATTTCAACATTGATGCGCGGGTCGCAGCCAATTTGTCAGCGCGCGAAATCGTCGCGTGCGGCGCGATGTGTTCATACACCGGCGACGCCGGCAACGCCGGGCGATCCGGCCAAATCTGGCTCATGAGATCGCAATCACTACGGCACAACACAGCGTTCATCTGCAACGCGTTCTTAAGTGCACGCATGGCGGCGAGACCGAGCACCGCACCGTCAACCGCCATCGTCTCGCCAATGGGTACGTTTTGCGCCAACCAATCAAGGTGCTCGGCACTCGCGCCAGATTTAATTTTGAATAGCGTCACGCCAGTACCGGCCAGCTCCGTTTCCGCCTGCCCCCAATAGCGGCTATCGGCGAACAACAGCGCCTGATTCGCCGTCACCACCAGCGTGCCCATCGAGCCAGTGAACGCGGAAAGCCATTCGCGGCTTTTCCAACGTTCAGGCAGGTATTCGGAAAGGTGCGGATCGCTAGACGGCACGAGTACTGCGGCAACTTTTTCTTTCAGCATCACCGCGCGTAAGGCGCTTATGCGGGCTTTGATGATGGGGTTGTCGGCGAGGGTCGAATCCATAAATGTTCCTTAATTGAGGTCACCGGCAATTATCCACCATGCGGGGAACCTGCGTTAGACGGCACCGCCCTTTCACGGCGATAACCGGCTGGCAAGCACGAAACATAGATTTGGTAATTTAACCAACAATGTTGGTACAATTACCAAATGCCTACCAAATCTACCGTCAAGCGGACATCCGCCCCGCTGTCGTTGCCTAATGTGATCGCCGCGCAGCCCGCACCCACTACCGCGCGGGAACGAATTTTGTTTGCCGCCGTCGAATTGCTAAATGACGAAGGCTTCGCTGCCCTCACCCAGTCGCGCGTGGCAGAACAAGCTGGCGTGCGCCAAAGCCACATTACCTACTACTTTCCGACACGCAATGATTTGTTACGTGAGACGGCGATGTTTGGTTGCAACGCGCTGCTCGAAGCGCTCGACGCCGGAATCGCAGCAGGCACCCTGTCCATTGATAATTTCCGCGACATGCTGACTGCCGATATTCACGATCGCCGGTTCGCGCGCCTGATGTGCGCCCTCACGGTGGCAAGCGACGAAGATGCAGGCATCAAGCCATGGCTCGCCAGCTTTGAAGACGCCAATCGCGAGCGGCTATTCAATAGCTTTCGTAACCTCGGGCTCAACGTGACGATGGATGACACCGAACTTTTCCATGCAGCCTACGTCGGTTCACTCATGCTCGATCTTGGCGAGACCACGGACGCTTCATTGGCGCGCGCACAACGGGTCGGGCGGCAGGCGTTCGATACCATCGTTGAACGGGCTAACCACCGGCCTGTCGCCAAACCGAAATCCTCACGACTCAAAAGTGCACGATGAGAACCCCAATGTTTTTTTCGCCACATCGAAAATTGTTCCCGCTGTTGATTGCCATCGCGCTCTCTGGTTGCATGGTCGGCCCAACGTACCAACGCCCTGCCCTCACCGTGCCGCCAACCTGGAACGCACCGTTACCGCACCAAGGTGATACCGCCAAACTCAAGGACTGGTGGGCATCTTGGGGCGATTCGACGTTGATGGAGTTGATCGATCGCGCGCAGCGCGAGAATTCCAGCGTTACCGCTGCCGTTGCACGCATAGCACAAGCGCGCGCCGCCGTTACGTCCGTGTCGTCGCCGATGTTTCCAAGCGCGACCAGCAACACAGTCGCCAATCGTGCCGCCAGCAACGGTGGCGCGTTCGGCGGCACGGGTGGTGGCAACAGCAGCGGCAGCATCATCACCAGCACACGCTCAACCTCGCTCGATGCCGCATGGGAACTCGATTTATTTGGCGGCAATCGTCGCGCACAGGAAGCCGCCGTTGCACGTGCGGATGCCCGCACGCTCGATTGGCATGACGCGCGGGTGTCGGTCGCCGCCGAAGTCGCTACCGCCTATGCCAATTTACGTGCCTGCGAAATTCTGCTGACCGGCTACGAGCTTGATGCGGCGTCGCGCGCGGAAACTTCACGGTTGACGAACTTGAAAATGAAAGCCGGCTTCACCGCGCCCGCCGACGCCGCACTCAGCAAAGCGAGCGCCGCCGAAGCCGCAGGTCGCCTCACGCAGCAGCGCGCCGAGTGCAATGTCGAAATTAAGGGCTTGTCGTTCATTACCGCCACACCCGAAATCGAACTTCGCACGAAACTGGCGAGCGGCAAGGCGACATTTCCCACACCGAAAGCATTGGCGATTGATCGTGTTCCAGCGAGTGCGCTACTCCAGCGCCCCGACCTCGCCGCTGCCGAGCGCGAGTTGGCGGCGGCGGCGAGTGACATCCGCGTTGCCCAAGCAGATCGCCTGCCGCGCATCTCGCTTTCCGGCTCGATTGGTTACTCGGCGAATAACTTTGGCGGCGGCGACATCAGCAGCCGCACTTGGTCGTTCGGTCCCGCGATCAGCATTCCCATCTTTGACGCAGGTCGACGCGCCGCGAACGCCGATGCTGCGCAAGCGCGCTATCAAGAAATACTCGCCACCAGCAAAGGCCGTGTCGGACGTGCCGTTCGCGAGGTTGAAGAAGCGCTGGTACGCATCGTTAGCGCCACCAATCGCGAGGCCGATGCCGCCAACGCGGTGCGCGGCTATCAAGCATTTTTAACTGCTGCCGAAGCGCGTAACAAAGCGGGCGCGGGGAGCCAAGTTGAACTTGAAGATGCGCGCCGCGCGGTGGTCGGCGCGCAAGGTGTGGCCGTAAATGTGACGCGCGAACAACTCACTTCGTGGATTTCTCTTTATCGTGCAATGGGTGGCGGGTGGAGCAGCGATGCCACTACCAGCCAATAGGAACTCAACATGAAATACAAAAAATCCCTCCTTGTTGCCAGCGTGTTGGCGGCGCTAGTCACCGCCACCTTCATCGTGCGCGCTGCCGACGAAAAGAAAGTGCCAACGAGCGCGGCAGGAAAACCCGCACTCACTGTCACGACCGCGCGGCCGCAAGTCGGCGAACTCGCGGTGAAGCTTGCCGCCAATGGCAACGTCGCCGCGTGGCAGGAAACCATCATCGGTGCCGAGGTCAATGGCTTGCGCTTGGCTGACGTGCGCGTGAATGTGGGCGATGTGGTCAAGCGTGGGCAAGTGCTGGCGACGTTCTCGCCACTCAGCGTGCAAGCGGACGTCGCACAAATGCGCGCATCCGTGGCCGAAGCCGAAGCCGCATTTGCCGAAGCGCAAGCTAACGCAGACCGCGCCAAAACGCTCGAAGCATCGGGTGCCATGAGCGCGCAGCAAATCAACCAGTACGCAACCGCCGCCAAGACCGCTGACGCGCGTCTGGCCGCAGCGCGCGCGATGGCCAACAGCGCACAAATCCGCCTCGGCAATACGCGTGTGCTCGCGCCCGACAACGGCGTGATCTCGCAACGCGCGGCCACCGTCGGCGCCGTGCTACAGGCCGGGCAGGAACTGTTTCGCATGATTCGCAACAACCGGCTGGAGTGGCGCGCCGAAGTAACTGCGGCTGAATTGGACAAGGTATCTGCCGGGCAATTGGTCACCCTTACCACGCCAGCCGGTGCCAAAGTAAATGGCAAGGTGCGCGTGATCGCGCCAACCATTGATATGCAATCGCGCTCGACCATTGTTTATGTCGATCTTCCACAAGGCTCTGCTGCGCGCGCAGGCATGTTTGCCAAAGGCGAATTTGAGTTGGGCAAATCTGGCGCGCTAACGGTTCCACAACAGGCCGTCGTGGTGCGTGATGGATTTAGTTACGTATTCACGATTCGCGCCGATGACAAAGCGGCGCTGCAAAGCCGTGTAATACAGACCAAAATCGCCACGGGACGCCGCGTGGGCGACCGTATCGAGATTCTCGATGGCGTGAAAGCGGAGCAGGTGATCGTGGCGGCGGGCGCCGGTTTCTTGAACGACGGCGATTTGGTGGCAATCAATTCCACACCAGCAAACGCGACCTCAGCAGCCACGGGTTTGCCGATTGTGCCGAGTTTGCCTAATCTGCCCGTCAAATAAGGAGCTTCAGCCATGAACGTTTCCTCTTGGGCGATTCGAAACCCGATTGCCTCCATCGTATTTTTTGTCCTCTTGACCTTCGCGGGCATGGTCAGTTACAACGCTTCGCGCGTACAAGATTTCCCCGACATCGAGTTACCGATCATCTCGATTAGCGCGAGCCTGCCCGGTGCGGCACCGGCACAGCTCGAAACCGAAGTCGCACGAAAAATTGAGAACGCGGTCGCACCGTTGCAAGGCGTGAAGAACGTTTACACCAACATTCTCGACGGTGTGGCGAACATCAGTGTCGAGTTTGTGTTGGAGAAAAACGCTGCTGAAGCAACCAATGAAGTACGCGATGCGGTCAGCCAAGTTCGCGCCGACTTGCCCGCTGAAATGCGTGACCCCGTGGTCTCGAAAGCCTCCACCGCCGGACGCCCGATCCTGACGTTTGTCGTCTCCGCCGCCGTGCCGGGGCAAGTCGATGAAGAAGCGCTGTCATGGTTTATCGACAACACAGTAACCAAACGCATGCTGGCCGCACCAGGCGTGGGTAAGGTCGCGCGCATGGGCGGGGTCAGCCGCGAGATACGAGTTGAACTCAACGCCGAAAAAATGTCCGCGCTCGGCGTCACCGCCGCCGAAGTTTCGCAGCAACTCAAGCGCGTGCAACAAGAAGTGCCTGGCGGGCGCGGCGATGTCGGCGGTGCTGAGCAAGCGGTACGCACAATTGCCACCGTCAAATCCGTCAATGAATTAGCCGCGCTCGAATTGCCACTCGCCGATGGCCGCCACCTTCGGCTCAATCAGGTCGCCACTGTGAGTGACACCGTCGCCGAACGGCGCGCGGTGGTGCTCAACGACGGCAAGCCGGTGGTTGCCTTTGAGATCACGCGCTCCAAAGGTGCCAGCGAAATTAGTGTCGCTACTGCGTCGCGCAAAGTGGCCGACGAGCTTCGCCTCGCCCACCCGAATATCAAACTCGAAGAAGCTATCGACAACGCTTGGCCAGTGAAAGAGAACTTCGAGGGCTCGATGGTCATGCTGCTCGAAGGCGCGTTGCTGGCGGTGATTGTGGTGTGGTTTTTTCTCCGTGACTGGCGCTCGACGTTTGTCGCCGCTTCCGCGTTGCCACTGTCGGTGATCCCGGCGTTTTTGGGCATGTACTACTTTGGCTTCACGCTCAATACCGTCACGCTGCTCTCGCTTGCGTTGGTGGTCGGTATCTTGGTCGATGACGCGATTGTGGAAATCGAAAACATCAATCGCCATATGCGTATGGGTAAGGCACCGTATCAAGCGTCGATGGAAGCGGCTGACGAAATCGGCCTCGCGGTGATTGCGACCACGTTTGCCCTAATCGCCGTGTTTTTGCCCACCGCGTTCATGGCTGGTGTGCCGGGAAAATTTTTCAAGCAGTTTGGCTGGACGGCAGTGTTTGCGATCTTCGCCTCGCTCGTGGTCGCGCGCATGCTGACGCCGATGATGGCGGCCTACATCATGAAAAATCGCAGCGACAAACCGTATCGCGATAGCGCGCTCATGACCCACTACCTGAAATGGGTAGCGTGGTGCATTCGCTTTCGCTGGATCACGGCAGGCGCATCCCTTGCATTTTTCTTCGCCGCTATTTGGCTCGCCACCAAATTGCCCACTGGCTTTGTACCCACGGCGGATCGCGCGCAAACCATTATCAACGTCGAACTGCCGCCAGGCAGCACCTTGCAGGACACCTTTGACGCAGCCGAGCGCGCACGCCTGATCGCGATTAAGTTGCCAGAAGTGATGCACGTATTCAGCTCAATCGGCGGTGGTATCTCCGGCGACGCGTTTGCCATCGGCGTTGCACCCGAAGCCCGCAAGGCTGCGCTAAACGTGTTGTTCAGCAAACATCAAGATCGCAAGCGCAGCCAGCCAGACCTCGAAGTGGAACTGCGAGAAAAACTCGCCTCGCAGCCGGGTGTACGAATCAGCGTTGGCCCGCAAGACACCGGCAGCAAAATGCAAATCGTGTTGCAAAGCGAAGACCCGGCTGCACTCGTCGCCACGGCGCAAGACGTGGAACGCGATCTGCGCACGCTCGCCAGTATCGGCAACGTCATCTCCAGTGCGAGTCTGGTGCGCCCGGAAATTATCGTGCGCCCCAACTTTGTTCGCGCCGCTGAGATGGGCGTTAGTGCGCAAGTGATCGGCGAAACCGTGCGCGTCGCCACGCAGGGTGACTACGACCAGAGCCTTGCGAAATTCAATTTGAGTGAACGACAGGTGCCAATCCGCGTCGCTCTGCCTGCCGCGTTTCGCGCCGACCTGGCCGCCATTGCGCGCTTGCACGTCCCGGCAAAGAACGGCTCAATCGCCCTCGCCAACGTGGCCGACATCAGCATTGACAGCGGGCCCGCGCAGATCAATCGTTTGAACCGCAATCGGCAGATCACGTTTGATGTTGAGTTGGGCACCCGCGAGCTGGGCGACGTTTACGCGGAGGCGATGAAATTGCCCGCGATCAGCAATCTACCGCCGTCGGTGAAGCTCGCTGAGTTGGGTGACACGCAAATGATGGAAGAGCTGTTCAGCAGCTTCGCGCTGGCGATGGTGATCGGCATTTTGTGCATTTACGCGGTGCTGGTGTTGCTGTTTAAAGATTTTTGGCAGCCGGTGTCGATCCTTTCTGCGCTGCTGCCATCGGTGGGCGGGGCGATCATTTTGTTGTTCATCACCGGCAAAAGTATGTCGATGCCATCGATGATTGGTCTGTTGATGTTGATGGGTGTCGTCACTAAAAATTCGATTCTGCTGATCGACTACGCGATCATCGCACGCCGCGATCTCAAGATGCCGCGCACACCAGCGCTGATCGACGCTTGCCACAAACGTGCGCGACCGATTGTCATGACCAGCCTCGCGATGGGCTTTGGTATGTTGCCGACCGCGATGGGGTTCGGCGCTGACCCGAGCTTCAGATCGCCAATGGCAACGGCGGTGATTGGCGGCTTGGTGACCTCCACGATCTTGAGTTTGCTCGCGGTGCCCGCGACCTACACGTTGGTGGATGACGCAGAGCGGCTCGCAAAACGGATTTGGAATAGGCGACCGGGCAAGCATGAGATGCTGGTGGAGCATGCGGCAGACGATTAGTGGATGCGTGAAACGCCTTTATTGGCGCGGGGTTTCGGCTAGTTCCGCGTGAAATTCTCGATAGGCCGCAGGTGGTGGCACGCCGCGTTTTGCCCGCCTTGCCCGTCTTAACGTAAAGTCATGAAGCTCTGCCCCCAAATACTTGCACTTGGCGCATGATTCAACCCCTCATCAACACCCGCATCATCACCATCGCTGTCAATCTTCCTGGTCCGGCGTGCGCGCGACGGCTGAAAGACTTCGGTGCCACCGTCATCAAAATCGAGCCGCCATCGACCATGGGTGGCGACCCGATGCAGCACTACGCGCCCAGTTATTACCAGGAATTGCACCAAGGGTTCGAGATCATTGCCCTGAACCTAAAAGACGCTGGAGACCGCGCGAAATTCGATGCACAGCTGCCAATAGCAGATGTCCTCATTACCTCGCATCGCTTGGACGCATTGGCACGTTTGGGCCTGTCTGCCGCACAGCTCGCGAGCAATTTTCCGCGCCTTTGTCATATCGCCATCGTTGGCTCTGAAACGGATAGTCACGCCGGTCATGACCTAACATACCTTGCCGATGCCGGTCTGCTGAACCCACCGCATTTGCCACGCACGTTGGTGGCAGATCTCGCCGGTGCCGAGCGTGCGGTGACCGCAACCTTCGCCGCGTTACGCGAGCGTGATCTTACCGGCAAAGGCGCGCACGTGTTGGTGGGATTGCGCGAGACCGCCGAATCGTACGCGGCGCCACTCAGACATCATCTGACACGCCCCGGCGATCTGTTGGGTGGCGCGCATCCTGGCTACCACTTTTATCGTGCGCGTGATGGCTGGATTGCGTTGGCGGCGCTTGAGCCGCAGTTTGTTCAGCGCCTAAAAATCGCATTGCTGATTGACGTTGTCACAACTGAGCTGGCGCCTGCATTTACGGCGCGCTTTGCGGAGAACAACATCGCATTTTGGGTGCGCTTTGCCACCCAACACGACATCCCGCTTTCGGTCATCGCCGACGACTGAGGCGTTCCGCGTCAGCCTTTCTGGTCGCGCTCTGCTTGCGCGATGTACGCCATGATCCGCCGCGTGTAGTGGCGGTCTGGACAAGGATTGCCGGTAAGCGCATCGCGGACATATTGCTGCGCACGAAACGATTCAATCAGCGCGGGTTGCGCGTCCAGACTAACCAGAATCGTCTCGAATTCATCCGCAGCGATGTTATCGTCTAGTAGTGCGGAGATATTGGCTTCTGGTGTGATCATCATTTCACTTTCTCACGAATGGCAATATCGAGTAGCGGACGAATTTCCGACGCGACCATTTCACGCGCGCGAAAAATCAACGAACGTGCCGTATTCAGTGGCACCTTTAGCCGCTCGGCAATCTCTAGGTAACTGAGGCCATCGAGTTCACGTAAGGTCAGCGCATCGCGCATTTGTGGCGGCAGTTGTTCCATCGCCTGCCGAATACCTGCCACCAATTGCTGCCCTTCCAATTCTTGCTCCGGCCCCGTGGCGTCGCTCTCCCACACCCGCGCCTCGGTAGGCGCGCCGGCTTCGGTCATGGCTTCCAACGACACCAAGGAATCTGCGCGTCCGTGGCCATCGCGGTGGTACGACGTCGCGGTGTTGCGGGCAATGGCGTAAAGCCAGGTTGAGAACGCACTCTCGAAACGAAAATTGGCCAATCCCCGGTACGCGCGCAAGAACACTTCCTGCGTAAGTTCTTCGGCGACCCCATCATTTCGCACGGATGCGTTGATGAGGGCGGCGATGCGCCGCTGGTATTTCACGACCAGCAATTCAAAGGCGCGCAACTCACCAGCACAAAAGCGCCGAATCAGCAGATCGTCGGTTTTCGCTTGCGCCGAAGGTTCGGGGCGCACGCCGACCGTGGGCGTCATGGCCGGTGCTCGCTTGGTGCGTTCGCCGAACGCGTCGCGCCCAGCGAATAAATTACACAGATCGGGAGGGTTGGCAATAGAGGACATACCACCCTGACGGGGCAACCGGCGAAATGTTGCGTACACGCCAAGAAATTATTCATGCCACGAATGCCCGTGCCGCTCCAGCAGCCCAATCGCCGCATTCGGCCCCCAGCTTCCCGCCGGATACGATTTCGGCTGCTGGTCGGTAGTCCGCCAGCCGTCAATAATGCCGTCGATCCATTTCCACGCCGCCTCAACCTCGTCACGACGCACGAACAGCGCCGAGTTGTTGCGCAATACATCGAGCAACATGCGCTCGTACGCGATACGACGGCGTTGCCCCGAAAAGCCGTTGTCCAGCGACAGATTCAAGTTCACCTGTCCCATGTGAGTGTCGTGCAGACCCGGTTTTTTGTGCATCAGCGAGAGCGAAATCATCTCGTCCGGCTGCAACTTGATGAGCAGCGTATTGGGCTGAAGTGCCGCACCGATGCTCGCAAAAATGTTGTAGGGTGCCGCCCTGAACTGAATGACAATTTCACTCATGCGCTCTTGCATGCGCTTGCCCGTGCGCAGATAAAACGGCACACCCGCCCAGCGCCAGTTGTCGATTTCCACGCGCATGGCGACGAAGGTCTCGGTGTTGCTGACCGCGCTGGCACCGCCCTCTTCGATGAACCCCGCCACCGCTGCACCGGCCGTGTAGCCCTTGGCATATTGACCCGACACCGTGTGCGTCCCTACATTGGCGGCAGTGATCGGCTTCAACGACCACAACACCTTCACCTTTTCGTTACGCACGGCAGACGGCGTGAAGCTGGCGGGTGGTTCCATCGCGACCAGACACAGCAATTGCAGAAGGTGGCTTTGCACCATGTCGCGCAAGGCACCGGTACCTTCGTAAAACCCCCAGCGCTGGCCGACGCCCACGGTTTCGGCCACCGAGATTTGCACCTGCTCAATGGCAGTCGCGTTCCACAGCGGCTCAAAAATCGCGTTGGCAAATCGCAGCGCCAACAAATTTTGTACCGCTTCTTTACCGAGGTAATGATCGATCCGAAATACCTGCGATTCATTAAACGCAATCGCGATTTCGTCGTTGGTTTGCAGCGCAGTGGCGACGTTGGTGCCGATGGGTTTTTCGACCACCACGCGGCTGTGCGCATCGCTGATACCTGCCGCTTTCAACGCCTTGCAGATCGGACCAAATAATTTTGGGCCGGTGGATAGATAGAAAATGACGCCGCCTTTACTGGTTGCGGATGCCGGTGCGATCACGCTTTTCAACGCGTCCAAGCCAGCCGGTGCAGTAACGTTCGCTGAAACGTAGCGCACGCGTTGCGAAAATTTTGCGAATGCGGCGTCGTTAAACAACGCTTTATTAGCCGAGGTTTGGATCGACTCTTTCACCGCGAGCAAAAATTCTGCGTCGGTCAGGGTGGAACTGGCGGTACCAATCAATGGAAAGGTTTCCGGCAACAAGCCATCGCAATCGAGGGCATACAGCGACGGCCAAAGCATCCGTTTGGCGAGATCGCCGGTCGCACCGAACAACACCAGTGCGCGACAGTCGGGCAGCTTTTCTTCAGTATTCATGCGGGTTTCCAAGGGGTTTGCGGCTTTTGGGCTACCGTTATTTCCCACCAAGTTGTACCAACCAAGTTGCAATCGGTTTTCACGTCGATAACCGTGATTTTAGCCTGTAGCTTCGCGCCGCACCGTTTTCACAGAACCGCGACGGCGACATGTTTGCACCATGACGTGATGCGGTATCGTACGGACGCTGTAAACGATTACAATAATTCTTTACATGTAAAGAAACTCAACTCGTGGCAAAAACGACTCCTTCATCAGCGGCCCAATCGCGCCCGTCTAGCGCGGAACAACGCCGTCTGCAAATGGTTGATATCGCCCGATTGGCGGGCGTTTCCACGGCAACGGTGTCGCGGGCACTGAGTGAGAGTCCGTTGGTCAACGAAGAGACGCGCCACCGCATCGTCGAGCTCGCGCGCTCACTCAATTACACGGTCAACATCGGCGCAAAAAATTTGCGGCTCGGCCAGAACCGCACCATCGCGGTCATTTTGCCGTTCGATGCCGCCGCGCGGCAACACGTCACCGACCCGTTTTTTCTCAGTATCGTCGGTAGCCTCGCCGATGCGCTCACCGAAAGTGGCTACGACATGCTGCTCTCGCGGGTGAATGCAGACCGGCTCGATTCCGCTGCCGCGTTCTACGATAACGGTCGCGCCGGCGGCATTATCCTGATCGGGCAGTGGCACCATCACGATCAATTGAATGAACTCGCGCTAAGGCGCGTACCGCTGGTGGTGTGGGGGGCACGCTTACCGCAACAGTTGTATTGCTCCGTAGGCAGCGACAATGAAGTCGGGGGCTTTCTCGCCACCGAACACTTGATCGCGACCGGACGTCGGCGTATTGCGTTTTTTGGCGATACGCAATTCCCGGAAGCGAAACTTCGTTACGACGGCTATCGGCGCGCGTTAGCCAGCAACAATATCGCCTTCGATCCGGCACTGGAATCGCCGGTCTCATTTCTTGCCGATAGCGCCGAGCGCGCCGTGACCGCGTTTAGTAACAGCGCCACAAAGTTCAATGCGATTTTTGCGTGTAGCGATTTAATCGCCATGAAAGCAATCAATACACTACGCAACCTTGGCAAACGCGTCCCAGAAGACGTGGCGGTTGTTGGCTATGACGATATTGAACTCGCGGCAAATTTTCATCCTCCGCTCACCACCGTTCGTCAACCCATGGCCGCTGCTGGCAAAGCGATGGTCGCCGCACTGCTCGAACAAATCGACGGGCGCCACGCCAGCCCCATCCACCTAGCCACTGGGCTCATCGTGCGCAAAACGACCGAGCCAATCAAGCCGCGTAAGACGCGCTAGCGCTGGCATCAACGCCTGGTATTAACAGCCATTACCAGTCACGCCGCAAAAACCGTTAGCCAAGACCATTTTGCAATCGTTTGAATGCCCTGAAACAGTACGTCAAATAAAGGGTTTCGGCATTTTTACAACACAAAATTTACACATATTGCAATCGTTTGCAATTTTGGCTCATACTCATCGTTAGCTTTTCATCACATCGGTGCCCACGAGGCTACTCGCTGGTGTGAAGGACAGTAAACGCACTCGGAGCCTAAGGCTCCAGTCGAGCTAATTGATCCCCAACTTGGAGAAACACACATGAAATCGAATCGCTTGGTTATGAAGCGCATGGTGCTGGCAATTTCGGCGACCCTTCTACCCCTCGGCACCGTTTGGGCACAATCCGCACCGGCGGTGGATGCACAAGCAACGGAAGCCAAAGACAATACCCCGCTCGGCCTTGACCGCATCGTGGTCACCGGTACCGCAACCGGTATCTCCAAGATGAAATCCAGCGTTTCCGTAAGTACCCTTGATGGTGCAGAAATTATCAAGTCCGGTGCCGTTAGCGCCGCAGAAATTCTGCGCTCGATCCCCGGTGTTCGTTCCGAATCCAGCGGCGGCGAAAGCAATGCCAACGTCACCGTACGCGGCGTGCCCATCTCGGCCGGCGGCTCGCGCTATGTGCAATTCCAAGAAGATGGTCTGCCCGTGTTGCAATTCGGTGACTTGCAATTTTCGACGCCCGATACGTTTATCCGCGCTGACGGCGCGCTTGATCGCCTTGAAGTGATTCGCGGTGGCTCGGCGTCAACCCTCGCCACCAACGCGCCCGGCGGCATCATTAACTTCATCTCCAAGACCGGTGAAGATAAAGGCGGCAGCATCGGTATCAGCAAGGGTATTGACTATGACACCACGCGCTACGACTTCGACCTCGGCGGCCGGCTCGGTGCCAAGACCCGCTTTTTCATTGGCGGCTTCTACCGGCAAGGCGAAGGCGCGCGTGAAAGCGGCGTCAACGTTGAGCGTGGCGGTCAATTGCGCGCCAACATCACCCAAGAACTCGATAACGGCTACATCCGCGTTAACTTGAAAGCGCTCAATGACAATTCGCCGACGTACCTGCCGGTACCGGTGCGTTTCGTCAATGGCGAGATTCGGGAAATCCCAGGTATTGATCCACGCACCGCCAGCTTCTACTCACCCTACCTGCGTCAAGACGTCACCTTGACCCGCGACAATGGCCGCGTATCAACCAACATCAACGACGGCCTGTCCGCAAAAAGCACGGCAGTCGGCGTAGAAGGCAAATTCAATCTGGGCAACGGTTGGAGCCTCGACGAGAAATTCCGTACGGCGAAGAACTCTGGCCGTTTCCTCGGCGTGTTCCCCGGTAACGATGTGGCCAACGTCACCACCACCTTCGCCACCGGCCCGCGCGCCGGTCAAGCCTACGTTGGCCCGGCTGTCGAAGGCGTCGTGTTCAATACCTCACTTGACGACTTGAGTCTCACCGCCAATGACATCAAAGTTTCAAAAGCAATTGATCTGGGTGGCGGTAGCAAGCTGACCGCGACCGGTGGCTTGTTCACGTCGCTGCAAAAAGTGGACATGACCTGGAACTTCAACCAGTACCTGTTCCAAGCGACTGGCATCAAGCCGGCCTTGCTGACCTCAGCCATCAACGGTACCAACGCGTTCGGCGGCTGCTGCTCGAACACCACATCTTCAGAGTACAAACTCAATTCACCGTACGCCGCAGTCGCTTACGAAGTTGATGCATTGAACCTCGATGCCAGCGTTCGCGCTGATCGTCTGAAGGTTAACGGTACCTACAACCAGTTGATCTTCGCACCAGCGAACGCAACGACCTATGATCCACGCGGCGCACGTATCATCGACTACAAGAAAAACAAAGACTCATACTCGGTTGGCGCGAACTATCGCCTGACCAAGGACTTGGGCGTGTTTGCACGCTATAGCGATGGCGTGTCGTTCAACGGTGATCGCATCACGTTCTTTAACGCGCAAGCCACGGTTGATGGCCGCTCACCGATTCCAATCAATGAGGTGAAGCAGTTTGAACTCGGTGCTAAGTGGCGCGCAAACGGCGTCAGCACGTTCGTGACCTTGTTCCAAGCCAAGACCGACGAAAGCAATTTTGATTTGACCACGCAAAAATCTAGTGCAAACCGCTACGACGCAAAAGGTGCGGAAATCGAAGCTGCCTATGCTGTGGACGGATTCCGTATCGGTGGCGGCTTCACCTACACCGATGCTGAAGTCACGGCATCGAACGACAAATCGGTGATCGGCAAAACCCCGCGTCGTCAGGCCAAGGTTATCTATCAACTCACGCCTAGCTACACGTTTGGTGACATCAGTATTGGTGCCAGCGTGGTCGGTACCGGCAGCTCTAAAGATGACAGCCCGGCAGGCCCCATCAGCGTGACGCTGCCTGCGTACACGGTGGTCAATGCCTTCGTAAACTACACGTTTACGGCCAACACGACCGTGTCGTTATCGTCGAACAACCTGACCAACACCATCGGTTACACCGAGACCAACGATGGTCGCGGTGCAGCCCGCTCGATCAATGGTCGTGCAACGAAGCTGTCACTGAAGTACACGTTCTAAGTCTAGGCGGGGGCAGGGCGGCAAAGACCGTCCACTCTCGTATCCGCACGAACACTCAATTGAAGTGATGGTTGCCGAAAAATTCAAGTTTGCGTCTCCTCTCAGGGCGAATTCATTCGCCCGCTTTTTTTTCAGTCGCGTTCCTGATTCATCGCATTCCTACTGCACCTTGATGGGAAACGATTTGCCGTGACAGCTACTCCAAAAACATCCACTCAACCACATCCGCGGGCGTCGATCGCACTGCTCGGTGAAGCGCTAGTCGATCACTTCCCCGATGCGGACGTGATTGGCGGTGCGCCGTTCAACGTTGCGCGCAATTTAGCCGCCCTGGGTGCCGCACCACTGCTCGTCACGCGTCTCGGCAACGATCCAGACGGCGAGGCGCTGGTGGCCGAGTTCCAACGCTTTGCGCTCAGTACCGATGGCATTCAACGCGACCCCACGCGCGCAACCGGCAACGTGCGCGTCACGTTCAATAACGGCCAGCCGCAATATCACATCGCGGATGGACAGGCTTGGGATGCAATTGATGCAGCCAGCGCATCGCGCGCAATACAGCAAGCGGCACCTACAATCCTGTGCTTTGGCACGCTGGCACAGCGCGAATCGCTATCCCGCAATGCGATTCGTGAAGTCGTGAGTACCGCAACCTGCCAACGCGTCCTCGACCTCAATTTGCGCAACTGCCTAGACAACCACGCAATTTCGGCTTGGTCGCTCGAGCACGCCGATATCGTCAAGCTCAATGACGAGGAATTTTTGCAATTGCTCGCGTGGTTCGTGCCATCGGCAACGCCCCCCGGTGATTGGCGCGGCGATGCAACGCGCAGCGCCGTCGCCAACTTGTTGCAGCAGTTTGGTATCAAGCAACTCATCGTCACGCGCGGCGCCGATGGCTACATCGCGTACGACCGCGTAGGCAACATCCTCGCGGAAGGTACCGCACCCAAGGTGGCCGTCATTGATACCGTCGGTGCTGGCGATGCGTTTCTCGCGGTGACGCTACTCGGCAACGCGCTCGGCTGGCCGCTCTCGCACACGCTTGAACACGCGAGCCACTTCGCCGCCAGCGTCTGCACTTTACGTGGCGCGGTAAGTACGGATGCCAACTTCTATCAAACATGGCGCGAACGATTCACCACTGTCCAGCCATCGGCTTAGTCGCCGAAGAAAACCTACTGCTTACTCATGAAAAATCAGGTTCAACTCATTACCTATGTGGATCGCTTCGGCGGCGGCACCCTCAAGGATTTGACGGCACTCCTTTCCGGCTCGTTGAAGGACGTATTTGGCGGCGTGCACCTGCTGCCATTTTTCTATCCGATTGATGGTGCCGACGCAGGATTTGACCCCATCGACCATACCGCTGTTGATTCGCGTCTGGGAACGTGGGCAGACATCGGCGCGCTCGCACAGTCCACGGAAGTGATGGCCGATGTGATTGTGAATCATGTGTCGGCTGACTCGCCACAGTTTCGCGATTACTCGGCACACGGCAACGCGTCGAAATACGCCGGAATGTTTTTGACCTTCGATAGCGTGTTTCCGAACGGTGCCACGGCGCACGATTTGGCGGCGCTGTATCGCCCGCGCCCGAGTTCGCCGATGACCGTGGTGACGCTGCAAAACGGTGAGAAGAAAAACCTGTGGACGACGTTTACGGCCAAGCAGCTCGACATCAATGTGCGCCATCCGCAGGGCGAGGCATACCTGCAATCCATCCTCGCGGCACTCAGCGACAACGGCGTTAAAAGTATTCGCCTTGATGCGGTCGGCTATGCAATCAAAAAAGCGGGTACGAGCTGCTTCATGACGCCGGAAACGATGGCATTCATTGACGAATTCGCGGGCAAAGCGCGCGCGTTGGGACTCGAAGTTTTAGTCGAAATCCATTCGTACTATCCGACGCAGATTGCAATCGCCAAGCAAGTCGATTGGGTCTACGATTTTGCGTTGCCGCCGTTGGTGTTGCACGCGCTGTTTTTCAAGACGGCGAAATACTTGAAACAATGGATTGCGATTCGCCCGAACAATGCGCTGACGGTACTCGATACGCACGACGGGATTGGTGTGATCGACATCGGTGCGGACAGCCTCGCACGCGAGTCGCGTCCCGGCCTCGTGCCTGCCGCCGAACTCGATCAACTGGTCGAGCGCATTCACGCCAACAGCCACGGCCAGAGCCGCGCGGCAACCGGTGCGGCGGCCTCGAACCTCGATTTGTATCAGGTAAATTGCACGTTCTACGATGCGCTTGGCCAAGATGATCGCGCGTATTTGTTGGCACGCGCAATTCAGTTTTTCATGCCCGGCATTCCGCAGGTGTATTACGTGGGTCTCCTCGCCGGTGCGAACGATATGGACTTGCTGGCACGCTCCAGCGTCGGGCGGGACATCAATCGCCATTACTACGATCAAGCTGAGATTCATAGCGCATTGCAGCGTCCGGTGGTGCGCGACTTGATCGCGCTGATTCGCCTGCGCAATCAACACGCAGCGTTCGCTGGCGCGTTCTCGACAGAATCAGCCGACGACCAACACTTGACGATGCGCTGGCACAATGCCGCGCAAGTCGCAGAATTACGCATCAACTTTGCTTCACTCGCCTTTGAGATTCATACGAGTAGCGCCACGGCACCGGCGACGTTGACGAAGTTTGTTTTGACCTGCTGCTGATGCAGCACCGTATCAACCCGCAAGCCCAGGAGGAAAAAATGAAACCTGCACTCTCGTTCTCACAGATCATGAGTATGAATTTTGGATTCTTCGGTATCCAATTCAGCTTCGGCCTGCAACAAAGCAACATGAGTCCGATTTACGCCTACCTCGGCGCAGATGAAGCGAGCCTGCCGTATTTGTGGTTAGCTGGGCCCATGACCGGGTTGCTGGTGCAGCCGATCATCGGCGCGATGAGTGATCGCACGGTGACCCGCTGGGGGCGACGCACGCCCTACTTCTTGATCGGCGCGATTTTGTGCAGCCTCATGTTGCTGGTCATGCCATTTAGCCCAACCCTGTGGGCAGCGGCGAGCATTCTGTGGATTCTCGATGCCGCAAATAACGTGACGATGGAACCGTATCGCGCGTTCGTCAGCGACAAGCTCGATAAAGCGCAACACTCGCTTGGGTTCTTGACGCAGAGCGCCTTCACCGGCCTCGCGCAAACGCTCGCCTATCTCGCGCCAACCATCTTTGTTCTCATTGGCATCAATAAAGATGCGCTGGGTGCCAACAACATTCCGCACATTACCATCGCAGCATTTATCGTCGGCGCGATTTTTTCGATCGTCTCGATTTTGTGGTCGATCAAATCCACGCCAGAAATTCCGCTCACCGCTGCCGAGATTGCCGAAATGCGCAAGCGCCCGATGAGCTTTGGCAATATTTTCAAAGACATCTGGGACGCGATCAAAGAAATGCCGCCGACCATGCGCCGCCTCGGTGTGATGATGTTGTTCCAGTGGTATGCGCTAGCGTGCTATTGGCAGTACATCGTGCTGTCCGTGTCCAAATCGTTTTTCGGCACGTCCGATGGTGCCTCGCAAGGGCTGCGCGACGCGGGGTTGATGTATGGACAAGTCGGCGCGTTCTACAACTTTGTGGCCTTCATCGCCGCGTTCGCGATGGTGCCGGTGGTGCGTAAGTTGGGGCCCAAAGCGGTGCACTGTTTCTGTCTGGTGATGGCAGGTCTTGGCATGTTGTGGATCCCCGAAATCGCCGATAAATCGCTGCTGTTCGTCGCGATCATCGGCATGGGCCTCGCGTGGGGCAGCATCATGGGTAATCCATACGTGATGCTCGCTGGCAGCATCCCGCCACAACGCGTGGGCGTGTACATGGGCATCTTCAATATGTTCATCGTGATCCCGATGCTGATCCAAAGTTTCACCTTGCCATTGATCTACCGGTCACTCTTGGGCGGCAATCCACAAAACGTGATTCGCCTCGCCGGGGTGCTCATCATCATCGCCGGCATCTCAGTGTTGTTTGTGAAACTCGCCAACAAAGAAGGTGCGCAATCCGCCACGTAAGGAAAATTCGGTCGTATGACGCAAAATCGGTTATATGAAAGCCTGTGTAGACGTCGGCGGCAGCAAAATCGCGGTCAGTCTGGCTGATGCGAGCGGGTGGCGTTGGCGTGAAAGTTTCGCGACGCCGAAGACCGGCGCATGTGACAATATCGCCAACGCCATCGTCGCGTCCATCAACAAGGCGCGGCATCGCTGGGATTGGCAGGCACCGACGTTACCGCTGTTGGCGTAGCGTCCTGCGGACCATTCCGTCTCGCTGCCGGGCAGATTGAGCTGTACTCGCCCAACATCTGCGGCGTGGAAGGCAACGACTGGCAAACCGTCCCGCTAGAAAAAATCTTACGTCAGCACTTCGCAGTCGTCAGCATTGAAAACGACGCCGTGGCAGCGCTGAGTGCGGAATTGCGATGGGGTGCACTCATTGGCGTGGACAACTGCGCATACGTGACGTGGAGCACCGGCGTGGGCTTTGGCCTATGCGTCGACGGGCACAAGTTGCGCGGCACGCACGGCAATGCCGGACACGCGGGTCATACCTTTGTCGCGGAAAACGAAACCAATCTTTGCGGTTGCGGCAATCGTGGCGATCTTGAGTCACTCATCTCGGGCGCGGCACTCGAACGTCAGCTTGGGGAACCTGCCGAAAAATTATTTTTGCGCGCCACCAACGGTGATGCCGTAATGATTCGCGCGCTGGAACTAGCCGCCGCGCGATTCTCAACAGCCCTTTATAACCTCGCGGTCACGCTGGATTTATCCGTGATCGCCATCGGCGGCAGTGTATTTCTTGGTCAGCAAGACTGGCTCCTGCCGCGCATTCGCGGGCAAATTGCCGCCAAATCGCGCATGCTTGCTGGCGATTTACAGATTGTTGCTGCTGGTCTGGGTCACGAAGTTGGCGACTTTGGTGCGTTGAGTCTGGTCGCACCAGGTGATTGGACGTGGCTGTCCGCTACTCAGAAACCACGTCCGCACCTTTCGGCGGCGTGAAGGTAAATTCCTTCGCGTCGATTTTCGCGTTGCGCTGAAAGTTAGCGAACACGATGCGCGTGCGGTTGCCAAACGCGTCGGTCAGCTCCATCGTCGAGAGTTGATTTTTGGCAAAGCCCAAACGCACTTTTTCAATGCCCGCGTCCTTGGAATTCGGCTCGGCATTGACCCATTCCAGCCCGTCACTCTCGCCGCCCGCGACCAGCGTGAACGCCGCTTCTACTTCGGCTTTACCGGCAAGTAACGCGGCCGGTGTAGAGGCAAACGCTTTCTCCAATTTACGAATCGTGACCTGATTCAAATCCTGATCGAAGAAGGACACGGTGCGACCGTCACCGACGATCAACTGCGCGGGCTTCACGTATTGCCAACGGAATTTGCCGGGACGCACAAACGCTAACGTGCCCTTGGCCTCCTGTGTAACCTTGCCGCCCGCGTCAATCACGGTCTGCGAAAACTCCGCGCGGGCAGATTGTGTTTTGGTGAGAAACGCGCGGAAATCGTCCATGGCGGCGGCTTCTGCAACACCAACGGATACAACACACACACTTGCAAAACGCGAAAAGAAGTTCACTGCATTAGCCTTTGTTCAATAGCGGAAAGCCGCTGCCTCTAACAACGAACCAGCGCTCGATTTGGGGGACATCAACCCGCATCCCGATTCGGCGCGATGATTTCGCGGTTGCCGTTGTTTTGCATCGACGACACCAGCCCCGCTTTTTCCATGTCTTCGAGCAAGCGTGCGGCGCGGTTGTAGCCAATGCGCAAATGGCGTTGCACCAGCGAGATGGATGCACGTTTGTTTTGCAGTACCACGGTCACGGCTTGGTCGTACATCGGATCAGCTTCGCCACCACTTGCGCCAGCGTTGCCGCTACCACCGCCACCGCCCTCGAGCATCGCTTCTTCCGGTGGATCAAACATGCCCTCAATATATTGCGGCTCGCCCTGGCGTTTCAAAAACTCGACCACGCGATGTACTTCTGCGTCACTTACAAACGCACCATGCACCCGCTGCGGCTGGCCGCTGCCGGGTGGCAGATACAACATATCACCTTGCCCCAGCAACGCTTCCGCGCCCTGCTGGTCAAGGATGGTGCGTGAATCAATTTTGCTCGACACCTGAAACGCCACGCGGGTCGGCACGTTTGCCTTGATGAGGCCGGTGATGACGTCCACGCTGGGCCGTTGCGTGGCGAGTACCAAATGAATTCCGGATGCGCGTGCTTTTTGCGCGAGACGCGCAATCAGCTCTTCGACTTTCTTGCCGACCACCATCATCATATCGGCTAATTCGTCGATCACCACCACGATCAGCGGTAACTGCTCCAGCGGTTCCGGCGTGTCGGGCGTGAGCGAGAATGGGTGCGGCAGCGGTGCGCCCTTGTCCTTCGCCTCTTTCACTTTGGTGTTGTAGCCCGCGAGGTTACGAACGCCCAAGGTACTCATGAGTTTGTAGCGGCGATCCATTTCCACCACGCACCAGTTCAGCGCGTAGCTTGCGTTTTTCATGTCGGTGACGACCGGTGCCAATAAGTGCGGAATGCCTTCATACACGGACAGTTCCAGCATTTTCGGGTCGATCAAAATCAGCCGCACTTCGTTCGCTGTGGCCTTATAGACCAGCGACAAAATCAGCGCGTTGATGCCGACCGATTTACCCGAGCCAGTGGTGCCCGCGATCAACACATGCGGCATTTTGGCGAGGTCGGCTACGACGGGGCGGCCAGCGATGTCTTTGCCCATCGCGCTGGCGAGTTTGGACGCCATATCGCCGTAAACGGTGGAGCCCAAAATTTCCGAGAGACGCACAATTTCGCGTTTCGGGTTCGGCAATTCCAAGCCCATGTGCGAAGTGCCGGGAATGGTTTCGACCATGCGAATGGAAGTCACCGACAACGCCCGTGCCAAGTCTCGCGCGAGATTCACGATGGTGGAGCCCTTGACACCAACGGCGGGCTCAATTTCATAGCGGGTAATCACCGGGCCTGGGTTGGCCGCGACCACCTTCGCCGCGACATTGAAATCCATCAACTTGCGTTCGATCAGTCGCGAGGTGTACTCCAGCGTTTCCACTGAAGGGCGCTCAATGTGGCTATCGGCGGGGTCGAGCAGCGCAATGGGCGGCAACGGTGAATCTGGCAAATCGGCGAATAGCGTCGCTTGTTTCTCGCGCGAGACGCGCTCGGATTGTGGCACTTCAAGCACAGTTGGGGCGATGCGGATCGGCGGATGATCTTCAATCACGCGCTTCAACTCCTCGACTTTTTCCTCGCGCTGAATCACCGCCTGTGCGCCAACTTCGCGGTCACGCTTGGCTTCCATGCGACCGCGAAGCAGGCCATAAACTTTCTCGACACCCGCGCCAACCTTTTCGCTGAGGCGTATCCACGACAGCCCGGTGAACACGCTAACCGCACCCGCGAACAACGCCAGCAGCAACACCGTGCCGCCGACAAAACCGAGCGCCGTATCCACGCCACCGGCCAACAAACTGCCAATCACGCCGCCCGGCCCGTTGGGCAACACAGCTTTCAGCGAATGCATGCGTAATGCTTCGAGCGCGCTGGAGCTCACCAGCAGCAACACGAAACCGATCAACGCGATCACCAGCGACTGCCGATGGAACACACTCCACGATTCAACCCGGCGAAATAACCGAACCACGGCGAAACCCATCAGCGCGATCAGCCACCACGCCGAAACGCCGAACAGGCCAAGAAAGAAGTCCGAAATCCATGCCCCAGTGACACCGCCTTTGTTCGCCAGCGCACCGCCCTTACCGCTGTAAAAATAGCCGGGGTCAGACGCAGCATGCGTGAAAAAAACCAGTGCCAAATAAATGCCCAGCGCTAAGAAAACGATCCAACCCGCCTCCCGCAAAAGCCTCGGAAGGCGCGCCGATGCTGGAGTTTGTGCAGTCTCTCGGACACTCGCGTTGCGCGTGCGCCCGGCCGCAGGGGGCGGCAGATCCAGTGGATTCGCGTCGCCGAATTCAGGTACATCTTCAGGTGCGTTGGTGGCCGTACGGACGCGGCCGGGAGTCATTGAGGTCATAGCCCCAATTATAGCGTTCGCGGGTGAGCGCTAGAACGACGGCGGCAACTTCTGATCGTGAATGGTGATCGTTTTCGATTCAATCGAAATGTAGCCGCGATCAGACAGGTCTTTGAGGATACGGTTGACCATCTCGCGCGAGGCACCGACCATGTTGGCGATGTCCTGCTGCGAAAGTTTATCGCCGACCACCAGCTTGCCTTCGTTCATGATCGCGAGTTCGAGTAGCGTATTGGCGACTCGACCATAAACATCCATGAGCGCGAGCGTGGAGATTTTCTTGTCGGCTTCGCGTAGACGCTTGGCCAGCGCCTGCATCACCAGTGCAGCGATCCGCGGCGCGCGTGCCGTGCATTCCTGAAAACCCTGCTGCGACAATACCTTGAACGTGCAAGCCTCCACCGCAGAAACAGACGCCGAGCGCGGCTGTTTGTCGATCACCGACATCTCGCCAAAAAAATCGCCAGTACCGAGAAATTTGAGAATGATTTCGCGACCATCTTCGTCGCTGATGAAGACCTTCACGCGGCCCGTGACAATCGCGTATAGCGAATCGCCCATGGCTCCCTCAGTCAAAACTACTGTTCCCTTGGTGACGTTTTTTTCCGTGGTTAGGTCGTTGATCACATCAAGATCAGCGTCAGTGAGGTCTTTGAACAGCGGGATGGAACGTAACATCGGCTCTCCTCACAGCAATGTTGAAACGCCCGGCATGGCAACAAATAACCCCACAACACCACGCCTTTTCTGCGCATTCTTGTAAATCATTGTCGCACAAGTGCGGCGCGTGTTGCACAGGCTTGCAGTGCAACAAATCGACCTAATCTACATTTCACGCGGCGGCTTTGACAGTAGCTGCGCTAAAATCACGCCAGTCAATCAACGCAAATTTTGCTAGGGCCAACCATGATCACCCAACACCATCCGCTCATCATTCTCGGCTCCGGACCGGCGGGCTATACCGCTGCGGTCTACGCCGCGCGTGCCAATCTGAAGCCCGTGCTCATCACCGGCATGGCGCAGGGCGGCCAACTGATGACTACCACCGACGTCGAAAATTGGCCGGCCGACGCCGACGGCGTGCAAGGCCCAGAGCTGATGGAACGCTTTTTGAAACACGCAGAACGCTTTGATACACAGGTTATTTTCGATCACATCCACACTGTCGATTTTAGTAAGCCGCCCTACTCCATGATCGGCGATTCGGCGACCTACACCTGCGACGCACTGATCATCGCCACCGGTGCCTCAGCGCAATATCTCGGCCTTAAGTCCGAGCAGGATTTCATGGGCAAAGGCGTGTCTGGCTGCGCGACTTGCGACGGATTTTTCTACAAGAACGAAGATGTATGTGTGGTCGGCGGTGGCAACACGGCAGTGGAAGAAGCGCTGTATTTATCCAACATCGCTAAGCATGTGACGGTGATTCATCGCCGCGATAAATTCCGCGCGGAAAAAATTCTGCAAGACCGTTTGCTCGCAAAGGAAAAAGAAGGCAAGGTCACCATCATGTGGAATCACCAACTCGATGAAGTGCTCGGGGATAAGACCGGCGTGACCGGCGTGCGCGTGAAATCTACCGACGGCAAGACCAGCAAAGACCTCGTACTCAAGGGCTGCTTTATCGCCATCGGGCACAAACCAAATACTGAGATCTTCGCGGGCCAGTTAGAAATGAAAGGTGGCTACATCATCACCAAGGGCGGGTTGAGTGGGGATGCGACTGCCACTTCAGTGCCTGGAGTGTTTGCGGCGGGAGATGTGCAGGATCATGTGTATCGGCAGGCGGTGACTAGCGCGGGGACGGGCTGTATGGCGGCGCTGGATGCGGATCGGTATTTGGAGAGTTTGCGGTAGGAGCCTTCTGGCTCACGCAGTCACGAAACCTTTAACACCAGCTTGCCAAAATTCTCACCCTTGAACAGCTTCATCAAGGCCTCGGGAAAGGTGTCAATCCCGTCCACAACATGCTCTTTCGAAACCATCTTGCCTGCGGCTAACCAAGCACCCATTTCCATCGCCGCCTCCTTGTAGCGCAGTGCGTAATCGAACACCACGATGCCTTCCATGCGGGCGCGATTGACCAGTAGCGAGAGGTAATTGGCCGGGCCTTTGATCGCGGTGGTGTTGTTGTATTGCGAGATCGCGCCACAGATGACAATGCGCGCACGCAAGTTGATTTGCGTGAGCACGGCATCCAGTATCTCGCCGCCGACGTTATCAAAATAGACATCAACGCCGTTCGGGCACGCAGCGCGCAATGCTTTTTTCACGTCTTCGTTTTTGTAATCGATGCACGCGTCGAAGCCTAATGTGTTCACGGCAAGCTCGCACTTCTCTTTCCCGCCGGCAATGCCCACCACACGGCAACCTTTGATCTTGGCGACCTGTCCGGCGGTCGCGCCCACCGCGCCTGCGGCACCAGATACCACCACAGTCTCGCCCGGTTTCGGTTGGCCGACATCCAGCAACCCCCAATACGCCGTCATGCCGGGCATGCCCAGCACGTTCAAGTAGGTCGTGAGTGGTGCGAGCGCAGGATCGACCTTGCTGAAGCCCTTGCCGTCGCTGAGGCAATGGGTCTGCACGCCGATCAGCCCAGAGACAACATCTCCCACTGCGAATTTTGGGTGGCGCGATTCGACGACTTTGCCGATACCACCGGCGCGCATGACCTCGCCCAGTCCAACCGGGGCGATGTAGGACTTGCCTTCATTCATCCAGCCACGCATGGCTGGATCGAGCGAGAGGTAGCGCACTTTGAGCAGAATTTGCCCCTCAGCGACAGGTGGCAGCACTTCATCGGCGAACGAAAAATCAGCGCGCTTGGCCTCGCCGACGGGGCGGGCGGTCAGGCGGACGGTATGGTTGATGGTAGTCATGTCGCTCTCCAGTGGGCATCAACAAACAAAACCGGCGACACACTCGCGCATGTCGCCGGCTTTTCAAACTCTTTGCGCCGAAGCGCCGGAAGAGTGGCTTACTTGAGGTGTGCAGAGACCAGTTTGGTCATTTCGAACATCGAAACGGTCTTCTTGCCACCAAACACAACTTTCAATTTGTCGTCAGCGTTGATGTTGCGCTTGTTGACGGCATCCTGAAGTTTGTTTTTCTTGATGTATTCCCAAAGTTTCTTGGTGACTTCGGTACGTGGCATTGGCGTGTTGCCGATGACTGCACCGAGGGCTGCGCTGACGTTCATTGGCTTCATGAACGCTGCATTCGGCTTACGCTTGGCAGCGGGCTTCTTGGCAGCGGCAGGCTTTTTCGCAGCGGCAGGCTTCTTGGCTGCTGCTGGTTTCTTAGCAGCGGGTTTTTTCGCGGCTGGTTTCTTGGCAACTGCGGGCTTCTTTGCAGCCGGTTTCTTAGCGGCGGGTTTCTTTGCAGCGGGTTTCTTTGCGGCCATGTAAATCCTCCAGTCTGTTATCGAAATTCCTACAAAGGCATGCGGCGGTGCACCAAGTCGTCGTAGCGCGTTTCCGTCTCACAGGGCGAATATAGCGCATTATTTGTCATAGTGCGCAAGAGCTTGTGGTAACGGTGCAACGACTAAAAAACCGACCAAATCGTCACATTTTCATCGGCGCAAAACCGCAGCAACTTTCAACAATAAGTTTCGCCTTATTAACATGAATACCAGCACGCTACTCACCTCGCTACAAGATCATCACGCATTTGATGACACCGAAGAACAGTATCGTGTCGATACCATTTCATTTCTTCACCAACACCCAAACGACTGCTGGCAACGGAGCACACTAGAGGGTCACATCACGTCGTCCGCGTGGGTGCTCAACGCAGAGCGCACCCATGCGCTGTTGCTGCATCACGCGAAGCTCAATCGTTGGCTACAACCCGGCGGGCATCTCGACGAAAATGACGATTTCCCCTATGACGGCGCACTGCGCGAGGCGCGCGAGGAGACTGGCATTGCGACGCTTACGCTCGCCAGCAAAGCTCTATTTGACGTCGACGTGCATTCAATACCTGCGCGTGGTGCAGAGCTGCAACATTTACACTACGATGTGCGCTACCTCGTGATCGCGCGCGATGACGCGGTGTTGCTGAGTGATGAATCGCTTGGCTTCAAGTGGTTGTTGCTCACCGACATCATCAAGCAAACGGAACCGAGCATCGCGCGCATGGCGCATCGTTGTCTGAACGAAAATGAGTAGAAAAAAATCATCATGAATCTCGCCGATTTACGCAAAGACTACAAGCTCGCCGCACTCTCCGAGGGTGACGTGGCGCCCACACCATTCACACAATTTGACAAGTGGATGCAGGACGCCATCGAGGCAAAAATGCCCGAACCTACCGCGATGAGCCTCGCCACGGTCGGCGAAAACCACCGTCCCTCGACCCGGGTGGTGCTGCTAAAAGGCTTCGACGAGCGCGGCGCGGTGTGGTTTACGAACTACGAAAGCCGCAAAGGCCGCGAACTTATGGCGAACCCGTTTGCGGCGTTGCAATTTCATTGGGTGGAGTTAGAGCGTGTGGTGCGGATTGAGGGCAAGGTTGAGCGGGTGAGTGACGCGGACAGCGATACCTACTTCCAGTCCCGGCCACTTGATTCGCGCATCGGCGCCTGGGCCTCGCCGCAAAGCGAGACTATCGCCTCGCGCACCGTGTTGGTGACCCGCGCAGCGCAATATGCCGCTAAGTTTTTGCTGCAGCCACCGCGCCCGCCGCATTGGGGCGGCTACCGGCTAGTGCCGGATCGGTTCGAGTTTTGGCAGGGGCGGTCGAGTCGGTTGCATGACCGGATTGTTTATCGGCTTGAGGATGCTGCGTGGCGAATTGAGCGGTTGGCACCGTGAACTATTACCGATAGTAATCCGGCAACGCCTTCATATAAGCAGGCAAATTCGGATTCGCCACCAGCCGCTTTAAGAAATCCGCATCGTCGTTGGTCAGCAGCGGACTGAGCGTCGTCTCCTCAAACGGTAAGCCAAATCGGCATTTCAACATCCGCGCGGCATCCGCCGGGGTCGCGGGATCGCTTGGTTTCGCTTCTCCGCAGACCAGTAGCTCACGGGTGATTTTTTCTAGCGACACGCGTTTGGCGGTGTAGGCGGCGTCGAAGCGCATGCCTTCTTGCAGCCGCGCCGCTGTTTCTTTCACCGACATATTCGGTAAGGTCGTGCCGAGGCAATTGGGCGCGAGGGATTTTTCGCGTTTGCCGTTGAGCGTGGAAATGACCTCCACGTCGCCCACACCCAATCCTGCCGCCGTGCGTGCGTTCCGATTCAGCGCCGCATCGCCATATAACGCCTCGCCACGCACCACCACCAGCTTGATGTGTTCCTCGGTCGCGTCAATCAGGTTGCGATAAACATCACCCCGTCGATCATCAACCACCACCAGATCAGCCAGGTACCCGACAGCAACCTGCCCCAACTTACCCTGCCAGTTCATCGCGTCGGCCGGACGACGCGTAACCATCTCGACCAACTCGCGATCTGTGAATGGCGATTTCAGTTGATGCTGATTAACTAAATCCGCCGCTTTCAATTCACCCAGAATCGATTTGCTGCCCGACGGTGTCCAGTCTGGCGCGATGCTGATATTGAGACCTGCCCGCCGCGCCGCGTCGATATTGGCGGTTTTGCCGTAGAGCAAAAAATTGGACAACGGCGACCAAACCAGTTTGGCCTTTACCGCCGCCATTTCTTTAAGCTGCGGCTCGGTCAAGCCCACGCCATGAATCGCGATCAGGTTCGGCCCGAGCAAGCCGCTTTGTTTGATGTAGCGAAACTCATCTTCCATCCGACGGCTTGGCCCTTCGGCGAGATGCACCACGAGAATGCCTTTGTCCGCTTCCTCTTTAATTTTTGCCCACTCGACGGCATCGCGACCAATGTCCACCCGGCTAAACGCAAGGCGGGCTGCGACGTTTGAGGTTTCGATATTGCGCGTGAGGCATTCTTGTTTGGCATACGGTTGCGCCACACGGCCACCTTGCAATGCAGTCGTACCGCCAACCAGCGCCTTGTATTCACCGTAGCGACCAATCTCTAAACCGAGATCATAGAAATCCGCATTCGCCATCACCTGCTGCGGAAACGTGATGCGCTTGTTGTAATCGTCCTCGTAAAACCGCCACTCGTAACGATCACGATAAGCGCGCGTGATCGGCAGCAACGGATAATGCGCGTACTCGGGATGGTTGTGTAAATCAATCATACCGGGATAGATCACCCCGCTGGAAGCCACGACTGGCGCGGTGTTTGCGGCATCGGGCAATGCTTCGCCGTCTTTTGCGATGGCCGAAATCATGCCGCCGCGTATCCAGACTTTTGCGTTCGTTAATACATCACCCGCGTCGTTCATCGTGGCGACTTTGCCATGGAGGACGTAGCCCAATGGCAACGACGGTGGCAGCGCAGGTGTGACCGTTGCGACTGGAGTGACCAGCAGCGGCGCGGTGGTCGTACACGACGTGACCATGACCACAACAACAATGACCAACCACTTCATCTTCTTCTCCCGACCGAGCGATGTTTGCAATAATCGCATCATAGCGCTCATCGCAACGACTCGATGATCGTAGGGTGGGCAAAGCGTAGCGTGCCCACGCAGATTTGTGATGGTGGGCACGCTACGCTTTACCCACCCTACCGATGCCACGACAGCTCAACGTGCACTTAATTTTTCAACCCCACTGAACCAAGACTAGCAATGCCGCAATACGATTTATTCGGTCAACTCATTGAAGAAGCCGCACCGCCGACCAAGACGCCAGCGGCAGAAAAGCCTGCGTCTCGCACCCGCACGATCACCGCCGCCCCACCCTCCCCCACCGCGCTCGCCGCTGCGGCCAAGCTTGATGCGCGCATACACCTTGGCACCTCGTCATGGTCGTTCGCGGGCTGGGATGGATTGATTTACGACGGTGCATTTAGCGAGCCGAAGCTCGCGCGCGACGGGCTGAATGCCTACGCGGCGCACCCTCTCATGCGCAGCGTCGGCATTGATCGCACCTTCTACGCACCGATTGCCGAGCGCGACTATCAGCATTACGCAGCGCAGGTGCCCGATCATTTCCGCTTTCTCGTCAAAGCGCCGATGGCCGTCACCAGTTCGTATGTACGCAGCGACGAGGGTGCGTTTTCCGATAGCCCGAATTTTTTGGATGTGGATTACACGATCAACGAATTCATCGCGCCCGCCACCGCAGGTCTCGGCGAAAAAGCGGGGCCATTGGTGTTTCAGTTTCCCCCACAGGGACGACAACACACGCGCAATGTCGATGGCTGGATCAACCGGCTGTATCGGTTTCTCAAAGAATTGCCGCCTGGATTTATGTACGCGGTAGAAATTCGCGATCCCGAATTACTCACGGATCGTTTTCTCACTTGCCTCAAAACCGTCAACGTCCGCTTCTGTGTGGCGAGTCACGCCAAGATGCCGAGCCCGCGCGAACAGATCGAACAAATGAACCGCATGCTCGACCCTGGCCCGTTCATAGCGCGCTGGAGTTTGCATGCGGGCTTCAAATACCAAGACGCAAAATCACGTTACCTACCATTCAACAAATTAGTCGATGAAGACGTGGAAAGCCGCGCCAGTCTTGCCGCTGCGTGCCTACTCGCCGTTGAGGCCAACCATCCCGCGTTCGTTATCATCAACAACAAAGCCGAAGGTTCCGCCCCCTTGAGTATCGAAAAATTGGCCGCACGTATAGCCGGACTTGAATCTTGAATGGCCGACATGCTCAGCGCCGTATTTGACCGTCTGAAATCCACCTACCGCGCGGCCACCACGCGCACGGTGCCGTTAATCGACGAAGCGCTGTGGCGGCAGGCCACCGAGTTCTACATCTTCGCGCTCGGCCTCACCGCCGAAGAAAATCGACGCCTGCGCTTAATCGCCTCAGACTTTCTATCGCGCAAAAAAATCATCGGTGCCGCCGATCACGAACTCACGCCGCTCATGAAAGTGCAAATCGCCGCGCAAGCCTCCATTCTCGTGCTCGAACTCGGCGTCGATTGCTACAGCGGCTGGTCGGATGTCATCGTCTACCCCGGCAAGTTCATGCCCGAACGCGAAGTCATGGATGAATTCGGCGTAGTGCACACGACGCGAGATACATTGGCAGGCGAGGCATGGTTAGGTGGGCCGGTGGTGCTCTCGTACGAAGATGTCGCCATGGCCAGCGACCCACATCAAGACAGCGCGGGTTACAACGTCGTCATTCACGAGTTCGCACACAAACTCGATATGTTGAACGGTGAGGCAAACGGCTTCCCGCCGCTGCACAAAGGCATGAATGCGGATGCGTGGAAACGCGATTTCACCGAGGCGTATTTGGATTTCTGCCGCCGCGTTGATGGTGCAGATAGCGATCGCGCATTGGACGCCCTACCAATTGACCCCTACGCCAGCGAAAGCCCAGCCGAGTTTTTTGCGGTCATGTCAGAGGCGTTTTTTGAGTTGCCGGAGAATGTGATCTCGATCTATCCGGCGGTGTATGCGCAGTTGAAATTGTTTTATCGGCAGGATCCTGCGGGGAGGGTGGCGCGCTAATGACTTTGGTTCGCGCGAAAAAAATGCGATGCATGGAAAAACTTCAGCGTAACGATTTAGGGAAGGTCTGATTAAGTGGCTTGCGTTCAGGTTGTGGTGAGATTGGGGCATATGCAAGGCGCGCGACGAAGGTGCGTTGCACTTGCTACCGCACGAGGAGCGCAACGCAGCAGATGCCCCAATATCGCCGCAAAATGAATGCAATGCACTTAATCAGACCTTCCTTAGGTGCGCAAGGTCATGCGCGAGCGCCGGTTCGGCGGCGACGACGAAATCCGCTCTAGGTGTTGCGACAATACCGCTTCAATTGTGCGGGCACGAAAACGAATGTCGCCCCGCGGCCGCTGGTGCCATCAGTTCGCATAAGGTCGCCATGATGTCAGCGATTGCATCGTCGTGTGCCGAAAGCCTACGTTCGACGCGCGTCTCCAAGGCTTTTAGTTGACGGGCGAGCTCTTTGTTGGAGGCGAGGAATTCGCGCTGTTGTACGAAGGCGCGCACGACGTACACACTCACCTCTACAGCACGCGGGCTGCTCAACACGGATGCCGCCATGATTGCGCCGTGTTCGGTAAAAACCGTAGGCAGGTATTTACGGTGTTGGCCGCGTCCGGGGTTTAAGGTCGCAAATTGCGATCTTAAAGATTCCCATTCATTTGCTGTCAGCGCAAAGCTAAAGTCCACCGGAAATTTAGCGCGATTGCGTTTGACCGCCTCATTGAATCGACCAGTTGGCACCTCGTAGAGTGCAGCCAGATCCGAATCAAGAATCACTTTTTGCCCGCGCACAATGAAGATGCGCAGCGCAATTACCTCTGTCGCGACGCTGGCCGCTTCCGGAGTCGGAGACGTTGCAAGTGATTTTCGCAAAGTTGCCACCAAATGAAGTTTTGGTCGGTTAAACAACAATGCCAAATTGTCGGAACTCTAATCTGGGCGCGGCTTTCCACGTTCATAACTTGAGCACGATTTGGGAATGAACAACGGAATACACACCGCATCAAACCCTAAACCGCCTCCTCATCCGTCTCCCCTGTCCGGATCCGCACCACATGCGATACGTCGGTGACGAAAATTTTCCCGTCGCCAATCTTGCCGGTGCGCGCGGCTTTGACGATGGCGTCGATTGCTTTATCAACTTGGTTGTCGGCAAGGATGACTTCGACTTTTACTTTGGGCAAAAAATCTACCGTGTATTCCGCGCCACGGTACAGCTCGGTGTGACCTTTCTGCCGACCGAAGCCTTTGACTTCGGTGACGGTGAGGCCGGATGCGCCTAGTTCTTGCAGAGCCTCGCGGACTTCGTCGAGTTTGAACGGTTTGATGATTGCTTCGAGCTTCTTCATGCGCCCTCCTATTGTGGAATGTATCGAGATGTTATCGGGTAACGCCAGTCTTTGCCAAATCCGCGTCGCGTGATTTTCGCACCGACTGGGCTTTGCCGACGTTTGTATTCGTTAATTTTGAGTAATCGTGTGACGCGCTCCACGTCGGGCTTGGCGAATCCGAGTGCGACGATTTCCGACGGTGAGCGATCTTGCTCCATGAATAATTCCACGATCTGATCGAGGATCGCGTAGTCGGGCAGCGAGTCTTGATCCTTTTGGTCGGGGCGTAACTCGGCGCTGGGTGGGCGGGTGATGACGCGTTCGGGGATCACCAACGACTGCCCATTGCGCCAATGACAGAGCCGGTAGACGAGCGTCTTTGCGACATCTTTCAGGATCGCATAACCGCCTGCCATGTCGCCATATAGCGTGGAATAGCCGACCGCCATTTCGGATTTGTTGCCGGTGGTCACCACCATCGCGCCAAATTTATTCGAGAGCGCCATCAGCAGCGTACCGCGCACGCGCGCTTGAATATTTTCTTCGGCGGTGTCTTCTTTTCGTCCCGCGAATTCACTAGCAAGCGATTTTTTGAACTGTTCGAACATCGGCGTGATGCCGATCTCGGAATATTTCACACCTTGGATTTTCACCATCTCGCGCGAGTCATCCAGTGAAATTTGCGCCGTGTACTCCGACGCCATCATCACCGCATGCACACGTTCCTTGCCAAGCGCATCGACGGCAATCGCCAGCGTAATCGCTGAATCAACACCGCCTGAAAGCCCAAGCAGGACGCCGGGGAAGCCGTTTTTGTTGACGTAATCACGGAGTGCGACGACCAGCGCGCGATAGACGCTCGCCTCGACTGACAGTGGCGGATTTTGCGCCCCAACAAACTTGCCATCGATGAAATCGACGACTCCCACTACCTCCGCGAACTCGCGTTCCTGATAGCCCACGCTGCCGTCGCGATTGATCGCGAACGACGCACCATCGAATAGCAACTCATCCTGTCCGCCGGTCATGTGCGCGTACAAAATCGGCACGCCTGACTCGGCCACACGCGCTTTCACTACGTCGTAGCGTTGATGTAGCTTCTGAAAATCATACGGCGATGCGTTCGGCACGACGATCAAATTGGCACCCGCCGCACAGGTGGCCGCAACCGGCTCGGCGAACCACACGTCTTCGCAAATCAGCACACCGATGTTCACGCCGTGATGCCGGAATACAAAGGGTGCTGCGCCCGTCGCAAAATAACGCGCCTCGTCAAACACCTGATAGTTCGGCAATTTTTGCTTGACGTAGGTGCCGCGCACCGCTCCATCCTCGACCAACGAGACCGCGTTATAGAGCTTCCCATCAATTACCTGCGGGTGCCCAACCAACACGCTGATACCTTGGATACGCGTGGCGAGTGCGGAGAGCGCGCGCGCGCAAGCGTCGCGAAAATCATGGCGGAATAGCAGGTCTTCCGGTGGGTAGCCGCAGAGCGAGAGTTCCGGCGTCACCAGTAGCGTGGCACCCTCCCCGGCTGCGCGCGTAGCGTCGGCAACGATGCGTTCGGCGTTGCCCGCGAGGTCGCCGAGAATCGGGTTTTGCTGGGCGACGGCGAGCTTCATGCGCAGAATTCTTTCTCAATATTCACGTCTGTATTATAGGGCTCACTCTGAAAAACACTTACACATATGCGCGAATACGAACTCCGCGTTCTTGATGATCTGTCGTCAATCCCGGCCACTGATTGGGATGGCCTGACGGACGGCAATCCGACCTTACGGCACGCGTTTCTTCAGTCCATGATCGACGCGAAATGCACCACAGCTAAATCCGGGTGGCTGCCGCAGTTCCTGACGCTGTGGCGCGAAGGCCCGGCAGGCAAGACGGCCTTGATGGGTGCCGTACCGCTCTACCTCAAAAGCCATTCCTACGGCGAATACGTTTTCGATTGGGCGTGGGCCGAAGCCTATCAACGCGCGGGGCTCGACTACTACCCGAAGCTCCTCTGCGCCGCGCCGTTCACGCCATGCTCTGGCGGCCGCTTGCTTGCGCAGACCGAGGCTGATCGTGCGTTGCTGATCGAGGGCATGTTGCAGATCGCGGCGCAAAACGAAATCTCGTCCGTCCATGTGCTGTTCCCGACCGAGGCCGAACACCGCGCGCTGATCAACGCTGGATTTATGTCGCGCACTTCGGTGCAGTTCCACTGGCAAAACGCGCGCTACCCAGATCTGGAGGCGTTTCTCGCGACCATGAGCCACGACAAGCGCAAAAAGATCAAACAGGAACGCCGCAAAGTCGCCGAGGCCGGCATCACGTTTTCGCGCAAAACAGACAGCGACATTACCGACGCCGACTGGGATTTCTTCACCGATTGCTACAACCGCACCTATCGCGCCCACGGCTCCACGCCGTATCTCAACCGCAGGTTTTTTGGTTTCATCGGCGAACGGATGCCGGAAAATATTTTGCTGGTTCTCGCCAGTCGAGACGGCAAAAATATCGCTGCGTCACTCAATCTATTCAACGATTCCACGCTCTTTGGCCGCTACTGGGGCACCAGCGAATTTCACTCGGGGCTACATTTTGAAACTTGCTACTACCAGACCCTGGAATTTTGCATCGAGCGCGGCATTCAGATTTTTGAGGGTGGCGCGCAAGGCGAACACAAACTCGCACGCGGATTTCTCCCGCAGAAATGTCTTTCCGCGCATTGGCTAAAGGAGCCGCGATTTGCAGAAGCCGTGAATGATTTTTTGCGGCGCGAACGCGGCGGAATTGAGAACTACGTCGACGAGTTACACGAGCATCGCCCGTTCAAGGATTCCGCCGAATCACGTTGAGCTAGTGTTGATGGCTACGCGGCGACCTGAATAAACTCAACCTTGTAACCATCAGGATCTTCGATGAACGCAATCTCGGTATTGCCAAACTTCATCGGCCCCGGCTCGCGGGTGACTCTGCCGCCCTTGGCTTTGACCGCCGCGCACGCGGCATAAATATCGGGCAGGCCAACAGCGATGTGGCCGAAGGCATTCCCGAGTTCGTAGGACTTGGTTTCCCAATTGTGCGTGAGTTCAATCACAGCGGTGCTTGATTCATCGCCGTAGCCCACGAATGCCAACGTAAATTTGCCATCGGGATAATCGCGACGGCGCAGCAGCTTCATGCCGAGGACTTCGGTATAAAAGGCGATGGATTTGTCGAGGTCGCCGACGCGCAGCATGGTGTGTAGGAGTCGCATGGTGTCTGCCTTGGGTTGGGTGCGTGGCAGAGACTATCACGCGCGCGCCGGTGCATGGACACGCCAAGGAACGGATTACATTCGCACGCGCGCTACGAAAGGCTATTCAATATAACGACAAACCCAAGCACTGGCTAGGCTTTCCAGCCATTTTCGCAGATTCAAGTACGAGTCCCGACAACTCAGGGCAAATGATTAAGGGGTGAGGAACTGAACCGCGGTACCCTTTTGCTTCTGAGACGAAAGGACACCGCTATGAGTGGCACAGCCCTCACCCTAGACGAACGTTACCTTATCCACGCTGGTACTGTCGCGAAACTTCGCGTTGCCGATATTGCCAAGCAACTGCGTCGCCACCGGTCAAGTATTTACGACGAGCTACGGCGAGGGGCGAATAGCGCGGACGAATATTGTGCGCATCGCGGTCAGCAAGCGCGTATCGCGGCGATCTCACGCAGCGCAGCCAGCGTAGTTGGTAAATCGCATGCTGACTGGCAAAGCGTAAAGGCGTCATTAGAAAAAGGCTGGAGCCCGGAGCAGATCTGCGGACGGCGTGCGTTTCTGGGGAACCCCACGCGGATCAGCTTCCAGGCCATTTACGCGGCGACAAAGCGCAATGGCTGGGAAAACTTGCTACCGATGGCACGCACACGCCGGCACCTGCAGCGCCCGGCGCGACGTACTTGGAATGGCAGTGCGCGACGGATCCAGGAGCGCGACCCGGATGTATCGATGCGCCATCAAATTGGCAATTGGGAAGCCGACACCATGATCGGCAAGAAGAAAGACAAGCATCGTCTACTGGTGATCTGTGAAAGGCAAAGCCTTTACATGAAACTAGCACTGCTCAACGGTGCTGAGGCTATTCCGACCGCGCGGAAAATGAAGCGTCGGCTCAACGGCAACGGCATCGCGTTCACGAGTGTCACCACCGATCACGGCAGCGAATTCCGTGCGACCGGCGATATTCTCGGTAGCAAAGCGTTCGTTTGCGACGCGTACTCACCAAACCAACGCGGCACCAATGAAAACCAGATTGGAATGCTTCGCCGCGACCTTCCAAAGGGCACGACACTAGACAAGCTGACCACGGCAGCCGTGAGACAGCTCGAACGCAAATACAACGACACGCCGCGAAAAAGTTTCGGATTCAGAACGCCACGTGAGATAGTATTTGGACACCCGCCGCGTGTCGGGACTCGTACTTGAATCCGCGATTCATTATGAAGAAAGCCGCTGGTGCTAGGGTTTTAATTTTAGAACGCTGTTGGTAATTTTCTCGTAATTTTTTCGTGCTGGCGGGCAATAGTTGCTTCGATAAAAAGAAAACTCATGCGAGTCGCAGATAGGCAGCAAGAACTTAAAGCACTGGAAGCCGAAAGCATCGAAATTTTTCGCGAGGCGGTTTCGTCTCAGCGAAAGCCAGTGCTGATGTATTCAATCGGCAAAGACTCCTCAGTCCTGCTTCATCTTGCCAAGAAAGCATTCTTTCCAGCAGTTCCCCCGTTTCCGCTGCTGCACATCAATACCACCTGGAAATTCCGCGACATGTATGCGCATCGGGCACGAATGGCTAAAAGTTCGGGAATGGACTTGATCGTTCACACCAATCAGGCAGGGTTAGAAGCCGGTGTCAATCCATTCACTCACGGCTCAAGTTACTACACAGATGTGATGAAAACGGTCGCGCTAACACAAGCGCTCGACGCGGGCAGATTCGACATTGTTTTTGGCGGTGCGCGCCGTGATGAAGAAAAATCACGCGCAAAGGAGCGCATATTTTCATTCCGCGCGCCGGGACATCGTTGGGAGCCCAAGGCACAACGACCTGAACTCTGGAATCTCTACAACACGCATATTCGCAGCGGGGAAAGCATCCGCGTGTTTCCGCTATCAAATTGGACCGAGCGCGACATCTGGCAATACATCGCGCAGGAAAGCATTCCGATTGTGCCGCTGTACTTCGCCACCATGCGCCCGGTGGTGCAACGTGGCGGCACATGGATTATGGTGGATGACAATCGTATGCCGTTACTGCCCGGTGAAGCAGCAGAAATGCGGCGAGTGCGTTTTCGCACGCTCGGTTGCTATCCGCTGTCAGGTGCAATTGAAAGTTCGGCCACCACGGTGGAAGAAATAATTGTGGAGACGATCCGTGCACGCACATCTGAACGGCAAGGCCGCATGATTGACAGCGACCAGCCGGGTTCGATGGAGAAGAAAAAGCAGGAGGGTTATTTCTAATGGAGCCACCTGAGTTGCAGACCAGTTCGACATCGGCACCGCGTCTGCCCACTTTGCGCTTTATTACCTGCGGCAGCGTGGATGACGGTAAGTCGACGCTCATTGGCCGACTGCTACACGATTCAAAATGCATTTTTGATGACCAGATGAAGACGCTGGCAGATGATTCAATCCAATACGGCACCCAAGGTGAAAATCTCGATTTCGCGCTAATGGTTGACGGGCTCCAAGCGGAACGCGCACAGGGCATCACCATCGATGTTGCGTACCGATTTTTCCAAACGGATCAGCGAAAATTTATTGTTGCCGATACACCGGGGCACGAGCAGTACACGCGCAATATGGCCACGGGTGCATCCACCGCAGAGCTGGCCGTGATACTTGTCGATGCCCGCAAAGGTGTACTGACGCAGACGCAGCGGCACTCGCGCATTGTTGCCATGATGGGCATTCGCCATATCGTGCTGGCGATCAACAAAATGGATTTGGTTGGTTTTGACGAAACTGTTTTTCATCGTATCGAAGCCGCGTATCGAGAATTTGCGGCGGCGCTTAATTTCACCTCGGTTCAGGCGATTCCGCTGTCTGCAATGAGCGGCGACAATGTATTCACGGCGAGTCGCGAGATGCCATGGTATGTCGGGCCGACACTGGCTGATTATCTGAGTGCGATCGATTTATCGGTTGCACCTTCGCCGGACACTCTGCCCAACGAACTGCGGATGCCGGTTCAATGCGTGCTGCGTCCCAATCAAAACTTTCGCGGCATGGCGGGGCGCATTGCGAGCGGCGAATTGATGCCGGGCGATCGTGTGCGGATACTGCCCGGCAATCGCTCAACCACGGTTGCTAAGATTTATATCGGTGAGCACCACGCACCCATCGCGCGCGCGGGTGATTCAGTTGCGCTCACGCTGAATGACGAAATTGATGTAAGTCGGGGCGACGTTATTGTTTCACCGGTGAGGCTACCCGACGTTGCCGATCAATTCGTGGCGCGCTTGATTTGGATGTCTGATCACCCGCTGATGCCGGGTCGGCCATATCTGCTAAAACTGCATTACAAGGAAGTAACCGCCACCATTACGGAAATCAAATATCGCATCGCCGTCGATACCGGTGCGGAGCTGGCCGCGAGCACGCTGGCGATGAACGAAATCGGCGCAGTCAACTTGTCGCTGAGCCAACCGGTGGTGTTCGAGCCGTACGCCCAAAACCGCGTTCTTGGCGGTTTTATTTTGATCGACAAGCTCACATTTGAAACCCTCGGCGCCGGCACCATTGAGTTTGCCCTGCGTAGATCCTCAAATATTCACTGGCAGCAACTAGAGATTAATCAATCGGCGCGCGCCTTGATGAAGCACCAAACCGCGCGCTGCATCTGGTTCACCGGGCTATCTGGTGCGGGCAAATCCACCATCGCCAGCCTGCTTGAAAAGCGCCTGCACGACGCCGGCAAACACACCTATATTCTCGATGGGGACAACGTTCGTCATGGCCTCAATCGCGATCTCGGATTCACCGAAGCTGATCGCGTGGAAAATATTCGGCGCATCGGCGAAGTCGCAAAGTTAATGGTGGACGCGGGATTGATCGTAATCGTTTCTTTCATTTCGCCCTATCGCGCTGAGCGCAGCCTCGCGCGATCCCTGTTCGCAGATGGCGAATTCGTGGAAGTATTCGTTGATGCGCCGATTGAAGAATGCGAGCGACGAGACGCGAAAGGGTTGTACGCCAAAGCGCGACGGGGCGAGCTAAAAAATTTCACCGGCATCGACAGCGAGTATGAGCCGCCAAGCGCGCCGGATATCCATCTTAAAACCGCGACGACGAACGCCGAAACCTGTGCCGCGCTGATCGCAACAACGTTAGCCTGATTGATGGATGCCATGTTGATTGCTGCGGGTGCCGTGACCGGCTTATCGTCGGGCTAACCTGGGTCGGCGGTGGCGCGTTGATGACGCCGATACTTTTGCTGATCTTCGGCGTGGCACCGCTCGCCGCTGTTGGCACGGATCTCTGCTGCGCGGTGCTCGAAGTAACGGAGGCAGGCCCCGCCATCCACGGGCGTTTCAGGCCAGTTTCGGCCTGAACGGCACGCGGATGTTCGTCGGTGTGGATGAATGGCGGCGAATCGCCGCCAAGGCGCAGATCAAGCTACGGGTTGGCGCGGGTTGGAGTTTAAGGACGAGGACAAGGACGAAGACGCGCGAAGG
>JAYTVA010000114.1:0-13497 GCA_043744255.1 Burkholderiales bacterium | reverse complement strand
GCGACGCGAGAGTGCTGTCGACACACCTGCGTCGCAGCCGAAAAGCTAATTACGGGTCAAGAGCTTGCGCTCTGCGCGCGAGATCAGATGATACATTGATGCACGGTGCTTATCAATCCGATCAATAATATCATTATTTTAGCGCGAAGGAGACCGGTAAGACAAGCAAGCTGCGCAATGGACGAGCCGCCACGAAGAGCGGCATAGATCTCTTTAGGAGTTCATTGGCGCGCCGAAAAGCCTGCAACGATTGGCCATCTGCGCACCGGGAGAATGATGCTGTGTTTACGCTGATCATAGGCGGCATAGCCTACGGGATATTGGCCGGCGTGTTGGCGTGTGAACTCTCGCTCGCGCTGCTTTCAATGAATTTGGTTGGTCTCACGTCGGGCGCGGTTGCCGCCGGCCGCTCCTTGGTCTCCAACCGCTTCAGATTGTTCGCGACGCAATCTCGCCGCGCGCTTCTTCATCGTAGATTTGCACCTTATCCGACAGGGGCGTTGTCATGATCATTGACTGTCACGGTCACTACACAACGGCGCCAAAGGTCCTGGAGGATTGGCGTAACCGTCAGGTCGCTGGAATCGCGGACCCGTCGATGAAACCACGAGCTTCCCAATTAAAGATCAGCGATGACGAACTGCGCGACTCGATCGAGAACAATCAGCTTCGGCAGATGAAGGAGCGCGGCACCGATCTGACCATCTTCAGTCCGCGCGCGAGCTTCATGGCGCATCACATTGGCGACTTCAATACCAGCAGCGCTTGGGCGTCGATTTGCAATGAGCTTTGTTATCGCATCAGCAAGCTGTTCCCTGACAACTTCATCGGCGCGGCGATGTTGCCGCAATCGCCCGGTGTGGACCCGAAGACCTGCATTGCGGAACTCGAACGCTGCGTGAAGGAGTACGGTTTCGTCGGCATCAATTTGAACCCCGACCCGTCCGGCGGTCACTGGAAAGAGCCGTCACTCACCGATCGCCACTGGTACCCGATCTACGAAAAAATGGTGGAGCACGACATCCCGGCGATGGTGCATGTCAGCACCAGTTGCAATAGTTGCTTTCACACCACCGGCGCGCACTATCTCAACGCCGATACCACCGCGTTCATGCAGTGCTTGACCGCCGATTTGTTCAAAGATTTTCCGACACTGCGCTTCGTTATTCCGCACGGCGGCGGCGCGGTGCCCTATCACTGGGGACGCTTTCGCGGGCTCGCGCAAGAGCTGAAAAAGCCAATTCTCGAAGAGCACTTGCTGAAGAATATTTTCTTCGACACCTGCGTCTATCACCAACCCGGCATTGACTTGCTCACCAAAGTGATTCCCGTTGAGAACGTGTTGTTCGCGAGCGAAATGATCGGGGCGGTGAAGGGAATTGACCCGCGCACTGGCTTTAATTACGACGACACCAAACGCTACATCGACGCCACGCCGAATTTGAACGATGCCGAGCGCCATCAAATTTACGAGGGCAATGCGCGGCGCGTGTTCCCGCTACTCGACAAAGCGTTGCGCGCTGTTGGCAAATGAATATGAACAATCTAGGCATCGTTAAACGCAACATCGTGCGCGCAGACCGCGCCGCTGTGGACAAGCTCGCCAAGTTTGGCGTCGCCACCATCCACGAAGCGATGGGTCGGGTCGGCTTGATGAAGACCTACATGCGGCCGATCTACACCGGTGCACATTTGTGCGGCACCGCAGTGACCGTGTTGATGCACCCAGGCGACAACTGGATGTTTCATGTCGCCGCCGAACAAATCAAGGAAGGCGATGTGGTGGTCGCCGCGTGTACAGCGGATAACGATGACGGCTTCTTCGGTGACCTGCTCGCCACCTCGTTCAAGGCGCGCGGCGCAAGAGGGCTCGTGATTGAGGGCGGCGTGCGTGACGTGAAGGATTTAACGTCGATGAATTTCCCCGTGTTTTCGCGTGCGATCAGCGCGAAGGGCACGGTGAAAGCCACGCTCGGCTCGGTGAATATCCCCATCGTCTGCGCAGGTGCGCACGTCAACCCGGGCGACGTGGTGATTGCCGACGACGACGGTGTGGTTGTGGTGCCCGCCGCTGTCGCAATGCAGGTAGCCGATGCCGCCGCCAAGCGTGAAGCGCTGGAAACCGAGAAGCGCGCCAAGCTCGCTGTCGGCGTGTTGGGGCTCGACATGTACAACATGCGTGGCCCATTGGAAGCTGCGGGCTTGAAGTACATTGACTGAATCACGCCGAGCGATGATGAGTGATCCAAAACGTTGGCGCGTTGCGCTGATCGGCTACGGCGAAGTCGGCAAAATTCTCGCTGAAGATTTACGGCAGGCGGGCATTGCGGTCAGCGCGTTCGATGTGAAACTTACCGGCGAACAAGCGGGCGACATGCGGGCACATGCCGCCAAACACGGCGTCCTGCTTGGGGTTTCGCATGGTGACGTGGCAGTGCACGCCGATTTGATCGTCTCGGCGGTGACGGCCAGCCAGACGCTCGCGGTGGCCGAGGCGTGCGCGGCGAAGGTGGCCCCCGGCGCGTATTTTCTCGATTTCAACTCGGCATCACCCGGCGCGAAAATCAAGGCCGCCGCGGCCATTGACGCTGCGGGCGGATGCTATGTCGAAGGTGCGGTGATGACCTCGGTGCCACCGTACCGAATTCGCGTGCCGTTGTTGCTCGGCGGCTCCCACGCAAGCGCGCTTTGCCCGTTGCTCGAAGCGCTCGGTTTTCGGTGCACCGTCGCTTCAGAAAAACTCGGCGTCGCTTCCGCCACCAAGATGTGCCGCAGCGTCATGATTAAGGGCCTAGAAGCGATGGTCATCGAATGCTTCACGACGGCGCGCGCGTACGGGGTTGAGGATCAGGTCATCGCTTCGCTCAAAGAAACTTTCCCGCAAATTGATTGGGAACAGCAAGGCACCTACTTTTTTCAGCGTGTGATCCAACACGGGCGGCGGCGCGCGGAGGAGGTTCGTGAAGTCGCCGCGACGGTGCGCGAGGTAGGCTTGGAGCCGTGGTCAGCGAGTGGCACGGCAGCGCGCCAAGCGTGGGTTGCTGATCTTGCGGATGAAGGATTGTTTGGCGACAAGGCCACGACGCGTGACGATTGGCGCGTGGAGGCTGATCGGATTTTGCGGCGCATAAATTATCGCTAAGGCGAGCCTAACTACCTTGATGAATCGAAACCACCACCATGCATTTTGAAAAAACCCCAGGCTGGCTAGACTGGTACCCCAACCCGTCAACGCCCAATTTCCAACTTCCGCCCGGTAGCGTGGACGCGCACTGCCACGTGTTCGGCCCGGGTGCAGAATTTCCATTCGCGCCAGAACGCAAATACACGCCTTGCGACGCGTCCAAACATCAACTGTTTGCCCTGCGTGACCACCTCGGTTTTAGCCGCAACGTGATCGTCCAAGCCACCTGCCACGGTGCCGACAACGCCGCGATGGTCGATGCCTGCAAAAGTTCGAAGGGCATGGCGCGCGGCGTCGCCACCGTGCGGCGCAACGTGACCGACAACGAGTTGCACGACATGCATGCGGCAGGCGTACGCGGCGTGCGCTTCAACTTCGTCAAACGTCTCGTCGATTTCACGCCCAAGGACGAGCTGATGGAAATCGCCGCGCGCATCAAGCCGCTCGGCTGGCATGTGGTGATCTATTTTGAGGCGGTTGATTTGCCCGAGCTATGGGATTTTTTCAACGCGTTGCCCACCACCGTCGTCGTCGATCACATGGGTCGCCCGGATGTCACTAAACCCGTCGATGGTCCCGAATTCGCGCTCTTCATCAAGTTCATGCGTGAAAACGACAACGTCTGGAGCAAAGTCAGTTGCCCCGAACGCCTCACCGTTACTGGGCCTTCGGCACTTCGCGGTGAGCAAAATGCCTATCGCGACGTGATCCCATTCGCGCGCAAAATTGTTGAGACGTTCCCGGATCGCGTGCTGTGGGGCACCGATTGGCCGCACCCGAATTTGAAAGACCACATGCCCGACGACGGCCTCTTGGTCGATTTCATCCCGCACATCGCCGTGACGCGCGAGCTGCAACAAAAACTGCTGGTGGATAATCCCATGCGACTCTACTGGGGAACATGATGACCAACGCGACCAACGACTTCGACGACATTCCGGGCACCACCATCTTCGACGCGACTCAGTCGCGCCTCGGCTATCACCTCAACATGTTCTGTATGTCGATGATGAAAGCCGATGCCCGCGCAGAATTCAAACGCGACGAAGCCGCATTCCTGAAAAAATTCCCCATGACCGAAGCGCAGCGCGAAGCCGTACTCGCCCGCGACTACAACAAAATGATTTCGCTGGGCGGCAACATCTATTTCCTCGCCAAGATCGGCGCGACCGATGGATTTTCGTTTCAGAATCTCGCCTCGAAGATGACCGGCGTGAGCGAAGAAGACTATCGCAACATGATGATCGCCGGTGGCCGCTCGCCAGAGGGGAATCGCAGTAAGCGGGATGCGGAAAAGAGCGCACCACAAACGTAAAGTAGAGAAGAGGAACGCAGCATGGCAAAAATTATCGCCGGTGTCGGCACGTCACACGTCCCCGCTATCGGTGCGGCGCTCGACCTAAAAAAGACCGAAGAGCCTTACTGGAAGCCGATCTTTGATGGTTATGCGTGGAGCAAGCGCTGGATCGCCGAGCAAAAACCGGACGTGATTATTTTGGTCTACAACGATCACGCTTCGGCGTTTTCGCTTGAGCTTATTCCGACGTTTGCCATCGGCTGCGCAGCCTCGTTTCAGCCCGCCGACGAAGGTTGGGGGCCGCGCCCGGTGCCAGTGGTTGAGGGGCATCCCGAGTTGGCGTGGCATATCGCGCAATCGACAATCCTCGATGAATTCGACATGACGATTGTCAACAAGATGGATGTCGATCACGGCCTCACGGTGCCGCTGTCGCTCATGTTTGGTCAGCCGGCGGCGTGGCCGTGCAAGGTGATACCGCTCGCGGTCAATGTGGTGCAATACCCGCCACCGACTGGAAACCGTTGTTTCAATCTTGGCAAGGCAATCGCAAAAGCGGTTGCGTCATTCGACCAAGATTTGAAGGTGATGGTGTTTGGCACCGGTGGCATGTCGCATCAGTTGCAGGGGCCGCGCGCAGGGCTTATCAACACGCCATTCGATACCGCGTTTCTGGATCGCTTTGCCAATGACCCTGAGGGGCTCGCGAAAATTCCGCACATTGAGTATCTGCGCGAGGCCGGTTCCGAGGGGATCGAACTGGTCATGTGGCTCATCATGCGTGGTGCGTTGCAGGCCGACGCGAAAGAGCTGTATCGTTTCTATCATGTGCCCGCGTCGAACACGGCGGTCGGTCACATCATTTTGGAAAATATCATTTTGGAAAACTAGGAAACAAAAAATGAAACCTATCAAAGTTGCCCTCGCCGGTGCTGGTGCATTCGGCCTCAAACATCTCGACGCGATCAAGCTGATCGACGGCGTGGAGGCCGTCTCGTTGATCGGGCGCGACCTCGCCAAGACGCAGGAAGCCGCCGAAAAATACGGCATCAAGCACGTCACCAGCAATCTCGCTGACAGTCTCGCGCTACCTGAGGTGGAGGCGGTGATTTTGTGTACGCCGACCCAGATGCATGCGGCGCAGGGCATCGCTTGCATGAAGGCGGGCAAGCATGTGCAAATCGAGATTCCGCTCGCCGACAAACTCGCCGACGCCGAGGCGGTGGTGGCGCTGCAAAAACAAACCGGGCTGGTCGCTATGTGTGGCCACACGCGGCGATTCAATCCCAGCCACCAGTGGGTGCGACAGAAAATCACGTCGGGGCAATTCAACATTCAGCAAATGGATGTGCAAACGTTTTTCTTTCGCCGCACCAACATGAATGCGCTCGGAGAGGCCCGTAGCTGGACCGATCACTTGCTGTGGCACCACGCGGCGCACACCATTGATTTGTTCGCCTACCAAACCGGCGGTGAAGTTGTCGCGGCCAACGTACTGCAAGGCCCGATTCATCCGGGGTTAGGTATCGCGATGGATATGTCGATTCAACTCAAAAGTTCCACCGGCGCGATTTGTACCTTAAGCCTTTCCTTCAATAACGACGGGCCTCTCGGGACATTTTTCCGATACATCGGCGATACCGGCACCTACATCGCGCGCTACGATGATCTGGTCGATGGCAAGGAAAACAAGATTGATGTCAGCAAGGTCGATGTGTCGCTGAACGGCATTGAATTACAGGATCGCGAATTCTTCGCCGCGATTCGCGAAGGCCGTGAGCCGAATGCCAGCGTGGCGAGTGTGCTGCCGTGTTATCGCGTGTTGCATCAGCTGGATCTTCAACTCCAGCGAGCGAATTAAGAATGTTGCCCACCCGCAAACTCGGCGCGTTTGAAGTCTCCGCCATCGCCATGGGCTGCATGAATGTCAGCCATGCCTACGGCCCCCCCGCCACCCCGGAAGCCGCGTCAGCCGTGCTTCTTCGGGCACTTGACCTCGGTATCACGATGTTCGATACCGCCGCACTGTACGGCTTCGGTGCCAATGAAGAATTGGTTGGGCGGGTGTTGAGCCCGCATCGAAAACAATTTTTCCTCGCCAGCAAATGCGGCATGACCGGCATCGACGGTAAGCGCGTCATTGATGGCCGCCCCGCAACGATCAGGCGGACGTGTGAAGACGCGCTGAAGCGTTTGCGCACCGACGTGATTGACCTCTACTACCTGCACCGCTGGGACAAGACGATCCCGATTGAAGAAACCATCGGCGCGATGGCGGAGTTAATTCGTGAAGGCAAAATCAAGTCGATTGGCCTCTCAGAAATTTCTGCACCCACCCTCCGTCGCGCGCATGCCGCACATCCCATCGCCGCAGTGCAATCGGAATACTCGCTGTGGTCACGCAATGTTGAAATCGCAGTACTCGATGCGTGCGAAGCGCTAGGCATCGCATTCGTCGCGTTCAGCCCCGTCGGGCGTGGCTTTCTGTCTGGTTTGCCGCTGGAAGCATCGTCCTTAGACGCCAAAGACATTCGCCGCACCATGCCGCGCTTTCAAGAGCCGCACTACGCCGTCAATGCGCGCTTGCTCGCGGGTCTCAATGACATCGCCGAGGAAGTAGGCTGCACGGCGGCGCAGTTGTCACTCGCATGGGTACTCGCCAAAAGGGAGAACATCATCGCGCTGCCAGGCACTACGCGGATCGACCATCTTACAGACAACGTGGCGGCGTGTAATGTGCGCTTGCACGCCAGCGTGATCGCGCGGCTCGATGCGCTCATCAATGAAAAAACGGTGTCGGGTGGACGCTATTCCGTAGCGGCGCAGGCAGATGTGGATACGGAAGAGTTTTGAGCAACCTGCCTCCGCTAACCGCATGAGTAGAAATTCCAACGGATTAGTGTTGGTCGCCGGTGGCGGCATCGGCGGGGTCGCTGCGGCACTCGCTCTCACCCGCCAAGGCTTTGCGGTCAAAGTGCTTGAGCAGGCATTAGCACTCGGTGAAATCGGCGCGGGCATTCAGCTAGGGCCCAATGGATTCGCGGCGTTTGACGCCTTGGGCATCGGTGAGCGTGCGCGCAGCCGCGCGGTATACACCGATGAAATGGTGATGCACGATGCGATTGACGAATCGCTGGTTGGGCGCATTCCCGTGGGAGAGGCGTTCCGTCAGCGCTTTGGCAATCCGTATGCGGTAATCCATCGCGCCGACGTGCATAAGTCGTTGCTCGAAGGCGCGCAGGTGTCCGGCCAAATTGAAATCGCCACTTCCACTAGCGTGCAGCGCATCACGCAAGATGAAGATGGTGTGACCGTGCATGACGCGGCTGGCGGTACCCATCATGGTGTGGCGCTGATCGGCGCGGACGGTGTGAAGTCTGCCGTGCGTCGGCAATACGTGGGCGATGATGCGCGCGTGTCCGGGCATGTGGTGTATCGCGCGGTGGTGGACAAAGCAGATTTCCCGCTCGATCTGCAATGGAACGCCGCGAGCATTTGGGTCGGTCCCGACTGCCACTTGGTGCATTACCCCTTGCGCGGCGGCGAGCAATACAACGTCGTCGTGACCTTCCACAGCCGCGAGCTTGAGGAATGGGGCGTACGGGTCGGCAGTCACGCGGAGGTCCAAAGCTACTTTGCGGGCATCGCGCCGCGCGCCCGGCAGTTGATTGATTTGCCAAAAGATTGGACGCGCTGGGCCACCGCCGATCGCGAGCCGATTGGTGAGTGGACGTTTGGCCGCGTGACTTTGCTCGGCGATGCCGCACACCCGACGCTGCAATACCTCGCGCAAGGTGCGTGTATGGCGATGGAAGATGCGGTCACGCTCGGCGAGGCGCTACGGGTGCACCACCACGATTTCGCCAAGGCGTTCGCGCACTACCAACGTTCGCGCATCGCCCGCACCGCGCGCGTGGTGCTGTCTGCGCGCGAGATGGGACGTATCTTCCACGCCAAGGGCGTCGAGCGATTGGTGCGCAATGAATTGTGGAAAAACCGCGCACCCGAACGTTTTTATGATGCGCTAGAGTGGCTGTATGGCTGGCGCGTAGATAACTGCTTAGTTGCCTAATTTAGCGACTTGAATTTTTTGGAGAACCACACATGAGTTATGTCATCCCAGCCGAAGCGCCGATTGGTGTGCCTATCGTCGGCAGCAGCGATTTATTTCCCGTGCGCCGCGTCTATTGCGTCGGTCGCAATTACGCCGCACATGCGCGCGAGATGGGCTTCGACCCAGATCGCGATCCACCGTTTTTCTTTTGCAAGCCGGACAACGCCGTCGTGGTGGTGGCAGCAGGCACCACCGGCGAGATGGCGTATCCCACCCATACCGCCGACCTACACCACGAAATCGAATTGGTCGCAGCCATCGGCAAAGGCGGGCGCGATATTCCGGCCGAGCGCGCGAACGAACACATTTGGGGCTACGGCGTTGGTCTCGATATGACGCGCCGTGATCTGCAAATCAAATCGCGCGACAAAGGCCGGCCATGGGAATTAGGCAAGGCATTCGATCAATCCGCGCCGATTGGCCCACTCACCCCTGCCGCCGTTTCTGGACATCCCACCAAGGCCGAAATCTGGTTGCAAGTCGATGGCGTGGATCGTCAACGTAGCGACATGGCGAAATTGATTTGGTCGATTCCTGAAGTGATCGCCGACCTTTCAAAATACTTTGCGCTGGCACCCGGCGATCTCATTTACACCGGCACACCCGAAGGCGTGGGAGCAGTCACGCGCGGGCAAACCATGGTCGGCGGCGTCGAAGGATTTGGCGAATTGAAGGTGCGCGTAGTCTAAGATGTTGCTGGCCGTACCAACAAGTCCAACACGCCCGCTAACCGAGGCGTGAACGAGGAGAACATCATGTCCGCCGTCTCCAACATTCAATCGCAACGCGAAGCGTTTTACGCGCGCGCCGGTACGCAACATCTCGCGCCACTGTGGACGCGTCTCAAGTCCTTGGTGCCTGCCGCGCCCACGCCGATTGGCGTTGCGCATCATTGGGCGTACCAAGATGTTCGTCCGTATGTGTTGGAGTCCGCAGACAACATCTCCGCCAAGGAAGCCGAGCGCCGGGTACTTATCCTTGAAAACCCAGGATTGGCGGGCACTTCGCAAATCACCAATACGCTCTACGCTGGCCTGCAACTCATCATGCCCGGTGAGGTTGCCCCCGCGCATCGCCACACGCAAAGCGCGTTGCGATTTGTGATCGAAGGCAGCGGTGCTTACACGGCAGTGGATGGCGAAAAAACCATCATGCAGCCCGGCGACTTTGTGATTACACCGTCGTGGACGTTCCATCACCACGGCCAGGAAGCTGCCGGGCCGATGATCTGGCTTGATGGCCTCGATATTCCGATCACTGCGTTTTTTAATAGCACCTTTCGCGAGGAGCATGCCAACGACGAGGCCGAAGTCACGCGCCCCACTGGCGATTCACTCGCGCGTTACGGCACCGGTCTGTTGCCGGTGGGCTATAAAGCCGTGTCGCAAAATTCGCCGGTCTTCAACTACCCGTATGTGCGTACCCGCGACGCGCTGCACGCACTCACACACGCAGTTGCACCCGACGCACACCACGGTCACCTGATGCGCTACGTGAACCCGCTCGATGGCGGCTGGGCAATGCCGACCATGGCGACCATGATCCGGTTGTTGCCGGCCGCTTTCGCTACACAAGCGTACCGCAGCACCGACAGCATGGTGCATGTGGTGGTGGAAGGCAGTGGCACCATCACCGTCGAGGGCAAGCGCTTTGCGGTCGCGCCGCACGACGTCGTGGTCGTCCCCGGCTGGATGCGCCAAACCATCGCCGCCACGAGTGACCTCATCCTATTTTCATACTCGGATCGGGTTGCGCAAGAGAAGCTCGGCTTCTTTCGTGAGCAGCGACTGTAGCCGCGAAAGAAAAAATGCGCGAACCGTTACCTGCGGCGCTGATGCCGGATACGCCAGTGATAGAACATGGCGCGTATGGTCGCGCGCTACGTGCCTGCGCGCGTTGGCTCGCGTTGGCCGGGGGGCTCGTGTTCATCGCGTTGGTCATCATGTCGATTGTCTCCATCGTCGGTCGCAAACTTATTTCGGCGCCGGTACCGGGCGATGTGGAGTTGCTGCAAATGTGTGCGGCGTTTGCGTCGGCAAGTTTTTTCGCGTGGTGCCATCTCAATCATGGCGATGTGAAAGTCGATTTCTTCACGCAACACTGGGGCGAAAAAAATGTGCGCCTACTCGATGGCATCGGCTCAACCTTGGTCGGATTGTTCGGCGCGCTGATCGCGTGGCGCACCTTCGTTGGCGCGCTGGGTTTGCGTGAGGCGCAAGAGACCTCCACCGTGCTTGCACTGCCGTTGTGGATCGCGCAAATGCTGATGGTGCCGGGCTTTGTGTTGTTAGCACTCGCCGGTTTTTACATGGCCTCACGGCTGTTGCGCGGACGCGCAGCATGAGCGGGATCGCAGCGGGTGGACTCATCTTTGCAGCGCTGATGGCGATGCTGGTGGTGCGTGTGCCGATTGGTATCGCCATGTTCGCGGCCGGTGCCGGTGGCTATGTCGCGCTCAGCGGCTTTGACGCTACGTCGTTGTTAGCGTCACTGAAAAATCTCGCCTATGCGCGGCTCTCCAATTACGACTTGGTGGTGATCCCGCTATTTTTGTTGATGGGCCAATTCGCCACTAACGGCGGGCTGTCGCGCAGTTTATTCCGTTTCGTCAGCGCATTTTTGGGGCACAAGCGCGGTGGCGTGGCGATGGCGGCCATCGGCGCGTGTGCAGGCTTCGGTGCGATCTGCGGCTCGTCGCTCGCAACCGCCGCCACGATGGGGCAAGTCGCGTTGCCAGAACTAAAGCGCCACCGCTATTCGGGCAGCCTCGCCACTGGTTGCCTTGCCGCAGGTGGCACGCTTGGTATCTTGATTCCACCCTCAGTCCCGCTGGTGATCTACGCGATTCTCACGCAAGAATCCATCGGCAAATTATTCATGGCAGCAATCCTGCCGGGCATCATCGCCACCATCGGCTACATGATCGTCGTGCAAATCATTGTGCGCATCAATCCCGAAGCGGGGCCTGCTGGTGAAGTGACGCCATGGCCGGAACGCATGAAAGCGATGCTGGAAGTGCTGCCGGTGATGGTGGTGTTTTTTGTGGTCATCGTGGGTATCTATGGCGGTTGGGCGAATCCTACTGAGGCTGCCGCGATTGGTGCTGCCGCCTGCGGCACGCTGGCGGTGGTGCGAGGCGGTATGCGCATGCAAGGCTTGCTCGATAGCGCGTTGGGCACGGCGAGTGCGACCGCGATGATTTTTTTGGTGCTGCTCGGTGCTGACATGCTCAATAGTGCCCTCGCGTTATCGCAAATGCCGACTGAACTGGCCACGTGGGTGCAGGCATCCGGCTTGTCACCGCTGCTGGTGATGACGGCGATTTTGCTGATCTACATTTTTCTCGGCTGCGTGATGGATAGCCTCGCGATGATTTTGCTGACCATCCCGATTTTTTATCCAGTGGTGATGGGGCTCGATTTTTGGGGCATGGCGGCTGTTGATAAGAGCGTGTGGTTCGGTATTCTTGCGTTGATGGTCGTGGAGATCGGCCTCGTCCACCCACCCGTGGGGATGAACGTTTACATCATCAACCGGCTCGCCAAAGATGTGCCACTCACTGAAACCTTCAAGGGCGTGATCCCCTTTCTAGCGTCGGATTTCATCCGTATCATTGTGCTGTTATTTTTCCCGTCGATTTCGCTGGTGCTCGTCCGCACTTTTCAATCTTAAAAAGACCCGTAGGTCAAAATATGAACCATCGTCTATCCCTACTCGCCGTCGTCGGCATGCTCGCCATCACCTCGGTACACGCGCAACAGGTGGTGCTGAAAGTGCACCACTTTTTGCCATTGACTTCGAACGTCAACGCCAACTTGATTCAGCCTTGGTGCGACAAGATCAACAAAGAATCCAACGACAAACTTAAGTGCCAAATTTATCCTGCCATGACCTTGGGCGGCACGCCGCCGCAACTGTTCGATCAGGCGCGCGACGGCATTGCTGATGTGGTGTGGACCTTGCCGACGTACTCTGCTGGCCGCTTCACCAAGAGCGAAGTGTTTGAGTTGCCGTTTTTCACGCGCAGCGCCAAAGGTTCCAGCCGAGCGTTTTGGCACTATGTGCAAAAAAATGCACTCGACGAATTCAAAGGCGTGAAGCCGCTGTGGCTGCACACCAATGATGGCTCTTCGTTTCACTTTGCGAACGCCAAAGGTGCGACCAAACTCGAAGACCTAAAAGGGCTGAAGATCCGCGCTGCGACTCGACTTAACTCGCGGATGTTGGCCGCTCTCGGTGCCGCCCCCGTGCAAATGCCACTGCCTGCCGTGCCTGAATCCATCAGCAAAGGCGTGATCGATGGCGCGATGGTGCCATGGGAAGGCGTGCCGACGGTGAAGCTGCATGAGATCGCCAAGAGTCATTTGGATGTGCCCGCAGGCAATTACAAGTTTTCCAATTCCTTGTTCGCGCTGCTGATGAATCAAGCGAAATACGATAGCTTGTCACCCGAATTGAAGAAAGTCATCGACGACAACAGCGGTGCCGCAGCGTCTGCATTGGCTGGCGAAAAAGGCTTTGATTCCGTAGTGGTGCGTCATCACAAAATGAGCACGGATCGCGGCAATACAGTCAACACCTTGAGCGACGCCGAGTTCGCGCGTTGGGTCAAAGCCAGCGAAGGGGTCGATGAAGAATGGTTCAAAGACGTTGCCGCCAAAGGTGGCAACGGCAAAGCATTGCGCGATGACGCAAAAGCGCTGGTTCAGCAATACGACAAGTAAGTCACCATCGTGTCGGCGCATAGTCGCACCGCCGTCGTCATCATCGGTGGCGGCCCGGCGGGTCTTCTGCTGGGTCAGCTCTCAATACTGTTCGTTTAACTAAATATCGCAAATTTCACCCGCGCCGTAATTTCCTGCGGCGGCAGCAGCTGCGGATTGTTGGGGGCTGGGATGCTCG
>JAYTVA010000113.1:0-13499 GCA_043744255.1 Burkholderiales bacterium | reverse complement strand
GGTCTACCTTGCGGTCGGACCAACCATCGTCGGGCTGCTCGTCGTTTTGCTCGAACGGCTTACCGATCCGGTGCTGCGCCTGCTGTCGGGTTTGGACGATTACTTCAGCTGGCTGGTGGTATTCCTGCCGCTCGTCACGGGCATGGGGGCACTGAGCGGATGGACCAGTGAACCGACCTCGATCATTGCTCCGCCCTATCCAATGCCGATCGCACTCCACCTGTTGAGCGTCGAACTGCTGTTGGTTTGGCTGCCGTTTGGCAAGCTGGCGCATTCGTTCCTGGTGTTCCTGTCCCGGGGCGTCACCGGGGCTGCCCTTGCGCGCAAGGGCGCGGCGCTGTAGGACTGTTCACCGATCACGCGCGGTGCGGCACGCTCGAACGGCGTAACGCGTTTCATACGTTGCGAGTCGTCGGCTTATCACGCCGACCACGCCATTGAACAGCGTAAAATGCATGTTGTCGCCCATCCATTGCCAACCGACATGAAATCAAACGACCTCAAACCCCAATTCAAATGGGAAGACGCCTTTCTGCTTGACGATCAGCTCTCCGATGAAGAGCGCATGATCCGGGACTCGGCGAACGCCTACTGCCAGGAAAATTTGCTGCCACGCGTATTGATGGCAAATCGCCACGAGACGTTCGACCGCGAGATCATGAACGAAATGGGTGCGCTCGGTTTGCTCGGTTCCACCATCGAAGGCTACGGCTGTGCTGGTGTGAACCATGTCTGTTATGGCCTCGTTGCGCGCGAGGTCGAGCGCGTCGATTCTGGCTATCGCTCGGCGATGAGTGTGCAGTCCTCCCTCGTGATGCATCCGATCCACGCGTATGGCAGTGAGGCGCAGCGCCAGAAGTGGCTGCCTAAACTCGCGACCGGCGAGTTGGTCGGCTGCTTTGGCTTGACCGAGCCGGGTGCAGGCTCTGACCCGTCGTCGATGATTACGCGCGCGAAGAAAGTCGATGGTGGCTACCTCCTGCACGGCGCAAAAATGTGGATCACCAATTCGCCGATTGCCGACGTATTCGTGGTGTGGGCAAAGGACGACGCGAACGATATTCGCGGCTTCGTGCTGGAGCGCGGCATGCAGGGGCTGTCAGCACCAAAGATCGAGGGCAAGTTTTCGTTGCGCGCATCGGTGACCGGTGAAATCGTGATGGATCAGGTGTTCGTGCCCGATGACAATTTGCTGCCGAATGTGAAGGGCCTCAAGGGCCCGTTCGGCTGTTTGAACAAAGCGCGCTATGGCATTAGCTGGGGGGCGATGGGTGCCGCAGAATTTTGCTGGCAGCAGGCGCGGCAATACACCATGGATCGCATCATGTTCGGTAAACCGCTCGCGGCCACGCAGTTGGTGCAAAAAAAATTGGCGGATATGCAAACCGAAATCACGCTAGGCCTCCAAGGGGCGCTGCGTTTGGGGCGATTGCTCGATGAACACCGCGCCACCCCGGAAATGATTTCGCTCATGAAGCGCAACAACTGCGGCAAAGCACTCGACATCGCTCGCGTTGCGCGCGACATGCACGGTGGCAATGGCATCGCCGATGAATATCATGTGATCCGCCACGCGATGAACCTCGAAGCGGTCAACACCTACGAGGGCACGCACGATGTGCACGCGCTGATCCTTGGTCGCGCGCAGACGGGTCTGAATGCGTTTGGGTCGGCATGAGCGACTCGATCTGGCACACCCCACTCACACTCGAACAACTGAGGCAGCCTTCCGCCACACTCAACGCCCATCTCGGCATCGAATTCACCGAGGTCGGCGATGATTTTCTGAAGGCGAAAATGCCGGTCGATCATCGCACGCGCCAGCCATTCGGTCTGTTGCATGGCGGTGCCTCGGTGGCGCTGGCCGAAACGATGGGCAGCGTCGGCGGTTATTGTTGCGTGGATCGAAGCAGATTCAATGTCGTCGGCCTAGAGATCAACGCCAACCACGTGCGCACCGTACGCGAGGGCTGGGTGCACGGCACTGCGCGCCCGGTGCATCGCGGGCGCACGACGCAGATTTGGGAGATACGAATTGTCGATGACACCGACCAGCTCGTGTGCATCTCGCGATTCACTTTGGCCGTGCTGGCGCTCAGCACGTAATGCAGCGATTCATCACGCCCTACCGGGACTTTCTCAGTCTGCCTGACGTGAAGGCGATGGTGTTGGTCGGCTGGATAGCTCGTCTGCCGAGCGGCATGGTGGGCCTTTCGATGCTGCTGTTTTTGCGCAGCGCGCTGGGCTCGTTTGCGTTAGCGGGTACGGCGGTCGGCGCGTACTTTCTGGCGATGGCAATCACCGCGCCGATTTCTGGACGCATCATCGACCGGCACGGCCCGCATCGCTTGCTCCGCGTCACCGGTTTTTCGCAGCCGCTGATGCTGTTGCTATTGTTTGCCGTCGTTCGCAGCCACGCGCCCCACTGGGCCGTTGTGCTGGCAAGCGCGGCCGCTGGTGCGTTTCCCGCGCCAATCTCCACGCTCACGCGCACGGTGTGGCGACACCGCTTCGCGGATGACAAAAATCGGCGCATGGCATTCGCCGTCGATGCGGTCACCATGGAGTTGTGCTTTACCGTCGGGCCGTTGATCGTCGCGGTCTTGATTGCGCTGGGCGGCACCACGGCGGCGTTTCTCGCCACGACCGCGCTGATGTTTATTGCGTTCATCGTTTTTTTGCAATCACCGACCCTCCGGTATTGGCACCAACAGACGGCCACTGAACGTCACTTGCTGGGCCCCCTCACTGATCCGCAATTGTTGCTGCTGTTTTTTACCACCGTCGGCCTCACCACGGCGTTTGGGCTGCTCGAAGTTGGCTACCCGGCGCTCGCGACCGCGATGGCGATTCCTGCTCTCGCCGGCGTGCTGCTCGCGATCAATTCGGTCGGCAGCGCCATTGGCGGCGCAGTGTATGGGGCGCTACATCTGAAATGGTCGGTCGAGCGCCAGTTCGCGGTGATGTTGGCGCTGATGGTGGCACCACTGCTGTTGCACTACTGGATCAGCGACCTCGTGCTGCTGGGTGTGGTCGCTTTTATTGCAGGGGCAACGATTGCGCCGTCGATTGCGGCGCAAAGTTTCTTGGTTTCACGCTTGGCACCAGCGAAATATGCCGCCGAGGCGTTCACGTGGTCAGCGACGTTTATTGTCAGCGGCATTGGTGCCGGGATGGCACTGGGTGGCGTGCTTGCCGAAAAATTCAGCGCGCAGACACCGTTTTTGGCGGGTGCGTTCATCACGGCGGCGATGGCGTTGTTGGCATTGCTGCTAAAACGCGCGGCATGAACTGACGGCGCGCTACAGCGACTCGCCTTCTTGTAGCACTCCCGCCGCGCGAAGTGATCCTTCGAGCCACTTCGGGCGGATGTTCTTGCCGCTCGCAATATCGGCGAGACGCGCCTGTTCATCCGCGACCTTCTTTGCCGCAAGACCCAGCAAGGACGCGGCTTTCCGGCGTTCGACCACGACGATACCATCGGCATCGCCCAACACCAAATCACCGGGCTGCACCGCCACGCCACCGCACGACACCGGCCAGTTGATGCGACCCGGCGCGTATTTGTTGGGGCCGTTGGGGTTGGTGCAGATGGCGTAGACCGGGAATCCTAGCGCGCACAATTCTTCGCTATCCCTCACCGCGCCGTCGATCACCACACCGCCGAGCCCTAATTTTTTGCACGCGTTAATCATGATCGAGCCCATCAGCGCGGTGCCGCGATCTGCCTTGCCATCGATCACCAAAATATCGCCGGGCTTGGCCATCGCCATCGCAGCGTGGATCATCAAGTTGTCACCGGGTCGGATGTCGATGGTGAACGCAGGCCCCGCGAGGCGCATCGTCGGCGTCAGCGCGGCGATGCGGCCATCCATCGCGCCACGGCGACCGGCGACATCGGCGATGATCGACGAGGCAAATGCCGAGATTGCGGTTACGGTGTCGGGTGCGACGCGCTCGAAGTCGCGGCGGATGTCGGTAAGTTCACTCATTTGGCAGCCTTAAGAAAGTCGAGTAGTTTCGCAGCAGAAGCTTCTTCGGTCTGCGCGTCCGGCGCGGCGTCCCAATACGCGGCATTGGGAATACATTCTTCAAGATAGCGTGCGGCCGAGGTGGCGTGCGAAGCATCGCGACCCGGCACGATCAACGTGGGAATGTTTAGCTTCAACAAATCTTCGGGCTCAGCACCCGGCGCCGTGTCACGGTCAAACAGATTTCGCACGAGTTGCGTGACGAGCGCTTGGTATTTTTCCAAATCGAAGTGTGCGTAACGAGCGGCAAACTCAACGTCGCTGCGAATCACCGATGCCCATGGACCGCCGCGCGGATCCTCGCTGAATGACTTGGTGTGGCTTTGCACGAGGGCCACCACCGCCGCTAACCCTTGCTCGCTCACGAACGCGAGGTGTTGCCGAAATCGTGTCTCAGCGTTGATGCGATATTTCGCGCCACCGACGGGCCACCACAGCACCATGCTGGCGGTCGCTGCCGGGTAAGCGACGGCAAAGGCGACGACCGGACAACAGCCCATGCAGCCACCCATGAGATGCGCGCGTTCGATACCAAGATGATCGAGCAGCCCTTTGCCTTGCGCAACGTAATCGGCCCAGGTAACGGCTTCGATTCGCCCGCCAGAGTGTCCGGTTTCGCGGCGATCAAAGACGATGCACTGGAAATATTTGCTCAAATGTTCAAGTGGCTTGACCCGCGCATACACGCCTAGCGAGCGCCATTTTTCGAGCGTCGCGTCAAAGCCGCCTGGCGAAAACATCAATAACGGCGCGCCGTTCCCGATGATTTCGTAGTTGGTCGCGATGCCATCAATTTTTACCGTTGGCATGATCGCGACCTACCCGATCTTCTTCACACCAGTCGCGCCCTTGATCTGGCGCGCCGCGCGTACGTCGTCCGCAAACGCTCGCAAGGCACTATCGGTGATGGTGGCGACGTTGGCATAAGCGGGTGCGGTCGATCCGACATTGCTCGCCGCGTAGCCAATGGCGGCGTGCGCCATCCGCATGCGCCCGTCAAGCCACGGTCCACCACCGAATCCACCGATCACCGGAATCGCGACTTCGCTCACCACGGCGGGCCCAGCCTCGGGTCCTGAATTGGTGAAGTCAAGCAGCGACGCGCCAGCGTCTTCGAGGCGTTTCGCTTGCGCGACTAATTTTTTCATCAGCGCCTCGGGGATTGCCGCGCCCGATTGCGCACCGTAGGGAATGCCGTATTGCAGCGCGGTCTGCGGCGTGACGCCCATTTGTGCGAACACGGGAATGCCGGCGCGCGCGATGGTCTCCACGGCCTCCGGAAAATCAGCCGCGCCATCGAGCTTGACCATATCGACACCGGCCTCTTTGACGAAGCGAATCGCCGCCTTGAGTGCCGCGTCGCTACCTTCCTGCAAAGGGCCGAACGGAAAATCGACACTCACCAGCGCGCGCGAAACGCCGCGTCGCACGGCTTTGGTGACGATCAGCATTTCGTCCATGGTGACTTCGAGCGGGTTGGCGTGGCCCCAAAGATTCACGCCAACGGTGTCGCCCACCGAGACGATGTCCACGCCGGTGCTATCAGCGATACGTGCGATTTGATAATCCCATGCAACCACGCCGACGATTTTCTTGCCGTCGCGTTTCATTTGTTGCAAGGCGGGGATGGTGACTTTGGTTTCGTTGGTTTGCATGGTCATTGCTTTCTTGTTCAGTGAATTTTTTCGCCCGTTTGACCACCCTCTCCCAGCCTGTCGGCTTCCCTCTCCCGCCTGCGGGAGAGGGTGGGATGGCGGTAAAACTATCGACTAGCCGGTCAACGTTCGCGTGCTCTCGGCAAACAACTCGTCCACGGTTACGCGCTGGGTGATGATGCCCTGCTCCAGCGCGCTTTCAATTGCATCTTGCAGCACTGCCCGGTTCGGCTCAATGCCGTAGGCCAAGGGGTCACGACCGGTGATTTCCATGACCCGTTGGTGCATGGCGTCCATCGGCGTGAGTCTATCGAGTGTGCCGTTTTTCAATTGCTCGACGTACACGCGCTTAGATTCGGCGAACGCGTTGAACAAGTCGGTCGCCAGCGCGGGATGCGCCGCGAGTAATTCGTCCTTCACCACGACCAGATGATTGATTGGATAGTGGCCACGATTTTTGAGCGCGGCGAATCCGGCTTCTTTCGCATTGGCGATGAGTGGCTTCACATCGGCATGATCCACTTCCACACCGATGGCGGCGGCGAGTTCACCGGCGATGAGCATGTCAGCGATTTTTTTGCCTTTTTCAATTGGCACCACGTTGGAAGGCGGACGATATTCGGCGACGTGTTCGTCACCCGACAACACCCAGGTAATTTTGCTGAGATCAACACCGTGTTCACGCGCTAAAACGTTGCGCGCCCAGAGACCGGTGGTGACGGTGTAGCCGCGATTAACGCCGACGCGTTTGCCTTCCAAATCCTTTGGAACACCAATACCGGCGCGGGCGTTGACCAATATGGCACCGTGGTGGAATGCGCGCACCAGAAAAATCGGCAAAGCCGTGATGCGCTTGCCGTGCGCGCGTGCGCAGATGTAAGTGGTGAGCGCCATTTCGGACACATCGAATTCGCTCGCGCGCACCATGCGGCGGAACGCGTCGATCAGCGGATCAACTTCGATGAAGTTGAGTTCGACGGTTTTTGGACGGACGGTACCGTCTTTGATGGCGCGGTTGTTGCCTTGGGTGCGGGAGACGGCGGTTAGTTTTTGCATTGCTCAATTCCTGTGTTGTTCAGCAGCAATCACATTCAAATCCCTCAGCCACCGCGAGTGATTTCATCATCCACGTATACGGCAAATCATCGGGTAGCACGTCGAGCGCCGGTTTGAAAATTTTGAAATGATGCCGCGTGTTGTCTGCTGACCAAAACGCCACGACTGTTTCTAACGGTGGACAGCCGGGTAGCGCGCAATCCATTTCTGTCACCACGACCGCACACGACTCGGGCAGGCGAAAACGTTCGCGTGTCCACCTGCTGATTGCGGTCAGCGCGGCTAGGTGTTGCGGGCTTTTGCGCGTGTTGCCCAGCATGGGTGGCGTTCATGCCACGCAGGCCGCAAAGCCTGCGCGGATACTGGCACCGTCGAGCTTCCGGCCAATCACCACCAAGCGACTGACCCGCGCCTCACCCGGCTGCCACGCACGTTGCAAATCACCTTCAAATAATCGCTGCACGGATTGAAACACCATGCGCGCTGGAACGCCTTGCAACGCGATGATGCCCTTGCTGCGCAGAATATCGCCGCCGTGCGTTTCAATCAGCGCGGTCAACCATGTGGTGATTTTTTCCTGATCCATGGGCAGTTGCGATTCGAGCGAAATGCTGTCGATGCCGCTTTTGTGGATGTGGTCATCGTGGTTATGGTCGCAATGTTCGTCATGTACGTGGGTAGGTGCGTGGTCGCTTTCGGCATGCAAGAAATCCGGTGCTAGCGACACGATGCGATCCAACTCAAACCCGCCACGACTCAACACCTTGCTCAACGCAACATCCGCGCGCTGGGCACGATGAATGGGTGCGATCGGATTGAGTCGGCGGATTTCGTTTTCAATTTCACCCAACTCTTGGTCCGACACGAGTTCAATTTTGTTCAGCACGATCTGATCGGCGAAAGCAATCTGTTCGGCTGCTTCGGCGCTGTAGTGCAGGCGCGCACGCAAATGAAACGCATCGGCCACCGTGGTCACGGAATCGAGCGTGGTTTTTTCTTGCAGCACATGATCAACAAAAAATGTTTGCGCGACCGGCGCGGGTGCAGCGAGGCCAGTGGTCTCAATGACGATGCCATCAAACCTGCCGGGCTCCGCGAGCAAGCCATGTAGCGTACGAATCAAATCGCCGCGCACCGTACAGCACACGCAGCCATTGTTCATCTCGAACAACTCTTCGTCGGCATTGACGATCAAATCACCGTCGATGCCGATCTCGCCGAATTCATTGACGATGACCGCATAACGCTTACCGTGCGGCTCCGACAAGATGCGATTAAGCAAGGTGGTCTTGCCAGCGCCAAGGTAGCCCGTTAAAACCGTGACTGGAATTCGCGATGGAGTCACTATTTCCAGGGCAGCAGCGAAACGTGGATGACGTCCTTTGCCCCTTCGCCGCCGACCGACTTGATTGCGTAGTCGGCCTCGTTCAAGCCGAAGGTATGCGTGGTCACTTTCTCGAGTGGGAAACGATGCGAGGCCAACTGCTGCAGCGCAAGTTCGCACGACTTGAAGCTGTGCCCGCGCGCGCTCTTGATGGTGATGTATTTCACCGTCACGCGGCCAATCGGAAAATTCGGAAATTCGGCCATCTCGCCTTGAATCAGCAACGTGCCGCCCTTGCGCTTCAATGCTTCCACACCGAGCAACACCGCATGGGTGCCCGCACCCGCCGTGCAATCGAGCGCCACATCCACACCCTTGCCGCCGGTGATTTCCATGATGCACGCGAGCGGGTCCTCCTTGTTCACGTCGATCACATAATCCGCACCGAGCACCTTGGCGATTTCCATGCGCGCCGTGTCTTTGCTGGTGCCAGTGACGATGATGAGATCGGCACCCGCTTGTTTGCACGCGACGATCTGCGAAAGGCCCTGCTGGCCGGGGCCTTGAATCAATACTGTGGACGCATAGCCCACGCCCGAATCAAACAATGCCCATTCGATACCGTTGGCGAGCGGCGTAACGATGCCCGCCAACTCAGGCGATACGTTGTCGGGCACCTTATGCACCACCGAATTCCATGGCAAATAGACATACTGCGCAAAGCCGCCCCACAAATGCGGCGCGCGTTCTGCCGAGGTATAGCCGTAGCGAATGCCGTCCGGATTCGAGCGCCAGTCAGTCGCTTCGCAATGACGATATTGGCCGAGGTGGCACCACTCGCATTTGCCGCACGAGACGTAGTGCTCCACGAACACGCGATCACCTTCTTTCACGCCCTTGCGCTCGGTGAACTTGCGGCCGGCCTTGGCGATGATGCCGATGTTCTCGTGACCCATGATGATGGTGTTGCCATTAGTCAACGGCTGCTTGTACATCTTCACGTCAGTGCCGCAAATACCAGCGACTTCCATTTTCATCAACGCCGAATCTTCCGCGATTTCCGGCATCGGGTATTCACGAATTTCAGTTTTGCTGGGGCCGGTTTTGACGGCGGCGAGAACTTTTTCCACGGTGTACCTTTTGGTTTTGATTGAAGCCCCTCTCCCTAGATGGGAGAGGGGTTGGGGAGAGGGTTTTCGTTACAACAGCAACGAAGTTGCTCTAGCGTGGCAGGCAAAAACCTAAACACTACTCTGCGCCACACCCTCACGTGCCTGCAACGCGTCCGCCGCCGCATCCTTAAATGGCGTGCCTACCGGCAACACCATCGCGGCCGAGCGCACCTGCTGCTGCTCAGCCTCGCGCCCCGGCGGCAGTGTGCCCTTCTCCGCCAGCGCCTTCGCCGCGCGCAGCAAACGATGCCGCGCCATGATGATGCCGTTATCGGTGCTCACCAAATTTTCTTTGGTGCGATCCGCAATGGCACCCATGCTCTCTTGCAACGACGCGTCCTGCATGCCGATGCCCTCGATGCCACTGTAGGCGCGTCCGGATTTCTGCGCATCGCGATCCATCAAGTAATCGTTATCGCGATTTTGCAGCGGACGGAAGGTGATCGGATGGACTTTTACATGCACGCCTTTACCATCTTCCATCGCCGCGCGTTCCGTCGTGGAAAGCGCACGCACGGGGTGATAGTCAAAGCTCCACGCCATGCAAGTTTCATCATCCATCGGCACCCAAAAATGCCCGTGCAGCGGATGATCGCCACGCGGCGGCACCATCGTAAAACAGGGCATCACCCACGGCGTGATGCGCCAGTAGTAATGACCAGTTTCAGCATTGCGCCGCGCGCCAATGTAGAGCCCGCCATCGCTATCGACGACTTCAAACACCGGCTTCTTGTCGCCCATGTTGTATTGATTGCCCTTGGCACCTTTGAACAACGGATCGGAATTCAAGGCACCACTGTGCAAGAACGACACGTGCGACGAATCAATGCCACCTTCCATCGCCTGCAACCAATTGCATTCTTGCAAACGTTTCGACATATAGCTCTGCGCAGTCGGCACGGTCGCGAATTCCCACGCAGGCAATGGCGGCGTGACATCGACCGGGCCCATGTAGGTCCAGATCACTCCGCCCTGCTCGACCAGGGGATATGACTTCAATTTGATTTTTTTGCAGAAGCCGCTCTCTTCGGCTTCGGATGGCACCTCGACGCACTGGCCGTTCACATCGTATTTCCAGCCGTGGTACGGACAACGAATGCCGTTTTCTTCATTGCGGCCAAACCACAGTGACACACCGCGATGCGCGCAAAATTCGTCGATCAACCCGAGCTTGCCTGCGCTATCGCGAAACGCGACCATGCGCTCACCCAACACCTTCACGCGCACCGGCGCGCCATCGGCGTCAGGCAATTCCCACGACAACAAAATCGGTTGCCAATAACGGCGAAATAATTCGCCCATCGGCGTGCCTGCGTTGGTGCGGGTCAGGTATTCGTTTTGTTCAGCTTTCATCGATCATCGTTTCAAAAAAACCGGCGCGCGCCGGTGAAAAAAATGGTGTTCCGACATTTGGAACAGCGTTCCGCGTTTGAAGGGCTAAGGTATCATCCGCATGAAATTCATGTCAACGAAAGTATGTTCCCCGCGCGTTAATTCTGTGAAATTTATCGCTTGATTTTGCGCTGCTCGCATTAACGTTTTTTGGATTGCTGCTATGTCTGTTGTCACCACCCACACCCTGGCCGTCTGCGCCATCACTGATGTTCCCGAAGGCGGCGCGCTCAAAGTCGAATGCGAAGGCTTGGTACTCGCGGTATTCAATCTCGGTGACAAATTCTACGTCACCGATGACGCCTGCACCCACGGCCCCGGCTCACTGTCGGAAGGCGAGATCGACGGCGAACTCATCGAATGTAATTTTCACCAAGGCTTGTTTCACATCCCGACCGGGCGCGTAGAAGCGCCGCCGTGTATGGATGCGCTCAACACCTACGATGCGATGGTCATCGACGGCAAGGTGATGATTGATCCTGCGCCGCGTAATTTGGATGTCTGTGCGGGGGCGGTGGGTTGTAAAGCGGCGTAGGGATTGTTAGTCAAGGATCGCTACCTCACTTTGTGGGGACGAGATTCTTCGCGTAAGGCGCGCTTAGAATGATAATTATTTGGGATGCGTGAGTAGCTTGGAATGTAAAGCCAGTGTTCGATGCGACCCATGTTATGGGCGCGAAGCATATGGTGAATTTCACCAAACGCCAATATCCGCGCGGCGTTCCAGCCAGCGTGTAGCCCGGAAGGAGCGAAGCGCATTCCGGGGTGACGTACGCAAGATTGAACTAATTTACGAGTCGCGAAGAGCCCGCCTACCTTGGTGCCATCCGAATCGCCCCATCAAGGCGAATGCACTCACCATTGAGATACGCATTCGTAGTAATCGTTTCGACCAAGGCAGCGAACTCCTCTGGCCTACCCAATCGCTTGGGAAATGGCACGGACGCCGCCAACGAATCACGCACCTTTTCCGGCAGCGCCATCAACAATGGCGTGGCAAAAATGCCCGGCAAAATCGTGTTCACACGAATCCCCTCGCCCATCAAATCGCGCGCGATGGGCAGCGTCATACCAACCACGCCCGCCTTTGATGCGCTGTAGGCGGCTTGCCCAATCTGCCCGTCCTCGGCGGCGACCGAGGCGGTGTTGACGATCACGCCGCGCTCGCCATCTTCATTTGCATCGAGGGTCAGCATGCCAGCGGCCGATTTGCTAAGGCAGCGAAAGGTGCCAAGCAAATTGATTTGAATGATGCGTTCAAATTTGGCGAGCGGATACGATTTGATTGCACCAGTTTCTTTGTCGCGGCTGGCGGTTTTGACTGCATCACCGGTGCCCGCACAATTCACTAACAAACGCTCCTGCCCGAGTGCGGCGCGCGCTTTGGCGAAGCCTGCATCGACTTCCACTTCGTTGGTCACATCGACCTTGCAAAACACGCCATTGATTGCGCGTGCGATGAGCTCACCCGCGTCTGCATTAAAATCAAAAATCGCGACGCGTACACCACTGGCGGCGAGGCGGCGCGCGGTGGCTTCGCCGAGCCCGGAGGCACCGCCGGTGACGATGGCGGTGATGGTGGCGTTGAGTTTCATTGGTGTGACTCCTTGTTCAGTTTCATGTGATTAGCGACGCGAATGCTACGACGTGAGTTCAACCGCGCGGCGTGCAAACGACGCCGCCAACGCGCCGACTTCCGCCGCATCGGCATTGGCCGCATTGCCCGCTTGCGCCCGCGCGGCGACGCCTTCGAGAATGACTGCGAAGCGAAACATCGACAGCGCTAGATGAAATGGTGTGAGTGCTTCGCGATGCCCACCCGACTGCTGATAATGCGCGATAAATTCCGCCTGTGTCGGCAAGCCCTCAGCCGCGAGGTCGAGGCCGAGAATGCCGTCGAATTCATGACCCTTCATGTGCCACGCGATACAGCTATAACCCACATCCGCCATCGGGTGCCCGAGAGTGGACAGTTCCCAATCGAGCACACCAATCACCTTCGGTTCAGTCGGGTGAAACATCAAATTGCCCATGCGAAAATCGCCGTGGACGATGGTGGTGGTGTCGTCGGTGGGGAGGTTGGCGGGGAGCCATTCGATGAGGCGATCAATGTCGCGATTGTCGGTAGTTTTCGATGACGCCCATTGACGCGCCCAGCGCGACACTTGCCGCGAAAAAAAATTGCCACTCTTGCCGAAATCCGCGAGGCCCATGGCCGACCAATCGACTGCGTGCAGCTTCGCGAGCGTTTCAGCCATCGCCATGTAATACGCACGGCGTTCGACCGCTGGAATCTCGGTGAGCGAGTAGCTCGGAAAAATGCGCCCCACGAGCCGCTTCATGACGTAGAACGGCGTGCCAATGACTTCTCGATCATCGCAGTAGCACAGCGCTTCAGGTACGGGAACGGCGCTCCCAGCAAGCGCGCGAATGATGCGGAATTCGCGATCCACCGCATGTGCAGACGGCAGCAACGGGCCGGACGGTTGTTTGCGTAGTACGAGTGAGTGATTGTCGAATTCGACGAAGAAAGTCGGGTTGGATTGCCCGCCGCTGATGCGGGTGAGTTTCATTGCGCCATCGAATTCCGGCAAGTTCTCATGGAACCAAGCCTGTAAACGGGCGGTATCGAATTCGGGGGCGGTCATGTGAAATTCAGTGAAATGGGTTAGCTTCAATCATACATTGCGCGCGTGGTACTGGATGCCACCGACTGAACCGCAATCCCCCGCCGTTTAAGATTCTCGCAACCAAACAAAAACGGCTTAGATTTCTCTAAGCCGTTCTGTTTACTGGCGTCCCCAACCGGATTCGAACCGGTGTTATCGCCGTGAAAGGGCGGTGTCCTAGGCCTCTAGACGATGGGGAC
>JAYTVA010000112.1:0-51563 GCA_043744255.1 Burkholderiales bacterium | reverse complement strand
CTCTACGTTGGCGTTGCAGCCATTGCCGCGGGTGGTGCCCATAGCTGCGCACTCTTGGCTGCGGGCAGCGTCAAATGCTGGGGCAGCAACTTCAATGGCTCGCTTGGCGATGGCACCACGACTCAAGGCCTCATGCCTATAGAGGTGAACGCCTTCAACAAGCGGGTCGCGGCCATTGGAGTGGGCGACTTCCACACCTGCGCGCTGACGTCCGCAGGTGGAGTCAAATGCTGGGGTAACTTTGCGAATCAGCTCATCACCACAGGCATCAGCTACCCCCGTAAGCCCACAGACGTGACTAGCCTAAGTACTGGGGTTGCTTCGATTGCGGTGGGTCCCTACCACACGTGTGCGCTCATGGCCGCAGGTGATGTCAAATGCTGGGGTAATAACTTCGATGGTGAGATTGGCAACGGCACCAACAGGGGCAGTAGTGTGCCGGTAACGGCGACCGGCCTTAACTTTAGGGTAACGGCTATCGCGGCCGGTGGCGCTCACAATTGTGCGCTTACAGTCACGGGCGGTGCCAAGTGCTGGGGTCGTAATACCGAAAATCAGCTTGGTGACGGCAGCTTCACCCAGCGCCCCACACCAGTAGACGTGACCGGACTCGGCAATGGGGTCGCAGGCATTGCAGCGGGGTATGCCCACACCTGCGCGCTCACCACTGCGGGCGGGGTCAAATGCTGGGGTAGCAACGCGAGTGGTCAGCTCGGCGACGGCACTACCACGGGTCGTGGCGCACCGGTCGACGTGACCAGCCTCAGCACCGGGGTTGCAGCCATTGCGGCAGGTTTTAACCACACCTGCGCGCTCACGGTCGTCGGCGGGGTCAAATGCTGGGGCGGCAACAGCAATGGTCAGCTTGGCGACGGCACCGTCACGAACTCCTCTCTACCGGTAGAGGTGACCGGCCTCAGTAGTGGAGTCACGGCCATCGCGACGGGTCATGGACGAGCCTGCGCGCTCTCCCTCGCAGGCGGCGTCAAATGCTGGGGCTCAATCGACACTAGTCCGTTTGGCGGCGGCACCATCACGCAGCGCCTCACTCCAACAGACGTGACCGGTCTCAGCAGCGGGATCGCGGCCATTTCGGCCCGGTATGCCCACAACTGCGCGGTCACCGCTGCGGGTGTGGCCCAATGCTGGGGCAGCAACGTCGGCGGTCAGCTCGGCGACAACACCGAAACGAGCAGCACGACCCCGGTGACCACGTACGGATTCGCTGTTCGACCGCAACTGACGTCGTCGCGCAATCCAGCCAAGATCAATGAGCTGGTCACCTATGCGGTGCAAGTAACGGGCAACTCGCCCGTCGGCTCCGTTGTGTTCAAAGCCAACGGCGTCCCGATCAGAGGCTGCGCTCCAATTACCCTCAATAAAGGCACCGCCAACTGCACCACCATTTTCGCCACCGTTGGCCCCCGTGTCATCACCGTCACCTACGGCGGGAGTGTCAACGACAGCCCTTCTCTCGGCGCACTTGCCGGCGGTCAAGGCGTCCTCCCCGCACCGATCACCGTCACGCCAAGCCCAGCACAAATCGTCGAAGGCCAACCCTACCAACTCATCATCACCATCACCGGCAACAATCCATCCGGCTTCATCCTTTGGACCACCGACCCCGCGAGCACCATCCCGCCTAGCTGCTCGTTTTTGCCTGTGTTGGCTGGCCGCGCAGTGATTCCTCCCACCTGCGTGCCGAAGGTTATCCCTCGCCAGCCGGTGACGGTCAATGTCACCTACAGCGGTGACGTGAATAACCTCGCTGGCACATTTGCCACTAGGCTGACCGCGACCGGGTTACCTCGAGAATTGACGCTTTCCTTCGACGTCACCAACCCGCGCGCCAACTGGCCTATCGTCCTAACTGCCCTCGCACGTGGCAACGCCCCCAACGGCGTGGTGAGGTTCACCGCGTTTCGCAGTATCCTCGACGCGAACGGTAGCAACCTATACGTGGACGTACCGCTTCCCGGCTGTTCCAGTGTTCCCACCCGCAGCCTCCCGCAGGACGTGAACACCGCAGTTGCTACCTGCACCAGTAGGGCTGTAGCAGGGGGGGTCGGCTACGTCGCGAATTATTCGCAGGATCCGTTGAACGACCTCGGAATAGAGTTGCGTTACACCAACTCCCCCGCCACCGGCCCCCTCGACTACAACGACATCTGGTGGGCAGGTGATGCTGAATCCGGCTGGGGCATGCACATCACGCAGAAGGGGTTGCAGCAGTTCAATGCGTTCTATGTCTATGACGCGAGCGGTAAACCAGTCTGGTATGTGATGTCGGGTGGCACGTGGAATGCGGACTTCACGCGCTTTACTGGCTCGATCTATCAGCCACGTGGCTCGCTGTTCAGCGTCTATGACGCGAGCAAGTGGCAGCCGGGGGCGTCGGTGGGGACAGGGACGTTGACCTTTGCGAGCAACAACAGTGCAAGCTTTGATTACACGATCAGCGGGGTGACGGCGAGGAAGTCGCTGAGCCGCTTTGCGTATGCAACACCAGACGATCAGCCGCGCATTACGGTGAAGGATCTGTGGTGGGGCGGGGATGCGGAGAATGGCTGGGGGCTGGCGATTGCGCAGCGGGATAAGAGCGTGTTTGCGTCTTGGTATACGTATGACGCGAATGGCAATACGACGTGGTATGTGTTGCCGGGTTGCTTGTGGGTGGGGACGACTTGTGAGGGGCAGTTGTATAGCACGACCGGCAGTCCTTGGCTGGGCACCAACTTCAATCCGCAGTTGTTCCGTTCGCAACTGGTGGGCTCGATGAGTCTGGATTTCCGCGATCAGGATACGGCGACGATGACCTACAACGTGAATGGCGTAACGCAGACGAAGGCGATTCAGCGGTTTTGGTTTTAGCGCTGGAAGGGTGGCAGAGACTGGCACTTCAGCGCCTACCACTTGCACCCTTTTTCCGTTACCGCATCACGCACCAGCGGCACGACGGCGGCGAGTCCCATGTCCGAGTAAGCGTCTTTGCAATCAGGACGCTTCAGGGCTTTGTCGAATACTTCTTCGACTTTCTTTTTCTTCACGACTTCAGGTGGTGGCGTTGGGAACGCGAACACGGTGCGTGGCCCCGTGCCTTCGCTGCCCAGTTCGCGGGCACGTTGCCGTGCGGCGTCGAGGTCGATGCGCGGCGTGGCTTTTGCTGTGCCGGGTGCACCACCGCCCTCCCCGTCGCGGCGTGCGCCAAAAATATCGTCGGTCGCGCGTGCCGCTGCGCCGGTTGCGGAGACGGGAGCGTTGACCGGTCGTGCTGAAGTGGCCGTTGTCGGAGCCGCGCTCGGGACGCGTGCGCTGGCCTCTGGCTTGGCACTTGGTAAATCGCTCAATAGCGGTGCCGCGTACGGAACCAAATCGCGTTCCGTTTTTGCGGGTGACGCAATGGCAGTCGGCACCAGCGCGGGCGGAAGGGCCACCGGTACCTCAACGACCTTCGCTGGCGTCATCGGAATCGGCTCAGGGGCTGCGAGCACGGGCGTCGCCGCTGCTGTCGGTACTGTCGGGGCGATAGCGGCGGGAATCGCCACTGGGATCGGCGTCTCGGGCGTTGCCTGCACTACCGGTGCCAAGTTTGGCGTGGCGCGCGCCGCCGCGATCGGTGCAATCAGTGCGGGCGCGGCCACACTCATCGGCGCGACCAGCGCTGGGGCGATCTCGCGCTCGATTCTTGATGCCGGGGTTGGTTCGATGTTGGGCAGTGACGTGATCGCAACCGGCGCGGCGTTGGCGACGGCTGGGGGCGATGGAATAGCTGGGGCTTTGCGTACTGCGGCCTCAATAGGCGGGACGAATAGCGGCACCACGAAGGCGGTCGCAGGCACGTCCACTTCTTTAGCGAGCAGCGGCACTAATTCCGGCACGACTATTTTTTCGGCCTGGACTACTGCCGCGGGCGGTGAAGCCTGTTCAGGCAATGGCGGCGGCACCGATGAAGTGGCGTCGGCAGAGAGCGAGGGCGATAATGGTCCGACAGAGGCGGAAATGTCGGCACTTCGTGCAGGTGCAGGAGCAGGAGCAGGTGCAGGCACAACTGTACTCGCGTTGTTGACGATGCCCTGCAAGCGCGCAGTGAAGCCACCCAAGACGTTTGCGCCATCGATGGCACGTGCGCCGGTAGCATCCCCAAACGAGACGATGAACCACACGTGCAGCAGCATCGATAGCAAGACAAATGGCGCGAGTCCTGAACGGTCGCTGAACCAACCTGTAAACGGTTCGACCACTTGATGGCGAAATGGTTGTGGCCACCGCATCTCGATAGGCGGCCGCGCTAAAGTGCGCTAGCGCGCCTCAACAACATCAACCGCCGCGAGTTTCCAGCCCACCCCTTGATGGCGAACGCGACCCAAGCGAATGTGAAACACGCCTGAGGCGATCATCACTTTGAGTGTCGGTCTGGTGCGGTAGACGCTGTCAGTGACGATGATGGAATCGGCAAAGCCGTGTCCGGCATGCCCGGCGACAAAAATGCCCATGCTGCTTTGCCGCACGGTGCGCTCGGTGACCAGTTCAAGGTTCGCGCGCAATGGCATCTTGGTGATGACTTTGACACCGACGGTGGTCGAATACGCGTTGCGGACGTTGGCCTTGCGCACCACGATGCCCAGCACACATGGCTTGCTTTCTTCCACGCGAACGGCGATGAGTTCATCGAGCGCGAGCTTTGCGGCGTCGTCCGCAGCCATCTCAAGGCCCAGCCCCGATTCGCTGATATCGAGCAACAGTACCGGGCTACGCGACGGGTCGGTATCGGTGAGGGCACCCGCTTGCGCCATTGCCGCAAATCGTAGCGCCGCCGGCGCGACGAAGGCGCCGGTCATGCTGCCCTGCGCGCTGGAACCCACAGATTGCGTGAGTGTGCTCTGCGAGGTGAGCGCCAGATTGTAAACATCATTGAAGCCAGTAAAGACGCTGACCGGCGCCGATGCACCGACGACGAAGCGCTTGGCTTTTTGCGTACTGGCGTTTTCGATGAGGTTCAATTCACGTTCAACAAAATCCAGCACCGCAATGTGCTCTTCCATTCGGAACACCAAGCCGATGCCCCAGCCGGGGAAAATCTCGCCTTGATGAAACGATTCGATGGCGCGATCCAACTGACGCTGTAACGGCTTTACCGCGAGGAAAAAATCGGCGCGCTCACTCGATATATGTCGTGCCAGTCCACGCGCCGGATTCGCGGTGTCGACGGCCAGCGTCGGCACGCCTGGCGTGGGTTTACGTGAGAGCCAGAGTGAGCCCATCCATGCGATCAGCCAGCTATCGAGAATCTCCAATCGCTTAGGCGATAAATTGCCGCCACCAAAACGATCAATCAGCAGCGCACGCACATATAGCGACTCGACGGTGGTCTCGACTACGCGGCGGTCGATGCTGATGTTGAGTACGCTCGCCTCGATACCGGCCATCACCGCCGAACGAAAAATTTTGTGCAGTCGCGCGCGTCCCTCTGCATCCGCGAGTCGCCCGCACATCTTGCGCCACTTGCTCGCGTGCGCCGCGAGCAGCACCGCCAGCGCCCAGGCCGGCGCAACCATCAAACGATCTGGCGCCGTGTCATCCATGCCCTGCGGCAGTAGCTCGCGCGCCATGCGGGCGAGCGCATCATAGCCATCCGCCACCCACTCGCCGACCACACGGTCACCATCGGTGGCGGTCAAGCCCCCTTGCAAAAATTGCTCGCGATCTTTGTGCGAAAACTCCTCGAACTCGCGCAATGCGCGCGTGATCGCCATCATCGAGTCGAGCGTCTTTTTCTTGTCGAGCTCGCGTTCCAACGTGAAATGGTGATCGGTCATTGCGCGATGCGCGCGCGTTAATTGCAAGCCAGGTTCCGCGCCGCCGCCAGTGGTAAATTTCATCCGCGCGTCCGTCAATTCTTGCCGAGGGTGGAATGGAATGTGACCGCCTCAAGCAGTGCTGCGTGAAATTTTCGTTGTTTCACTTCGTCGCGTTCCAGAGCCTCGGGGGTGCTCCAGTTCGGCAACAATTCAGGTGGGCCTGCATTGGCATAGCGTGGGTCGAGCGGATCGAGCTCAACCCCCATGGCGTCGATGGTGCCGAGCGTCGTCGCGAGATTGCTATCAGCGGCAAAGCGTTGCTTGAACTCGTCAGCAAGGCCGTTGAACGCGCCGCTATCCGAATTCAGGAACGCCAACTCGATCAGGAACAACCACAGCGGAACCTGCTTGGGCTCCTCTTGCAGCGCGAGTTGGAGCAATTCAACAGCAAGGCGCGGCTGATCGTCGTCCAGCAGTTGCCGCGCCCAAAGCGCCACCTCGCTGGTGTTTTGCAACGCGGAATCAGGCTCGGTAAATTGTGCAAAGCGGGTAGCGACGTAGCGATCGCGCAGGCGGCGTTTATTCGCGCCTTGCGCGACCGTCGAAACATCAAGCACGCCTGCGGCGCGGTCGTGAACAAAATTTGAGACGGGATCCATATGTTTTAGAAGGTTGGGACGAGTTGGGTTTGCAAAAATACTGCTTCAACTTGGAGGTTCAAATTGACTTGCTTACAAGTCTAAGGGAGAACCTACTGTTTTCCAAATTCGCACCAATATCTACGTCGCAATAAGCGCCAAAGCAGCGGTTCCTTTAGCGTGTCGATCTCAATATCGGCGGTCGATTCCAACCATAATCGCCTGAAGGTCGTCAGTATGCAACGAGTTTACGCAGGAAGGCGAACCAAATACTCAGGATTTTGCAGGCGCACCCTCGGCAGCCATCGCGGCATCCGTCGGCGGCATCCGCCGTAGCGGTGCGCCCTCGGCCGTGAATTGCGTCGCGAAATCGATCTGCCGAGTGGCCGCTTCGACATATAAGTTGACGCCGCCAAAGTGAGTTTCCGCGTGGTTGTAGGCACCACCCAAATCGTTGTTTAAGCGATCAACGGCTCGCTGAAAAAACGCCGGGGTTTTTTGCACTAGGTCTTCGCCGGATGCGTAGAGTACTTCTTCACCATCTGCCGTATTCTTGACCGCGATACCGCCCGCAACAAATTCTGGGTAGAGCCGATCACGGCATTTTTCGAGATAACAACGATCTGCCATTTGCGCGATGATGTCCGCCGAGCCAAGCAGGCAGCCGAGCAAACGCAAAATCGGCTCGGTGATGGCTACCTCAGCGACGGGCTTTTCGAAGCCGGTGAAGTGCAGCATCTCGGCACCGGTCTGGCGAAACTCCGCCAAGCCGATCTGCGGCAGATAGGTCGAGAGAAATGCCGCCCCGCGTGACACATGGGTAAGCGTGTAATAGGCACCGGTAGGCGCGATCTTGTCCTCGCGTTTACGCAAATAGCCGATGTCGTGAAACAGTGCCGCGACGATTCCCAATTGGAACAAACGCGCGCCCAAGCGCATCGAACCGGGATGGCCACGCTCATAGCCATCCATCAGCCGCGCCATCGCCAGCGTGATTTCGAGCGTGTGTTGCAAATCGTGATAGCTGGTATCGCAACCGTGATAGTCCGGATGCTCGCCGCGATAGAGCGCAGTCATATCGGAAAATGCCTGTGTAGCGATGGCAGACGCTTGATCCGGATACAGCAGGCCAAACAAGCGCACAACTTCGGTTTCCACGGCGACCGCGTCGGTAGTCTGAATGCTGTTGGTTACATCGAGATCATTGCGTCGATCGGACATCGGTGGCCTTTAATATTTTTTATATTGGGTCTGCGTCACAATGTGGTTACACGCGGCGCACGCGCTACGCCATTTCACCGCGATTCGCGCAAAAAATCAAATTTTGACCCGTTTGTTTGGTAGCTCTATTATGGGCAAAGCTGTATATTCATCGCTCATCCCCGTGTAGCGCCATGACCACCGACGACCCCGACAACACCGCCGCGATTGAGTCTCGACTGATCGAGCTCAAAGATGAGCATCGTGACCTCGACCTTTCCATCCACGCGCTGGTCGACACACCAGATCACGACCAATTGCAATTGCGCCGCATGAAAAAACGCAAGTTGCTACTCAAAGATCAGATTTCATACCTCGAATCGCAACTTTCGCCTGATATTCGCGCTTAGCCTTGTGCCGCGTCCGGGCTAAACGCGCGATAATCACCAACTCTTATCACCCTCACGCTGCGCGATGAAGAAAGCCCTGCCCTGGATTGCTGCCGCCCTGCTGACCGTTGTTGTTGGCGGCATTGCGTATTGGTTCGGTCGCAGCCAAGTACAGGTGGCGATAACTACTCCCCCGCCTGCAAAATCCGCCAGTGCAGTCGCGCCACCGCCTACGATGGTTGAAGCAACTGTGGTGAAAATCAGCGCTGTCGCGCGAGGCATCACCGCCGTCGGCTCGCTACGTTCTGCCGAATCAGTAATTGTGCGCCCAGAAGTCGCGGGACGCATTGCCGAAATCCTGTTCGCGGAAGGCCAGAAAGTCAGCAAGGGCTCGACGTTAGTGCGTTTTGACACCTCGGTGCAACGCGCCGAATTGCAGCAGGCCGACGCCAATCTGAACCTGAATAAAAGCAAGCTCGAACGCGCGCTCGACTTACAGAAAAAAGGCTTTATTTCCAGCCAAGCAAAGGACGAAGCCGAGAGTAATTATCGGGTCGCCCAAGCGGCCTACGACCTTGCCTCGGCGCGTTTGACCAAACTGGAAATTCGCGCCCCCTTCTCTGGCACCATGGGTCTACGTTCGGTAAGCGTGGGCGACTATGTTCGTGATGGACAAGACATTGCCAATCTGGAAGCCATTGACCCGCTGAAGGTCGATTTCCGCGTGCCCGAACTCTTTTTGAAACAGGTCGCCACCGGACAAGCATTGCAGGTCACGCTTGACGCATTTCCCACGCAAACCTTCCAAGGCAAGGTACTGGCGATCAACCCCCTGTTGGATGCCAATGGCCGCTCGATTGTGATTCGCGCCGTGGTGAAAAATGCCGATGCCCGCTTGCGCCCCGGTATGTTCGCGCGCGTGCGGCTGCTGACCAGCGCGATGCAAGACGGCATGACGATTCCCGAGCAAGCCGTGGTACCTGCGGGTGATGAGTTCTATGTGTTTCGTGTGATCGACGGGCGCGCAACCCGTACCAAAATCGAACTCGGCGAGCGGCGTTCGGGTGAAGTAGAAGTGGTGCAGGGTCTCGCCAAGAATGATCTTGTGGTGACCGCAGGCCAACTCAAGATTCGCGATGGTGCCGCCGTAAAGGTTACCGAAGCACTGGCTGAAAAGGCCACCGCGCCGGCAGCGGGAACAACGGCGGCGCAGCCCGGCGCGGGCGCAGCCAAGTCTGCCGCTAAGTCGTAGCGCAATCGGCATGACGCTCTCCGACATTTGCATCAAGCGCCCGGTTTTTGCGACCGTTCTGTCGCTCGCGATCATGCTGATCGGCTTGATCGCGTACTCGCGACTCGCTGTGCGCGAGCTGCCAAAAATCGACGAACCAATCATTACCGTTACCACCACCTATCGCGGCGCCTCGGCTGATGTGATTGAGAGTCAGGTCACACGCCCGCTGGAAGATTCGCTGTCTGGAATTGAGGGGGTGGATGTGATGACCTCAACGTCGCGGAGCGAACAAAGTGACGTGACGATTCGCTTCAAACTATCGCGCGATCCCGATTCGGCCGCCGCCGATGTGCGCGACAAGGTGTCACGTGTGCGGGGTCGCCTGCCGCAATTGATCGACGAGCCGATCATCGCCAAGACCGAGGCCGATGCGTTCCCGATTATTTTTGTCGCGTTCGCCAGCACCAAACACACGCAGGTTGAGCAATCCGACTATGCGAATTTGTACATTCGCCCGCGCCTCGCGATTTTGCCGGGTGCGGCCGAAGTTCGGATCAATGGCGAGCGCAAAACCTCGATGCGGATTTGGTTGGATCGCGCCAAACTCGCTGCGTACCGGCTAACGCCGGCCGATGTTGAAGACGCGATACGTCGGCAGAATGTGGAAATTCCGGCCGGTCGCATCGAAAGTACGCAGCGTGAATTCACCGTCCTCTCGCAAACCGATTTGCTGACACCCGACCAGTTCGCTGCGATCATCATTCGCGATGCGAATGGTTATCCGGTGCGCATCCGCGATGTGGCGCGCGTCGAAGTGGCGCCCGTGTCTGAACGCACGATTACGCGCTTCATGGGCAATCCAGCCATCTCCCTTGGCGTCGTGCGCCAATCCACCGCCAATACTCTTGACCTTTCTCGCGCCGTACGCGCCGAGGTCGCTGAGATCAATAAGACCCTGCCTGAAGGCATGAAGCTGACGCCATCATATGACAGCGCGGTGTTCATCGAAGACTCGAAGAGCAACGTGTTCAAAACGATCATCGAGGCGGTGCTGTTAGTGGCGTTGGTGATTTTTTTGTTTTTGCGCAATCTGCGCGCGACCTTGATTCCGTTGGTGACCATTCCGATTTCGTTAATTGGCACATTCACGCTGCTGTACGCCGCCGGTTTCACCATTAATATTCTCACGCTGCTGGCGATGGTGCTGGCGATTGGCTTGGTAGTCGATGACGCCATCGTGGTACTCGAAAATATTTACCGCAATATCGAAAAAGGCCTGACACCGTTCGACGCTGCGCTCAAAGGCTCGCGCGAAATCGGCTTTGCGATTGTCGCCATGACCATCACCTTGGCGGCTGTTTACGCGCCACTGGCATTCGGGCAGACGCGCACGGATCGGCTGTTCATCGAATTTGCGTTAGCGCTCGCGGGCGCGGTGATCGTATCAGGCTTCATTGCACTCACGCTGACGCCGATGATGTGTTCCAAGCTGCTGCGCCACGAGCCGAAACATGGGCGCCTGTACAACACACTGGAGGATTTTTTTCAGTGGCAAACACACGCTTACCAACGTTGGTTGACGGCGTCCCTCAATCATCGCTGGATTTCGCTGGTGATCTGGCTCGGCTTTGCCGTGATCACGGTGCCGCTGTTTCTCAACCTGAAGTCAGAGCTTGCTCCTATTGAAGATCGCGGCGTGATTTTTGGCGCGGCCTCCGCACCGGAAGGCTCCACCATCAAGTACACGGCTGACAACATGCGACGGATCGAAGCCATTTACGCGACGGTTCCCGAAGGCGTGCGTTATTTCGTCAATGCCGGAAACCCCACGCCAGACGCGGCCTTTTCGATGATTATGGTTAAACCATGGAGTGAGCGCACACGCAACACGGTTGCGATTGCCAATGAATTGCGGCCCCAATTTCGCGCCATTCCTGGGATCAACGCGTTCCCGGTTACGCCGTCCACGCTCGGCAGTCGCGACAAGGCCGTGCAGTTTGTGGTGATGACGCAGGAGAGTTATCCCGAACTCGCGAAAATGATTGAGCGACTGATGGACGAGGCACGCAAGTCGCCAACGATGACCAATATCGATTCCGATTTACGCCTCAATCAACCGGAGCTACGCGTCACCGTTAACCGCGAAAAGCTCGGCGATCTTGGCGTGGCCGTAGACGTGGTTGGGCGCACGCTGGAAACCATGCTCGGTGGTCGCGTCGTGACCCGCTTCAAACAAGGTGGCGAGCAATACGATGTGATCGTGCAAGTCGCAGCGGATGATCGCAATTCGCCGAATGATATTTCTGATATTTTCGTGCGCTCGCGCAACGGCGAAATGGTGCCGCTATCCAACCTCACCTCCCGACGCGAAGGCGTTGCACCGAAAAATCTGAATCACTTCAATCGCCTGCGTGCAGCCACCGTGAATGCTGAAATTGCCACCGGTTCAAGTCTTGGTGCCGCGTTGACGGCCATGCAGGAGGCTGCCGCAAAAACACTACCGAATGTACGTACAGATCTGGCGGGTCAGTCGCGCGAATTTCAGGAAGGCGCATCGACGCTGTTTGCGACTTTCGCCTTGGCGCTCGCGTTCATCTATCTGGTACTCGCCGCGCAGTTCGAGAGTTTCATTGACCCGTTCATCATCATGCTGACCGTGCCGCTGTCGATTGCTGGCGCCTTGATCGCGCTATGGCTCACCGGTAATTCGCTCAACGTGTTTTCGAAAATCGGCCTCATCACACTGGTCGGGCTGATTACCAAGCACGGCATTTTGATCGTCGAATTCGCGAATCAATTGCAAGCGCAGGGGCATTCTCCAAAGGTCGCCGCCGTGGAAGCTGCGGTGTTGCGTCTGCGCCCGATCTTGATGACGACCGGTGCGACCGTACTGGGCGCAATGCCGCTTGCGCTTGCGTCGGGCGCTGGGGCCGAATCGCGTCAACAAATTGGCTGGGTGATTGTCGGTGGGATGTTGCTGGGCACCTTGCTCACGCTATTCGTGGTGCCCGCGTTCTACACGGTGTTTGCGCGCGGGCATCAGCACCGCGAGACCGCGACGTTGACGCCGGCGGCGTCAGCGCAAGCCGGTGACTAAAACCGGGACAGGTCCACGCTCTTATAAAAGCTCATGACCTTCGGCACATAGGCGATGGTCTCGGGATAGTTTGGAATCTTGTGGCCAGCGCGAATCACCGCGTTTTCGCCCGCGTTGTAGCCCGCGAGGGCGAGTTCAACGTTGCCATTGAACAGACGCAACAAGTCGCTCAAATAGCGTGTGCCACCAAGGATATTTTGCTGCGGGTCATGCGGGTTGGTGACGCCATAGCGCTGGGCGGTGCCAGGAATAAGTTGCATCAAGCCCAGCGCGCCCTTTGGCGAGCGGGCTTGCGCGTTGTAGCCTGATTCGGCGCGAATCACCGCGTGGATCAGCTTGGGATCCAAACCATGCGCTTTCGCGGCATCGGCAATCATCGGCACGTACTTGCCAATATCGACGGAACGCGGACTCGCAGGCGTCCATGCGTTGGGGCGCAGATCGGCAGAAGTGGGAATGCGGTATACGAGCTTATAGCGCGCATCAAGATGCGGCAAATTCGAGAAATGCACCACGCCGCGATCATCGGTGAACGAGTAGATATTCGCATGCGCACTGACGACCATCGACGTGAGCACGCCAATCGCCAACAGGCGCGCGGGAAAAATAGTTGTACAAAAAGCTCGCATGGATCCGTTAATTCAGTTAAAAACGGTTTAATAGTAGCATCCGTAGCCACCTGCGTCCTAGGCAATAAGTCACATCGGGCACCGAATGGTCAACCCGATACAAAGATTGTCATTGCCAATGCCACGTATGACGGGGATAGCAGGGCGTCTACTGGTAGCATCGCAGTTGTGATGTTTCCTGGTCGCACAAGGTTCCCCTGGCAGATCCCAACGCCTCATAAAAATCACGATCCAGCATGCTCCAAGAGTCCCGCCCCACCAATATTCTCATCGTTGATGATGACGACGTCATCCGTGAATTCGTCAAACTGCACCTAACCAGCGCCAACTTTGCCGTGCAATTGGCCGAGGACGGGCAAGCTGCGCTTGAAAGCGTCAAGGCATCGCCGCCCGACCTCATCATCAGCGACATTTCCATGCCGAATCTCGACGGATTTCAGTTGCTGGAGGCGATCCGCGGAAATGCCAGCACCGCGTTTCTGCCATTCATCCTGCTCAGCCAGCATAGCGATCTCACCGTATTCCGGCGCGGCATGGAATTGGGCGCGGACGATTTTTTGGCCAAACCGGTCAAGCGCGCAGATTTGCTCAATTCCGTCAACGCGCGGCTCAAGCGCGCTGAGCGCATTCGCGAGCGCGCCGCCGCACGCGGCGCGACCGTGCCGATTAAGGTGGTACCCCCGCCACCAACGACCAGCAGTGCAATCGACCTGGACGGCTACCGGCTCATCAAGAAACTTGGCGAAGGCGGCATGTCGCAAGTATTCCTAGCCGAACGCGCCGACACGGGCGAGCCACACGTATTGAAACTCGCGCGTCTCGGCGATCAAGACGGTGGCGCGACGCTGCAACGATTCCTCGCTGAATACGCACTTGTTTCGCAAATCAATCACCTGAACGTCGCGCGCATTTTCCATCAGGGCTTTTCGGATACTCATGCGTACATCGATATGGAATATTTCCCGAACGGCGATTTGCGCAAACTACTTGAGCACGATGTGCCACCCGACATTGCCGTCGCGATCCTAATTCAAGTTGCCAGCGCGCTCGGCGCGGTACACGCCAAAGGTATCGTGCATCGCGACATGAAACCCGATAACGTGATGATGCGTGCCAATGGCTCACTCGCACTGGCCGATTTCGGTATTGCCAAGCACCTGCACGCCGAACTACACAATACCGCCCACGGCGAAGTATTCGGCACGCCGGTCTACATCGCGCCAGAACAAGCCACCGGGCAGGAAATCGACGGACGCACCGACATCTATTCGCTGGGCGCAATGTTCTTTGAATTGTTGGCGGGTCGCTCGCCTTATCAAGCCAAGGACGCGCAGTCGATGCTGCATCAGCACGTGCAGGCACCGCTACCAGCGCTTCCTGACGAAGTGACGCTGTTCACGCCACTCGTGCATCGCATGCTGGCAAAACGGCGCGAAGATCGGCCACAAACTGCCTACGACGTGGTGCGTTGGCTCGCATCCCATCAGGGCATCGACGTGCCCGGCAAACCGGTTGAGCCCACCGCACGTACGCGTGCACCTTACAACGTCGAATTGATCGGCTTCGCTCCACTGGAACGCGTCATCATCGCTGCCGTATTGACCTTGTCATTGCATCGCCCAATTTCGTTCGCATTGCAAACCGAAACACCCACTGTACCTGATTTGTTTTTAGTGGACGCCAACGACACCAATGGCCGCAAGCTGCTGCAAGAGCCGGATGGGTTCGGCGCGGTGCCAGTGGTAATGGTCGGCGATGCCGTGCCGAACCGCACAGGCATGCGGTTGCCAAAACCGATTGAAAGCGCTGTTCTGCTTGCCGCCATGGAGTCCGGCGTCTCTACATCGCATTGAATTCTATGCGCGAGGAAGCGCATCGCCTCCCCCACCAACGATAATCGTCTGCACCATGGACAAACAACCCGATACTCCGTCAGCCAACGCCACTGCGCCACTCGCGATCTCGCGCAGCGCGGTAGTCGTACCGCTAACGATTCTAGTCGTCCTGCTGATCCTGACGGTCGTCACGAGCGTGTGGAGCCAGCGGCGCGTCGAGAAGGTCACGCAGCAACGGTTTCAGTCAATCACCACCACAGCGAATGCCCTGATTGGTCGCGAGATGCGTGGTGCAAAAAATGCACTTGAGAGTGTGGCTGCGATCATCGCCGTTGCTCCCCGGGTCGATGCCGAGATGTGGAAAAATTTACTCGACACTCGCGCCGCCAACAGCGGTCAACGGGTCGGCCTGATCCGCCTTGACTACATCGCCGGAACCGACCTCGCGAGCTCGGATGCGTCGCAACCGACCAAGCCGGGTGCTGGCCGGGTGACACAGACCTACAACATGACGGCTGATGCCCCGTCGGCAGAATTGCATCTGGAAAATATTCCCGCCATCGCTGCGGCGACCCGTGCCGCAGTCGAGCGCGGAGAATTAGTCGTGTCCGCACCGGTATCACTGGCTGGCACCGATATGTCTCCGGCGCAGCTGGTTGCGTTTGCCTACCCTGTTCGCGCTGCGCGTCAAGCAGGCAGTGCACCCGCCACCAACGTGAACCGTGCTGTGATCGGCCTGCTGATCGGCTTGGTCCGCATAGACGACGTGCTCACTGAAATTATGCGCGTTAACAGCAATCACTTGGTGATTAGCGCTCTGGCACCGGGGATCGCTTCGACCAACGAGGTGCCAGCGCGCGCACTTCACATTACCCAACCCGCAGAATTTCCCCTGCGGGGCTGGCAGGTGCAGATGCGTGCGACGCCTATCCTTGAAGAAGAACTCCGCGACGGTACGCCCCTCCTTATCATGATCGCGGGCGCAATCGGCTCAATCGCGCTTGCTGGTCTGCTTTGGCTGCTCACACGTCTGCGGCAGCAAGCCGAACAACTTTCCCAGAACGCGACCACCCGCCTGCATGACCAGACGAAATTCAATGAAGACATCTTTGAATTCAATCCCAATCCTATTTATCGCAAAGGGGTGGATGGACGCTTCGTTGCCGTCAATCGTGCCTGGGAGCAGCTAAATGGTCGGCGGCGCGCGGAGGTGCTGGGTAAAAGCACCAGCGAGTTTCAACCCGCCGAGTTTGCGGCGCAGATTGGTGCCGCTGACGCGAGCCTGTACGCGTCCGAGCGTGGCTACGAGGTGAACGAACAAGTCGTGTTTAACGCCGCCAGTGAGCCCGTTGAAACGATGATCGCGAAACAGGTGATCCGCCGTGCGGACGGCAGCATCGACGGCCTGATCGGCACCATCACCGATCTGTCACCCGTGAAGCATCTGGAACGCGAAATTGCGGTGCAGCGCGAGCAGCTTGAGATGGTGATTCGCTCGTCACAACAGGGTATTTGGGACATCGAACTTGCGGAAGATGGCGCGCAGTATTTCTCCGACACATTCCGCGAAATCTTGCAATACGGCTCGGGTGGCTTTCCTGTGCGCTTCACATGGCAGGAGCATATTCATCCCGACGACTTGCGCGTTTTTCGCCACAACATGGTGCGCCACTTCAAAGGCGAGACGCCGCTGTTTGATACCGAAGCGCGCGTGCGCAGGCGCGATGACAGCTACGTGTGGGTACGCACGCGCGCGGTCGCCCGCACCAATAGCGAGGGCCGCGCGGTGCGTTTCGTCGGTTCCATCGTCGACATTTCTGACCGCAAAGATTCCGAGACCATCCTCATCGAAGGCAGCTCACGTATCGCCGAGGCGGCCAAAGCCAAGGAAGCGTTCCTTGCCACCATGAGCCATGAAATTCGTACGCCACTTAACGGCGTACTCGGCATGGCCACCCTGCTCGCTGACACCCCCCTCAACGACGAACAGCGCGACTACATCCGATTGATTCGCGCTTCTGGCGACACGCTGTTGCGGCTCATCAACGACGTGCTGGATTACTCCAAGATCGAGGCCGGTCACATGACGCTTGAATCGGCGTCGGTAGAAATCGTCACGCTGGTCGAGGAGACTTTCGAGTTGGTCGCCGATAAGGCACGCGAAAAGAAACTTGCGCTCTACTACGACATCCGCGACGACGTGCCGTTCTACATCCTCGGCGATGTGACGCGCTTGCGTCAGGTGCTACTAAACCTGCTTTCGAACGCGATCAAATTTACCGAGCGCGGCGAAGTCTGCTTGACGATGCGCGCGCAACGCACCCAGACCGGCAAGATCGCGCTGGAAGGCCGCGTGCGCGATTCGGGCGTGGGCATTGACGAAGAAGAAATTGCCAAACTGTTTTCACCGTTCACGCAGGCAGACGCCTCGACCACACGCAAGTACGGTGGCACCGGTCTCGGCCTCGCCATCGTCCGGCGCTTGACACAAGCGATGGGTGGCGATGTGCGCGCCGAGAGCGTGAAGGGACAAGGCTCGACGTTCATTTTCACCGTGGAAACGCAGCAGGCACGCGGGCCATTGCGCCCCTACATGCAGCGCGAAGTATTCGATTTTTTGGGTAAGCAACTCTTAGTGGTCGATCATTCACCCGGTCGTCGTGAGGTACAAGAATATCGTTACAAGCGCTGGGGCTTCGACGTTGCGGTAGTGGCACCAGGGGACGCCGCAGAGACGCTCCGCAGCCGCCCGAACAGCAGCATTATCATCACCGACTTTGTTATCGAGACCCCCGATACCGCTGAGTTTGCCGACGCGCTCGAAGCGCATGACCGCATGCGTACGCAACAACACGAAGATCGCATCATCAGCGTCCTGTTATCTTCGTATCCGCGTTCGGAACTGATCCAAAAAAATCTGCGTCCACCGATTCGGCATAACGTTTTCTTGCTCCGTCCCGTCAGTGCCGCGCGAATTTTTGACACCTTGCTTCGCGCCACGCTCGGCGAAATTAGCGCCGACGCTTCGCTCGAACTGCAGATTGGACAGACCGGCGGGCAACGAGTGTTGGCGCCCACGGCGACGCCGGAGGGACGAGCATTGACAACAACGGGCTCCACTGTTCGGGTGCCCGCGACCGCCGTGGCCGATAGCAGCAGTGATCCGCCGCTCAACATTCTGGTTGCTGAAGACAATGAGATCAATCAGCGCGTGCTCACTGGCATGATGCGCAATCTTGGTCACCAGCTCTCTATCGTCGGCGATGGACAGGCAGCAGTCGATGCGGCCAAATCCGAGCGCTTCGATGTCATTTTCATGGACATTCAGATGCCGGTACTCGACGGCGTTGGCGCGATGCAGCAAATTCGCGCGCACTTTGTCGACGGTATTTGCCCACCGATCGTGGCGATGACCGCACACGCCCTGGCCGGCGACCGTGAAGGTCTGATCGCAGCCGGTATGAACGACTATATTTCGAAACCAATACGCTCGGCCGAGATCGCCGCCGTTATTGAGCGCACCACCGGCAATCGGCGCGGCATGTCGGCCGCGTCAAGCGACGACGCGAGCCGTATCGCGATTGCCCCAGTCGAAACGTCGCCACCGATGGCGACCATAGCACCTACTCTAATGGCTGCCGAACCCACTGCCGCCCCGACTCAGCCACCACCACCAATCTCCAGTGCCACGGGCGCCAGCGGCTTTGACCGAAAAGCCTACACCACACGCGTAGACGCGCTGGCGACGCTCGATCACGAGCAATTGGAAGACTTGCGATACCTGCCGGCAAAACCGGGCGAAGACGGTACGCCAGGCGATCCGGTCGGCGGGCTCATCCGACTATTCCAGAGCAAAGCCGTTGAGCGCATGGCGCTGATGGAAACTGCGCTCACCGACGGCAACTGGAAAGCGCTAATGGATGTCGCACACAGCCTGCGCGGTGCGTCAGCGAGCATGGGGTACCCGCGTGTAGCGGCGGTGTGCAAGGACTTGGAGATGGGTGCCAAAAAGCTGGTCAACGGTGGCAGCACAGAGATTGACGGTGCCCAGCAAGCAGAGTTCGATGAACTGTTTGAACTGCTTCAGCACTACTACGCGCAGGGCGACACGGCACTTTCAAAATGGCTTGCCGAGACCGCCGCACCCGCAAAGGTAAAGTGATCAATTGAAGCGTCGCCCGACTGCGTGTCAACCTGCAGTCGGGCGACGAATAACGCTCTACCGACCGACCCGGCGAAACGATGAGAACTGATCGTTCAGTCCCACCAAGCGCGGATATTGCCCCGGTCCGTACACCACGCAACGACCGCCGAAATTCGCATCGGTACAAATTTCCCACTGCCCCGAATAGATCATCACCGATGAGGCGAGATCATTAAAATTTTTCGGTTGCAGGTCGGTCACGTCCGCGTTTGCGCTGAATTTGCGACCCTGAAAATCGTCGTGCTCAAACAGCTCGATATCAACGTTATTTTGCGCAACCGTAGTCGAGCCAGACACACCGGCAGTGGCACCGGGGCGATACCCACGGCCATCGCGGCCGCTGCGTCCGCCATGGCCATCGGTCCATCGGATCGATGAAATGGCGCGATAAAACGAGGGGTCGAGACGGCGGTATTGCCCGGGATTCAACACCAAACACTGCCCACGGAAATACGGATCGGTACAGAGTTCCCAACGCCCTTTTTCCACCAGCACTGATACTGCTTGATCGTTGAAGCCCGTATGGGTGAGATCGACCGTGTTTTCGGTGATCGCGATACTCCGACCCGACAGGCTATCGCCGTCATAAAGAATCAATCGACCACTCGCGGCAGGGTAAGTATTGGCATTGTTGGCCGATGCCGTGGTGCCACTGTTATACGAGGCACCTGGCTGGCCGCCGAGCACTGGCGCACCGCTGACTGGCGTACCACCCACTGCGCTACCGCCCAGCACGTACGGCGCTTCCGCGCTGCCACCACTCATGCGCGCAGACGAAATTTGTCGCGCCATTCCCGGCCCCAAATCCGCATAACGGCCTTGCGTGTAGGTGCGGCAAGCACCCCGGTAGTCCGCATCGGTGCACATATCCCACACGCCTTCACGCACGACCGCCGAGCCCGCACGATCATTGAATCCAGTCACCCCGAAGTTAGACGAGTCTTTGTCAATCAATACCGACTGCCCCTGAAAATTCGCACCTTCAAACAACTCAATGGAGCCACGCCGATAATTGGAATAGGTGCCCGTGTTGTTCGCGTAGGTGCCGATCTCGCGCGCTGACGAGATGTTGTTGGCGAAGCGCGCGTCCATTGCCCGGTATTCACCGCGCGTCAGGGTGGCACAACTTCCGCGAAAGGCAGCGTCCGTGCACACTTCCCATGTACCCGACGCGACCACCGCCGATTGCGCGCGATCATTAAAGCCGATGTCACCAAAATTTGGCGTGTAGCCGCGCACCGTCAGCGAGCGCCCGGCAAAACCCGGATATTCAAAAAAAGTCATTTCGGGTGACTGCGCGTACGCAATCGCTTGCCAGCCTATTGCCGAAATGGCAATTGAGGCAATTGCAGCGAACCGCAATGCAATACGTGATTTGTGGTTCATGGTTTCTCCTCCAGTGGGTGATCTTGATAGCGACGAACTAATTCTGCCACACCCGCTTGAACGCGGATGTGAACCTTTCGGCAGACGTGCACCGACAAATAGCCAACTACAACCCAACTACAACACGGCCTTCGGTGCAAATTGGCACGCGCCCTTCGCGTCATGCCCGCCTACCTCAATTTGCACGGTCGGATGATGGATGCCAAAGCGATCTTCCAACGCATGCGCGAGATCCATAAAGAACGTATTGCCGGGATGACCGTCAGACATCACCAGATGCACCGTGAGCGCATTTTGCGTCGTGCTCATGCCCCAAATATGGAGGTCGTGCACTTCGCTGACACCGGGCAATCCCGACAAAAATTTCTCGACGGCCACTGCGTCGATACCGAGCGGCACCGCATGCAGCGCCAACTGCAGCGATTCGCGCAGCAGCGACCATGTGGTCGCCACAATCACCAGCGCAATCACAATGCTGATCGCCGGATCGAGCCACAACCAACCCGTCAATAGCATCAACCCGCCAGCAATCGCCACGCCCAACGACACCGCCGCATCTGCCGCCATGTGCAGGTAAGCGCCGCGCATATTGAGGTCGTGTTTGCGACCCGCTGCGAACAGCATCGCGGTCGTGGCGTTTATCACCACCCCTACCAGCGCAACGCCAATCACCACACCGCCCGCCACTGGCTGGGGTTGTAACACGCGGTGGCCGGCTTCCCAGACGATGGCACCGGTCGCGACCAACAACAACATCGCGTTCGCCAACGCCGCCAAAATGGTCGCACTGCCCAGCCCGTAGGTGAAGCGCGGCGAGGGCGCGCGCCGCGCCAAGTGCCCTGCCCCCCACGCCAAAACAAGACCAATCACATCGCCAAAGTTATGACCGGCATCGGCCACCAGCGCCAGTGAATTCGTCCACCAGCCAAATCCCAATTCCAACACCACGAACCCGACATTGAGCGCGATCCCCAGAGCGAATATGCGATTCGAATCGGGCAAGTGATGGTGATGGCGATCCCCATGATCGTCGGCGTGGTCGTGCACTTGAGTGTGCACATGATCTTGACCGTGGGCGGCGTGTGCCGGGTGCTGAGGGTGCGGCGGGTGCGCCATGTTTTTCTGCCAGTGTGAAATGAAAACAATTATAGAGGTCGGACTCGCGGAACCCAGCAAACGCGAGGCTTGTCGCATTTTCACGACGCATAGCAGACACACATTTTCAGCGCGGACAATGGTCGGCTCGGCACCTCGCGGTGCCCCATTGCAAGGAACACTGACCCATGATGGCCACTCCCATCACCCGCCGCATCCCGCCGCGCACCCTCGAACATGTGCGTGCGCCAGAACCGACACCACAGCGCACACCACTGCCGACGCTGCCTGACCACGCCGCACTTTTCTTGAGTCTCGACGGCACCCTCGCGCCGGTTGCACGCCGACCCGAACTCGCGCGGGTATCACGCGAAACGGTGGAACTCATTCGTGCGCTGCACGCCAAGCTAGACGGCGCGCTCGCGATCATCAGCAGTCGCCCGATTCCGCAAATCGACGTATTGCTCGGCCCGCTAAAACTCCCCGCCGCAGGAGTACACGGTGCCCAACGTCGCGATGCACAGGGCCGCATGTTCAAGGTCGCCATTGAGCCGCCGGTGGAGTTACGCCGCGTGATTGTTGATCTCGTCGCGCGCTTTCCGAACGTGTGGCTAGAACACAAACCCGCCGCCCTCGCATTGCATTACCGCGCCGTGCCGGACGCCGGGCCGAGTTGCGGTCGCGCGTTGCGTGAAGCATTACTCGCGCATCCGGAATGGTCGCTACTCGGCGGAAAATATGTGTGGGAGATTAAACCGCGTGATGCGTCAAAATCCACCGCCATCGAAGCGTTTCTACTCGAAGCGCCGTTCGTGGATCGGGTGCCGGTATTTTGCGGCGACGACGAGACCGACGAAGATGCGTATCTCACGGCGCGCGCGCATGGCGGCTTTGGCTTGAAAGTGGATGGCGAGATCGGGGTAGCGACCCTCGCCGACTTTCGCGTAGATACGACAGCGGCGTTCACACGCTGCCTGATCGCGTGGGTGAAGGGCAACAATTAGGCGGCAGCTCGAAAGACCTTCATACTCCCGCGCGGCATATCAGCGCTGCCGTTTGCGCCACAATGCCCTCAAACTGCCCGTCCCTATTGGGGTTTGGCAGATTTGTCTTGGGTCATTCACAAGCGTCATCGGCAGCGTCTACAGTTGCGTTGTTTCGAGCAGCGCGTCCGCGCACTCCCTTCACTCTTCAAAGACCAAAATATGCCGACCAAACTTCCCCGCAGAAAATTTCTGAGCACCACGCTCGCCGGAGCGACGCTTACAGTGCTGCCGAGCTTGGCGTTCGCCGATGCATGGCCGTCCAAGACATTGAAAATCATCGTGCCGGTGTCACCCGGCGGTGGCGTTGATTTGGTCGGACGACTGGTGGCGGATCGCTTGGGCAAAGTGTTGAAGCAGGCCATCATCGTCGAGAACATCGGCGGCGGTGGCGGCATTCTTGGTTCACAAGCGACCGCACGCGCGGCGGCGGACGGCTACACGCTGATGGTCGGTTACGTCGGCACGCACGGCACCAATCCGGCGCTGCGCAAATTACCGTACGACGCCGTGAATGATTTCACGCCGATTGCCATGATCGGTGGCACGCCCAATGTATTGGTGGTGAATCCCGAAGTTCCTGCCAAGGATTACAAAGAATTTTTGGCGCTGGTGAAAGCAAAATCAGACAAGATGAGCTACGGCTCGTCTGGTCAAGGCACCCTCACCCACTTGGTGATGGAGCAATACAAGGGTGATACGCAAACCACCATGACGCATGTGCCGTATAAAGGAATCGGTCCCGCGATCACTGATTTGCTCGGCGGACAAACGCAGATGTCCTGCCCCGGTCTGGCCGCCGCGATGCCGCATATCAAAGCGGGTAAGTTACGCCCCATCGCCGTCACCGGACGGGCGCGCCATCCGCTGTTGCCGAACATACCGACGTTCGAAGAATTGGGGTTGAAAGGCTTTGATGGCGTGCAGTGGTACGGCATCGTCGGGCCTGCCAAGATGCCCGCGGAAATCGTCAAGCGCCTCAATGAAGAAATCAACAAACTGATCGTCGCCAATGAATTACGTGAAAAACTTTCCGGCGAAGCCCTAGAGCCGTTGCCGATGACGCCTGAGCAGTTTGGCGCGTACATCAAGGCCGACATCGCGAAGTGGAAGCGTGTGGTGCAGACGCAGAAGATTGAGGTGGAGTGATTCAACCTCGCAGCCGTAGGGTGGGCAAAGCGTAGCGTGCCCACCATTGCACATTCGCGTGGGCACGCTGCGCTTTGCCTATACACCCCTCTGCAATCGTCACCAGTAATCACCATCCCGTTTCCCTTGCGGTAAGCGGAAAAATTTCTCTTCACCTCTAATAAGACCATGGCACATAACACCCAAATCGACGCAGACCACAACGCCCCCGCGATCTCACGCATCCTCGCTGAATTCGTCGCCAATCACCCCAGCCGTGGCTGGAGCCACGAGGTCGAAGCCGAAGCGCATCGCACGTTTTTTAACTGGCTTGGTTGCGCCATCGGTGCCGCGAATCATGAAGCGATGGCCGCCGCACTCGCTGCGGTGAACGAGTTGGCACCTGCGCCGCAAGCCACCATCCTTGGTCGGCGTGAGCGCGTTGATATGGCGAACGCCGCGCTGCTCAATGGCATTTCATCGCACACGTTTGATTTCGACGATACGCACCTCAAAACCATCATTCACCCTGCCGGTCCCGTTGCTTCTGCGTTACTCGCACTGGCAGAAAAAACTGGCGCATCAGGTCGCGAGTTGCTCGATGCACTCGTGATCGGCATTGATGTCGCGTGTCGCCTCGGCAACATGATGTATCCACAACACTATGATCGCGGCTGGCACATTACTGGCTCAACCGGCACGCTGGGCGCGGCAGCAGGCTGTGCGCGGCTGTTGAAACTGAACGCCGACCAAACGCAAATGGCGCTCGGTATTGCGGCCTCGCAACCCATCGGTCTACGCGAACAATTCGGCACGATGACCAAGCCCTTCCACCCCGGCGGCGCGGCGCGTGCGGGCATGGTCGCGGCGCTGATGGCGAAGCATGGCTTCACAGCTTCCAAACGTTCCATCGAAGCGCCGCGCGGCTTTGCGCAAGTGGTCTCGACTAAATTTGATTGGTCAGAAGTCACCACCGATCTTGGCAAACGCTTCGAAATTTCGTACAACACCTACAAGCCATTCGCCTGCGGCATCGTCATTCATCCGAGCATCGACGCGGCTGTGCAATTGCGCAACGAACATGGCGTGCGGGCGGAGGACATCGAGCGCATCGACTTGCGCGTGCATTCGCTGGTGCTCGAACTCACCGGCAAGAAAACACCAAAGGATGGTCTCGAAGGTAAGTTCAGCGTGTACCACGGCTGCGCGGCAGGGCTGGTGTTTGGCGAAGCCGGTGAACATCAATTCGCCGACGACATCGTCACGCGTCCCGATATGGTGGCACTGCGCGCGAAAATCAACGCGGTGGTGGACAACAGTATTCACGAAGCGTCGGTTGATGTGAATGTCACGCTCAAGGACGGCAAACAGATTCATGTGTTTGTTGAGCACGCGATTGGCAGCATGCAGCGGCCGATGACAAACGCGCAGCTTGAGGGTAAATTTGATGGCTTGGTGGTGCCGGTCTTGGGCGCCGCGAAATCGGATGCGTTGAAGAAAATTTGCTGGGCGTTCGCGAAAGAGCGGGACGTGAAGACGTTGGTGGGACACGCGATTCCGTAAAGGACGCGCACCACCCTCACAATGTCATTCTGAGGCGAAGCCGAAGAATCTCATCCACCCGCCATCGTGCGATACACGCGGATGAGATTCTTCACCCGATAGGGCCAGGTTCAGAATGACAAGTTTTGTGGGTCGCATTTCAGGAACACCAGCATCACCCATTTGGAGCTTAGCAATGCGCGTCATCATCCCCGACGACTACCAAAATGCTGCGCCCACCTTGGCCTGTTTTTCCAAGCTCGCCGGTCATGACGTCAAAATCTTCAACGACACCGTCAAGTCCGTCGATCAATTGGTGGAGCGTTTCCAAGACGCCGAAGCCATCGTGCTGATTCGCGAACGCACCCGCATTACCCGCGAACTCGTCGCACGCTTGCCCAAATTAAAACTCATCAGCCAAGCCGGTCACGGCGGCGCGCATATCGACATTGCTGCTTGCACTGAGCACGGCGTGACCGTCTGCGCCTCGGGAAACTCCAATCCCCATGCGGCTGCCGAGGTCACGTGGGGATTGCTGTTGGCCTCCGCTCGTTTAATCGTCTCTGAAGCGGCGCGCACGCAGCAAGGCAAATGGCAAGGTGGGCTGGGCGAATCGATCCATGGCAAGACCCTCGGCATCGTCGGCTACGGCAAAATTGGGCAATTGGTCACACGCTATGCAAAAACATTTGGCATGAAGGTGTGTGTACTTGGCCATCGCGCGGGCACCATTGCGCGTGCGACGGCTGATGGCCTGCATGTGATGCAGGATCGCCGCGCTTTTTTCGCGGCCTGCGATTTTGTCTCGCTGCATCTCAGATTGAACGCCGACACCAAGGGCTTCGTCACGGCCGACGATCTCGCTCATATGAAACCGACCGCGCATCTCATCAACACCGCGCGCTCGCAACTCATCGCCAGCGGCGCATTGGTGGCAGCACTTGATGCAGGCCGCCCCGGTTTCGGAGCGGTGGATGTTTATGACGACGAGCCGATCACGACCACCACGCACCCGCTACTCAACCGCAACAACGTCATTTGCACGCCGCATATCGGCTACACCGAGCGCGGCACCTACGAGAGCTATCTCGGCGCGGCGTTTGCGCAAATCGTCGCGTTCGCCAACGGCACCCCGATTCATGTTTTACAAGCAGAGTAATATCTTAATGCACCACTATATGCACCGCCGCAACCAATCAACAACAACCAATCGAGGAGATGTCATGAATCATCGTCACAAAAACATCCTGTGGATCGCGCTTTCGGCAGTCGCTATTGCCACCGTCGCGGCCTGCGCATCGGCACCCGCGCCCATGGCTGCGCCAGCGAAGGCGGCAGTCGCGATACCTGCTACCACACCAGCGGCAGCACCTGCTGCCGCGCCTGTTGCTGCCCCCGCCGCGATCCCGCCCACATGGGCACAAGGCCGCACCGCCGAGCAAGCCAACTCACCGCTCACACCACACCCACCGGGGCTGATTGCACTGCCGCTCAAGGACATCCAAACCTCGAATTTGAAAGCACCACCGGGGTTCAAAGTTGAGTTGTGGGCAAGTGGCCTCGCCAACGCACGCTCGATGACCGTTGGTACCAAGGGCACCGTGTTCGTCGGCACGCGCTTTCCGGGCAATGTGTACGCGGTGACCGACAACGGCATTACGCGCAAAACCTACACCATCGCCAAGGGATTGCATCGCTCGAACGGCGTCGCGTTTAAGGATGGCTCGCTCTATGTCGCCGAGCTTTCGCGCATTTTGCGTTACGACAATATCGAAGCGCAGCTCGACAATCCGCCGGCTCCCGTGGTGATCTTCGATACGCTGCCGAAAGACGAAGCACACGGTTGGAAGTTCATGACCTTTGGTCCCGATGGCAAACTGTATTTCCAAATCGGCGCACCCGCGAATAGCGTCGTGCCGCCCTCCACGCACGCGCAAATTGTGCAGCTCGACCCGAAGACCAAAACCCTACAGGCATTTGCCATCGGTGTCCGAAACAGCGTCGGCATGGATTTTCATCCAGTGACCAAAGAACTCTGGTTCACCAACAATGCGCGCGATTGGGTCACCGATGATCTGCCGCACGATACGCTGCATCGCGTCTCGCGCAAGGGCATGCATTTCGGCTATCCGTACTGCCATCAGGGCGATCTGCTTGACCCCGATCTCGGCAAAGGCCGTAGCTGCGATGAATTCGACAAACCCGACATGTTGCTCGGCCCACACGTCGCGGCGCTCGGCATGCGGTTCTACACCGGCAATCAATTTCCAGCGCAGTACAAAAACAGCATTTTCATCGCTGAACACGGCTCATGGAACCGCACCAAAAAAGTCGGCTACCAAGTCTCGCGCGTAACCATGGACGCAGCAGGTAAACCGATCTCGAAAGAACCGTTCCTCACCGGCTTCATCGCTGACGAAAAGTTCTGGGGTCGTCCCGCCGACGTGCAAGTGATGCCTGATGGTTCGATGCTGGTGTCAGACGATGTGGCTGGCGCGATCTTTCGTGTGAGTTACGCAGGGAAGTAAGGTGGTGTTGACGGTGGGAAGCGCAAGGCGCATCCCACCGCATTTATTGGATGAACACGAATGACAAAAATTTTATCTCTGCTGTTGCTCGCACTAACCTCAACCGTGGCTTACGCGGCTGATCCGTCCCACGTAAAAGAAAAAGCCGAGGCTTGCAGCGAATGCCACGGCGCACAAGGCATTTCCAACAACCCGCTATTCCCATCACTCGCGGGGCAACCTTCGTTATTTATCGTCTATCAACTCATCCAATTTCGCGGCAAGCAGCGCACGTCCGCGATCATGAACGCGATGGCCGCACCGCTAAGTGACGACGACATGCGCGAGCTCGGCGCGTATTTTTCTGCGCTGCCACCGCCGCCCGTCGTCACCGGACTTGATGCCGCCAAAATAAAACGTGGGCAAGAAATCTCCGCCACTGGGCACTGCCAGTCTTGCCACATGCCGGATCTGCGCGGCCAGCAGCAGGTGCCGCGCCTTGCCGGTCAGCATGTTGAATACTTGAAGGCTGGATTGAAAGGCTTGCGCGATGGCACCCGCAAGGACATCGACGGCAGCATGGCGAGTGCCGCGCAGGGCTTGAGCGACGCCGATATTGAAGCGGTGTCGATGTTCGCGGCGTCGATGGGTGGCACCACCGCGACTGCCCCGAAAGCAAAGTAGGGCGCGGGGTTTGCCCGTTTCAGTTAGGCAATTTCGTCCGCGTTCTCTGCGACCAAGGTAGCATCCGGTACAACATGCGAGTCAGCACGATCACGCAACGACAACACGCCGCCGACAAACAAAAATAGCGCGTTGCCCCAAAACACCGGTGCCACGCCGAACGCGCTGCCAATGCCCCCAAACACCAGCGGTACCGCGATTTGCGTAAGCTTATTCACCGTAAGCCGCATGCCTAGTGCTTCTCCAGAGCGTCCCGGTGGCGCGTGGTTGTAGGTCAGCGTGATCGTCAGCGGCTGCGCGCAACCAAGGCCGAGGCCCAGCGCAAATGAAATCATCACCAGCGCCCACGGCAAAGTGATAAACGGAATCGCCAGATACGTGATCGCGGCCGCGAACAGCGCACCGGTCAACACCCCCAACTCGCTATAGCGCAGCACTAACCTGTGCATAAAAAAGCGCACCACAAATGACGCCGCCGCGTAACCACCCAACACGATGCCAATCCACGACGCCGACAAGCCAATGCTGCGGCCATAGATCGGAAAGTAAAACGTGAACAGTTCAATGCCCGTCAACGCCACGCCGCTCATGATGAGCGTACGACGCAGCGGTGGATCGCGCAGCAGCGCCAAGGTGCCACGCGCACTCGTCTCGGCGTGATGCGGAATTTTCGCTGGCAGCAAACGGTGGAACACCAACAACAGCAGCGCGGTGACGAAGGCAAATGCGGCCAGCACCACGTAACTGGTCCGGAAGCCGACGGTATCAATCAGCGCACCGGTCATGGTCGGGCCGATGAAGCCCGCAATCGACGCACCCAAAGAAAATGTCGCGAAATTCGCCGCACGTTTTTCTTTGCTGTCACTCACTGCGCCGACCGCATTGTGAATCGACACATGAAAAAAAATTTGCCCCAAGCCAACGAGTAGCGGACACACAAACAACATGGGCAAGCTGGTCTGCACGGCTGGTAGCAACAAGCCCACCGTCATCACCACCACGCCAAGCAGCAGCGGCATACGCACCCCGATGCGATCCGACACACGCCCTGCATACACCGCCAGCAACAGCGGAAACACCGCGTACAACGCCGCCAGAATGCCAACCGTCAGTCCACTCGCGCCAAGATTCAGCGCAGAGAGTGAGACCAACACCTTGCTGCCCTTATGACCGATGGCACCGAGAATCGCGAGCAGGACAATGAAATAGAGCGGTGTGATATTCAGAAAAAACCTTCAGATGTGCGACCCGTGTTGCGAATAAAATGCGGTATCTAACTTCGCACATTATCCCAGCATGTCAGTCGGTCGCAACGATACCTGCCCTTGCGGCAGCGGAAAGAAATTCAAAAAATGCCACGGCGCGGTCATCAACATCGCGCCCGTGCCACGTCCCGCACAAGTCAAGCGTGAGTGCGGCACCTGCACCGCGTGCTGCGACGGCTGGGTCAAAGGCAGCATCGAAGGCCACGAAATGTTCCCCGGCACACCTTGCCATTTTCGCGGCGACCAATGCTGCTCAATCTACGAGCGTCGCCCCGAGACGCCCTGCCGCCAATTCGTCTGCGGCTGGCTAGAACCCGCAAGCCCCTTCCCCGATCACTTTCGCCCGAGCGAATGCGGCGTCATGATCGTTCGTATGCAATGGCACGACCGTGCTGCCTACGTCCTCACACATGCCGGTCGCGACCCCGACGCGGCGATGGTGCAATGGATGCGTGAATTCAGCATCCGCACTGGCTCACCATTTTTCTATGAAGAAAATGGCGAGCGTACGGGCTTTGGGCCACGAGAGTTTCAGTTGGAGATGTTGGAGAATTTGCGAAGGGATGAGAGGCTTTGGTGACGACTAGTCGCAATGACACGCCGCAATCCATAGCAGCGGCGAGGAAGATTTGGCATTTTCTGTTTCATGTCGAAAAAATGGGCACTGAAGTGCCCATTTTTTTGCTTCAAAACAACGATCAACCACCCATTAACCAAATGGTCGCTGCAACACAATCGTCTCTTCTCGATCTGGGCCGGTGGATACCAACGCAATCGGCGCGCCGACCAAGGCTTCCATGCGACGTAGATAAGTTTGCGCGGCCTTCGGCAAATCTTCCCAGCGTTTGATCCCGAAGGTGCTCTCGGTCCAGCCGGGATGGTCTTCGTAAATCGGTTCGCACGATTCGATGTTTTCGGCACCGTAGGGAAGAATATCGACGGTTTTCCCGTTCACCTTGTAACCCGTGCAAATACGCAGCGTTTGCAGGCCATCGAGCACATCGAGCTTGGTGACGCACAACCCTGTGAGGCCGTTGATTTGTGCGGCGCGTTTGAGGGCAGCGGCGTCAAACCAGCCGCATCGACGCGGACGACCCGTGACCGAGCCGTATTCGTTGCCACGTTTGCGCAGGTTCTCGGCGATCTCGCCTTCTAGCTCCGTTGGGAACGGCCCAGAGCCGACGCGGGTGGCGTAGGCTTTGGTGATGCCGAGCACGTAATGCAGCGCTTGCGGGCCGACGCCAGCACCCGCCGAGGCTTGTCCGGCGAGGCAGTTAGATGACGTGACATACGGGTAGGTGCCGTGGTCTACGTCGAGGAGTGCGGCTTGCGCACCTTCGAACAACAACTGCTTGCCCTGCGTCATCTGCGCGTTCAACTCCGCCGATACGTCCGCGATCATCGGCTTCAAACGCTCGACCATCGCGAGCGTAGGTTCGAACACGGATTCAAAGGTGATTGCCTCGCCTTTCAAATACTGCGTGAGTACGAAGTTGTGGTACTCGAGCACGCTGGTGAGCTTGGCGCGAAAGCGATCCGGGAATAACAAATCGCTTAAGCGAATCGCGCGGCGCGCGACCTTATCTTCGTACGCTGGGCCAATGCCGCGCCCGGTGGTACCCAGTTTTTTCACGCCCATGCGGGCTTCGCGCGCTTGATCGAGGGCAACGTGATACGGCAAGATGACGGGGCAGGCTTCCGAGATGCGCAGACGATTCACAACATCCAAACCCGCCGCAGTCAACTCGTCGATTTCTTGCAGCAACGCTTGCGGCGAGAGCACCACGCCGTTGCCGATGTAGCAGGTCACATGCGGATGCAACATGCCGGACGGCAACAGACGCAGCACGGTTTTTTTGCCGTTGACAACCAGCGTATGCCCAGCGTTATGGCCGCCCTGAAAGCGCACCACGCCCGCGACTTCATCGGTGAGCCAATCAACGATTTTGCCCTTGCCTTCGTCGCCCCACTGCGTACCGATTACAACTACGTTCTTTGCCATTTGCGCGTCCTAAAAATTACAAAAGTGAAACGACGGTGTAGCCACCATCTTTCCACACCATTTCTCGATCACATGCCAACTCAGCCGTGTGCTGTTCATGTCCGGGCAAGCGCGCGATGACCACTTCGCCGGCAGTGCGAAGCCGTGAAATTTCGGCGACTGCTTTCGCATCACTCTTCGCCGGTGCCAAAATTGCTCCGCGCACTGGGCGGGCAGGCATCAGTGGCAGCAGCGATTTCAAATCCATGCTGAAGCCAGTGGCGGCGCGTGCACGGCCGAAGGCTTTGCCCACTTCGTCGTAACGCCCACCGCGTGCGACGGCATCCGAGGCACCTTTCGCAAAGGCCGCGAACACGATGCCGCTTTCGTAATTGAATCCGCCCAACTCACCCAAATCAATGCTGACCGCAACGCCTTGCTGCGTGAAATGGTGATGGATGGCGCGCAGTTGTGCGAGCGCGTCGGTGATGCGTGGGTCAGCCGGTAGTTCGGCAGCAGCGCGGGCAAAAATTTCGTCGCCGCCGTGCATGGTTGGTAGCACGCGCAGCGCCGCGTCGTTGGTCATTTCGCTGACCGCTGCGACATCTTTGGCTTCAGTCGCCACCGACATTCTTTCGATCACGTCGTCACTGAGACCGGCACGATCCACCAGCGCACGAAAAATCGCGGGGTGCCCAATATCGAGTTGCACGCCCGACACGCCGACCGCGCGCAGGGCGTCGATGGCGAGTTGCTGAATTTCAATGTCAGCTTCTAACCCGGCGTGGCCGTATAGCTCGGCGCCCGCTTGGAATGGCTGACGGCTTTTGCCGAGTCCCGATGGCAGCGTATGCAGCACGCTGCCCGCGTAGCAGAGGCGCGACACGCCTTGCCGGTTGAGCACGTGCGCATCAATGCGCGCGACTTGCGGCGTGGTGTCGGCACGAATGCCCATGGTACGACCGGACAATTGATCGACCAGTTTGAAGGTCGCCAAATCCATGTCGTGACCGGTGCCGGAAAGCAACGAATCGACGTACTCCAGCAACGGCGGCACCACCAGCGCGTAGCCGTGACTCGCGAAGAGGTCAAGTACCGTGCGGCGCGCATGTTCCAACGCGCGCGCATCGGTGGGCAGCACGTCTTCAATGTGTTCGGGTAGAGCCCAGGTTCGCATGAAATTCTCGATTTAGGGTCGCATCTTTTAGACGCAAAAACGGCGCGCCCGATTTGGGACGCGCCGTTGACGAATTATACGCGAACTTATTTGGCCTAACCGATGATCGCTTCTAAGCTACGAGATCCTTCGCTACGCTCAGGATGACGCCTACGGTGTCACTTGCCTTTCTTCTCTGGGTTCTTCAGGTACTTGAAGAAATCAGCACTTGGGTCAACCACCATCACGTCGCTGCGGCTGCGGAAGCTCTTTTGGTAGGCCTCCATGCTACGATAAAACGAGTAAAACTCAGGATTGCGGCTGAATGTTTGCGCGTAGATTTTTGATGCTTCGGCATCGCCCTCGCCCTTCGTTTTTTGCGCATCACGATAGGCTTTGGCGACAATCACATCGCGCTCACGCTCAGCCTCCGCGCGGATTTTTTCGGCGGCACCGGCACCTGTCGCGCGCGTTTCGCTGGCGACGCGTTTGCGTTCAGAGTCCATGCGTTTGTATACGTCGCCGCTAATTTCCTTGACCAAATCGACGCGCTTCAAGCGCACATCCAACACTTGAATACCGATACTCTCCGCGTCCTTGCTGGCTTTGGCAGTGAGGCTGGTCATGATTTTTTCGCGCTCGCCGGAGATCACTTCGGCCAAGGTGCGCTGACCGAACTCGGCGCGCATGTCTTCATTCACGCCTTGCGATAAACGCAATTCTGCTATCCGCAAATCACCACCTGTGGCGAGACGAAATTGTTTGAGGTTGGCGATCCGATACTTGACGTAGGAATCGACCAGCACATTGTTTTTTTCCTTGGTCTGAATCCGCTCGGCGTCTTTCGTATCTAGCGTTTGAATACGCATGTCGTAGAGTTTGATGGTGTCGATCATGGGCACGCGAAAATACAGGCCGGGCTCGGTCTGAATTGCGGTGACTTCACCAAGACGCACTTTGATCGCGGCAGAGCGCTGATCGACCGTGTAGGCCGAGAACAGCAGGGTAAGCAGTACCAGCAGGATGGTAATCGCGATAAATGAAATATTTTTTTGCATGATGGCCGTGGTGAGCTGTGGCGGATCGAATGGGAACGAGTGTCAGGTTCTGGACTAGCGGTTGTCGCGTGCACGCGAGTCGCGTGCACGGGCACCACTATCCGGTGTGATGACCGGGTTGGCGGGCGGCGCTGCGACTGGCGGTACGCGGCCTGCCGATGAATCGAGCACGGGCGCGGCATCCGCGCCGCTCATCTGCATGAGCTTATCAAGCGGCAGGTACAACAAATTCTGCCCACCCTTTTGATCGACCATCACCTTAGTCGACGATTGCATCACCTGCTGCATGGTATCGAGATAGATACGTTGGCGCGTGACGGCCGGTGCCTTTTCGTACTCAGTCAAAATTTGCGAGAAGCGCGCAACATCGCCCTGTGCATTCGCAACGATGCGCTGCTTGTAGCCCTCCGCTTCTTCGCGCAACCGTGCCGCGGTGCCCTCGGCGCGCGGCAGAATATCGTTCTTGTAGGCTTCGCCCTCGTTCTTGAGCTGTGTGCTGAATTGCCCCGCACGCACCACGTCATTGAAACTCTCTTGCACTTGTTCCGGCGGCTGCGCGTTTTGCATGGTCACGGCGGAAATCTCGATGCCGGTTTTGTAACGATCCAACAATGATTGCATCAATTTTTTCGCACGCACGCTGATGTCGGTGCGGCCTTCGTACAAGACAAAATCCATCTTGCTCTTGCCCACGATTTCGCGCATCGCCGTTTCCGCGACTTGCTTGACAGCTTCTTTTGCGTCTTTGTGATTGAACAAATATTCATCGGGACGGCGCGTGATGTACTGCACCGCGAATTGCACATCGACGATGTTTTGGTCTTCGGTGAGCATCAATGCTTCTTCGGGCACTTTGGTTTTTTGGCTGCCGCGATAGCCGATTTCGATGGCTTGTACTTCTTCGACGTTGACAATTTCGCGTGTCTCGATTGGATACGGCCAATGCCAACGCAGCCCCGACTCGGTGATCGCATTGAACTTGCCGAGGCGCAGCTCGACGCCTTTGCTGGCGGGCTCGACCACATAAAAACCGCTGGCGAGCCACACGGAGATTGCCAACCCGACGGCGAGGACAATACCGCTGCTCATCGCGGCACCACTGGGGCCACCCGAGCCACCCAAGCCATTTGGCGGACCCCCAGCGTCGTTGCTGCCGCCCTTTTTGCCAAACAGATCGTTGATTTTTTGGTTGAATTTGCGCACGAATTCGTCGAGGCCGGGAGGGCCCTCGTTGTTGCCGCTGGGGCGCTTGCCCCACTGCGGATCGTTCATCGACATTTCCGATGCGCCAGACGATAGCTTGTAACGGAGCCATTGAAGCGCAAACGCGGCGGCGGCAAACGGCCAAACAAAGATACGGCTCAAGGAACGGGCAATCAGTGACATGGTGTTAGTGGACTCCATTGGGCGTCGCGGCGGGCACTTCCGGCGCGTCATCATCATCGTTAAATTCTTCGTCGGCACTTGCATATTCAGTGGCATACAGATTTGCCCAATCTCTGGGCTGGTGGCTCTTGGCAAACTCGCCAATGGCGGCACGCAACAACTCAATTCCCGCGCCAGAGACGGCACTGACGCGAACTTCTTCGATCTTACCATCCGCGCCGCGCATCAGCGCCCCGTGCATCGTTCCTACATCTTGATCGAGACGATCAATTTTGTTGTAGACCACTAACTGCGGGATATGTTGCGCGCCGATTTCAGTGAGAATCTGATTCACGTCCGCGATTTGTTGCTCGCGCACCGGGTTCGATGCGTCAACAACGTGTAGCAACACATCCGCCTCCAGCGCTTCGGTGAGTGTGGCGCGAAACGCCGCCACTAGGCCGTGCGGCAAGTTGCGGATGAAGCCGACCGTATCTGACAACGCCACGGCCGAGCCGGGGGCGATAAACATGCGACGCGTGGTGGTGTCGAGGGTTGCAAAAAGCTGGTCGGCGACATAGGCACCGGCGCCCGTCAGGCAATTAAACAGCGTCGATTTGCCTGCGTTCGTGTAGCCAACAATGGATACCGAAAATGTATTGCTCCGCTTCCGCCCCGCGCGCTGCGTACTGCGTTGGCGCTCGAGTTTTTTTAAGCGTTCTTTGAGACGTTTGATGCGATCACCGACCAGCCGCCGATCAATCTCAAGCTGCGTCTCGCCAGGGCCACCACGCACACCGATACCGCCGCGTTGCCGCTCCAAGTGCGTCCAACCGCGCACGAGTCGCGTGAGCAAGTGCTGCATTTGCGCGAGCTCAACTTGCAGCTTGCCTTCGGCCGAGCGTGCTCGCTGCGCAAAAATATCAAGGATCAGGTCAGTGCGATCAATGACGCGCACGCCGACCAGTTTTTCGACGTTGCGAATTTGAATCGGCGAGAGCTGGTGATTGAACACGACTAGCGAAGCATCGGTAGCCAGCACCGCCGCCGCAATTTCTTCGATCTTGCCGCTACCCGCAAACGTGGCGGGATCAGGCTTGTGGCGACGACCGGACACCGAGGTACCGACATTCGCACCGGCGCTGGAAATCAGCTCAACCGCCTCTTCAAGCTGCGGCTCAAACAGCGGCTCGTTGAAATCGATGCCGACGAGAACCGCTACGCCCTTGGGCTCGGCGGATGGCGCGTAGTTTGGTTTCATTCGGTGGAGGTGGGTGACCGGTTCATTGCGGGGAATCACCGCATAACCGTGAAGATGGGAGTATGGCGCGCAAATTCAAGTACATACGAGTCGATTCACACGAATCGACCGGAAAAATTGCTCATCAAGCTCCCACGGCACTTCCCGGACACCCACCCGCAAAATGCCACTTCAGCAATACCGTCTGCGCGACAAGTGTGAAACCCGCCGCGCAGCAATATTAATTTTCAGCCGGTGGCTCGAACGGCACCGTGACGGCACGTGCCGGCACCACGGTGGAAATGGCGTGCTTATAAACCATCTGTGTAACGGTATTTTTCAGCAGCACCACGTATTGATCAAACGATTCGATCTGACCTTGCAGCTTGATACCGTTGACGAGGTAGATCGAGACCGGAACATGTTCCTTGCGCAAAATGTTCAGGAACGGGTCTTGTAGTAGTTGTCCCTTGCCACTCATGTTCTTATTCTCCAGCGTAAAGTTGTATCGGCGACCAAAAAAAGACATTCGCCAACGAAATGAAACAGTATCGATACTGTAGCGCACTTATGTTGATTGTGCGCTTGCAGCATAGAAGACTCGCGAATGTTCAAAAGGTTCCGTAACAATCACTTATTTCTACGGGATACCCCTATTTCCTCAGTCCGGTCACCGCGCGCGATAAATTTGCCAACCATTTGATAATTAGGCGAATTTTTTCTTCATGCGGATACGCCCGCGACGCCGCTGATTTTCCTGACTTGCTGTCAGCACCTGCGGTTTTTTATCGGCATAAGGGTTGTGCGCTGATTTGAGCTGCACGCGTAGCGGCGTGCCTTTGAGCTTGAACGCGTCCCGGAAGTAGTTTTCAAGGTAACGCATGTAGCTGTCGGCGAGACCATCCAAGCCGGAGCCGTGAATCACCACCACTGGTGGGTTGTGGCCGCCTTGGTGGGCGTAGCGAAGCTTCGGGCGATGCAGACCGCTCATGGGCGGCTGATGTGCTGCCGTCGCCGCCATCATCGCGCGCGTGAGTTTCGGCGTGGACAGTTTCGCCATTGACGCGGCAAACGCCTCGTCAATCGACTTAAACAACGGCGCCATGCCCATGCCGTCTTTGGCTGACACCGTATGCATGCGCGCGAAGCTCAAGAAATGCAGCTTGCGGTCAAAATCGGATTTAGTCCGCTCGCGGGTGTAGTCGTCGAGGTTGTCCCATTTATTGATGCCGACCACGACGGCGCGGCCTGATTCGAGCACGAAGCCCGCAATGTGCGCGTCCTGCTCTGAGACCTCTTGGCGTGCGTCGAGCAACAGCAACACGACGTTGGCGTCCTCGATGGCCTGCAACGTTTTGATCACAGAAAACTTTTCGACCGCTTCAAAAACCTTGCCCTTGCGGCGAATACCGGCGGTATCGATCAGGGTGTAATTTTTATCGTGGAAGGTGAGCGGGATATAGATCGAATCACGCGTCGTGCCGGGCTCGTCGAACGCGATCACGCGCTCTTCACCGAGCAGGCGATTGACCAAAGTCGATTTGCCAACGTTCGGGCGACCGACAATCGCGATACGCGGATTTTTTTCGTCCACCGTTTCATCGGCTTCGGGAAAATGCTCCAGCATGTCCTCGATCAATTGCCGCACGCCCTCACCATGCGCTGCCGAAATGGCTGACGGTGAGCCTAGACCCAACTCATGAAACTCTGCACTGACGATGTCTTCGTCCATGCCCTCGGCTTTATTGACCGCCACCACCAGCGGAATACCGCGCCCCTGCACGTCGCGACGCAAGCGTTCAGCGATGATTTTGTCTTGCGGCGTTAAGCCCTGCCGCCCATCGACAACAAAAATCAGCCCGTCAGCCTCAGCAATCGCTTGCAGCGTCTGCTTGGCCATTTCATGCAGGATGCCGTCCGTGACCACCGGCTCAAACCCGCCGGTATCGACGACCAGAAACGGTTTGGACGCACCACGGCCATGACCATAGTGGCGATCACGCGTGAGGCCGGGCAGATCGGCGACCAGCGCATCGCGCGTCTTGGTCAGCCGGTTAAACAACATGGATTTGCCGACATTCGGACGGCCAACGATAACGATTGTCGGTTTCATAGGTCGGCAGTGTACCGACAAAACGCGGAAACCTCGATGATGGGAGCCAAGTTCTCGCGCGACTTAGGCGCAACTCAACGCGCGGCGCAGACGATTATTTAGTGACGCCAGCGTCCTTCATACCTTCGAGTTTGGCGAGGTCGAGGCCTTTCATCGCACCCTTGACATCATTGATCGAGACCCCCTGCCCCTTTACGCCAACCATGAATCGCTCGCCTAGCAAGACCGAATATTCGTTGCTGCCCCCGCTCTTTGACACCCGCTCATGCACCATTCTCCCGTCAATTTTTTGTGTTCGCTCCGAGCCGTACTGATCTTCTTTTTCGCCTTGTACATTCGCCCAACTCGCCAGAGACATCAGCCCCGCCGCGCCGCCGGTGTCAGAAATCTCCAGCGTGAGGCTCTTGCCGGTGTCATCGCCGTAGGTCGCTTCGGCCTTGGAGATCATCAAGCCTGCGATACCGTTTTTCTCCGCCTTGCTGCTTTTCTTCGGCAACCCAGCCAAAGTTTCGGGTACGAACGCCTTCAACTGCTCGATCCCCATCGGGTCCACTTTTTTACCGCCGCCAAAGAGCGTACCGAGCGCCTCCATCGAGGCCGCTGCCTCCGCAGATTTGTCACCACTCTTTTTCGCTGCCTCCACCTTTTTGTTTGCTTGTTCCATGCTCTTACCCAGCGATTCGAGTTTGCCCAAGGCGCTGTCTTTGTCGAAAGTCACTTCACCTTTCGGAGCGCGGCCGCCGAGGCCGCCCGCCATACCGCCGGCCGCCATCATGCCGGCACCACCAATGCAGGTCGTGAGGCCGCCAATCACGAGCATCAACACGATGGCGCAAATCGCCGTGACGACGGTGTAGCCAACCGCCTTGTCTTCCGGGCATTTCATTAATTTGGGCAAGCCTAAGTACAACACGTACAAACCGTACAAGGCCGCCAGCAGAATCAGCACGGTAGAAAACGGAATGAGATGCAAAATCCCCGCCACCCAAGCGGGGGTGTAGGAGTACGTCGCCACCTTAAGCGCCTGTGCCGGGTCTTTGGTGCCTCCAAACGTGGGCGCCAGCGCATTGATAATGAGCGACACGATGAACACGCTAACGAAGGCCATCACGAAAGTGAGAATCGCGATGCCAAGCCCCATCATCAGCGGCGTGCGATAGGTGCCGCCAAGGAACGGAATGCTGTGACCGATCACGGAACTACTCACCAATCCCGCCAACGCCCCAATCGCCGCCAGCGGCGCAACATAATTCATGAACAGTGTTTTGGTATCGGTCTGTTCAGGCGCAATCACATCCCACTCGGTTTTCGGGGTGAGACAAATATTTTTGACGCGGTCGATCAGGTTCATACCGTTCCTCCCTGTTGTTGAAAACGTTTGCCGTCGTGGTCGGGCGCGCCCGACTTGGTAAATATACTGCGGTTACTAACTTCTTGCACAGTGCGCCGCTACGCGACAAATTTCAAAATTACAAAGTAGTGAATCGCCGCGCCACCCAGCACGAATAAATGCCAGATGCCGTGCCAGTGTTTGAACTTGTGGTCGTAAAAATAGAACACCGTGCCGACCGTGTAAACCACTCCACCGACCGCGACCCATATGAAGCCCTGCCAGCCGAGTGCCGCGACCATCGGCACCACACCGATCACGACCACCCAGCCCATTACAATGTAGAGGATGAGTGACGACAAGCGCTGCGCTTTGGTGAGCAACAGCTCTTGCGCAATGCCGACCACGGCGAGGCTCCACACCACGCCGAACAGCGACCATCCCCAGCCGCCGCTCAGCGTCACTAAAGTGAACGGCGTGTAGGTTCCCGCGATCAGCAGATAAATCGCGCTGTGATCAACTTTGCGAAAGAACACCTTGAGATTACCGCGCGTGGAGTGATACAGCGTAGAAGCGCTAAACAGCGCGATCAACGACCCGCCATAAACCGAAAAACTCACAATCTTCCATGCGTCGTGCTGCAGCGCGCCGAGCACAATCAAAATTGTCGCACCCGCCAACGCGAGCAGCGCACCAGCGAGGTGGGTGTAGCCATTGAAACGTTCACCGTGGTACATGATTTGAGAAACTCCCGCGATCAGGTGGTAGCCCTATATGCGGATGCTACACGGCAATGAGCTCAATGGCGTTTCCACACAGGGCGACGTGAGAAATCGTTGTCTGGCGGTCGTTTCAAGGCACTTATGCTGCGAACGTCCCGCCAATGTTGTAATTTAGCCTAACTGGCGAATCGTCGCCAGCGGCGGTGAATCCACCGCTTTTTGGGTGCCGAGCAAACCCGCAATCGCCACGCCCAACCCGCCACCAACCAAGCCAAACACTGGAATCCACCAGTTCACGGTGTATGGCGCATTCAGTACGCGATCACTCAACACTGCCGCCAACGCCATCGCCCCCACACTCGCGATCAGCCCAGACAACACCCCAATAGCCAAAAATTCGGCGAGTTGTACCACGATCATTTGTTTGCGACTGGCACCGAGCGTGCGCATGATCGCCGCATCGAACACGCGCTCATCCTGGGTGCTGGCAATGGCGGCGTACAGCACCACGATACCCGCAGCGAGTGCGAACATGAATACGAAGCTCACTGCATTCGCAACTTGATCGCTGATTACGCGCACCTGAGTCATGATCGCGGTGAGATCAATCACGGAGAGATTGGGAAAGCGCTGCACCAGGCCATTCACCACCGCTTCGTTACCTGCGGCCAAACGAAAACTGGTGATGTAGCTCGCTGGATAATTCTCCAGCACACCGGGGCTGGCGAGCACAAAGAAATTCGGACGAAACGAATCCCATACCACCGTGCGCAGGCTGGTCACTTTCGCGGTGAATCGGGAGCCCGCGATATCGTAGGTGAGCGTGTCGCCGACCTTGATACCAAGCCCCTTGGCGATGCCCTCCTCCACCGAGAACTGTTTTTCAGTGGTCGCGGCATCCCAAAACTTGCCGCTGACAATTTTGTTATCTGCCTGCAATTTTGTCGTCCACGACAGATTGAACTCACGCTCGGCACTACGTCGATTGCGCTCGCCTTTCAATTCTAGGTTGGCAATTTTTACCTCGTTGATTTCCACCAAGCGCCCACGCACCATCGGATACAGATCCGGCGTTTGCAGATTGCGTTCTTTAAAGTAGGCTCCGACGGCAGCAAGCTGATCGCGCTGAATGTTGATCACAAAACGATTCGGCACTTCATCGCCCAACCGCGTCTGCCAATTCGAAATCAAATCGGTGCGCACCAGCGTCAGCAACAGCATCGCCATGATGCCTAGGCCCAGCGCCATGATCTGCACTAAGCTGCCGCCGGCGTGACGTTTCATGTTGGCAAGTCCGTAGCGCCACGAGCCGGAGGTCGCCCCACGCAAGCTCGAGGTAGCGCGAATCAACAACCAACCTAACACCGCCGCAACCGCCAGCGCAATCACAAAACCACCAACCGCGATCGCACCCAATTTCAAGTCGCCCGCACGCCAGATGATGAGCGCGGCTAAAGTCGCAAACCCGAGCAGATACGCCATGGCAGCGCCAGTGTCAAACGGATCGAGATCGCGCCGCAACACCCGCAACGTGGACACTTTGCGTAGCGCCAGCAGCGGCGGCAACGTGAAGCCCAACAGCAACACCATGCCAATCGCGAGGCCCTGCAACGCAGGCAGCGGCGTGGGCATTGGCAAGCTCACGGTGAAAAAACTCGCCGCCATCGTCGCCAGCACCATCTGAAGTACGAACCCCGCAGCGACACCCAGCACACAGGCGCTAACACCGAGCACCACGAACTGCCAAAAATTGAGCGAAAAAATATCCGCTTGCGAGGCACCTAAGCAACGCATCATCGCGGCGCTATCGAGTTGTCGTTGCGAGAAGCGCCGCGCCGCCAGCGCGACCGCCACCGACGCGAGAATCACCGACAGCAACGCCGCCAGACCCAGGAAATTCTGCGCGCGCTCCAGCGCGACGCGAACCTCCGACCGCGCATCGCGCACCGTCTCCAGCCGCTCACCGCGTTGCAAAGTCGGTTTGAAGGTTGCGGCAAATTGATCGGTGGCAACGCGCTCACCGGCCAGCAAGAGGCGATAGGTTACACGGCTACCGACTTGAATCAATTGGGTCGCCGGTAAATCATTAACATTCAGCATCACGCGGGGCGCGATGCCGAAATAATCGAGCACGCTATCGGGCTCTTTGGTCAGGACGGCGGCGACCTTAAACGTGGCAGCGCCAACGCGCAATTCATCACCGATGTCCACATTAATACGCGCCATCAAAACCTCCGGGATCCATACCGTGCCAATGGCTGGAATGCCGCGTGCTTCGTGGTCTGGCGCGCCGCGCGCATCGGCAATACGGACGACGCCGCGCAATGGAAAACCGTCGCTGACCGCCTTGATTTCGGCAAGGTTTACCCCCTGCCCTTTCGCGGCATCACCCGCCACCATGCTGGGAAAGGTGGTGGTTAGGGCTTGCGTCAGCTTCAGGCGCGTGGCCTCGTCGCGAAAGCGCACCGCAATGGCTTTGTCCGCGATCACTGCCACGTCAGATGCGATGAGTTCATTGGCCTGACGATTGAGCGCCGCTTCCACGCGATCTGCGAAAAATGACACAGTCGTGACGCTCGCCACCGCAATGAACAAAGCCACCAGCAATACCCGCGCCTCGCCAGATTTGGCGTTACGGCGGAGCATCTTGAGCGCGAGTTGGAATTTGGACATGCTGCTACATCGCCATGGCTGGTGCGAGGTCTTCGGGCTGCACGATGCCTTCGTCAATCACCAGCCGCCGCCCGCAACGCGACGCCAGACTGACATCGTGGGTGACCAGTATTAACGTGGTGCCACGTTCGCGATTGAGTTCAAACAACAACTCGATCATCGCGCGACCGGTCTTGGCATCGAGATTGCCAGTGGGTTCGTCCGCAAACAGTAATTTCGGTTCGCTGACAAATGCACGTGCAATCGCCACGCGCTGCTGCTCACCACCCGATAGCTGCTTGGGGTAATGCTTTACCCGTGCCGCCAAACCGACGCGACCGAGGATCGCCTGCGCGCGCGTTTGCGCATCCGCCACGCCGACAAGCTCCAGCGGCAGCATCACGTTTTCCAACGCGGTGAGTGAAGGCAGCAACTGAAACGACTGAAACACAAAGCCCACCAAGCGCCCGCGCAACTTGGCACGACCATCCTCATTGAGCGCAAACAAATCTTCGCCCGCAATCAAAACTTTACCGTCACTTGGCGTGTCCAATCCGGCCATTAGCCCCAGTAGGGTGGACTTGCCAGAACCGGACGCACCGACAATCGCGACGGCCTCGCCCGCCGCAACACTAAAATTGGCTTTGTTGACAATGATGAGTTCACCATCGCTGGTGGTAACGCGTTTACTCAGATGCTGCACGTCGATGATGGCGACGGGAGCAGGATGGGAATCAGGCATGGCAGTCGTGGAAGTCGTTGTAGTGGTGGGAGTGGCGGCAGGTGAGGAAGCTGGCATGATAGGCGTGTTTTTGAATTATCAATGTTGAATCTTGTGGGTAAATCTGTGTTTTCAATACGTGCCATAACTGAATCTGGACGCTGCATCGCAACAAAAGTCGCAGCAGGGTTGACCGTCGCGTTGCTCACTGCAATGCCAACGTCGGCGAAAGATGCGCCACCCGCTGAGCGCATCATGGTGTTTGGCGATAGCCTGTCCGCTGCGTACGGTCTGAGTCCGCGCGAAGGCTGGGTGAGTCTGCTGGAAACCAAGCTGAAGCCGCGCAACATCAGCGTGGTCAACGCGAGTGTCAGTGGCGAAACCACACGCGGTGGGTTGAGCCGTATCGCGGCTGATCTCAAGCGCCATCAACCCACGCTGGTGCTCATCGCGCTAGGTGCCAACGACGGCCTGCGCGGTTTGCCCAACGCGGACACCAAGAAAAATCTCGATGCGATGATCGCGGCAGTGCGTGCGGCCAACGCGCGCCCGGTATTACTGAGCATTCAGATTCCGCCTAACTACGGCATCCAGTACGCTAGCGAACTCGCCAACATTTATCCAACGTTAGCCAAGAAAAACAAGTTGCCTTCGCCGCCTTTTCTGCTCGCCGGGATCGCCGACAAACTCGATCTCTTTCAGGCGGATCGCCTGCATCCAGTGGCCGCCGCGCAACCGATCATGCTCAACAATGTCATGCCCGCCGTAGAGGGCGCACTCAAAGTAGCCCGCAAAGTCCCAGCAAAGCACAATAAATGAACAGCATCACGTCGGAAAAAATTCGCCCGCGACAAGGCGTGCAGGAATTGCCGTTGAGCCTGCCTAACCTCGCCGCATTTGACACGATCATTGATGCCCGCAGCCCAGCCGAATTTGCCGAGGATCATTTGCCGGGTGCCGTGAACTATCCCGTGCTCGACAACGAGCAACGCGTGACGGTAGGTACCCGCCACAAACAAGCCTCGGCGTTTGACGCGAAAAAAATCGGTGCGGTGATGGTTGCGCGCAATATCGCGCAACACATCGACCATGATTTTCACGACAAAGCAAAAAATTGGAAGCCGCTGATTTACTGCTGGCGCGGTGGCAGTCGCTCTGCCGCGATGACGCATATTCTGCGCAGCATTGGCTGGAACGCCCTCCAGCTGGAAGGTGGCTACAAGGCTTGGCGCGGACAGGTGCGCGCGGATCTCGATACGCTACCGTTGCAATTTCGCTATCAGGTTATTTGCGGTCGCACCGGCTCTGGCAAGAGTCGTTTGCTGGAGGCACTTGCCGCGAACGGCGCGCAGGTGCTTGATCTCGAGGTGTTGGCCGCACACAAAGGTTCGGTGTTGGGCAACCTGCCTAATGAGCCGCAACCGTCACAAAAAATGTTTGAAACGCGCATTTGGTCTGAACTGTCGCGTTTCTCAACTGAGCGCATCGTCTACGTGGAAGCGGAGAGCCGCAAGGTCGGTGCGCTGCGGGTGCCGGACGTGCTGATGGCGCGTATGCGCGAGAGCGCTTGCGTCGAAGTGGTGACGCCACCAGCATTGCGCGTGCAACTCTTGAAGGAGGAATACATTCACCTCATTCAAAATCAGGCCGAGCTCTTTTTCAAACTCGATTGCTTGAAGACGCTGCATCCGGCTGAACGAATCGCCGACTGGAAATCGATGGCAATCACTGCGCGGTGGGATGAATTTGTCGCATCCATGCTGGAGCACCATTACGATCCGGCGTATTTGCGCTCGATGTTTAGCAACTACGCACATGCGCGCGCTGCCGATCCGTTGCTCGTAACTGACATCACGCTTGATGGATTCTCCCGTCTGGCGACGGCACTGCTCACAGACTGAGCGGATGATTGCGCTACACTGTGCGCCATTTAATTGGTCACAACCCCAACAATGAACGTGCTCCCGACCAAGATCGGTAAATACGACATCCTCGGCGAACTGGGTCGGGGCGCCACTGCCGTCGTCTACCTCGGTAACGACGCATTTCACAATCGCAAGGTCGCGATCAAAGTGCAGGTCAAAGACGAGAGCGCAGGACCCGAGGAGGCGCGCCGATTCGATAAGTTATTCCTCAACGAAGCGGCGATGGTGGGCAAGCTTTCGCACCCGAATTTAGTGAGTGTGTTCGACGCGGTGGTCGAGGGCGAGACGCAGTACATCGTCATGGAATACGTCAGCGGCGGCTGCCTAAAAACGTTTTGCAATGAAACCAACTTGTTGCCCGTGCGGCAAGCGGTGTTGATCATTTTCAAAGCGTGCAGAGCGCTCGATTACGCCGCGCAGAACGGCGTGATTCATCGCGACATCAAGTCAGCGAACATCCTGTTGGCGGATCGCGAAGACATCAAAATTTCCGACTTTGGCACTGCACAAATTTCGCAATCGACGCATACGCAGATTGATGGCTTTGTTGGCTCGCCCGCCTACATGGCGCCAGAACAAATTCACGAAGAGTCACCCTCGGTGCAGACCGATATATATTCGCTCGGCGTGGTGATGTACGAATTACTCGCAGGTCGCTTGCCGTTTCAGGCGACCAGCGCGGTGGCGATGATTAACAAGATTCTCAACGAATCTGCCGCGCCGCTTAAAACTATTCGCCCCGATTTGCCAGATCGACTGATTCAGATTGTTGAAAAGGCCATGCACCGCGACGCGAGCCAGCGCTACGCGGCGTGGTATTCCATGGCACAAGATTTGGCGGAGACTTTCCCGCAACTGGAAAAATATTCGTTCGAGATTTCATCGGCCGAAAAATTTAATGCGCTACGTAAGCTAGCGTTCTTCTGCGACTTTCGCGACAGCGATTTGTGGGAAGTACTACGCGGTGCCGTCTGGGAAAACCACCCGCGCGAACAGAGCCTGCTCGACGAAGGCGATTTGGGTCACGCGTTCTATGTGGTGGTGTCGGGGCAGGTCAAGGTCGTGAAGGACCACAAGCTGCTCAATGTGCTGAAGGACGGCGACTGCTTCGGCGAAATGGCCTATCTTTCCGGTGCCAAAAACTCGCGCATGGCATCGATTATTTCAGTCTCGGAAGTACAGCTACTTAAAATTAAGACAGTGCAGTTAGACGCTCTCTCAGACTCGTGCCAGTTGCGTTTTAGTAAGCAGTTTCTAAAGGCGCTGGTTGAGCGATTGGCGTGGACTACAAACTCGCCGACAAAGGTAGCGCTCTAGCGCGTGAGCTTGCTACTTCCAGCCGTCCAAAAATTTCCCCCAGTGCGCCTGCGTTTGATGCTCGGTCAAAAACGCGCGCACCACTTTTTCTTCTTCCGCATATCCCTGCGCCGAAATCGCGCCGCGCATAAGCTGGAATCGCAGGTAGACGAGGTAGGTATTCATCACATCGGTCTCGCAGTAATCGCGAATCGCGGCGAGCTCGCCGCGCTGATACGCGTTCCAGACTTGCGAGCCGTCCATCCCCAATTTGCCGGGGAAGCCGCACAGCTGTGCTAAATCATCGAGTGGTGCATTCGCACGCGGCTGATACAGCGCTAGCAAGTCCATCAAATCCAGATGCCGCGAGTGGTAGCGGCTGATGTAGTTGTTCCACTTGAAGTCTTTGGTGTCTTCGCCCATGTCCCAGTATTTGGGCGCGACGACGCCGTTAATCATCGCGCGATAGTGCAGCACTGGCAGATCAAATCCGCCCCCGTTCCAGGAAATGATTTGTGGCGTGTAGCGCTCGATGCCGTCGAAGAAGCGTTGAATGATGTCTTTTTCGCTATCGTCAATTTTGCCCAGCGTCCACGCGCGCAGGCCTTCGTCAGAGCGCATCACACACGAGATCGCGATCACGCGATGCTGATGTAGCGGCAGGAAATCACTACCGTTGGTTTGTTGGCGTCGGCGTTGGAAAATGAGTTCAGCAACAGCTTCGTCACTCATGCTGCTATCGAGATCCTGCAATTTGCGCAGACCCGCAATGTCGGGGATGGTCTCGATGTCGAAGACTAGGGTGGGGATCATTGTTCAGCGCTTCACGGATTGGTTTATGGTTGTGCGTTTGGCGTTGGGTATTGGGTGTTGAGCGTGCCAGACTGAGCGCAGGCAGGCTTCCCGCTGAACGCTGACCACCGAACGCTCAACGCTCAACCTTTCCTCAGCCACTTCCCTGCGCTATCGCGATAGTACCAGCCCGCGTAAGCACGGTTGATCCAGCGTTGGCCGAAGGTGAGTTTCAGATCGCTTTCCCAGTCGGCGCGGCCATTGGCGCGGGCAATTTCGCGGTAGAGGACGGCGCGGTCTTTGTTTTCTTCTGCGACATGATTTTCGACGCTCACGCGCTCGTTCGCGGCGACAAAGGCAAGGTCGCGAATGGCAATGAGGCCATCGTGTGTGAGGCCAATCGCGCCAGTATCGAGGTGCGGTTTCAACTTGGCGAAGCGTTGCGCGAGACTCTGCTTGATGACGGTTACCGCGGGCGTTGTGACATCGAGGTCAGGCGCTTGCGCCTGTGCATGCACCGCGCCGACGAACAACAGCGTGACCAAAACGATGGCATAACGCGATTTCATTTGCGCACCTCAGCGGCAGTCGCCGCCCTTTCTGGCGCAGTGGGCCAGATGTCGTCGATCACTTTGTCGGCCGCCTTTTGTGCGGGCGCTGTCGGGAAGAATGCAATCGTGCTGCAACCTGCCAAAACCAATCCGGCAAGCACCACACCACCCAACGCCATTTTCCGCAGCTTCATTTTTATCTCGATTTATTGAAGGCTCAGGCCTTAACTACACAACGTCCTGCAATCCCCAGGGTTTACGCCGGGAATACGCCGGTGGAAAGATAACGATCCCCACGGTCACACACGATGTGCACGATCACAGCGTTTTCGACCTCACTAGCGACTTTTAGTGCCGCGACCAATCCGCCACCCGAGGAAATTCCTGCGAAGATGCCCTCTTCCCGCGCCATGCGCCGGGTCATTTCTTCACTCTCTGCCTGTGTGACTTCGAGCACGCGATCCACCCGCGAACGCTCGAAAATCTTCGGCACGTATGCTTCCGGCCACTTGCGAATGCCGGGTACGCTGGAGCCATCAGCAGGATGCACGCCGATAATTTGAATATTAGGGTTCATTTCTTTCAAGTAGCGCGAGGTGCCGGTGATGGTGCCGGTGGTGCCCATGGTCGCGACAAAATGCGTGATCTTGCCACCCGTGTCGCGCCAGATTTCGGGGCCGGTGGTCAGGTAGTGTGCGAGTGGATTATCGGGATTCGCGAATTGATCGAGGATCAAGCCGCCACGCTCTTTTTGCAGCGCGTCGGCATGATCGCGGGCACCCTCCATACCGATCTTTTGTGGCGTCAGGATGAGCTCGGCACCAAACGCGCGCATGGTTTGCCGCCGTTCAATCGACAAATGTTCGGGCATCACCAGCACCATCTTGTAACCCTTGATCGCGGCCGCCATCGCCAGTGCAATACCAGTGTTGCCACTGGTCGCCTCAATCAAGGTGTCGCCTGGATTAATGGTGCCGCGCGCCTCGGCACGCACAATCATCGACATCGCCGGACGATCTTTCACCGAGCCGGCTGGATTGTGACCCTCTAGTTTGCCGAGCAGCAGATTGCTGGCGTGGATGCCATTCGCAGCGGGAATGCGCGCGAGGCGCGCGAGCGGCGTGTTGCCGATGAGATTTTCTGTGGTGTTGAACATGGTGATTTAGCGAAAGGAATAGTCAAAGTGTAGCTGCTTTTCTTACCGTCTCGACGACACAATCGCTTGCAAGCCCGGCCAACCCGCTGTGGCAAAATGCTGGATTGTTCTAAACTCACAAAGGGTATCCATGGCTTCGGTAGCAACAGAAATTTTCAAGGCGTACGACATTCGCGGCATCGTGGGCAAATCGCTCACACCTGAAACAGTCGAGCTGGTTGGCAAGGCCTTGGGCACCGAAGCAAAGCGGCGCGGCGGCAAGACCATCACCATTGGTCGTGATGGGCGACTCTCAGGACCAAGCCTTTCGGCGGCACTTGCGCGTGGCATTCAATCCACTGGCATCAACGTGATCGACATCGGGATGTGTGCGACACCGATGGTGTACTTTGGCGCGTATCACTTCAACACTGGCTCCGGTGTGATGGTCACCGGCTCGCATAATCCACCCGATTACAACGGCATCAAGATGGTAGTTGAGGGCGAGACACTGGCGCTGGATGCAATTCAGGATTTGGTACGTGCCATTCAAGCCGAAGACTTCGCGACTGGCGCAGGCACCTACGAGACGCGCGACATCGCCGATGCTTATGTCGCACGCATTGTCGGCGACACCAAGCTGTCTCGCCCGATGAAAATCGTTATTGATTGCGGCAATGGCTCGCCAGGAGCCATTGCGCCACGCTTGTTTGAGGCCCTGGGCTGCGAGGTTGTACCATTGTTTTGCGACGTCGATGGCACCTTCCCGAATCATCATCCTGACCCATCGGTTCCCAAAAATTTGCAGGACGTGATCCACGCCCTCAAGACCACCGATGCCGAACTTGGGCTGGCTTTCGACGGTGATGGTGATCGCCTCGGCGTGGTGACCAAAGACGGCGAGATTATTTTTCCAGATCGGCAACTCATGCTGTTCGCAGCTGATGTTCTGTCGCGGGTGCCTGGTGGTGAAATCATTTTCGACGTGAAATCTTCACGCAATCTATTCAAATGGATTCGCGATCACGGTGGCGTGCCCACGCTATGGAAAACCGGCCACTCGCTCATCAAATTGAAGATGAAACAGACCGGTGCGCCGTTAGCCGGCGAAATGAGCGGTCATATTTTTTTCAAGGAGCGTTGGTATGGCTTCGACGATGCGCTGTACTGCGGCGCGCGCCTGCTGGAAATCGTTAGCAAGGTGGCCGACTCAAGCGCGCCATTGAAGGCCCTGCCCAATGCGGTCTCTACCCCAGAACTCAATTGGAAACTCGCCGAGGGCGAGCCGCATCGCTTGATCGATGGCCTTACCAAAACCGCAAAGTTTGACGGCGCACTGGAAGTCATCACTATCGACGGTTTGCGCGTGGAGTACACCGATGGCTTTGGTTTGGCACGCGCGTCAAACACCACGCCAGTCGTGGTGCTGCGATTTGAGGCCGAGAACGAGAAAGCGCTGGAGCGCATCAAAAATGACTTCAGGCGCATCTTGCAGGGGGCAAAACCAGACGTGCCATTGCCGTACTAGCCGCAAAAAAGGTGTGGGAACCCGCGCCAGTAAAGGAGTTTCAGCCATTCGCCGGTACCGCGCCAACAAAAAACCCACTGATCGCTCAGTGGGTTTTTTAACATTTGGTAGGCACGATTGGACTCGAACCAACGACCCCCACCATGTCAAGGTGGTGCTCTAACCAGCTGAGCTACGTGCCTGCAGAGCGCATTTTACCCTAACCGCCTCGTCCACGGCAAATTTGAGTCTTATCCAATGAGGTTTGATACCGAAACCGAATTCGTGATTCCAACGAGGTTTGATACCGAATTTGGACGAAAGGCAGTTTATAGAGGGGTTCGG
>JAYTVA010000111.1:0-51672 GCA_043744255.1 Burkholderiales bacterium | reverse complement strand
GATAAAACAGCGCACTTTCTGCAATTTCGTGTTCGAGGCTTTTGGTGCGGGTGGCGATCAGCGGTCATGTTTTGGTACAGTCATCCGCAAGCCTTGGGGTAGATGCGGTCTTGGTAGTCAAGCGTCGCCGTGCAGCCTGTGGCAACTGATGCGTTAAATTTGTGTGGAGGAAGCTCTGATATAACTGGCGCGTGCGCATGGCGGAATCCACCGTTGCCGCGCTGTCCAGCGTAGTGGTTGGCGCTGCGCTGCGGTTTGTTGTCATGGTGATGGTCTGCCAAGTGTTTTTTTGCACATCGTTAAGGGTTTCGGGATTATGGGAAATGTACAAGGTTGCGAACGACAGTTTTCAATGGCGGCCATCTGCGGTCTTGTCGCGTACGCAGGGAGCGTTATGCGCCACTTTCGCCTAGCGGTTCCCCTCTTGCTAACCGTCTCACTCGGTGCCGGATGTTCGCAGGCGCAGGACACGTTTACCACGCAAGAACACTCCGTTAAGGCGACCGTCGTCGTGCAAGGTCTCGCCAACCCTTGGGCGCTCGCGTTCTTGCCCGATGGCCGCATGCTTGTGACGGAGCGCGCCGGGCGGATGCGCGTGATCGACGGGGGCAAGTTGCTGCCGGCGTCGATCAGCGGCTTGCCTGCTGCGGTGGAGCACGGACAGGGTGGGTTGCTCGATGTGGTGCTGCACCCAAAGTACGCCGAAAACGGTTGGATCTACTGGACGTATAACGCCGGCACATCGGGCAACTACGGCACCGAAGTGGCGCGCGGCAAGCTGGGCGGGTCGCGCGACGCACCGGCGATGACGGACGTGCAAGTGCTATTCAAGATGAGCCCGAAATCGGAGCGCGGCCATCACTTTGGATCGCGCATCGTGTTTGATCGCGAGGGGTATTTGCTCGTGACCTTTGGCGACCGTGGCGATTCGCCCGACAAGGGGCTGGCGCAAAACGCGCAGCGCCTCGATAGCCATGCAGGCAAATCCATTCGCTTGTTTGACGACGGGCGCGTGCCGCCAGACAACCCGTTCGCAAACACCAACGGTGCTAAGCCGGAAATCTGGACCCTAGGAAACCGCAACATGCAAGGCGCGGCGATGCATCCTGCGACCGGCAAAATCTGGACGCATGAACACGGGCCGCAGGGCGGCGACGAGATCAACATCCTCGCGCCGGGTGTGAACTACGGCTGGCCGGTCATTACCTACGGTGCCAATTACGGCACCGGTAGCAAGATCGGCGAAGGTGTGGCGAAGGCAGGCATGGCGCAGCCCCTCCATAAATGGGTACCGTCGATTGCGCCGTCAGGCATGGCGTTCTATTCGGGCAAGCGCTTTCCGAAATGGTCGGGTAACTTGTTCGTAGGTGCGCTCGCGAAACAATCGTTGGTGCGACTCGTGCTCGATGGTGATCGCGTGGTGAGTGAAGAGCGCCTGTTCGTCAATAAACTCGGGCGCATTCGCGATGTGCGCGAAGGGCCGGAGGGCAGCATCTACGTGCTCACCGATGCACCTGATGGAAAGCTCATTCGGCTCGACGCTGCAAAATAGAAAACGTCAGATGAATTCGATTCGCGTTTGGGATTTGCCAGTGCGGTTGTTTCACTGGTTGCTGACGCTGTCGATCCTCGGCCTGTTCATCACGGTGCAACTCGGCAGCGAGTGGATGGAGTGGCACAAGCGGCTGGGCTACGTTGCGTTGGGGCTGGTGTTGTTTCGCGTGGTGTGGGGATTCGTGGGTAGCCATCACGCGCGCTTCGCGACCTTTGTGCGCAAGCCATCAACTGTGATCGCGTACGCCAAATCGCTGCGTGCAGGCGGCGCTAAACAATTTCTCGGTCATAACCCGCTGGGCGCGTTGAGCGTGATCGCGCTGTTGGCGTGCGTCGGCTTTCAGGCGGTGTCGGGATTGTTTGCGAATGACGATATTGATTTTCAGGGGCCGTACGCGAGCATGGTGTCGAAGGCATGGAGCAATCGCCTGACCGGGCTACATAAATTGAATTCCGATTTGCTGCTGATTTTGCTCGGGCTGCATTTGGCCGCGATTGCGTATTACGTTTTTTTCAAGCGCGAAAATTTGCTGAAGGCGATAGTGACGGGTGAGAAAACCATTGATGTATCGGCCTCAATCCGCGATGCGCAAATGGCTGGAACCCCGCGCCCTGCGTGGCTTTCGTGGGTGGTGGCGGTGGGAGTGGGGGCGTTTACTTATGCGGTGGTGATGCGGGTTTTTGGTTGAGTGTGCGCATTTGAATTGGTAGGTCAGGTTGCGCAGCTACCTGACATCCACCGCCAATGTCAGGTAGCTTCGCAACCTGACCTACCACGTCAAACGCAACGTGCTTTTGTAGGGTGGGCAAAGCGAAGCGTGCCCACGTACGACGCCCACGTTGCATGATGGGTATCGCTTCGCTCCACCCATCCTACAAGCCGCCGATGCAACGGGTTGCGGCAGCAGCAAACAAAAACGCCGCTCATCCGAGCGGCGTTTTTCATCTCACTGCGCCATCACCTGCGGCACAAATCAACCCTTTGCCTTGTAATCGTCATGGCAAGCTTTGCACGTACCCGCTGTCGCGCCAAATTGTTTCTTGATCTCATCAAAGCTACCGGTCTTTGACATCGCGGCGAGCTTCGTGGTTTCGTCGTTCATTTTGTTCATCTTGCCTTTGAAGTCATCCATCTTCGTCCAGATTTCGGCTTTGGCTTTGGTGGGCGCGCCCTTGTCGGTGCCCGGCCCGAAGCCTTCGTGCGCCAGCGGTGCCATTTGCGCAACGACGGCTGCGCGCTTGGCGAATCCTTCTTTGTCATAAGGTGCTTCGCCCTTCACCATCTTCGACATGGGCTTGAAATTCCAACCGATCACCGTGTACACACCTTGTCGGTAGGCGATTGCTTCCTCTTCCTGTGTGCCGGCAATGGCGCTACCCGCGAGCATTGCCGAGACGGCGGTCAGTACAACAATTGCATTCTTGCGCATTGCGTTCTCCAGAGTTGAAAAATTAACGTTGTGACCCGTGTTGGTACGAAGTGGATTGTAGGGACAAATCCCTCGCTACTCAACGCTTCGCTTAGCGATCCCGCCGACGCGAGAAATGACTTGCGCAACGATATTGATGTGATATCATAAGTATATCGGACGTGGTGCGACACTGATGCGAGTGTTTCCCGCACATTGGCTCGCCGCGCGGCCCATCACCGCTGTATTTGTTCGCCCACGGAGGCAAATCATGAACGCAGGCTTTACTGAAAAAGAGCATTCAAGTTTCAACGGCTATGCCATGGTGCTGGTCGGGATCGCAGCGGTGGCAACCGCAGCCTATTTGGTGTGGTCACTCGCCGTGCAGGACAACCCGACAGTTGGGTTGCTAACGATTGCCACCCGCCTGTTTTTTGTATTGTTGGCGGTATTCGTTTTTTTCGGGCTTTACATGTTGCAGCCCAACGAAGGCGCGATTCTCACGCTGTTCGGCAACTATCGCGGCACTGATCGGGCGAGCGGGCTGCGCTGGTGTTTTCCGCTTTATGCGCGTAAGAAAATTTCGCTGCGGTCACGCAACCTCAACAGCGACAAATTGAAAGTGAACGACAAGAATGGCAATCCCGTCGAGATCGGGGCTGCCATTGTGTGGCGCGCGCACGATACCGCCAAGGCCGTATTCGAGATTGACGACTACGAACGCTACGTGCATGTGCAGGCGGAGGCTGCCATTCGTCATCTTGCCTCTGCGTACAACTACGACAACGGTGGCGACGATAGCGACCCCAAGAATGGCGTCACGCTCCGTGGTGGCGCAGATATTGTTGCCAAGGCGTTGGCGCGCGAATTGCAGGAACGCTTCGACAAAGCTGGCATCGGGGTCGAAGAAGCCAAGCTCACGCATTTGGCCTACGCACCCGAAATCGCGAGCGCGATGTTGCGCCGCCAACAAGCAGAAGCCGTGATCGATGCGCGCAGCAAAATTGTCCACGGCGCAGTGTCGATGGTAGAAATGGCGCTCAAAGGATTAAGCGACAAAAACATCGTGCACCTCGACGACGAGCGCAAGGCCTCGATGGTCAGCAACTTGCTCGTGGTGCTGTGCTCGGAGAGTAACGTGCAGCCGATTGTGAACACGGGGACGCTCTACAACTAGCGACGTAGCCGTCTCTGCGAAGGCCGGGACGTTGCCGCGTTTACCTCTCAAGCACAGCACCCCCATTGGCCACCGAGAAAAAATCCTTCCTGCTCAGAATCGATCCGCAGCTATGGGCTGCGCTGGAAAAACTCGCCTCTGCAGAACTACGCAGCGTGAACGGGCAGGTGGAGTATCTGCTGCGCGATGCACTCGTGAAGCGGGGGATAAAGATTGAGCAGGACATTGGCTCGCCCGCGCAAAAATCCCGGCGCAAAGAATAGGGGCGTTATTCGCCGCCGAGCTTGAGCCAGCCACCAGTGCGCCAGCAAATCATGTCGTCGAGTGCGGCGCACAAGCCACCGCAGCGCTACTTCGCAATTTCGTCACCTCGCTGCCGCTATCCCCAGTAACCACGCCATTCTCCGCGCCTTCGCCTCAAGCGGCGTGTCATGCGTGAGCAGCATGCAAACGCCCGGTGGCGGCGCGTGTAGCGTCACCACAAACCGTTTCAATTCGTCGCGTCGAAACGCCACAACTTCGATTTGGCTGCCGACCCGATAGCTTTTAACCCGGCGGTCGAGGCCACCCGCGGTGACGCGCAATCCGTCCACCGCAATCACCACATCGCCAGCCGATAGTCCCGCCGACTGCGCCGCGCCACCATCAAACACCTGCGCCAATTTCGCGTCGCCATTGGCATCGCTGGTGAGCTTAGCGCCGAGGGCAGGCGGCGCGGGGTCATCGGGTTTTGCCGTCGCTGAGACGCGCCAAGTCATCGCTATACCAATATGCGCAAAGAGTTTCACGAAATCCGGGTCGCCGGTGCCATCGATGACCTCAGCAAAAAACGCGCGCAGATCCACGCCGGTGACGCGCTCGGCAATGCGTTCGATCTCGCCCTTGCCTTCGACCTTGCTCTCATCAACGCCGCGCCCGCATTTGCCGCATTCGTTCCAAAGTGCCCGCATGACGTCATCGAGCGATTTCGCGCCGTTGGTCTGTTCGCGAATCATCAAATCCAACGCCAATCCCACCAGCGCACCCTTCTGGTAATAGCTGACGATGGCATTCGGCGCATTCTCGTCCTGCCGATAATATTTCACCCATGCGTCAAAGCTCGATTCGGCCAAACTCTGCTTCTGGCGGCCACTTTGGGCCATTACCCGGCCGATGTTCTCTGCTTCGATTTCAAGATATTCGAGCGGCGTGATGAGGCCTGCGCGCACCAACATCAGGTCGTCGTAGTAATCAGTGAAGCCCTCAAAGAACCACAATTGCTTGGTGTAGTTCTCGTGCGCGAGGTCGTAATCCATGAACGGCTCCGGCTTAATACGCTTCACGTTCCAAGTATGAAAATATTCATGTGAGGCAAGCGACAAAATTTTTCGGTAACCCGCCGTGATTTTGGCCTCGTGCGCTAACGGCAAGTCGTCGCGACTGACCATCAACGCCGTGGACGCACGATGTTCCAGTCCGCCAAAGCCATCGCCCGTGACCATGAACAAAAACCAATACTCCCGCATCGGCGCTTGCTTGGTTTCTGGCTCAAAAAATACGATCTGGGTCTCGCATATTTTTTTCAAGTCGGCGGTGAGTCGCGCCACATCAGCGCGATGCACGCCCGTGATCGCGATGTGATGTCGGGTGCCGCAGGCGTCGAACGTGGCATGTGAAAACGTGCCGATCTCAACGGGATGGTCGATCAATTCATCGTAGGTTTCTGCGACGAAAGTGCCGAACGATAATGCGCCGAAACCCGCTACTGGCGCGGACTTTGGCAATAATGCAGTCGCGATCCGCCAGTCAGGATGGGCGCGCGGCGCAAGTATTTCCACCTCGCACGGCTGCGCGCGGAGGCTCTCGGGCAACAAAAACACGCTAGTGCCGTTCCAGAAACCGTGGCTGTCATCGAGATGCGCCGCACGCACCGATAAGTCCCAGGCATACACCTCATACGTGAGCTTGAGTGGCCCCGCGCACGGCGCGCACGACCATGTTGCCTTGTCGATTTTTTCAACCGCAACGGCGTTGCCGTTGGCCTCGGCGCGTAGCGTCACCACGTTGCGCGCGAATTCACGAATCATGTAGCTGCCGGGAATCCAAGTCGGCAGCATGAAGCGTTGACCAGCAGGCGCAGGTGCGTCCACGGTCACGGTGACTTCGAAGAGATGTGCTGCGGGAGATTTCGGGAAGATCGTGTAACGAATCGGTGTGGTCACGCGTTGAACTCTACGATGGAATTTTTCATTATAGGCAACGCTTTGGATTATGATTCTTTCGCACTGTTTGCATTCTCAAAAAACGCTAGGAGCCTTCATGAATCGAACTACCACTTCACGATTGACCGCGATGTTGGTCGCAGCCATGCTCATCGGCGGCGCGCACGCCAAAACCCTGCGCTGGTCCAGCGGCGGCGACATCGCCACGCACGACCCGCACGCGCAAAACGAATCGTTCAACAACCAATTCAATGGGCAGATTTACGAGCAACTTTTGTCGCGCGACAAAAACATGAAGCTCATCGGCAATCTTGCGACTGAGTGGAAACAGACTTCGCCGACCACCTGGGTGTTCAAGTTGCGGCAAGGTGTGAAATGGCATGACGGCTCGCCATTTACTGCCGACGATGTGGTGTTTTCGGTGACCCGCTCGGCGTCCGAAACCTCGAACATGAAAAGCTACGGTAACGACATCGGCAAGCCGACCAAGCTGGATGATTTCACGGTGCAACTCACTACACCGGTACCGAATCAGGTGCTGCCAGACATGGTCGGCAGCGGCAATATCTACATCATGTCGAAAGCGTGGTGCGAAAAAAACAAGGTCGAGAAGCCGCAGGATTTCAAGAATAAGGAAGAGACTTTCGCCGTGCGCAATGCCATGGGCACAGGGCCATTCATGCTGGTCTCGCGCGAGCCGGATGTGAAAACAGTCATCAAGAAAAACCCAAATTGGTGGGGCATCAAGGAAGGCAAATTCGTCGGCAATGTGGACGAAGTGATTTACCAACCAATCAAAGAAGCCCGTACGCGCGTCGCCGCCTTGCTCTCTAGTGAAGTCGATTTCATTCTTGACCCACCGGTGCAAGACGTGGAAAAACTCAAGCAAGATAAAAAACTCACGGTCTACGAAGGCCGCGAAAATCGGGTGATTTTTATTGGCATGGATCAAGCGCGCGATGAGTTGTTGTACTCGGATGTGAAAGGCAAGAACCCGTTCAAAGACAAGCGCGTGCGCATGGCCTTGTATCAATCCACCGACGTCGATGCCCTGAAGAAGACCGTCATGCGCGGACTTTCCGTGCCCACGGCCATTAACTTGTCGGCCCCCAAAGCGGCCGGGATTCCGGATGCGATGGACAAACGCCACCCGATGATTTCGCCAGACGCCGCAAAGAAGCTATTGGCGGATGCGGGCTATCCCAATGGCTTCACGGTCACGCTCGATTGCCCGAATGATCGCTATATTAATGACGAACGTATCTGTGTCGCATTGGCCGCGATGTGGGCGAAGATCGGCGTCACTGTGAAAGTCGCGGCAATCCCGAAGGCGAATTATTTCCCGAAAGTACAAAAGCTTGACACCAGCATGTACATGCTCGGCTGGGGCGGTGCTACCACCGATGCGATGTTTACCTTGAAGCCGGTGTTGCACAGCCGCACCGCTACGGGGGCTGGCGAATACAACTGGGGCAACTACAAAATCGACTCGTTCGACAAATTGATCGATGATGCAGCCGCCGAAACCGATATGAAAAAACGGCACGATTTGATCGTGAAAGCGATGCAATTTCATCACGATGAAGTGCTGCACATTCCGCTGCACTTGCAAGTGATTCCGTGGGCATCGCGGGCAAATGTCAGCGTGGTACACCGGCCTGATAACTGGCTGGAAGTCGTTTGGGTAACGATGAAGTAGTTTTTTAGAACAATGGCCCGATGCTGTCGGCCCGTTTCTTTTCGGGAGCACGATATGAAGAAAATCGGAATGAGAAAAATCTGCCTCTGTTTTTTGCTGCTCGCAGCGACCTTCAGCGCGCACGTCCACGCCAAGCATTTTCGTTGGGCCTCACAAGGTGACGCCGCGACCATGGATCCGCAAAGCCAAAACGAGACCTTCAACAACGGTATCAATAGTCTCGTTTACGAATATCTGGTGATGCGCGACAAAGATATGTCGCTGGTGCCGCAGCTTGCCGTGTCGTGGACAAACTCCGCACCGACCAAATGGATTTTCACGCTGCGCCGTGGCGTGACCTTTCATGATGGCTCGCCGTTCACGGCTGATGATGTCGTGTTCTCATTCAACCGCGCGCGCGAATCAGCGGTCACGTTCAAGCTCTATTCCACACAATCGGGCATTGCCAAAAAAATCGACGACTACACCGTCGAGTTCACCACGCCGGTGCCGAACCCAGTGATGCTCGACTCATTGAATTCAATTCACATCATGAGCAAAGCGTGGTGCGAAAAAAATGGCGTGGTCAAGCCGCAGGACTACACCAAAAAAGAAGAAACCTTCGCGGTACGGAACGCGATGGGCACGGGCCCCTATCAGCTTGTCACGTGGGAGCAGGGCGTCAAAATTCTGCACAAGAAAAATCCGAATTGGTGGGGCATCAAGGCGGGCAAATACGAAAGCAATATCGAAACCCTCGAATACCGTCCGATCACGAACGCGGCCACGCGCATGGCGGCGTTGAAGTCGGGGCAGGTGGATTTTGTGCTTGATCCACCTGTGCAAGACCTCGCGCGGTTGCGTACCGACAAGGACATGAAAGTGTGGGACGGGCCAGAGGTGCGGGTGATCTACATTGGCTTCGATCAGGAACGCGAGCAGTTGCAGTACGCAGACGTGAAAGGCAAAAATCCGTTCAAGGATCGGCGCGTGCGGCAAGCGCTCTATCAGGCCATCGACATCGAGGCCGTTAAGACCCAGGTGATGCGCGGGCTGGCCGCGCCGACTGGGATCGCGTTGATGGATCCGCAAGGGGCGGGTGTACCCGCCGCGCTGGAAAAACGCTTGCCCTTTGACGTGAGCGCCGCCAAAAAACTGCTCACCGAGGCAGGCTACCCGAGTGGTTTCGGCTTCACGCTGTCCTGCCCCAATGATCGTTACGTGAACGACGAAAAAATATGCGTCGCGATTGCCGCCATGTGGGCGCGCATCGGCATCAACGTCAAGGTCGATGCGATGACCAAAGCGCAATTTTTCCCACGCGTGCAAAACCGCGATGCCAGCGCGTTTCTGGCTGGATGGGGCGGTGGCTCGTCAGACGCCATCTTTATTCTGAAACCGGTGATGCGTAGCCGCGACGGCAAAGGCGGCGGCGAATCCAACTACGGCAACGCGAAAATCGTCGAGCTCGATCAGTTAATCGACAAGCTCGAAGGCGAAATGAACATGGCCGAGCGGCAAGCGATGATTAACCGCACCGTAAAAATCATGCAAGACGAAATCCACGTCATCCCGCTACATCGGCAAATGATCCCGTGGGTGTCCCGCAACAACGTGAGCGTGGTGCATCGGCCAAACAATATTCTTTGGTTGCCGTGGGTGGTGGTGAAGTAGCCGATCAGACCGGCAGTGTTGTTAGGTCGGGTTGCCCAGCTACCCGACAACATAAACCGGCAGAGCCCTGACGTGTGTTGTGACCTTGAACGACAGCCCCCTGCGCGATCCTAGTAGGGTGGGCAAAGCGTAGCGTGCCCACGCGATCACCGATGGTGGGCGCGCTTCGCTTTGCCCACCCTACGGTTCGGTGATTTGGGTAGTGCAGATGGTGTAGCGACGCGACGATGCTGCAGAGCAAGTAGGATGGGTGGAGCGTAGCGATACCCATCGTTGCCTGCGGGATCGATGGGTATCGCTACGCTCCACCCATCCTACGCGTGCCGCGAGAACCGCAGCCCTCAAACGCGCTTCTGCATCACCTTCCAAGTCGTCGGATCATGAAATCCAATCTTGATCCAAAACTGATTGCCTGCGTCATTGTTGTTGTAGACAAAAATATTGCAACGCGGAATATTCGCGGCTGCTAATTTCGTCAAGCAGTGCGCAACGAGTTGGCTGGCGATACCGCGCCCGCGATGGGCAGGCGCGACGGCGAGGTGGTTAAGAAATCCCGCGCGCCCGCTGTGGCCGCCGAGCACGGCACCGATCAGCGCGCCCGCCGAATCAATCGCGACCGCGCTAAAGCCAGGGTTACGCGCCAGATACATCGCAATGGCATCTCGACTGTCCGATTCATTGAGGAATAGCCCGTCGATGGTAGACCACAGCGCGATGGCGTGATCGTAGTCGGCGAGGGTAAATTCGCGGATCGTGAAGTGCATGGAGTTATTTGGCTCGGGGGAGTCGGCGTTGAAGCGCTGCCACGGGTGCAGCAGATTGATTCTAGCGGACGCCGAACGTATCGGGTAGGTCAGGTTGCGCAGCACCCTGACGAATCGGCTGCCCGTGCGCGCGAGAAGGTTGGCTGCTGACCGACCCCCATGAGTCTAGTTTCCCGTCAGTGCCAAATAGTTTTTTCGGGCGACAACTACGTGCGAAACGTGCGGAGCTAAAAGCTAATCGTCAGCGTCGTGATCTGCGTGGCGTTGCAAGAACCGGTTGCACAGGTTCCTGCCTGACCAGCCTGCGCGCTGCCGCTAATGGTTTGGGTCTGTGCTACGCCAGTGCCGGTGGCGTTGGGCGTCAGAGATAGCAGATACCTGATTCCCGTCAGCGCATTGCTCGCAGGTGATACCGACATGCTGTAAGGCATAGCGTTGTTACACGTCAACGAAAAGGTGGTGCTATCGGTTGCGGCGCTCGTCTGGAAGGCGGTATAGGCTAAGGTAATTGCGCCGGGTCCTGCATTTATCGTACATGTGCCTGGAACGGTGATGCTTACCGGGAACGTCGTTGAGCCACCCAAAACGCCGTTGTTATAGGTAGGGACGATGGTGACGGAATCAGTATAAGTTCCGGCTGCCGCCGAAGTCCCTGCATTAATGCAGAGCCAAAAATTTTGCGTGACACTCGTGGGATTGAGTCCGACCATGGTAATGGTGCCTGCCGGGCTCGGGATGGTATTGTTGGCTTTCCATTTGGTTCCGCAGGTGCTGTTCACATACAAGTCGTATTGAAGTAGGTTCGCACCGGACGCCGCTTGATTAATGGTGCCCGCTGGTTGCAGTCCATTACCGGCCTTCATGGAATAGTTTGTCGTGAGCGGGTCGGTTGTTAGTCCGCGGGTGCAACTGACGGTGAAACTTCCTTGCGCAATCACCTGCGTTGCACTGCCCGAGGGGTACACAGCGGAAACCCCGGCGGAAGACATGTTGCACGTTATCGCCGCCTGCGCCACATTCATCGAAAGCAGCAACGCCAATCCCGCAAGCGCCTGCATTAGTCTTATCTTCATCGTTTCACTCCGATACAACGCAATGGACCCACGCGCGGAAATTCATCTTCGACTGGCGGCGGCAACGCGACTTCAAATTCACACTGTTGATTTTTCCAACTGAGGGTCACGCGATTTTTTTCTTTGAGGCCGGTTAGAAAAGCTTCGCCGCGTCGTGCTACGTAGAAAATTTCTTTGTCGCCTTCCACAGCGATGGTTGCACCGGCGGGCACCACATCCGCATCCTCAAGCACCACCTTGACCATCGCACCGCGCCCGCTATGCACCGGGAACGTGACCTTGACCGCGCTGCGCCACGCGGGCACCACCGTCTGTTCGATCGAGTCGATGGCGGCATTGATCGGTAGCTCGGCCGGGTTGATCCGTACCTGATTGTTCTGATACGGGCTCAGGCGCGGCACTAACGCGATGCCTTTGCTGTCGGTGCGTGTGGTGATGTTGCTACCGAGGCCGATGCCGATGTTGCCGTAGTTGGCAATCTCCGCGACGGCAAAACTATCCAACACGCGCGGTGTGGCGAATAGATGGCCGTCGGCGAACACGAGGCCGCCATTGACGCCGAAACGTGTCGCCGTTTGGTTCGGCGTGTGGCTCACATCGGCTTTGGCGACCCCGCGCAAACCTTGGTAATTGACGCCGACTTCTTCACGTGTTTGGTTCTGCTGCCGACCGGCCAGTACGCGCCAGCCGAGGGGGATGTCGTTGAGTGGGCTTTGCGCCACAGTCGCGTAGGCATCGGTGCTGCCTGCACGATGATTGGTCACAAGACTGGCAGTACGGTTCTTGTCTAGTAACACCAGCAGATTCAAACCCACGGAATTTGCTTGTACGCTGCCCTGTACATGGTTGGCAGTCACACTCAACATGGTTTGCTCGCCGAAGCGTGTGGCGTAGCTGCCGGAGAGGGTAGCCACACGCGGCTTGTCATATGGTGTGATGGCAGCGTAGCCAAGACCAATGGTGCCGAGCTGTTCGAGGCTGTACGTCCAATTGGCTGCCATCTGCAATTTGGTCGGCTTGACACTGACAATCTCGCCCAACTGCCGGAAGCGCTCACTCGCACCTTGCGCTTGCAAATAGGTGCTGCTGAATAGGGTTTGATGTTCAAGCCCCAATAACCACTGGTTACCGCGCCCAAGCTGCGACTGGTGGCTACTGGCGAGTGCGGCAATGCCCAAGAGTTGCAACGGGAGCCCGGCGATGGTGCCGAATTGAATATTTTGCAAATCGCGCGTGAGTTCGGCGCGGCCTTCTAACGTGACGCGTGGGGTGACACCCTGCCGCCACGTGCTACTGATAAATGAAGGGCCATAGCGGCCATTCGACAGACCGAGATCGCTGCGCACGCTACCGGCCTCTACGCTCCAGTCGGTGAGCCCTGCGGCCAATAATTTGCCACTGGTAAAAAATGATTGCGTGATGATGGTCTCGCGCCCGAGTTGGTCGCGCACCACGAGCCGCGCATCGCCGTTGCCGGTTAGCGTCGGCAAATTATCAAGCGCGAACGGACCTGTCGGCACCTTCGAGACCTGACGCAACACGTCGTTGACGTACAACTCAACCGTAGACGGTGCGGCAGAAAGCCCAGTCAGCACCGGCAGAGGCTGGGTGACAAAGCCCGGCGACAACGCAAAATTAGTGCCGTACTGCACGCCGCCGAAATACACGCTGCGCCCCAACATCCCTGCGCGCGTGACGCCATCGCCAAGCCGGAATGTGCGGTTCTGCTCAGGAAAATCGCGGGTGAAGGTGCTCTCCAAACGAACGGTGCGGCTGGGGATGCCGAGTGCGGTGTCTTTGGTGAGGTTGCGCGACGAGAAGCTGTTGGTCAACACGCCCCAGCCGTTCGAGAAGCCAAGCTCGCCCAACATGCCAAGGTCTTGGATGCTCGGTGCATTGCGCAGTGCTGAGCGCGCGTAATTAAAATCGTAATTTAGAAACGCGCTCGGCAACACCGGGCTCAATACCGGCTTTTTCACGGTTTCCTGCGTGAGGCGCGTGGCCGAAAATACGTTCGGTGAAAACAATAAATCGAGCGTCTGATCTGCGGTATTCAACTTGGCTTGATAGCCCGGCACGCTGGATAGCGGCCAGTATTTTTCGCCTTTGTACGTGATGAACGCAGCCTTGGCATCGAGTTGCACGCGCCATTCGTCGAAAATATCGCGGGTCGCGTACAACACACCGGCGCGCTCCAGTAGCAGCCACGTGCCGCTCTTGCTGCCGTTGATGACCACATCTAACGGGCGCAAACGCTCGACATCCGCCGCGTGCACCGCCGCGACGCACAACGAAGCGCCCAAGCCGAGTAGCACCGCGCATGACAGCGCGCGTAGATGGGGAATGGGTCGCACTACTGGCCGATCACAGCGTCAAACGTTTTGGTGGTGCCATCCGCGAGGGTGACAGCGACTTTCACGCTACCCGCTGCGATATTGCCGTCGGTGCGCTTCAACTCAAAGCTGCGCTTGGTGCCCGGCAGCAAATAGCCGCCGGTTTCTTGCAGCGCCAGCCTGCTGCCGCCAGTGCCAAGCAATTGCAGACTCACTGGATGCGTGTGTGCGTTACCGGTGTTCTCGCAGTTCGCTTGTAGTTTGTCGGCGGCAACACGTTCGACGCGACAGCCCAAATTGGCCTTCGCCGTTGGCGGGGTGATGAACACTGGCATCGAGAACGCCAGCGCAATTTGCAATTGAATATCCTTGGGCGTTGCCTTCGCTTCCGGAATTTCGCGCACGATCATGCGATAGCTGAGTTCCGCACCGCCGGGCGCGCCTTTTTTCACGCGCGCGAGGCGCACCACTTGGCGGGACTTTGGCGCGACTTTCAAAATCGGTGGCGAGAGAAACAAATCTTCAGTGGGCACGAGGTCTTCTTCGCCACCGGCTTTTTGCTTCCACTCATAAAGATCAGCCTGCATCACCAATTCTTCGTCACCTTCGTTGGTGACGGTGACGGCGATGGCGCGGTCTTGCGGGTTCATGTAGATGCGTACGGGGGTGACCGTAAAAGCACCCGCCCATGCGGACGCGCTGAGGCACGCGCTAAGGCACGCGAGCAGCGCGCCTAGAGCCGGTTTTGCGAGAGATCTAGATAGACGGGAGTACGTGTAGAAGTACATGGCGATTCACACTCAAAGTAATAAACGGACGCAGATGCTACAACGCGCGAACCTTTGCGCGTGTGAATCAGTGCGCAATCGCGCGTGAGACGGGCACTACCAGCCGACCAGCATTTCAAGATAGACGCGATCAGAGGAGCGCACGACGCGCCAGGTCGCGATGGTGCCCAGATCAGTGAAGCTGTCGATCGCGTATGGCAGCTCGCCAGGACGCTGCAACACATAGCGATTGGCGCCGCCGTGCCGTGGTGACGCTGACCCACCTTGTTCATTGGAATGGATGTCAACCACTTCGCCGGTTGAACAGACAACGGTAACGACTGCGCCAAACGCATCACCTTCAGAGGTGCGGCAAAACGCCGTTCTGACCGGAGCGTTTAGCGTAACCGAGACATTGAATCGCCCGGTTGCAGGTGCGGCTTCGGCAGGCAGCATCACACCGCCAAGTGCTGCGGCCAGAACAAAAGCTCTGGCGACCGCGACTCGGCGGGTGAGAACCTGCATGGATCGAGTGAACGATTTCAAGGATTAACCAGCGCTAGGCCGAATTAATACGTGACGGTCAGCGTGCGAACTTGCGTGCCGGTACAGGTGGTGGTGGTACAGGTACCTGCTTGACCGCTCGCCATGGTGCCGGCGATTGCGTACGTGCGCGTGTCGGCGGTACCAATGCTCGATGCGGTGGCAGCAGTACCAGCGGCCGTGGTGTTGGTCGCCGTGATGTCGTATTGCAAGCCGGAGATGACGCCCGCACCCACAGCAACAGCCGCAGTGGCAGCGCCAGTCGAGCCGATTCCAGGGGTGGTGTCAAAGGCTGCGGTGACGCCGGTCAAGCCACGGGTGCAGGTCAGCGCTGCAGAGGTGGTGGCTGTATTGGCGGTCGTCTGAAACGCCGTGTACGTACCAAAGCCCAAATCGGCGATGGTGCCCATGGTGCAAACGGAATTCAAGGTGACGGTGACGTTGAAATTGCCCGACACGGTTGCGGCCTGTGCGGGTGCGACGGCGGCCAAGGATGCAACGGCTGCGCTGACTGCAATGATAAGTTTCTTCATTTTGTTTCCTCTCTGTGGTGGGTGTAACTAAAACGTAAAAAACAACTTCGTGGACACTGCGGTGGACAACAACAATCACGCGCCGCACGGATTGAAAGTGCGAACAATGCAAGCGGCTAGGAACTGCTGACGGCTGCGAGTTTCATTGTTAGGCGTTGTTTCTGAAACTTGCTATGCCCTTCTCCTAATCGGAGAATAGCAGTCTGATTTGTGAAAATATGTGAAGCAATTCACTTTCTGGCAGGAATACGGAGAAAAATTGACTTTTCGCTACGTAGTGGTGCACGTTTTTCTGTACGCCGAGATCTGATGACGCAGCCTTAGTGTCGTTCACGCAATTCCCATACTTCGCGCCATGGATCGGTGGCGATCACGCTGAAAGCAGGATGGCGATTCAGAAATCTCGTGATGCCTGCGCGAGTATCCGACGCTTCGAGGTTGACGCGTGCGGTGGTCGATCAGAACGCAACAGCGCACTCAAAGTCGGCGCTGGTGAATGCGCGAATGTTGGTGCTCATGGTTGAGTGCCGCCTTGCTTTGGGGGTCAGGGTCGCCGTCTTCCGCGATCACCTGTGACGGCTCTACCCAACTAGTTTTCCGCCAAATGCTTGCCGCCCAGCCGCCGCCGGCAAATACTGCACGTGCACACGCGCTACCGCCCGACCAACGCACTGCGCGACTGTCTGCGTAATCGCCAACGCCTGCGCGTTTAGCGCATCGCCCACTGGCACGTGTGCAAGCAACACGGTCACGAACCCTGGCAATTCATGCGCGGCAAGTGTTGATTCATTTTCGGCATAGGCATCACTGCGCAAAAATCTCAGCCGCACCCACGTGCGCCCTAGCTCGGTGCCAAAGAGTTTGCCCAGTGCATCCGCGAGTTCACGCGGGGAAATCTTGGCGAATTCGGCTTGGGAGGCAGAGACCAGTTCGATGTCGAGGATGGGCATGTTGCCGGATATTCGGATAGGGGAATCCAGAACTGTAGCGGATACGTTTTGAACGCGCTACGGAAGCTTCGCCAATTCGACAATGGCATCTTCGGTGCGAAAGAAAATTTTTCCGGGCTTGATGGTTTCTGCAAAATTGACCCGCTGTAGCCGATCCATCACGGGGCCCTTAATTTCCGCGAAATGCAGCGTGACCTGATTCGCGCGCAGGGTTTCCACCAGTGACTCCAGCATCTCCAGTGCGCTGCTGTCGATCGCGTTGACGGCGGTGCAAATGAGCACGATGTGGCGCACGTCGTTATTGTGCTTCTGCAGTTCGGCATTGACAAAATCAGCCACGACGCTGGCATTGGCGAACGTCAGGCTCTCGTCAACGCGCAGCAAAATGGGTTCGGGCCAGGTCTCGACATGGTGGCGCAGCACGTTGCGGAAATGCTCCGTACCCGCCACGCGCCCGACCACCGCGATGTGCGGATGCCCAGTGCGCCAGACGTAGGCGAGTAACGAGGCCAGCGCGCCGAACAGCAAGCCGTGCTCGATGCCAAGCAACAACACGCCCGTTAGGGTGAGCAGCATGATGATGGCATCGCCCCGGTCGTAATGCCATAGCCCACGCAGCGCGCCGATGCCGATGAGCGGCACGATCGCGACAATGATGATTGCGGCCAACGCGGCCTTGGGGATGTTGGCAAACAGCGGTGCCGCAAATGCCAATGCGGATGCAATCAGTGATGCGGTGATGATCGTCGCCGCCTGCGTGCGCGCGCCGGCGGCGTGGTTAACCATGCTGCGGCTAAACCCGCCTGCCACCGGCATGGTGCCGGAAAAGGCGGCCGCAAAATTGGCGGCCCCGAGGGCAAATAATTCGCGATTGGCGTCGATACTTTCACGGCGGCGCGCGGCTAGTACCTTGGCGATCGCCACGCTCTCGACATAGCCAATCAGCGTGATGAAAAACGCCGACGGCAACAACCGCCACCACGTCGCCGCATCCAGCGAAAAAAAATGGGTGGTCATGTGTGGCAAGCCGGACGGCACATTACCGACTACACCCACCGCTTGGCGCGCGACCAAATCCAGCGCGACCACCGTGATCGTGCCCACTGCCACCACCACCAGCGGGCCGAGTTTGGCAATGCCGGTGACCAGCTCACCACGCCAGCGCATGCTCGTGAGCAATCGCGCTAGCGGTTTGTTAATCGCCAACAGCGCCGCGATGCTGCCTAGGCCGATGAGCAGCGTGGACAGATTTATCTGCGCGATCAGCGTCGGCAGGTGGGAAGCGGCAGACCAAAAATTCTCCGGTGCTTTCACGCCGAACAGATTCGGCAACTGGCTACCGACAATCAACAAGGCCGCCCCCGCTGTGAATCCGGATAACACTGGATGACTGATGAAGTTCACCAGCGCACCCGCGCGTGCGAACGCGAGAACCAGCAGAATCAATGCCGATTCAAACGCGAGAATCGTCGCCTCGCCGACGTAGTCACCCTGATGCGCGCCCAGTGCGCTCGCCACCATGATTGCCGCGACCGATACCGGGCCCACCGACAAGGTGCGACTGCTGCCGAACAGCGCGTAGGCAATCGGCGGCAGGAAACTTGCATACAAACCTGCTTGCGGTGGTAGCCCGGCCAGCATGGCGAAGGCAATGCCCTGCGGCACCAACAAAATCGCCGTGATGACGCCAGCGACTAAATCGGCGGTGAAATCGTTACGCTGATACGTCGTCACCCAGCTGGCGAATATGGTGCGAAAAGTCACGCGACTATTTCCAATTTATAGACATGGGGAACCCGAGCGGTGCTTGTTGTTTTTGGGTTGAATACCGGGCATGGCGGATTCTCGGCGGGCGGTGGAGTGCGATCAAAGGCGTGACAGACCGTGAACTATACTATACCCCCGGTAGTATATGAAAGCGGCTCGCTAATCCCGGCATCTGTATGACCGAACGTTACTTTGCCGTGGCCAAACACGCCCCATTTGTCACAGGCGCTGAACAGGTGGTAGCGGCCTTCGCCTTCGTAGAATTGGCTGTCGCCATAGATGCCAGCGCGCATGGAGTGCGCGTTGCCGATAGCGTCACGCGCAATAACGGCGGGACTTGGCGTAGTGGCGCAGCAGGTAACAGCAAGCCGGTGTGCCAATCATGATCGCCGACGTAGAGCTAGTGCGGGCGCGTCTGGGACGATTTTTCAGTGGTCGCAGAAACGGCGTAAGGCTTACTTGTGCAGCCAACCAGCGAGAGTCCAGTGAAACAAGAGGTCAATGCGAAGGTCGCCGCGCGCCTCAATCTAAATCTGGTTCTTGCACCGTATACCCACGCGCTTTCAATTTCGCCAGATACGCATCTGGCCGGAACAATTGCTCGATGGTAAGTGATGCCAGTGTGACCTTGTTCTTGGTCAGTGCCAGCTCGGCAGCCGACAACCAATTTTCCTGAATGCGCGCTTCAAGATTCTCCATACCTGCGGTCTTCACGAAGGACGCATCACGAACCGCTGCCGCGCATGCACCGCCGATGTCGGGTGCGGGCAGCGCGCGGATCGCTTTGATGTCGCCGCGCGCCCACGCATTGCCGCGTTTGCGCATAGCTTCTAAATCGATGTCGATGCTGTTGAGCGTATTGATGAAGCAATCGAGATCGGCGAGGCGGGTGGCTTTCAGTTCGTTGATGGCGGCGCGCGGCGCGGTGATGGTAGGTTCAAAAGAGGTGATGGTGATTTTCACGCCATGTTTTTTTGCGACATCGCGAATGACCGTGGCGACTGGATCCGTTGACGTGAGGCCAGATTTGTCGATGGCATTGTTATACAACTCGCGCGCCGCGAACATCGGCCGCCAGCGTTCAATGTCGGCCTCGGGGTCGTTGTTGTAATCGCCGACGTATTTGTTGCGCAGCACTTCCCAGCGCGTGTACAAATCGGCGGGGAGGACATCACGTAGCGTCGCGCCGTTGGGATTTTTGCGCGCTTCCATCGCGGACGGCAGCAGAAAAATTGCCGAAAAATAACCGATCCCCCGGCCCAAGCTCACACCCACGCCGGGTCGGCCAAGAATTTCCTGCGACTCAGCGATGATTGCCTCGACCTTCTTCGAGCGCCACGTCATTTTTTTCGGCACTGGCGATTGGAGGCCAACAATCCACATGACGTGATCGCCCTTTGATACTTTCCACATGCCCGGCCCTGGCTGCTCGCCGCTGACCAAGAGTTTGTCGAGGACGACTGGGGCGGTAGCCTCTTCGGCAAACGATGCGGTGGCGACGAGCGTTGCCAGCGCGAGTGCGGTGAAGGTAATTCTCATGCGTGCCTTCTTAAATGGTCGCGGACGCATTCACAGACACGCGAGTTGCGTTTGAGTTCCGCTAGCCGCAGTTACCCGGCAGCAATTCCGGCTGCAAAGTCGTCTCGTTGCGCCCCTGCGCGGTCATGCCGTCAGGCGGATTCTTGCCGCCACACACCCACGCAATCGGCACCTGCGGCGCGTCGACCACAATCGCTGGTCGCCACGTGAGGCGCTTACCTTTGATCGAGGTGTAGGCGCTGTTGCCAAAGGTCATCGTCACTGCGCCGTCGGCGATATTCACCTCCGTGACAAAATTACCGATGATTTTTTTCGACGGCGGCACATTGGCCGCGAGGTTATCGGCGGGCATTTTGCCTTCGCGTGTGGTGAAGCGCGCCACGCCATCGCGCGCCAGATCGGCGAGCGGCATGCTGTCCTTGATTTGCTGCCGCACTACGCTGCGATAGAGCGACGGCACGGCCATGGCAGCGAGGATGCCGAGGATTGCGACGACGATCATGATTTCCATGAGGGTGAAGGCGGATTGGGAGTGGCGCAGGTTTGGTTGGGTCATGACGAGCAGAAGAACGCGGGTGGCGACGAGACGGAGAATAACGTATCCGCGGAGTGCATCCCGATATTCGCCCGACGTGCCCTCGTCTCTATGTCATTCTGGGCGGCAGTTTCGATGGAGACCCCATTCGGAGTGCGAAGAGTCTCATCCTGTTGAGTTGTCCCGAACGACCCGTGGATAGGGCGTTTGCGCTGGTGGCTCGTTCTTCACAATGCACGCGGATGAGATTCCTCGTCGCGCTTCGCGCTCGCTCGGAATGACAAGTTTTGAGTTGGGATGTTACGCCGCGCTTTGGCAGCAGGCTGCTTCAGCGCGCCGCCATGAAGCTGCTGAAACACGGGGTCGCGTGATCTCGCAACTGCTCCACGCAATTGCCTGATCCACCATCTTCAATAGGTCATTCTGAGCGGCGTTTCGCTAAGAATCTCATCCAACTGCATTGCCCCGAACGCCGCGTGGATAGGGCGTTTGAGCTGCTGGTTTGCGCGTCGCGCTCGCCCGGAATGACAAGTTTCTGGTACGTAGTTTGCGGAAAGCCTTCAGTTGGCGATTCAGCCGCCGCTGGCGGCGGCCGCCGCACGGCGGCGAAACAAGGGCGAGGGCTGATCGACCGCGCCTTGATACGATTCCGAAAAATCAGTCAAGCCATGCAGCGCATCGTCAATGTTTCGATCCGCACGCACCGCAAATGCGTTGAAGCCAACACGGCGCAAATAAAACAACTGATCGCGCAAGATGTCGCCAATCGCGCGCAACTCGCCGCGATAGTGCAACCGCTCACGTACCAGCACGGCACTTGAATAACCGCGGCCATCTTTGAATGCCGGGAAGTTGATCGCGATGACGGAAAACAAATGCACATCATTGGCGAGCGCCGACGGGTCTTGATCGCTGTCAATCCAAACGCCTAGCGGCTCACCACGTGCGATCAGGGCATTGCGTTCGGCTTGCCAAATCTCAAGCGGCACGATGATTTGGCTTGTGGGCGGTAGCGTAATCGCTTCGTCCTTCACCGGGCGCGCAACGACAGTCCAATTGTCCCGAACCACAGCGCCATCGCGAATTAGGTTGCGTTCAGACATTGCTGGCCTCTGCTTCTGTGTTGAGCTTGGTGCCGTACACGCGCTGCTTGAACGGGCCAATGCCGAGGCGCTTCACGGTGTCGATGAAAAGCTCACCTTCGTCGCGCAGGGCGACATACGTGTGAATGAGTTTCTCGATCACATCCGCCATGTCGTCTTGCGCGAACGACGGTCCGATCACTTTGCCAAGCGTTGCGTTCAAGCCTTGCGAGCCGCCGATGGAGACCTGGTAAAACTCCTCGCCATGTTTATCCACACCCAAAATCCCGATGTGCCCAACGTGGTGATGGCCGCAGGCGTTCATGCACCCCGAGATATTGATGTCGAGATCGCCAAGGTCAAACACGTAATCGAGATCATCGAAGCGACGCTGAATCGCCTCAGCAATGGGGATCGATTTTGCATTGGCCAACGAGCAAAAATCGCCACCGGGGCAGGCAATGATGTCGGTGAGGAGCCCAATGTTGGGGGTCGCGAAACCGATTTCTTTGGCGCGTTGCCAGACAGTAAACAGGTCGTCTTTTTTCACGTCTGCGAGGATCAGGTTCTGCTCATGCGAAACACGAATTTCGCCGAAGCTGAAATCGTCCGCCAGTTGTGCCACCGCGTACATTTGCGCGGTAGTGGCGTCGCCCGGCGCTACGCCAGTTTTTTTCAGCGACAGGGTTACCGCCGCATAGCCGGATTTCTTGTGGCCGAACACATTGCGGCGCACCCAGTTGGCGAACGGCTTGTTGTCCAGCTGATGACGCTCAAACGACGCGTTTACATCGGGTAGCGTTTCGTAGGCAGGGTCAACGAAATGCGCGGCCACGCGATCAATTTCTTCCTGTGTGAGCGTCGAAGGCCCGTCTTTCAAATGCGTCCACTCGGCATCGACTTCCTCACGGAATTGGCTAATTCCCAGTTCCTTCACCAAAATTTTGATGCGCGCTTTGTAGATATTGTCGCGACGGCCGTAGCGGTTGTAGACACGCAAAATCGCTTCGAGGTACGTCAGTAAATGTTTCGGCGGCAACCAGTTGTTGAGTTCTTGCCCAAGAATCGGCGTGCGCCCCAAGCCGCCACCGACGATTATGCGAAACACGGCTTCGCCGTATTGATCGACACGCGCTTGAATGCCGATGTCATGAAACAGGGTGCCGGTGCGATCCTCAAGCGAGCCGCTCACCGCGATCTTAAATTTGCGTGGCAAGTAAGCGAACTCAGGATGGAACGTGGACCACTGGCGAATGATTTCCGCATACGGACGTGGGTCGATGATTTCGTCATGCGCCACGCCGGCGAATTGGTCGGACGTGGTATTACGGATGCAATTGCCAGAGGTTTGAATCGCATGCATCTGCACTTTGGCGAGATCGGCGAGGATGTCGGGCACTGCCGCCAGCGCGGGCCAGTTGAACTGAAAATTTTGCCGCGTGGTGACGTGGGCATAGTCACGGTCGTATTTGGTCGCGATCCCGGCGAGTGTACGAAGCTGCGTAGCGGAGAGCAGTCCGTAGGGCACCGCCACACGCAACATTGGTGCGTGCTTTTGCACGTACAGGCCATTCTGTAAACGCAGCGGCTTAAATTCATCTTCGGTCAATTCACCAGCGAGAAACCGCGCTGTCTGCCCGCGAAACTGGGCAACCCGCTCGTCAACAATTTTCTGGTCAATTGCATTGTATTGATACATGGTGGCGCTCACAATCTTGATAAGTGAAACGCATCTTACGAAGTTCGAGATAGATTGAAAAGGAATAATAAGTTAATATGAAATAATCAAAGTGAATAAAGGAAATCCCTATGACCCTGCAACAACTCCGCTATTTATGTGAAGTCGCCCGCCGTGGCCTGTCCGTTTCAGACGCGGCCATCGCACTGCATACGTCGCAGCCCGGCATCAGCAAACAGATCCTGGCGCTGGAAGCAGAATTGGGCGTGCAGGTATTTGTGCGACGCGGCAAGCGCCTCACCGAGGTCACACCAGCGGGCAAACGCTTGGTCGCACTCGCTGAATCGGTGTTGGCGGGTGCCGGGAACCTTAAGCGTGCCGCACTCGACTTGCAAGATGAAAGCGTCGGTGAAATGGTCATCGCCACCACCCACACGCAGGCACGCTACGTGCTGCCAAAAGTGATCCCAGTATTTTTGAAACGCTTCCCAAAAGTCTCGCTCTTTATCCATCAGGGCAACCCCATGCAAGTGGCTGCTGAAGTCGCATCGGGGCGTGCGGATGTCGGTGTCGCTACCGAGTATCTGGACGCGGTACCGGAGCTGGTAACGCTACCGTTTTACGAATGGAACCGCGTGATCGTCGCGCAGAAGGGGCATCCTATTTTGGCGAAACGCAAACTTACGCTCGCCGATATTGCTGCCTATCCGCTGGTGACGTATGACATTTCCATGACGGGACGCGGCGTAGTGAATAAAGCATTCGAAGCCGAAGGATTGACGCCGACCTTTGTGTTGTCCGCGATGGATTCGGATGTCATCAAAACATATGTTCAACTCGGCATTGGCGTGGGTCTGCTCGCGGAAATGGCGTGGGACGCCAAGCAGGACGCGGGTCTTGGCGCCGTGCCGGTCAAACACTTGTTCGCACCGAGCATGACCAAAATTGCGTTGAAGCGCGGTGGGGTGTTGCGTGGGTACACGTATGAGTTGATTGAATTGCTGGCGCCGAAGCTGACGCGGGCGGTGGTGGATGGGGTGATGGGGGAAGCGGGGTAGTGCGTCGTTTTTTTGTAACGTAAACGGCTTTCCAAAAATTGTCATCCCCGGCTCAGAGCCTGCCCCGGCATGTTCGAAGCCGGGGATGACATGTTGTAGTGATGTAGCTTGCGATGCGATTGGACTGAATGCCTACGAAAAAAACCACACCCAACCACCCGCCACCACGACATAACGAACTAACTTCCCCACCGCAATCAACAACGTCGCCCACCAAACATTCACCCGCAACCAGCCTGCGGCCACGCACAACGCATCGCCAATCACCGGCACCCATGTCAACAGCAACGACCACGCGCCATATCGTGAAAACCAAGCGAGGGCGCGGTGTTCCGCGCGTTTCGGTAACAAGCGTCCGAGCCAATACGAGGTGAGTCCGCCAAGCGTGTTGCCGACTGTGGCGACAAAAATGGCGAGCCAAAACGTCTGCGGATGTTTGGCCAACAGTGCCAACAAGACGACCTCAGAACTGCCAGGCAGGATGGTGGCGGAAACAAACGCGGACGCAAATAGTCCCCACAGTCCAGCTTCCGCCGAAAACTCAAACACCGCGATACGCGATCAATTTATCGGTCGGCAGCATCGCGTTCGCGGCCAGCTCGGGCCGAGCGCGTAGCGTTTGATAGAGCGGCGTGAAATCGGGCGCGGTCGCGTCGAACAGTTCTTTGAAATCTTTAATGACAAAGTACGTTTCTTGGAACGTGTCGATTTTGTATTGGGATTGCATCACACGCAGTAACTCAAAGCGCACGCGACGCGGTCTTTCGCTGTCGATGGCATGCGGCAATTCGCCGCCCGACGACAAAATGCCTGCGCCGTAAACGCGCAAGCCACGCGGCGTTTCGATCAAGCCGAATTCGACGGTGTACCAATAAAGCCGCGCGAGATAGTGCAATGCATCAAGCCCCTTGGCCTTCACACCGCCCGCGCCATACGCCTGCAAATAGTCAGCGAACACGCGGTTGAACAACAGTGGCACATGGCCAAAAAAGTCATGAAAGATGTCGGGTTCGACGATGTAATCAAACTCGTCTGGCGTGCGTAGCCACACGGTCACCGGGAAGCGACGGTTGGCAAGGTGCATGAAAAAAACGTCATCGGGCAATAGGCCAGGTACGGCGACAATTTGCCAGTTGGTTGCAGCGAGTAATTTGGGATTGATGTCCGCGAACTTGGGAATACCTGCACTGAAATTTAGCGTGCTGAGAACGTCTATGAACGGATCGCAGGCGTAACGCGGGATGAGTGCGGATTGGCGAGCGTAAAGGCGCTTCCACAGTGCGTGCTCTTCCGGCGAATAAGCGCGCCAGTCTTGATCGACGGTGTAGTCGGCGCGGATGTGTTGGTAGTTGCCGCGCAGGGGGTGGGTGGAGAGGCCGCTCATCGTTAGTTTGCACGCACGAGTATTTGCCCAATCGAGCCAAAAATCGACTCCCCATTATGGTCAAACATATCAATCGAAATCGACTCGCCGAATTTCAAAAACTCCGTTTTCGCTGCACCCAATTCCACTTGCTCTACCAACCGCTTTTCCATAATGCACGCATAGCCCGTCGCCACGTCGTGATTAGAAATCGTCCCCGAGCCGATCAACGTGCCCGCGTTCAATGGCCGCGTTTTTGCCGCGTGCGCAATCAGATCGAACATTGAGAACGTCATGTCATCGGCCGCGTTGGGATTGCCGAACCATTCGCCGCGCACATGGCACACCATGCGGTAATCGAGCTTGCCAGCGCCCTTCGCACCGCACCAAGCTGCCCCCAATTCATCCGCCGTCACTGCCACGGGTGAGAGTGCGTTGAGTCCCTTGGAGTTGACGAAGCCGAAGCCCTTGGCGAGTTCGGCGGGGATCAGTTTGCGGTACGAAATATCGTTGACGAGTACAAACAAGCGCGCGGCCTGCGAGGCTTCTGCGGAGGTCGCGCCCATGTGGACATCACCGGTGATGACGCCCACCTCTGCCTCAAGGTCAACGCCCCAGTCCTCACTCAATACCGGAATGTCATCCTTCGCACCGAGCATCGAATCGCCGCCGCCCTGATACATCAAGGGATCACGATAAAAACTCTCTGGCACTTTGTCATTGCGTGCGCGGCGTACCCGTTCGACGTGAGATAGGTAGGCAGAACCGTCCAGCCATTGATGCGTGCGCGGGAGCGGCGCGGCAATTTTTCCATCCGCTAGCGCCTGCTGAAAATCGAATTCTTCGCGCTCGTTACCACATTCGAGACCCTCGTAGGCGTCGAGCAACGCGCGCTCAACCACGTGCCAGTGTTCCAGCGCGTATTGCAACGTCGGGGCGATGTCATCGACCTGCGAATAGCGCTTCAGATCGCGGCTGACGATGATGAGCGAGCCGTCGCGGTGCTTGGATTTTAGGGAGGCAAGTTTCATGTGTTTCCTCGTGCTGTGTTCTTCGACAAGCTCAGGACGAACGTTGGATGAATGGAGGCTAGTTTCATTCTCAGCATGTCACCGCTCGCCTTCCCGTTCGTGGTGAGCTTGTCGAACCATGAGCGGGCCACTAGCCATCGCTCTGTCGATTCTTTGCAAGTTCCGAAACCCGCTGCCAATCCCCCCGCATCATCGCCTCCTGCTTCGCGCGACTCCATCCCTTGATCTGCCGCACACTTGCAAGTGCCTCCAACCTCGTCGGAAAATCTGCTGTGTACACGACTTTCACCGGCAGCCGCGTACTCGTGTAACCGGCAATTTTTCCAGATTGGTGCATGGCGATCCGCGCTTCGAGTTGGTCGGTGTGCCCGGTGGAGTACGAATCGTCGGCGCACTTCAAGATGTAAACATGGAAGCTCATGTCGACGGCAATTTCGCTCGGTCAAATCCATCCCACACCGCATCGTAATCCGTCTGCAGTTCCTTGGCTTCCATTGCAAACTTCGTCGGCGCAAATACGTAGCGGCTTTCGAACATAAACGCCAAGGTGTTCGTGATGTAGTGCGGTTTCAGTTCCGAGGTTGATGCTTTTTCAAACGTCGCGCGATCCGGGCCATGCGCGGAAAAACAATTGTGCAGCGAGCCACCGCCCGGCAAAAATCCTTCGGCTTTCGCGTCGTACGCGCCATGAATCAAGCCCATGTATTCGCTCATCACATTGCGATGAAACCATGGCGGACGGAAGGTGTGTTCGGCGACCATCCAGCGTGGCGGGAAGATGACGAAATCTAGGTTGGCGGTGCCGGGCGTTTCGGAGGGTGATGTCAGTACGGTGAAGATCGACGGGTCGGGATGATCGAAGCTCACCGTGTTGATGGTGTTGAACCGTGCGAGATCGTATTTGTACGGCGCGTAGTTGCCGTGCCAAGCGACGACACTGAGTGGTGAGCCGGGCATTTCGCACACCCACAGATTGCCGCCGAATTTCGCCACGACTTCGGTGCTGCCCGCAACATCTTCGAACCACGCGGTGGGATACAAGAAATCACGTGCGCTAGCGAGGCCATTCGCACCGATGGCACCGAGTTCGGGCAGCCGAAACGGCGCACCGTAGTTCTCGCACACATAGCCGCGAATGGTGGCGCTGCACTCGACACGAAACTTGACGCCGCGCGGGATCACCGCGATTTCGCCGGGCTTGATTTCCAAAATCCCGAACTCGGTCTTGAGGGTCATCGCGCCTTGCTGTGGCACGATCAACATTTCGCCATCGGCAACATAAAAACACCGCGTCATGGATCGCGTCGCGGCGTAAACATGAATCGCACTGCCACATTGCAGGCTTGCCGATCCATTGCTCACCACCGTCATCAAGCCGTCGATGAAATCAACCGGCACGGAGGGTGTGGCGAACGGATGCCAACGCAAGCGATTTGGTGGCGTTGGCACCTCGGTACACGGCGCGGTGCGAATCAAGCCATTTCCAATCGCGCGAAACGGCGAATGCTGCGCAGACGGACGCAACCGAAATTGCCAGGAGCGCAGATTTTCATGACGCGGCGCGGTGAACGCGCTACCCGATACTTGCTCGGCAAACAGCCCAAACGCCGCACTCTGCGGAGAGTTTTGACCGATGGGTAGGGCACCCGCACGCGCTTCGGTGGCGAATTCGTTGCCAAAGCCAGTCAGATACTGGATCACGTTAGACTACTCCCCGCGCAATCTGATCCGCTTCAATCGCTTCAAACAGCGCCTTGAAGTTTCCTTCGCCAAACCCTTCGTTACCCTTGCGCTGAATCACTTCAAAAAATATCGGGCCGATCACGGTCTCGGTAAAAATTTGCAGCAGTTTGTCTTCGTGCGATTGTTTATCCAGGCCCTCACCGTCGAGCAAAATTTTGTTTCGCTGCAAGCGCGCGAGGTCTTCACCGTGATTTTTTACACGCTTGTTCACCAAGCCGTAGTACGAATCCGGCGTATCCAAAAACTGTACTCCGCGTGCGCGCAACGCTTCCACGGTTTCGTAAATGTTGTCGCACGCCAACGCAATATGCTGAATCCCTTCGCCGTTGTACGCATTCAAATATTCCTGAATCTGCGATTTTTTGTCGGAGGGTTCGTTGATCGGGATGCGAATTTTTCCGCACGGGCTGGTGAGCGCGCGCGAAGTGAGACCGGTTTTTTTGCCCTTTATGTCGAAGTAGCGAATCTGACGAAAATTGAATAGCTTTTCGTAGAACTCCGCCCCCGTATCCATGCGGCCTTCGTAGACGTTGTGGGTGAGGTGATCGACATATTGAAGACCAACGCCCTTGGGATTCTGCTCCACACCCGCAATCGGTTGAAAGTCCACGTCGTAGATGGTTCTTGGTCCGTAGCGGTCGATCAAATACAACAGCGAGCCGCCGATGCCATGAATCGCCGGGATGTTTAATTCCATCGGCCCGACCGGCGCGTCGTACGGTTTTGCGCCGAGTTCCACTGCGCGTTTGAAGGCGGCGGCGGCATCCTTGACGCGAATGCCGAACGCGCAGGCGCTTGGCCCATGCACGCGCGCGAACGATTGCGCAAAGCTATCTTTTTCGGCGTTGACGATGAATTGAATATCGCCCTGCTTGTACAGCGTCACGTCTTTGGCGCGATGTTTTGCCACCGCAACAAAGCCCATGCTTTCGAACAAACGTCCCAGCGCCTTGACGTCGGGCGCGGTGTACTCAACGAATTCAAAACCATCGGTGCCCATCGGGTTTTCAAACAAATCCATGCGGGTCTCCTGCGGATACAAATTGCAAAAAGCGCGTCAACGCAGAGCGGCGATCAATCGTTGGGGCAGTGTCAGGAACTTACTAACCGGCGCGACGCAGCTCAGTACACTCAACAAGCGCGCTAGAATGATGCTTAGGCGCAATTCACTGCGCACGGCGTGGATCCACGGCGCTTCACGACGACCCACAGGTCGGTGCGGAAGTGGCCGCGATGATGTTGAAACTCACGATTGAACTGGAGGTGTCCCATGAAACGTAGTTTACTCACAATGGTTATTGGTGCAAGTTTGCTTGTCACCAGTTGCGCGACGGTCAACAACGAGCCGGTATTGCAGCCACTCACGCTCGAGCAAATCGTCGCGTTAGCCAAAGGCGGCAAGGATGCGCCTGCGATCGTCAACGAGATCAAGGTGACGCAGACGACCTATGACGTGTCGGCAAGTCAGTACGCCAAACTCTCCCGCGACGGCGTGCCCGATGCCGTGCTTGATTTCATGCAACAGGGTCAACTCAGAATGGCCGAGCGGCAAGGTCGCCGCGAGGCATATAGCAACGCGTGGCTATATGGCAATGGCTGGGGCTGGGGATACGGCGGCGCATGGGCACCGCGTCCGTATTTGGTGTACGTGAATGGTCGTCCCTATTCTAGACACTGGTAACCGCGATGACGAATGGACGATGGATGAAACTCGGTGCGAGCTTGTTGGCCGGTGGCGCAATGTTGCTCGGCTGCGAGGGTACGGTGACCGGCACCAAAGCCGAGAGCATCGTGCTGTTGAGCGATGGCAGCGGCGGCTACGCACCAGTCAAAATAAATCTCAAGCCGGAAATGTCGCCGGTCGCGCTCAACTTTCGCGGCGAGCACGATATCGACGCGAGCTCGTCTGGTAAATGGAATCGCTACCGCGCCACACTCGCTAAGGGTGGGGTGGTGCTATCGACCGGCGAATTCAATTTCAACTACACCGGCGGCGGCGATGGTCAGCCGGGCGCGCCGTATCAGGTGCAGACCATGATGATGTTCACGTTCAACGAAACCGGTGAATTTGAACTCACGATCAAACCGATCAAGTCGGTCGAGGTGACGGTGCGTAACGCGCGCGCTGAGGTTCGGCAGAACATCCAGGTGAATACGAAGTAGCAGGATTGCGTGTTGCTGGCCGCGAACAGCTAATATCCACGCGGCGTTCCAGCCAATTAGCCGTTCACGTTAGCCAATCTTAAACTCCGTAAAGTTCGATCCGCCGCCGCCCGGTTTCGACGGCAGCCCGCCCGGTTTCGCCGCAGGCATCATGCCGGCGTTACCCACCAACAGTGAAAGGTTGGTTGCCGAGTCGGCATTGAGCATCGCTTCTTCAATCGACACCCTGCCGGATTTGATCAGGCGGAATAAATCCTCCTCAAACGTTTGCGAGCCTGGGGTGAGCGATTTTTCCATCGCTTCCTTAATCTCGCGCACGCGGCCTTCGGTGATGAGGTCGGCAATGTTTTGCGTGTTCATCAGCACCTCAACGGTTGGTGCACGGCCGCCGTCGACGGTCTTCACCAGTCGCTGCGACATGATGCATTTCAGCGATACGCCCAAGTCGCCGAGCAGCACGGCGCGCTGCTCGAGCGGGAAGAAATTGATGATGCGATTCAGCGCGTGATAGCTGTTGTTCGCGTGCAAGGTAGCGAGGCAGAGGTGACCCGAGAGTGCATATTGCATCGCCATTTTCATCGTCTCGGTATCGCGAATCTCGCCGACCAAAATGCAATCAGGTGCTTGGCGCATCGCGTTTTTTAGTGCGATCGGAAAGCTCAGGGTATCGATGCCGATTTCACGTTGATTGATGATCGATTTTTTGGATTTGAATAAATATTCAATCGGGTCTTCAAACGTCAGGATGTGACCTGCGGAGCGCAGGTTGCGGTGCTCAATCATCGACGCCAGGGAAGTCGATTTGCCGGAGCCGGTCGCCCCCACGACCAACACTAGGCCGCGCTTTTCCATGATGACTTCGCCGAGTGAGCTCGGCAGACATAAATCGCGTAGGCTCGGTATTTCTAATCGAATAAAACGGATCACCGAACTGATTGAGCTGCGCTGCCAAAAAACGTTGATCCGAAAACTGCCGACGCCTTGCAGAGAAAGGGAGCAATTGAGTTCTTTCTCGGTCTCGAACGTGTGAATCTGCGCAGGCGTGAGGATGTCGTAAACCAGCGCCTTAATTGCGGGCGGCATCATGATCTGCGGATTGATCGGCACGATTACGCCGTTGATCTTCATCTGCAACGGCGTGCCGGCTGAGATAAAAATATCGGCCGCCTGCTTTTCCGCCATCAAGCGGAACAGGCGGATCATCATTTTTTCCGGCGCGTCGGCCACTGGTGTCGTGGCGGGTTGTGGCGCAGCGATATCGTTAGGCATGTTTCCTCCCTGAAGCAAATTATTTAAGCGCGCAGCAAATCATTGATGCTGGTTTTGGAGCGCGTTTGCTGATCGACCTGTTTTACGATCACCGCGCAATTGAGGCTGTACTTACCGTCGGCGGAGGGCAGGCTGCCTGACACCACCACCGAGTACGGCGGTACTTTGCCGTAGCTTACTTCACCGGTCGCGCGGTTGTAGATTTTCGTCGATTGGCCGATAAACACCCCCATCGAAATCACCGAGCCTTCGCCCACAATCACGCCTTCCACGACTTCTGAACGCGCGCCGACAAAGCAATTGTCTTCGATGATGGTGGGGTTCGCTTGCAAGGGTTCGAGCACGCCGCCGATGCCGACGCCACCGCTCAGATGCACATTCTTGCCAATCTGTGCACACGAGCCCACGGTCGCCCAAGTATCGACCATGGTGCCCTCATCAACATATGCGCCGATGTTCACGTAGGACGGCATCAACACTACGTTCTTGCCGATGAACGCACCACGGCGCGCGACGGCCGGTGGCACCACACGGAAACCGCCCGCTTTGAAATCGGCCGCGCTGTAGTTGGAAAACTTACTCGGTACCTTGTCCCAAAATTTAAGATACGGCGAATCGGTTTCGACCATCGCGTTGTCATGCAATCGAAACGACAACAGCACGGCCTTCTTGATCCACTGGTGCGTGACCCACTCACCATTGATTTTTTCGCAGACGCGCAATGCGCCGGAATCAAGCAGCGTGATGACGCTATCGACAACCGCGATGTCGGTGGTAGCACTTTGTGGGCTGAGCTCCGTGCGCTTTTCCCAGAGGGCTTCAATGGTGGCGGTGAGTTTTTCGATGTGCATGTTGCGCTTTCGTTAGGTAAAAATTATTGGAAAAATTTGTTGACGCGGTTGAGGATGTGGTCGAACTAGGAATCGTTGTCGCGAATTTTCGCGCGCAGGGCATCCAGCTCGCGCGTCTGCTCCGCCATTGCATCGTGAAGTTGCTGGTGCTTTTCGGCGAGCGAAACGAGGTCACGATAAATTTTGCGGTAATCGTTCATCGCGAATTCTTCAAGATCGGTGAAGGCCGATGTGGAGACCGGCAGGTGGCGCAATGCGGTTGCGTCATCACTCGCCAGCACCACGAAATACAGCGCAGCGTGATTGCCTACGGTTTGTAATGGCGCGGCCTTCGCCACGGTGAGAACCTCGGCAAACGCCCCGTCAGTGCTAGAGTTTGCGACTTCCGGTGCGATCAAAGAATAAAAGCCGTTACGTTGCGAGAGCCATTTAGTATTTGCAAATCTTTTCGTCAACAGGGCCGCCAATTCGTCGCGATACAACTCTTTCACATGAAATTCATTGCTAAATTTTCGCGCGTCGGAATACTCGGCTTTGTTCGGTGAGGAAATGATGAAGAGGCCATTCGGCGCGAGTACGCGCTTGACCTCATCGAGAAACGCATCGTGCGCGGCGATGTGTTCAATGGTTTCAAACGACACCACGGCATCAAAGGTCGCATCGGCAAACGGCAACTTGGTACAGCTCGCCTCGACAAACTTCAAATTCTGCGCATCGGCATAAGTCACCGTCGCATGACGCACTGCCTCTGCCGCAATATCCACGCCAGTCACCGTCAATGCGCTACGCGCCAACAACGCGCTGCCGTAGCCTTCGCCGCACGCCACGTCCAATACCCGCTTACTTGCCACCAAACTTCGCACATAGTGGTAGCGATGCCAATGCTCCGCCCACATTTCTCCCGCTTGGTCGGGTAAAAAGCGCTCGCCGGTAAATGTGAGGGATGCAGCCATTGCGGGGATGAAGTGGTTCGCGCGGGACAGGGCGCGCGAGTTCGTTAGAATGCGACAACCTCATTATAAGACGCGCCCCGATGAACGCTCACGTCGCACCACTACCCGCATCAGCATCGCGCGCTTGGCTTCCGGTCATTGCGCTGATGATCGGCACCGCCTCGTGGGGCATTCTCTGGTACCCGTTTCGCGTCATGCAGGCGGGTGGGTTGGTGGCACCAGTCGCGACCGTGCTGTGTTACCTCGTCACCGTGATGGTCGGCGGCATCGTGCTGCGTCATGTGTGGTGCGAATTTTTGCCGAATCTTAAGTGGATGATCGCGATTGCCCTCGCGGCGGGCGTGACCAATGTGTCGTACCTGGTCGCCGTCATGGAAGCCGAGGTCGTACGAATTGTGCTGCTGTTTTATCTTTCGCCCGTGTGGACGATCCCACTCGCGCGCTTGCTGCTGAAGGAGCGCCTTACACTAGCCGGTTATCTGACTATGGCAGTCGCGATGGTCGGCGCGTTTGTCATGCTGTGGCGGCCAGAGCTCGGCATGCCCGCGCCACGCAATGCGCACGAATGGTTGGGATTGGCTGCGGGCATCGCGTTTGCGTGCTCGAACGTACTGGTCAAACGTGTCACCAGCGCGACTGGCGAAGCCAAAGCGTTGGCCGGTGCGATTGGTGTGGCGGTGGTGGCGCTCCCGGTTGCACTGGTGGTCGTCCCTAACGTGGCAAGCTGGCCACTGGCAGCTCTGCCACATGCGTGGCTGGTCGTGTTGATCGGCGTTGTGTTACTCGTGACAGGCATCACACTGCAATACGGTCTCTCGCGCATCAGCGCTAACCGCGCGGCGGTGATTTTGTTGTTCGAACTGGTGGTGGCCGCGGTGGCCGCACATTTCCTTGCCGGTGAGACCACGCGCATGCAGGACTGGGTCGGCGGCGCGCTGATTATTGTCGCGGGTTTGATTGCAGCCATTGGCGGGCGGCAGGGGCATTGAGACTGGCGTTACCGGTGCTTCGTTCCCCTTGTACTCAACACCGTCGGTGGTGCTGCAAACGTGTCCGCGCTCGCCACCTGCCAAAACACCTTGAATACGGGATGCTCGGGCGCACCGGTCAACAACTCGCGGTGCCGCACCCAGCGGTGCAGTGCCGCGAGTGAACGCACCTCGGTTGAGGAGACGCGACGAATCACGTGCTCTGGGCCGAGCTCGTTGGGGTGATCGAGTCCGGCGGCGGCCAGCAGTTCTTTCAGCGCCTCCAAGGTGTTTTGGTGAAACCGAAAAACACGTTCGGCTTTGTCGGGCACCACCAGTGCACGCATACGTTTTGGGTCTTGGGTGGTAACGCCCGTGGGGCATTGTCCTGTATGACAGGTCTGCGCTTGCAGGCAGCCGAGTGCGAACATGAAGCCGCGTGCCGAATTGCACCAATCGGCACCCATTGCCAACGCACGAACGATGTCGAACGCAGTAACAATTTTGCCCGATGCGCCGATTTTGATGCGGTCGCGCAGACCTACGCCGACCAGCGTGTTGTGTACAAGCATCAAGCCTTCGCGTAGCGGCGCGCCGACGTGATCGGTGAATTCTAGCGGTGCCGCGCCGGTACCACCTTCGCCGCCATCGACAACAATGAAGTCCGGCGTGATGTTGGTTTTCAACATCGCTTTGACGATGGCGAATAGTTCCCACGGATGGCCGATGGCGAGCTTGATGCCAACTGGTTTTCCGCCAGATAGCCCGCGCAGTGTTTTGACGAAGCCGAGCAATTCGACGGGGGTGGAAAACGCCGAATGTTTGGCGGGCGATACGCAGTCCTCTCCCATAGTCACGCCGCGCGCCTCGGCGATTTCTTGCGTGACTTTGGCGCCCGGTAACACCCCGCCGTGGCCGGGTTTGGCACCTTGCGAAAGTTTTATTTCGATCATTTTGACTTGATCGTCATTCGCGTTCGCGGCAAATTTCACGGCATCGAAGGTGCCGTCTGGCGCGCGGCAACCGAAGTAACCTGAGCCCAATTCCCACACGATGTCCCCGCCGCCGGAGCCGTTCGCCTGCGCACGATGATGGCGCGAGATCGAACCTTCACCCGTGTCGTGATAGAAGCGGCCGCGCTTGGCGCCTTCGTTGAGCGCCATGATCGCGTTCGCCGACAGTGCGCCAAAACTCATTGCAGATATGTTGAAGACGCTCGCCGAATAAGGCTTTGCGCAATCTTGCCCGCCGATGGTGATGCGAAAATCGTGACTGGCGATGGCCGTCGGCGCGATGGAATGATTCATCCATTCATAGTCGGGGCGATATACGTCGATCTGCGTGCCGAACGGGCGTTTATCGGCGGCGTGTTTGGCGCGTTGGTACACGATGGAGCGCTGCGCGCGTGAGAATGGCAGCTCGTCGGTATCGGCCTCGATGAAATATTGGCGAATTTCCGGGCGAATGAATTCAAAGAAAAACCGGAAGTGCGCGATCACCGGATAGTTGCGGCGGATGGCTTGGCGCGACTGCGAAAAATCGACGAGGCCGACGATGCCCAGCGCGGCAAACACCACCGCAGGCCACCACCATAGCGCGTGTACGAATGCGAGCGCGGCACAAACCACAGCCAACATCAAGCAGCTTGCCCACGCCCAATAGCGTCGCGGCACGATGGATTCGATCGCATGTAGCATGTGGCTCCCTGAGCGTGTTTTTGTGGCTCGACGTCAACATTCTAATGCAGCAAAGGTGGGAAAACCCTTGGGGGTGAGTGCCGATGTTCACGCGAGGGATGGAGCGCTATACTCAAAAAAGTGTGTCTTGTGTAAATTGGGCACACACGAATCTACATAAGAAATCAGCTCCAAGGAGGCGCTAAATGCATTCCCGCTACCACTCTCGTTTTGCTCCACTGCTCGGCATGTTCTCCGCGCTCATGCTGAGCGCATCTGCGCTCGCGCAGGGCGTCACCGCCAAAGAAATTCTCATCGGGCAGACCGCTGATTTTTCGGGCGTGCAGGCCAGCCCCGTTAAAGAAATGACCGAAGCGGCACGTGCCTATTTCGATAAGCTCAATAAAGCCGGCGGCATCGGTGGCCGACACATTACGCTCGTCAGTCTCGACGATAAGTACGATCCGAAACTCACCGTCACACACGCCAAAACGCTCGCCACTAAAGGTGTGCTGGCGATTGTATTGGGGCGCGGCACCGCCAATGCCGAGGCGATCCTTCCCGTGGTTACTGACGAGCAGGTACCGGTGGTGGGCTACGTCGGCGGCTCGACGATCCTGCACGCGCCGGTGAAAAAATACTTCTTCAATTTACGTCCGCCATACCGCCTCGAAGTCGAGCGCGCCATTGGCCAGTTGGTGGCACAGGGCGCATCCAAGATCGCCGCTGTTTACACCGATGACGCGTTTGGTGCTGACGCGGTAGCAGGCTTTAACGAGGGCATGAAAGAGCTCAAACTCACGCCAGCGCTGGTGACGACGATTCCGCGTGGCGACGCAAAAGTGGACGAGGCGGTCGCCAAACTAATGGCGGCAAGTCCGAACGCTATCGTCGGCCTGTGTATTCCCAAGCCCTGCGCAGCATTGGTCAAGGCTCTGCACAAGGCGGGCTACACCGGACGCTTCTTGTCACTGTCGAATACCAGCTCGACGTCGTACGTGAAAGAGCTGGACGACGTGGCACGCGGTGTGATTGTGACGCAGGTGTTCCCGTCGCCGCATTCCATCGCCAATGCCGTGTCGAATGAATTTCAAAAGCTCGCGCACGACTACAAACTGCCGCTCACCTACACGTCGATGGAAGGTTTCCTCAACGCCAAGGTGCTAGTGGAGGCGATCAAACGTAGCGGTGCCAAGCCGACGCGCGAGAGTCTGGTCGCCGCGCTGAATGGCATGAGCAAGGTGGACTTTGGCGGCTATATCGTCACGTTCAGTGCGAGCAATCACACCGCGTCAGACAATGTTTACTTGACGATCATCGGCAAGGATGGGAAGTTCATGCGGTAGCGATTGTCCAACTTGGCGCGGCAATAAAAAACGCCGCATCTCTGACGAGATGCGGCGTTTTGTTTTTCGCGTTCTACTTTTCGCGTTGAGCGTTACGCGTCAATCTTAATATTCGCGTCCTTCACGACCTTGCCCCACTTGGCGATTTCGCTGCTGATGAACGCGGCGAATTCTTTCGGGGTCAGGTTGCTGGCGACCGCACCCTGTGATTCCCAAATTTTCTTGATGTCGGGTTCTGCCAAGGCTTTCATGGTCTCGGCGTACATGCGATCTAGCATCGGCTGTGCCGTGCCTTTGATGCCCCACAGTGCGTACCAAGTGGTCATGTCGAACGTGGTGTAGCCCAGTTCGATCAGGGTTGGCACGTCCGGAAGTAGCGGTGAGCGTTTGGGTGACGTGACGGCGAGTGGGGTGAGCTTGCCTGCGCGAATTTGTGCAGAGGATGAGCCCAAGCCATCAAAGGCGAGATCCACTTGGCCGCCGAGCAAATCCTGCATCATCGGGCCGATCCCTTTGTAGGGCACATGCACCATGTCCACACCCGCAAGCCGTTTGAACAGCTCACCGGCGAGGTGATGTGATGCGCCACTGCCCGCAGAGCCGTAGTTGAGCTTGCCCGGATTGGCTTTGGCGAATTTCACTAGATCATCAATCGTCTTGAAACCGTGCTTGGGATGCACCACCACAACGTTGGGCACAAACGCCACCACGGTGATCGGTGCGAAATCTTGTTCGAGTTTGTAAGTCTTGTTGAGATAGAGTGACTCGGCGATGCTGTGATGAATCGCACCGACAAAGAACGTGTAGCCGTCGTTGGCGGCCTTGGCGGCAGCGGCTGCACCGACCGTGCCGCCGGCACCGCCCATGTTCTCGATGATGACGGTTTGACCCAATGCCGCGCCAACCTTCGCGGCTAAGGGGCGCGCGAATACGTCGGTGCCACCACCGGCAGGGAACGGGTTAATCCAGCGGACGGGCTTGGTGGGCCAAGTTTGCGCATGCGCAAATTTGGCGAGTGGAGCAAGGGCTGCTGCCAACAGCGCAGCGAGAGTTTGACGACGATTCATGTGACGCCTCCTAATGAGAGTGAACGGAAAACACCGCTCTGTGGCGATGATTATTGACTACGATAACCCAAAAAAACTATGCGGCAATTTTCGTTGTTTCCTTCGTTGTTTCCGTCGCGGTTTCCTCAGCTGTTGCCTTGGTGCCTGCACATTCTGCCAAATACTGCATCGCTGCTGAGACACCACCCTGCTGGTGCGTGACACCAGCCAGTTTCAAGCCCATTTCTACACCCGCTAACGTGCCCATTAAGGTGAGATCGTTGAAGTCGCCCAAATGCCCGATACGGAAAATTTTACCCTTGAGTTTCGATAGCCCCATGCCCAGCGACATATCGAAATTCCGCAACACGATGTCACGAAACCGATCCGCGTCATGACCTTGCGGCATCAGCACTGCAGTAAGAACGGGCGAGAGTTCAGCCGCGTTGACGGCCAGTACTTCCAGCCCCCATGCACGCACCGCGCGGCGCGTAGCCTCGCCGTGCCGGACATGGCGTGCGAAAACGTTGGCGAAGCCTTCTTCCTTCATCATCGTGATCGCCTCGCGCAAGCCGTAGAGCATGGTGGTCGCAGGCGTGTACGGGAAAAAGCCAGTCTTGTTCGCTTCCAGCATTTCGTCCCAGGCCCAAAATGCTTTCGGCAGCTTGGAAGTTTTGTTGGCAGCCAGTGCCTTTGGCGAGAGCGCGTTAAAGCTCAATCCGGGTGGCAACATCAAACCTTTTTGCGAGCCGCCGACGGTGACATCGACGCCCCATTCGTCATGGCGATAATCGACCGAGCCCAGCGACGAAATCGTATCGACCAACAACAGCGCCGGGTGCGCGGCGCGGTCAATCGCTTGGCGAACCGCGTGGATATTGGAGATTACGCCGGTCGAAGTTTCGCTATGCACCACACACACGGCCTTGATCGCGTGCGCTTTGTCTTCACGCAAACGCGCTTCGATGCTCGCCGCATCCACCCCATGACGCCAATCCCCAGCGATAAATTCTGGCATCAGCCCGAGCTTTACGGCAATCTTTTGCCAGAGGGTCGCGAAGTGGCCGGTCTCGACCATCAACACTGCATCGCCCGGCGAAAGCGTGTTGACCAATGCGGCCTCCCACGCACCCGTACCAGAGGCGGGGTAAATGATGACCGGATGCTGCGTCTGAAAAACCTCCTTGATACCCGCCAACACTTCCTTGCCAAGCGCCTGAAATTCAGGACCGCGATGGTCAATGACCTGATGGTCGATGGCTCGCAGAATGCGCTCCGGCACGGCGGTCGGGCCGGGAATTTGTAAAAAGTGGCGACCAGCGGGGCGAGCGAACGACGACATGAAATTCTCCGACAATTTAGGCAAGGGATTGATCGCAAACTGCTTTCGTGAACCTATGGGTCCTCGGCTATGATCGCGAGTGCAACAATCATACGCGCCGTAACCGGTGGATGATATTGACCGGACGCATGTTCTAGTAATAAACGCTGACCTTTTTAGTGGTGATTTTCGATGAGCGCACAACCTGTCCGTTTTGTTCTACCCGTCGCGCATCCGCTGGCAGAACGACTGCAGCGCGACGTGGATGGTGAAGTTATGTTCGACGCCGCCTCGCGTGGCCGCTATGCCACCGACGCGTCGATTTATCAAATCAATCCGGTCGGCGTGGTGGTGCCGCGCACCATGGACGCGGCGATCACGGCGATGCAAATTGCCACCGAGCAGGGCGTGCCGATTCTGCCGCGTGGCGCCGGCACCTCGCAATGCGGGCAGACGGTGGGTGCTGCACTGGTGATCGACAATTCGAAGTTTTTGCATCAGCTAATTTCGCTCGATGTCGAAACTAGGCGTGCAACCGTTGAGCCCGGCATGGTGCTCGATCACCTGAACGCCAAACTGAAATCGTCAGGGCTCTGGTTTCCGGTGGATGTCTCGACATCGGCGCAAGCCACCATCGGCGGCATGGCCGGCAACAACTCGTGCGGCTCGCGTTCGTTGTACTACGGCAACATGGTGCACAACGTCGCCGCGATTGAGGCCGTGCTCGCCGATGGCACCGTCGCGCGCTTTGATGATGCCGCAAACCCCAGCATTGGCGGGCGTTTCGGGGCAATTGCCGCTGGTGTGAAAGCGATCTGTGATCGCGAGCGTGAAGAAATTCGCGCGCGTTTTCCGAAGTTGCTGCGCCGCGTGGCCGGTTATAACCTCGATATTTTTGATCCGCAAGATCCCCTCGGCTACAACACGGCGCGTCCCAATCTCGCGCATTTGTTGGTGGGTTCAGAAGGCACCTTGGCGTATTTCAAATCGCTCGAACTAAAGCTGTCGCCGCTACCGAAACACAAAGTGCTAGGTGTCGTGAATTTCCCGACGTTCTACGAAGCGATGGAATTAACGCAACACATCGTCAAGCTGGGCCCCGTCGCGGTCGAGCTGGTGGATCGGACGATGATTGATCTCTCGCGCAACAACCCCGCGTTTCGTCCCACCATCGACCGCGCGTTGCTCGGTGAGCCGGATGCGATTTTGCTGGTGGAATTTGCGGGAGATGAACTTGCGCCGTTGATCGCGAAGCTCGCTGAACTCGATCAGTTGATGGCCGATTTGGGTGTGCCCAAAAGCGTGGTGGCGATGACCGAGGCCGCGCCGCAGAAAGCGCTATGGGATGTGCGCAAAGCGGGATTGAATATCATGATGTCGATGCGCGGCGAAGGCAAGCCGGTGAGTTTTATCGAAGACTGCTGCGTGCCGCTCGAGCATCTCGCCGAATACACGCGCCGTCTCACGGAGGTCTTCGAGAAACACGGCACGAAGGGGACGTGGTATGCGCACGCATCGGTCGGCACGTTGCACGTTCGCCCCATTCTGAATATGCGCGCCGACGGTGCGATGAAGATGCGCGCGATTGCCGAAGAGGCGGCTACTCTCGTGCGGGAATACAAAGGCACGTACTCGGGCGAGCATGGCGACGGCTTGGTGCGCAGCGAATGGATCGCGCCGTTCTTCGGCCCGCGTTTGACCGCAGCCCTCGGTGAAATCAAGCAACTGTTCGACCCAAAAAACTTGATGAACCCCGGCAAGATTGTGCAGCCGAGCAAGCAGGATGACCGCTCGCTGTTTCGCTTCAAGCCTGGTTATGAAACACAAAAAATTACCACCGCATTGCATTGGCCGGATGGCTTCGCCGGTGCCGTCGAGATGTGCAACAACAACGGCCACTGCCGCAAATTCGATGCGGGTACGATGTGCCCCAGCTATCGCGCGACGCGCGATGAGCAACACGTCACACGTGGCCGCGCGAATACGCTGCGCTTGGCCGTGAGCGGGCAGTTTGGTGCTGATGGGTTGGCGTCGGATGCAGTCCAGGATGCGATGGCGCTGTGTGTGGGTTGTAAGGGCTGCAAGCGCGAATGTCCTACTGGCGTGGACATGGCGAAAATGAAGATCGAATTCATGCACCACTACAAACAACGCCACGGATTTTCGTTAGCCGACAAGGTGGTCGGCTACTTGCCGCGCTATGCACCAATTGTCTCGAAAGCCTCGTGGATAGCCAACCTTCGCGATGTGGTGCCGGGAGTAGCATGGGTTTCGGAGAAGCTGCTGGGCTTCTCGGCGAAACGGAAGTTACCGAAGTGGAGCGGCACTCCGCTTTCCGATGTGACTGCTTCACCCAGCGTGATGACGGCGCATGAAGTCGTGCTCTTCACCGACACCTTCAACAACTATTTCGAAACCGAGAATCTATCCGCTGCGCGCCGCGTGTTGCAGGCGGCGGGGTATACCGTCCATCTGTCAAAAGCGCCCAACGAATCGCGCCCACTGTGTTGCGGGCGAACGTTCCTCGCCACTGGCATGGTCGATGAAGCGAAGAAAGAAGCGCGTCGCACCATTAATGCTCTGAAGCCATTTGTTGATCGCGGGGTCGCCGTCGTCGGTTTGGAGCCATCGTGCCTACTCACGCTGCGCGATGAATTCCTCGCCATGTTCCCCGGCGATGAAACTGAAAAGCTCGCGGCGCATGCGTTTTTATTTGAAGAGTTCTTGGTACGCGAGAAAAGTGCGGGACGCCTTAACCTAAAACTCTCACCGCTTGAAAACACCGACGCTCTGCTTCACGGCCACTGCCACCAAAAGGCATTCGATCTGATGTCGCCGGTTGAGCAAGTGTTGTCATGGATTCCCAATCTCAAGACCACCACCATTGAATCGAGCTGTTGCGGCATGGCCGGCGCGTTTGGTTATGAGGCTGCGAATTTCGATGTGTCGATGAAGATGGGCGAGTTGTCGCTACTGCCGACAGTGCGTAAGGCCGCGAAGAACACGCTGGTGGTGGCAGACGGCACTAGCTGCCGTCACCAAATTGCCGATGGCGCGGCGCGCGCGGCGATCCATGTGGCGGTGGTGCTGGATCGTGCATTGCAAACGACGCCAAGCTCTCTAAAGGAGTAGCGACGATGTTGAATAAGTTACGAGTCGCGTTGTTTGGTGTGTGCTTCGGTGCTTCGCTCGCGACGCTCGCGGGCTGTCACGTCAACCTCGCGCGTCCCACGTTGCCCAATACGATTGAACGGAAGCAGGAAGCGCTGCTCGGGGAAATGACTCATTCGCTTAAGGCGCTTGAGGCAAAGCCCGATCCGAAGGACAAGAAGGACAGCAAGCTAAAGAAGCTTTTGAACGAGGAAGAGGCGTTACGTTCGCACGCGGCCCGCGCGGCGTACGAATACGTTTTCTACGAAGGCGCAAAGCGCGTACGGCAAGAGGATGTGTTGCGCGAGGCGCGCGCCGTGCGGCAGCAACTTGATCGCGACGAAAAGCTGCTCGGGTCTACCCACGCCCACACTCAGCGGTTGCAACGTCTTGGCGCGCAGTTTACGGGGCTTGAGAGCCTGAATCTCGATTTTGGTGTGTACCCAGGGCGAAAAATTTTTGCGTTTTCACTCGATGACGGCACGATCCGCTTTTATGCGGGCATGTTGGATTTGATGAACGATGACGAGCTGCGGTTTGTACTTGGCCATGAAATCGGCCATGTGCAGTACGCGCACGGCTTCGCCTCTTTTCAGGAGCAGGCTGGCATTGCCGCCGTGCTAAAGGGCGCGGCGATGCTCAATCGAGCCGATCCACGGCATTTCAAATTGATCGAGGTGCTGACTGATTGGCGCACCGTGCCGCCTGCGGAGGCACTGAAAAAATACGAGTACGCGTTTGGCGAAACCGGCAATGCCACCTTCACACGCACCCAAGAACTGCAATGCGATCACTATGCGATGCACGCCCTGCGCACACGCGGGCTTGCCACGGATGGTGGAAAATCAGCGCTCCTGAAGATCGCCGCGCCAGCATCAAAGCAATTTTTTGACTTCAAAGAGCCGTACATGAACGCTGCTGACCGCGCGGACCGGCTGGCGTCGTACGATGGGCCGCCTTGCGATTGGCGTTTGGAGAGCGCCCCGCTGTGCAATTTGAAGTATCTGTCGAAGCGCTTGGTCAACTAGCGCACCACCGCGCCACCCATGCAGTTCAACGAGAGCCGCGCCCGTGCCTAGCCAAACCACCACGACCGAGAAACGCAACACCATCATCATCGCCGCACTTGTTGCATTCACGACGGCCGCCGTCGGTGGCGCGCTGACCCACATTGGCCCTTGGTACTTTGCCCTCAAGCAACCGACATGGAAGCCGCCTGATGCGCTGTTTGGTCCGGCTTGGACGTTCATCTTCATCTGCGCGGCGGCTTCGGCCTGCTTTGCGTGGTGGGCGACGCGGGAGCGCAGCAAACGCATTGGTATCGCGGCACTCTTCGTGCTCAATGCCATTCTGAATACATCGTGGAGCCTGCTATTTTTTCATTTGCGCCGACCAGACTGGGCGGCCATTGAAGTAATTTTTTTCTGGTGCTCGATTGCTGCGCTGATCGTGTATCTCTATCCGATCTCCCGGCGCGCCGCATGGCTGCTTTCGCCCTACCTCGCGTGGGTGACGTTCGCCAGCGCACTCAATTGGGCAATTGTGCGTTTGAATGCCTGAAGCGCCAATATTGGCGCGGTGTTTGGGGCAATTAGCGAATTCGTTTGAGCACCGTGTAGCTCATATCGAGCGGATTTTTCTCATCACGCTTTCGCAGCTCGCGAGAAATTTCCTTCCACGCGTCGCGATCAATCGTTGGCAGCCACGTATCGCCAATCGGTTCGGCATCGATCTCGGTGATGTAGAGCCGATCAACGAGCGGTAGCGCTTCTTGGTAGATTGCGGCACCACCGATCACAAACGCATCCCCGTCGCCACACAGGTGGATCGCTGCCGCAAGCGAGTGTGCAACCTCGATACCACCGGCAGCGAAAGCTGCGTTGCGCATCACGACAATATTGCGGCGTCCGGGTAAGTTGGTCTAGGGTTTTCAAGGCATCCCGCGTTTGCAGCGGCACGCAAAAAATGTTGTGCATTCGCAAAATTCGGAATAACGTTGTAACTGCTGCACAAAAAGCAGCACGCAAAAAATAGGCAACAACGTAAAAACGATGGTTCACCATCGACCGCCACACAACACCAACAATAGGGGATCACCATGACAAGCGCTATCGCGAAGGAGCCGCAAGCCAGCACTGAAATTCTTAATCCGCAGTCTCGCAACACTCTCAGGCAGTTGATTTCGTTCGGGGGGGGGGGTAACTACTTAGCAACGAAGGCTTGGCGATATTTATTGACCGCTATCGCCATCGCCCTCGTGTGCAATCTCGCCATCACCAGTCACCTCGCCGCCGCCAGCGAAATTCCAGCAACCCCCAAAGCCGGTAAACCCAAACCCGACGCGCAGGGGCGAACGCGATACATCATTGATCTCGTCGAAGACGATACCGGCAAGCCCAACAAATTCAATGACGCCGCTGATTATGAAAAGTGGCACAAAGACCGATCCGCGCGGCAGATCGACGACGCCATCAAGCTCAAGGGCGTTGACCTTGTTGCCACCACGAGCTTTGTCGGGGTCAGCTTTGTGGCGTACCTCACGCCCAAGCAGGTCGATCAGTTCACGAAGGACAAGCGGGTGTTGCGGGTGACGGAAGACTTTTATCTCGATCCTTCTGCGTTGTGGAATGACACTAAATACGGAATCAATATTATTAGGCCATGGGGTCTCGCCGCGATGGGTATTGGTGGCGGTGGAAGCAACGGCATGGCCACGGTGTACGTCCTAGATACTGGCGTTGAACTTCATACCAGTCTGACAGGCCTTACCAGCGCGAATCAGCTCACCGCGAATCCAAGGGATGTGAACGGCGTGCCGATAAATCCCACTGGGTGCTATGCGCACGCGACCCATGTCGCTGGCATCATCGGCGGGATGGGGAGTTGGTACACGCCAGCGGGTGTCCTGCCGGGTGTGCGAATTGTCTCGGTGGCGACCGGCGATACCAACGTCGGCGGTTGCTCGACCCGTGATGTGGCATCCTCGTTTGCGCTGGGGCTAGACATCATATTTCAGCGCATTCTCTACAGTGGGCGGGTCGGCATCGTCAACATTTCTTTCAACTTTCTCGGCGGGGAATCCGGCGGACATTTCGCTTCGACCGGTGTCGTCGGCAGCAAAATGAAGGCGGTCGCAACACCCAACGCTTACATTGGCCCGTTCAATTATCGCGGCGCGCTGATCGTGCAGTCCGCAGGGAATGCCAACCAGGATGCCTGCGGGTATGCGTACCGAATCGCTACGCCCTACGTCGACCTCAACGTTCCTGGCGGCGTCTCGTATCTCTATTCACCTACACCACCGGGTAGTGGGATTCTTGTCATCGGCGGTCTTGACGAAAACGGGCAACGTGTGACGCCGCTGAATGGCCTCCCCGGCTACGAGAACGGCCGCCTAGCCGGTCAGGGTGCTGGCTCGAACAGCGGAAGTTGTGTCTCGTTCTATGCGCCGAGCCAGCGCATCCGTTCCACTTGGTCGGGCAATGGCCACCAGCCGCTATCTGGCACCTCGATGGCCGCGCCCTACGTGGCTGGACTGGCAGCACTTCTCCTAGAGTCCAACTATTCCACCATCACCAACTCCCGCGAGTTAGAGGGCGCGGTTCGGGCAAAGCTGGTGACCATCGCCGGGTCAAACCTCGTGATGCCCAATCTTGCTGGCGAGACGGCGGTGGCGCTCCCTACGGTTGAAATCGCCGAGGGCAACTTCGTGCCGCAGTTCGACGGGGATCTCTTTACGACGAACCGCTCCATGACGGCCGCCGTCTATTTCGATAAATTTCAGCCTGACATATCCATGCGCTTCGACTCTGTCGGGGCAGAAAGTTGCCGCCTACAGGTTTACAACAATGGCTGGGAATCCTATGCGCCTCCTACGCCGCCGAGGAGTTACACGTTCCCCACCGCGCCCCCCGAAGTGCATTACGCCCTTCCGCCAGGCAACACGAGTTGGACCGTCACCTGCACCTCGCCGCCTCCTCACAGCACGCAAAATACGGCCACAGCCAGCGCTCGTATCAAGCGCAAATTGACGGGAGGGTGGAGGGCGAGTACGACGAGCACCGGCGACATCACGCGATGGATCAATAGTGGCGACGTTGTCTCGTGGTCCCTTGCCGCAAGCTTTACGCATTCGTTTATAAAGTACGGTGCCGACTACTGCCAGGTACAGTCTTTTGGCTTTCGTGGGACTCCATATCGAGATCAAGACAATCCGCAACGGGGTTCGAATACGATAGAAGGCGCGTTTTTCAACCAAGAGCTCCTGTGGTGCAGCGGCGGTGGCCCCCCAAATTCCTCAACGCCAGCGAAGTGCGTTGGCGATGACAAGCGCCTATACCCGTGGAGCGTGGGCTTCGTCCCCTTCTGGCTCGGCGACCCCAATGCGCCCGTGGACCCCAATCCAGTCACGACGCCATACGATGGCTACAAGTGGAAATTGACCTGCTGGAACTTTGAGGACGAGGACAAATTCGACGTGATGTACGGCAAGCTACAGTGATCTAACTCGGCGCTTTGCGTACCACACTCGCAGTTCGTGGTACGGAAGCGCCCCTGAAAGGAGAAACCTATGACGACCAAAATCATGAGACTTGCGCTCGCGCTAACGATGTCGGCGCTATCGAGTATTGCCTGCGGGCAGGCCACGAGCCTTACGGGCACCATCTTTCCGGTAAACCCAACATCGGCGGATAACATCAAGTTCACGACGCTGGGCGTGACTTGCGGAGGAACCATGCCCTTTGCAGGCAATCCTTACCGCGTGAGCATGTCGCAAAATAACATCACGATCAACATCGGCCCAATAGTCCCAGCCTTCGTGGGTGTTTGTCCGCCGGGCGCTCCTCTGGATCACATCGAGATTGGAAGATTGCCGGCGGGGAATTATACGGTGACTACTGTGATTGACCCCGTGACCACCTTGGCATCGGGGCTTGTTCAAGCCATTCGCGACATCCCGTTCACCGTAACAGATGCGCGTGCAACAAAAGCCGCACCCTACGTTCGTCTCGATTACACCGGGCTGTGGTGGGACCCCAATGATTCCGGTTGGGGTCTCTTCATTTGGCAAGATGCGAATAGCCGGAACGACAGCGTCCTCGCCGCGTGGTTTACCTACACGCCCGACGGCAAGCCTGCTTGGTTCGTGTTTCAGCCGACATGGGCGACGCTCTACACCACGGCCAACGCTGACCTACTACAGACCTTGAAACCACCGGGCCCGACCAGTCCTCCACCGGGCTCAACCACCCTCACCGCAGTGGGCAGAGCACAACTCGATTTTTCGAACGGTGCCGGAATCGTTCCGGGCAATGCCTTCGTTGACGGCGGCAAAATTACGTACACCTTGCAGGGTGGCCCGACGATCACGCGGGGAATAGTTCGTTACAAGCCGTAGCGGTGAGAATTGACAATCAATAGCTAGGCGTCGAATTGGCATCGAGACGCGGCAGCCTCGACTTGCGACCGCATCGGACATGCGTTTTTGCGCGAGTCGTGGCCGGGTTGTTGATGACGCAGGTGCGACGCAGTGCCTGAAACGCTACTGCTGGCGCGGCGTTACAGTTAATTACCGTGCAAATACCGAATGCGTTCGAGCACCGTGAAGCTCATGTCGAGCGGGTTTTTCTCATCGCGAGCGCGCGCTTCGCGAGAAATTTCTTTCCACGCTGCACGATCTATCGCGGGAAAACGCGTATCCCCAATCGGCTCGGCATCGATCTCGGTGATGTAGAGGCGATCAACGAACGGTAGCGCTTCGGCGTAGATCGTTGCACCGCCGATGACAAACGCATCCGCGTCGTGGCAGAGTTTCAGTGCATCCGCAAGCGAGTGTGCGACCTCGATACCGTCGGCACCAAACGCGGCATTGCGCGTCACGACGATATTGCGGCGCCCCGCCAAGGGTTTGCCAATCGACTCGTGGGTTTTGCGTCCCATGATGATGGGGTGGCCCATGGTGATGCGCTTGAAGTGGGCGAGCTCTGCGGGTAGGTGCCACGGCATCCGGTTGTCATGGCCGATGACGCGGTTTTTTGCCATCGCGACGATGAGTGAAATCGTCATATTGCGATGGGGGCCGCGATGCTCGGATGCGGGTCGTAATTGGATAGCGTGAAGTCGCTGAATTTGAACGCGAACAAATCTTTCACGTCAGGGTTCAGGGTCATGGTGGGTAGGGCGCGGCAATCGCGGGTGAGCTGCAATTTCGTCTGTTCGAGATGGTTGGTATAGAGGTGCGCATCGCCGAGTGTGTGGACGAAATCGCCGAGCTTCAAGCCAGCAACTTGCGCTACCATCATCGTCAGCAGTGCGTACGAGGCAATGTTGAACGGCACACCGAGAAAAATATCAGCGCTGCGTTGATAGAGCTGACACGAGAGCTTGCCGTCGGCGACGTAGAACTGAAACAAGGCGTGGCACGGAGCCAGCGCCATCTTTGGGATGTCCGCGACGTTCCACGCTGAGACGATCAAGCGGCGCGAATCGGGGTTCGATTTTAGTTGCGCGAGTAGCTCGGTGATTTGGTCGATGTGCCCACCGTCGGGGGTCGGCCACGAGCGCCACTGGTGCCCATATACGGGGCCGAGTTTGCCATCCGCGTCGGCCCACTCGTCCCAGATGGTGACGCCGTTTTGTTTGAGATACGCGATGTTGGTGTCGCCCTGCAAAAACCACAGCAGCTCGTGAATGATCGACTTGAGGTGCAATTTTTTCGTCGTCACCATCGGGAAACCGGCCGCTAAATCAAAGCGCATTTGGTAGCCGAACACCGACGTGGTACCGGTGCCGGTGCGGTCGGATTTTTGCGTGCCGTGCGCGAGCACATGGCGCATGAGGTCGTGATACTGCTGCATGGATTGGGGACTCCGAATCGTTCTTATCCGATATTTTACCTGCACGGCTCGGCGATACGAATCTACAATTGAGGCTTACTTTGAGGGCAGACGATGAAGATCAAACTTACGATTTCCCCGCAGTGGTCAGATGAGGTTGCGCGCGATGTGCAGCATGTGTTGATTGTGTTTGCGAAGGGGGTGGCGACGAGCAAGGTGCATGCGATCAAATCGCTGCAGGGGGTGTTGGCGCGGCAAGCGAAAGCATTTCCGCTTGACGAAGCAGTGAGCGCCGATGTCGATGGTCGCTTGTGCGCGTGGGTAGAAATTGATACGGCCAAGCCAGTGTTTGCGCAGCACGCAGCGTTGCGTGAAGCGGTCGAAATCTTGTTCGAGGAGAAACCAAAAGCGCTGGCAATCATCGTGCAGGCGAGCGACGCTACGGCTGCGAGCGCGCTCGCGACCCGCGCTGTGTATGTCGCGGGGGTGAATGCGGCGTATGCATTAGGCAAGCCAAAGTCCAGCAAAGACGGGCATCTTGGCGGCATTCATGTGTTCGGCGTCGCGGACGCGAGGCAGTGTGAGGAGGCGCTCACCCTCGCACGCGGCAACCTGCTGGCGCGCGACCTGACGCTGCGACCCGCTAACGACCTCACGCCTTTACGCTATCGCACGGAGGTGACTAAACTCGCGAAGACGCACGGCTGGGCGCGCAAAGAATACAGTTTTGCGGCGCTTGAAAAAATGGGTGCGGGGGCATTCTGTGCGGTGGCGAAAGGCAGCACCCATCGTGATGCAGTGATCGTGCATTTGGCTTATCGACCCAAGGGTCGGTTGAAAGCGGGCGCGGCGATTGCGTTGGTTGGCAAGGGTATTTGCATGGACACCGGCGGTCATAGTTTGAAGAGCGCGAAATACATGTACGGCATGCACGAGGACATGGCGGGCTCCGCGGTAGCGCTCGGCATTTTGCAGGTGGCGACCGAAATCAAGTTGCCATTCGCGGTGGACGCGTGGTTAGCAATCTCACAAAACCACATCGGCCCCGATGCGTATCACCCGGGCGACGTGGTGACCGCGCTGAACGGCACCACCATTGAGATTGTCAATACTGACGCCGAGGGCCGTATGGTGTTGGCCGATACGTTGACGCTGGCCGCGCACACCAAGCCGCGCGCGATGATTGATTTTGCGACCTTGACTGGGGCGATGATTGCGGCGCTGGGTACGCGTAAATGCGGGGTGTTCGCGAGTACCGATGCGCTTGCCGCTATGGCCGCAGCGAGTGGCGCGGCGACGGGCGAGCGCGTTACGTTGTTCACGGCCGAAGCCGATTACGATGAAGAACTGGAAAGCAAACTCGCGGATACCAAGCAGTGCCTGATGGACAACGAGGCGGATGCGATTTTTGCGACGCGATTTTTGTCGCGGTTTACGGGGGATGTGCCGTGGGCGCATGTGGATTTGTCGGCCTACAACAATGAGGATGGTTTGGGTGCAGTGTGCGCGGATGTGAATGGGTTTGGGGTGGCGTGGGGGGTGGAGATGTTGCGGCGGCTTACGCCATAGAAGCGTACGTAGGGTGGGCAAAGCGCAGCGTGCCCACGAGAATGTTTACGGCGGTTGAACGTGGGCACGCTG
>JAYTVA010000110.1:0-140714 GCA_043744255.1 Burkholderiales bacterium | reverse complement strand
AAGCATCCGTCGCGAAAAGGAAATGAAGTCCTGAATCAGAAGTTTGATTGGACACCAAAAATTGTTAAGTGAACAGCATTGCCCTCAATCCCCCTTTTGCAAAGGGGGAAGTGCAGGGCAGCGATCGCGTTGATGTTGCGATTCCCCCGGGCAAACCCCGCTCTCAACCAAGTCGCGATCACCGCACGCTACTTCCCCCTTTGGAAAAGGGGGATTGAGGGGGATTTGCGGTGAGTGCCGATTGTTGCAGCCGACGGCAGGGTCAAGCGGACGGCAGGGTCACGGACGGCGGCGGACGCTAGGGTCAAATCATGCAAACGTGCATTTTCGCACTGGCAAGCGCTCGCCTCGTCGAGAAATGCTCGTTTGTATGACTTGCCCGTTTCTCTCAGTGACCCTTTCCCTCAGGCCGTCTCCTTGACGCGGCATGATCGATTCCTTACAATTATTCCTTACTTATTTTCCGTGTAAGGAAAAATCATGTCCACCGCCACCCTCACCAGCAAAGGCCAGCTCACGTTGCCCAAGTCGATGCGCGATGAGCTGAAGCTTAAAGCTGGCGACAAAGTTGATTTTGTGAAAGTTGAATCCGGCCAGTACGTACTGCGACCAGCCAACCAAGATGCGCGCAGCCTGTTTGGCTGCTTGGCCGATTTGTACGATGGCCCCGCCGTTTCGGTGGAGGGAATGGATACGGCGATTCGGGCGGCTATCCGTGCGAAGCACGCACGGGTTGGCAAGCTGCCAAAGAAATTCGCTCGCAAATGATCGGCCTCGATACCAACTGTTTACTGCGCTATTTGCTGCGAGACCACGAGCGGCAGGCGAAAGCCTTGGCTGAGCGGATCGATGCCGAAATTGAAGCCGGACATACGCTATACATCAACGACATCGTGCTGGCTGAATTTGTGTGGACGCTTGGTGCCGCCTACGATTTTGATCGCTTTCGCGTTGCCAGCGCGATTGAGCGCATCACCGCGTCTACCCACTTTGTGTTTGAAAACAGGGCCGATGTGTTGGCCGCACTTGCCGCATTTCAATCGAGTACGGCGGGCTTTGTGGATTGCCTCATTGGGGCAAAAAACCAGAGGCAAGCCTGTACCACTACCCTAACCTTCGACAAAGTCGCGCAGCGCCTTGCCACGTTTGATGCGGTGTAGAAGCGTTTTTGGAGCAACGGCGCTATTTTCCGCTACCAAATCCCCAGAGAGGTTCCAAAGGGCAGTCCGTAGGTTGGCCACATTTCATCTGCCCAACATCGGCCGTCGCCCGACAGCAATATTTGAAACTCCCCTATCCACGGGCATCTCCAAGGACTTATCCCCTAACGTGAATTCCGCCGCATTCCCTGCAACGTTCTCAACCGAGTCGCGATCACCGCACGCTGCTTCCCCCTTTGGAAAAGGGGGATTCAGGGGGAGAGCGAAGCGAGGGGGCAGTGCGGTGGGTGCTGATTGTTGCAGCGTACGAGAATGCGAACCAATATCGTTGCGCAGGAGTTTAAGTGTCGCGAACATCATCGCGATTTCAAACGCGGTTAATCCCCCTCAATCCCCCTTTAGAAAAGGGGGAGGTGCAGTGCGACGGGCGCGGCGAGGTTGACAGTCCCTGTGACATGCTCCGCGTCCAACCTACATCCGCTTCCCCGCCAACTCCGCAAAAAACGCCTTGCTGTTCGGCTCCCGCCCCAGAAACTTCTTCACCAATTCCTTCGGCGGCACCTGCCCGCCATTGGCCAAAATCGTGTCACGATAGCGTGCGCCAACTTTTGCGTCGAGCAAGTTTTTGCCGAACGCGGAGAGCATATCGAGCGCGATGACTTCGGACCACATGTAGCCGTAGTAGCCGGCCGCATAGCCGCCGGCCAGATGGGCAAAACTCGCCGGGAACATGGTGCCGTCGACGTGGCCGAGCGGCGTTGCGCGTTCGAGACGCTTCCAAACCTCGATGGCTGGTGCGGATTTTTCGCCGACTAGCGCCATGTCGAAATCGGCAAACAGGTGCTGGCGCGCGTAACGAATGCCGCGCCCGAAGCGACGTGCTTCGTCGAGACGTTTAATCATGTCGCTGTCGAGTTGCGGGCAGTCTTTGCATACCTCTTTGAACAGTTTCAGCGCTTGTTCGCGACGCGCCCATTCTTCAAACATTTGCGACGGCGCTTCGACGAAATCGACCTGCGTGTTGGTACCGGCCTGCGGGTTGTAGGTAGCTGTTGAGAGCACGCCGTGCAGCACGTGGCCGAATTCATGAAGCAGCGTTTCGAGCTCATCGTGATTGAGCCCTGTGCGGTTGAAGTTTGTGACCAGCGCGGTCGCGGGCGTGCGACCGGTGAGGGTGGATGCGCCACGAATGCCGAAGGCGGCGGCGTGGTTGTACTTGCCCTCGCGCGGGAACAGGTCGAGATAAAAACCGGAAATGAATTTGCCGGTGTTGGCGTCGTTGACGTCGAAGTAGCGCACATCAGGGTGCCACACGGGCACTTTCGCTTCGGTGAATTTCACGCCATACAATTTCTCGGCAACGAGCAGTGTGTAGCGCACGCTGGCGTCGGTGGGGAAATATTTGCGTAGCGCTTCTTGGTCGATGTTGTAGCGGGATTTTTTCAGCGCTTCTTGATAAAACGCTAAGTCCCATTTTTGCAACTTGCTGTCGGCGAGCGGCTTACCGGTGAGCTTGGCCTTGAACGCAGTCAGCTCGGCGATTTCTTTTTTCTCGGCCACGGCGACCGCCGTCTTGACCTCGGCAAGAAATTTTCTGACGGTCGCAGCGCTCCCCGCCATCTTGCGGCGTATGGAGTAGTCGGCGTAACTCTTTTGCCCGTAGAGACCGGCGAGTTCGCGGCGCAAGGTGGACAACTCATCAAGTAGCGCTAGGTTAGCCGTGCCGCCGCGTGCCATGTAAGCGCGGAAGTACCGTTCGCGTGCCGCATCGCTGACGGCGGCTTGCATGAACGGGTTGAAATCAGGGTATTCGAGCGTTAATGTGAGGCCACCTTGGGCGTCTTTTTTTCGTGCCGCGATGTATTCCGCCGGCAGCCCTTGCAGTTCCGCCTCGCTCATGACGACGCGGGTTTTGTCGTCGCGCACATTGCGGTCGAAGCTCTGGCGTAACTCTTCGAGCCGATCAAAAATTGCCTTGGCGCGTGCGCGCTTGGCGGTGGGAAGTGTCACGCCGGTATCTTCAAATCCCTCCAACAAATCTTTCTTGAGCTTTGCATCGATGGCGTTTTTGGGCTTCACACTGACCACGCGGCGATAGATTTTTTCATTCTGAAAAAGATCAGTGCTAAACGTGGTGAGCCGCAACACGCATGCGTCGGCGGCATCGCGCGCTGCCTTGTTGGTGTGTACGTTTGCCAATAAGCCCATGGGATTGCCGGCATCTTCAAGGTCTGTTCCACGCGCCAAGGAAGCCGTTGTCGCCAGCGGTGGCTTCGAGGGTGGCGACGGTCTTGCTCGCGCGGGTGAGCGCGGTGTCGCAGGTGGTGGCGATTTCGGGTGCGTCGAGGATCGCGAGCGTGGGACGGTCGGCAGCGAACGATGTCGTTGCCGCGATTGCAAAAAGGATGGCGAGAGTTTTCATGGCGCCTCTGAACGGGTAGAGATTTAGGCCAGAGTGCACAAGTGGCGTGTGCCGCCGCCAGCGTCCCCTGCGCACTGGGGACGCGAAGCGCACGTTACGCAGCGTGGCTCTGCTGCCAGCCTTTGGGAATCGATCCCAACAGCTTCTTGGTGTATTCCTGTTTCGGACTCAGATAAATGTCATCCGAATTGGCGACTTCAATCACATCGCCTTCCGACATCACCATGACTTGGTCAGAGATGTATTTCACCACCGCCAAATCGTGCGAGATGAAGATGTAGCTCATCTTGTATTCGTCCTGCAAATCCTGCAATAGGTTCAACACCTGCGCCTGCACCGATACGTCGAGCGCGGAGACACTCTCGTCGCAGATCAACACGTCCGGCTTCATGGTCAGGCAGCGCGCGATTGCGATCCGCTGCCGCTGGCCACCGGAGAATTCGTGCGGATATTTGTAGAACGAGACCTCGGGTAGACCCACGCGCTTGAGCAGCGCCATCGCCATGTCCACGCGCTCGCTCTCGTCCTTGCCGATGCCATGAATCGTCATGGGTTCCAGCAAAATTTGCCCGACCGTGAAGCGCGGATTGAGTGAGGCATAGGGATTCTGGAAGACGATTTGAATGCGCCGTTTATAGGGCATGAAATCGTTCTCGGAGAGCTTCAGTAAATCGACGCCATCGAACAACACCTCGCCGCCGGTGGCGCTGTGCAGGCGCATGAGCGTCAAGCCGACGGTGGTTTTGCCGGAGCCGGACTCACCGACTAGGCCGAGGGTCTTGCCGCGCGCGAGTTTGAACGTCGCGCCTTTGACTGCGGGGATGTCGCGCTTCTTGAAAAAGCCTTCCTTCAGCGAAAAATGCTTGGAGAGGTTTTTGACTTCGAGCACGATCTCGTCATCGTGGGCGTAGCCGCGCTTGCGGTTGACGAGATTGGCCTGATTCACGCCTTCCGGGCGCAAAAAATCATCAATCACAGGTAGCCGCTTCGGCCGTGCCTCAACGCTCGGGCGGCACGACAGTAGCGCCTTGGTGTACGGGTGTTGCGGTGTCTCAAAAATCTGTTTGGCAATCGCCTTTTCTTTGATCTCGCCCGATTGCATCACCACCACGTGATCGGCGATTTCACCAACCACAGCCAGATCGTGGGTGATGAACAGCACCGACATCTGGTGTGCCGCCTGTAGCTTCGCGATGAGATCAAGAATCTGTTTTTGAATGGTGACATCGAGCGCGGTGGTGGGCTCGTCGGCGATCAAGAGCTTGGGCTCGCACGCGATTGCCTGCGCGATCATCACGCGTTGCTGCTGGCCGCCAGAGAGCTCATGCGGGTACGACTTCATCCGCGCCTTTGCCATCGGGATACCGACTTCGTTCATCAGTTCCTCAGCGCGCGTCCACGCTTGTGCGCGCGTCATCTTGGTGTGCAGACGCAAGACTTCAGCGATTTGATCGCCGACGGTGAAGACGGGGTTGAGTGAGCTCATCGGCTCTTGAAAAATCACCGAGATTTCTTTGCCGCGCACGGCGCGAATTCCCGATTCTGGCAACTTCAGCAGATCGACACCGTTGAAAACTACTTCGCTCTCTGGCGCGATGATGGCTGATTCGCGCGGCAGCAAGCGCACGATGGACATCGCCGACACCGATTTGCCGGAGCCCGATTCACCGACCAGCGCAACGGTCGAATTCCTCGGCACATCGAACGAGATACCTTTGACGGCCTCAAAAATTTTTCCGCCATCGAGGCGAAACTTGACGTTGAGGTTTTTGACTTCGAGGAGGTTATCCATATTGATTTCGTCCTCGCCTATTTGATTTTTGGATCGAGCGCATCGCGCAGCGAATCGGTCAGCATCGAAAACGCCGTGACCAGAATCGCCATCGAAATCCCAGCGGCGGCCAGTTGCCACCATTTGCCGATCACCAGCTCCGATTGCGCTTCGGCGAGCATGGTGCCCCACGAGACCGAATCGACGGGCACGCCGAGCCCCAAGAACGACAGAATCACTTCGGCCTTGATGAACTGCACGACGTGTTGCGAGAGTTGCACCAAGCTGACGTGGCTGACGTTGGGCAAGATATGCACGAACATGCGGCGGGTATGCGATGCGCCGATGGCCTCAGCCGCCTTCACGTACTCGCGCGAGGCGTGCTTGATGTATTCCGAACGGATCAAACGATAGATACCCGTCCAGCCGGTGAAGGCGAGAATCGCCACCACCATCGGCACACCTTTGTACTGCGCCAGCGCGGGTGAGGCTGAGAAAACTGCCGCAAACGCAAGGATCAAAAGAATGTAGGGGATGGACGTGAAGATGTTGTAGAACCATTCGAGAAAATCCCCGATTCGCCCGCCGAGATAGCCAGAGATCGCGCCCAACACGGTGCCGATGATCGTGGCCAACAATGCCGCCACGAGCCCAACGAGAATTGACGTCTGCGCGCCCTTGATGGCTTTTTGCAGCACGTCGCGACCCCATTTATCGCCACCAAAAATCAGCGTTTCGGCGCGTGGGGTCTCGGTGACTTTGATTTTCGCGGTGCGCTCTTCCCATTCTTTGTAGCGAGGGGCCAATGGGTCGATGTCGGAAAGATCGACATAGGGAATTTTTGCGGCGGCGGGATCGACTTTGGCTTTTACGGCTTCCAAGTTCTCGGCACCCGCCATGAACACTGGGTTGGCGTACGAGACGCCGACTTCTTTCGACCAGTTGCCCGCCACCAGCCCGGCGTACGAGCCCACCATCATCAGCACGAAAAACACGACCACGACCAGCGAGACCATGCCGATTTTGTCGCGCTTCAGGCGTCGCCATGCAAGTGTCCACAGGCCAGCAGAGGCTTGTCGGACGGGGGTCGGCGTATCGTTGGTTAGCACTGCACTCATGTTTGACTCCGATTCACAAATTCACGCTTACTTGAACGACACGCGCGGATCGACTGCCTTGTAGAGCACGTCAACCAGCAAATTGATAATCATGGTCAGCATGGCGAGGTAGACAGTCGCCGCCTTGATGACCGGGAAATCAGAACGGTTCACCGCCACCAGAATCTCGCGTCCCAAACCGGGGATCGAGAAGAAGGTCTCCAGCAGGAATGAACCGACAAAAATACCCGGTAGCGCGATGCCGATGTTGGTCAGAATCGGGATCATGGCGTTGCGAAGGACGTGCTTCAACATCACCGTGGTCTCGCCGACACCCTTGGCGCGCGCGGTGCGCACGTAGTCGTTGTTGATCTCGTCAAGAATGAAGCTGCGATAGAGGCGAAGCGCGGGTGCTAGGCCGACGAACACGGCCAGCATGATCGGCAGCGGCGCGTAATGCGTGAGATTCTTCCAGAACGAATCGCTCCAGCCCTGCACCGGGAATAGACCCCATTGAAAGCCGAAGAAATACTGCGCGACGATGATGTAGACCAAGAATGAAATCGACATCGCCACCGTGCAGATCATCATAATCATGCGGTCGGTGAGGGAGCCGCGCAGGTAGGCAACACCGATGGCGAGAAGGACGCCCAGTACGGTTTCGAGAATCAACACCGGAATCATGATGGTGAGCGTCGGGCCGATACGCGAGGTGAGAATTTTCGGCACCTCTTCGTTGGTCGCCCATGAGCGCACGGCTTGGCAGCCGCTGCTGGCGGGCTTAGCGTCTGGCTTCGCATCTGCTTTCGGGGGCGTCGGCTTGTCCATAAAGCTGCGCCAAGTGCACGTAAATCCAGTCGCGACTTCAAACGCGAAATACCCCAACTGCACCGGTGCTGGCTGATCTACGCCGAGTTGCTTTCGGATATTTTCGATCTGTTCTTTGTTGGTGATCTTGCCGGCGAGGACCAACGCCGGGTCGCCACCCACCCAATTGAACAGAACAAAAATCAGCAACATGACCCCGGCCAGCGTCGGAACCATTTGCCACAGTCGTCTCAAAACATATGCACCCATCAGACCTCCCTAGAACACTTTTTTTGTTACTGCATCGCGGCGCGTTGCATCGGCGCGTCGATGTCCAGAAATTTGAAACTCGTATACAAAATCGGATGCTTCTTATAGCCCAGCACCCACGGGTTGATGAAATGCGTGAACTGGCGGTGCACGCCAAAATGCCACGGCGCGTAGGCGACCAGTATGCGGTTCATTTCGCGGTAAATGCGATTGCGTTCCGGGCTGTCGGGTAGCTTCAGTGCCGCGAGGTAGAGGCGATCATATTCAGGCAACTTGAAGCGCGCGTCGTTGGAAATATCGGTATTCGGTCCGTAGAGTAGCTGCAAAAAATTTTGCGCGTCGGGATAGTCGGCGATCCACGCGATACCTGACATTTGAAATTTGCCGACCTTGCGATCTTTCAGCAAATCGACAAACTGCTGCTGCGCGGTTTTCATGCGGATACCGATAGCCGTCATGTTTTTCACCCACAGTGCGGCGCGTTCACGTTGCTCTTGCTCATTCGACTGGTGTTTGTATTCGAGCGTGATCTGTCGGCCATCGGGCATGTCGCGCCAACCGTCGCCGTCCTTGTCGACGTAACCAAACGTATCGAGTAGCGCCTTCGCGCGTTCGGGGTCGTAATCCTGCTCCGCCGCATGAAAGGTCGGGTCATAGCCGACGATGCCGGGGGGAATCGGGCTCATCGCCGCAATCGCTTGCCCCTTGCGCACGATGGCGATTTCCTGCCCGCGATCATGGGCCAAGATCAGCGCGCGCCGAAACGCGATGTTTTCCGGCTTGTAACCACCCACAAACGGGTCTTCCATGTTGAACGCGTCGTAAACAATTTCCGGCTGATCCTCTGGAAACGCTCGCACCTTGCGCTTCTTCATCGCGGGCGAGAGCTGTTTGTTGGCGTACAACTCTTTCACATACGCGAGCGGCGTTTCTTCCATGTAGTCATGCTGCGTGTCCATGAACGCGAGGTAGCGTGGCTGTTCTTCTTCGATGGGATATACCTCAACGCGATCAATCAGCGGCAGCGTTTTGCCAGCGAGATGTTTGATCGCGCCCACATCCCATTCATCTTTTTGGTCCGCGAATTCGGTGCCGAGCGTGTGGCCGCGATAGTTCGGGTTGCGCTCTAAAACAATCTTGGAGCGACGCACCCACTCTTTCAAAATGAACGGCCCGGTGCCGACGGGATGACCACGCGTGTCCGACGCATAGCCCTCGATCACTTCGCGTGCCACGGGCACCACGTTGGGCATCGCGAAAAAATAAATGAAGTTGTAGTCCGGCTCGCGCAGCTTGAACGAGATGGTGTACTTGTCAATTAATTTGATGCCTTCAATCGGCTCTTCGTAATCGAATTTATTTGCTGCCTTCATGCGCGCCACAAATTCGTCAAGCCCAACTATTTTGTCTTCGAATAACCAGGAGTACGGGCTACGGTTGGCGGGGTCGCGGAAGCGCTTGATCGCGTATTCCATGTCCTTGGCGACCAGTTCGCGCTTCTTGCCCTTGAACACGGGGTCATCGGCAAATAGAATTCCGGGCTTGATGCGGAAGGTGTAGCGGGTGCCGCCTTCTTCGCCTTTTGGCACCTTTTCCACGACTTGCGGGGCAAGGCGTACGGGGCGCGCCAGCCAGTCGTAGGTCAGAAACGATTCAAAAATATTTTCGCAAATACCGACCGAGTAACGGTCTTCGATTTGCTGTGGGTCGAAGCCGTTTTCAGCAGCGCGAAAGGCGATGCGAACGGTTTTCTTTTCGGCGGAGGCGAATGACGGCGTGAGCGCAATGAACAAAGCCAAACAGACGGCGAGCAGTGCCACATGGTGCACTTGTCGTGGTGTGGCGTGCGCCTGAAACATCGTCATCGAAGCCCTTGGTTGACCTGCAAAGTTCGCGAATTATAGCGTGCTGCCTCAGCCGATTACCCGAAAGCGATTCGATGCGCAGTACAGGATGATAGATGCTGCAAACAGGTCGCCAGTGCTAGGGTTTCGAGCATCAACTAAGGCTCATGCGACCAATATTTCTTTTCCAACAGATCGCCCCAGTAGCTATTGTAGGGGTGCACTTTGCTGACCGTTGTGCCGTCCCGTACCACGGTGCGGGCCTCGTTCGCCCACTGAAAAATTGAGCCATCGAGATTTTGCACGTTGGTGTAGCCCGCCTTTTGCAACTGCACGGCGATCTCGGATGAGCGATAGCCGACTGAGCAATAAACCACGACGGGGGAGTTTTTGGCGCGAGCTTTGAGCAGGCGTTCTGCGGCACCGACGGTCTCGGCATGTGCTGCGTTGGCAAGCGCGCTGATGGTGAATTCTGCACTGGTGCGGGTGTCGATGAGTAGTGGTTTTTCTGGACGCGCGCTATCAGCAAGCCATGCGGCGAGCTCGGCTGTAGTGATTTGTTTGGCATCGGGAAAGCGCGTGGCGATCAATTTCTTGGTCGATCCCCAGCTCGGCGAAAAAAAGCCTGACCATGCCGGTGGCGCGAGCATGGTGAGGGCAGAGAGTAGGGCGGCGGCGAATGCGTGGCGAGAGTTCATTTCGGTACGGTAGCACTAATGCGGATCGTGATGGGACGAGTCTCTAGAGACTCTGTGTAGACACTAACTGCGCCCGCGCGTTCAGCTCTTTTTCCCCTGAGTGCGCTGGACGGCAACGGCACCATCGCGAAAAAAAACGGCGCGATCTACATCGCGCCGTTTTCCGGAAACGCACAAACGGCCTCAATCAATCGCGCGATACGCCGGCAAGGTCAAAAACTCCTCGTAGTTATCGTTCATCACCAGTTGCTCAAACATCGCCGCCCCTTGCGTGTATTTCCCCGCCTGCCACGCGCCGTCGCCGACGATACCCGGCGTGAGTTTTAGCTCGTCCGCGATCAGGACTTTCACCATCTCTTCATCGACCTTGCGCCCATCGGCCAGCACCCCCTTCGGTGAGCGAATCCATTGCCACACCTGACTGCGCGAAATCTCAGCGGTCGCGGCGTCTTCCATCAAATTGAAAATCGGTACGCAGCCATTCCCGCCCAGCCATGAGCCGACGTACTGAATGCCGACCTGGATGTTGTTACGAAGGCCCGCTTCGGTGATCGGTGCTTCGGGGCGGAAGTCGAGCAAGTCCTTGGCAGTGAAATGCACGTCGTCGCGTTGCCGATGAATCTGGTTCGGCGTCTTCATGTGCTCGTCAAATACCGCCTTTGCCACCCCTACTAGACCCGGATGTGCGACCCACGTGCCGTCGCAGCCATCGGTCACTTCGCGCAATTTGTCAGCGCGCACTTTTTCAAAAGCGGCGTCGTTGGCGACGGGATCGTTCTTGATCGGAATTTGCGCAGCCATACCGCCCATCGCAAACGCCTTGCGCTTGTGGCAGGTCTTGACCAGCGAGAGTGCATAGGCGCGCAGGAACGGGGCCAGCATCGTGACTTGCGAGCGATCCGCCAAACAAAAATCCTTGTTGAGCCGGAATTTTTTGATCGCGGAAAAAATGTAGTCCCAGCGCCCGATGTTAAGACCCGCGCTGTGCTCACGCAACTCGTACAAAATTTCGTCCATCTCAAACGCCGCGACGATGGTTTCGATCAGCACCGTCGCCTTGATGCTGCCTGCCGGTACGCCAAGTTCCTGCTGCGCCAAGACGAAGATGTCATTCCACAGGCGCGCTTCAAGGTGCGATTCGATTTTCGGCAAATACAAATACACGCCGCTACCGCGCGTCAGCAGCGTCTTCACGTTGTGAAAGAAGTACAAGGCGAAATCAAAAATTGTGCCGGACACGGGCTTGCCGTCAAGTGTGACGTGCTTCTCGTCGAGATGCCAGCCGCGCGGACGCGGAAACAGCACGCCGGGCGCGGCGTTCAACTGATACGACTTCTCGCCCTGCTGGAACGAGATGGTGCGCAGATTCGCATCGCGCAAGTTGATCTGGCCGTCGATCATGTTGTGCCACGTCGGGCAATTCGCATCTTCAAAATCGGCCATGAAGGTGTTCGCGCCGCAGTTCAGCGCATTGATGACCATCTTGCGATCTGTCGGACCGGTAATCTCGACGCGACGATCTTGAATATCATTCGGTACTGGCGCGACAACCCAGTTGGCATCGCGAATGTGTTTGGTCTCCAGCAAAAAGTCGGGGAGGACACCTTGATCGAATTGTTTTTGTCTTACGTCGCGCAGAGCGAGTAGAGTCTGTCGCGTGGGCTCAAATTTTGTGGCAAGTTTTGCTAAGAACGAGAGGGCATCCGGGGTCAAAATTTGCGCGTAGTCGGTCGTGATCGGTGCGTTGATCGCGAGACCTGTGGGTAGGGGGTGAGACGAGGCCATCAAATTCTCCAGTCACGCGTGCGCCAGTGATTTGGATGCACGAAAAATAAAAGTATATTACGATACTGTTTTGCTGATAATCAGTTATTATTAGAAATAATCTAATACATTAATCGACGCAGTCGAAACAAAAACTCACCATCGTTGAGGTAAATCATGGATCGCTTCAAGGCGCTGCAAACTTTTCTGGATGTCGCAAAGTCGGAGAGTCTATCTTCAGTCGCGCGCGGTGAGGGCGTGACCCCCGCGATGGTCGGGCGACGCATCGACCAGCTCGAAGAACAGCTCGGCGTCAAACTGTTCAAGCGATCCACGCGAAAAATCACCTTGACGCCCGAAGGCCTCGCGTTTTTTGAGGATGTACGAAATATTATGAACGAACTGCGCGCCGCCGAGGAGTCACTTTCGGTGGGAGCAAAAAACGCGACTGGTCGCCTGATTATTTCTGCGCCTACCTCATTTGGTCGAAAACACATCGCGCCCCATCTGCCAGCGTTTGCAGACCAACATCCCAACTTGAGCGTGACCTTGCACCTCTCCGAGCGCATGGTCGATTTGAAAAACGAACGCGTCGATCTCGCCATTCGTATCGCCGACTTGAAGAATGCCGATCTCATCGCCGTGAAACTGGCGCGCAATCATCGCGTGGTGGTGGCATCGCCTTTGTACATCAAACGGCGCGGCAAGCCGATGGTTCTTGCCGACCTCAATAAACATAATTGTCTGGTCACGGCGACCGAGGCAGGGCTATCCGATTCGTGGACGTTTCGTGAGCCCGTTGCCGAGAAAGCCGATGCCAAACTCGCGCGCAACGTTACCGTGAAAGTGGTCGGCGCATTGCACTGCAACGATGGCGAAGTGCTCACGCAATGGGCGCTGGCGGGGCAGGGCTTGGCGTGGCGCAGTGCGTGGGAAGTCTCCGAGGAAATCGAGCGCGGTCGGCTGGTGGAAGTGCTGCCGAAATTCGCCGCGCCCGGCAACGATATTTTTGCCGTCTACCCGGATCGAAAATTTTTGCCCGCGAAAGTGCGCTTATTTATTGATTTCATGAAGGCAAAATTTGGCGATCCGCCCTATTGGGAACCGAAGAAGCGCTAACGTGTAAACGTCGATGAAAGTCTGAACATGAAATTGAATCCACTGGGTCGAAGCACGCTAAAGGTCAGTGAAGTCTGCCTCGGCACCATGACGTGGGGCGAGCAGAACACGCTTGAAGATGGCCACGCGCAGCTTGATTACGCGGTGTCATGCGGCATCAATTTCATCGACACTGCCGAAATGTATTCGGTACCGACCCGGGCCGAAACCTATGGCGCAACCGAAACCATCATCGGCGCGTGGTTCGCAAAAAAAGGCCGCGCGTTTCGCGACCAAGTAGTGCTCGCCACCAAATGCGCGGGGCCACCGCGAAATCCGGTCGATATGGCGTGGGTTCGTGGCGATCTCAAGCCGTTCTCCAAAGCCGACATCAAGCGAGGCGTCACCAACAGCTTGAAGCGCCTGCAAACCGATTACATCGATCTCTATCAATTGCATTGGCCTGCCCGCAACGCACCGATTTTTGGTGGGATGTTTTTTGATCCCAAGATCGAGCGCGATTTTGTGCCATTTGAAGAAACGCTGCGCGCACTGGATGACGAAATTAAAGCTGGACGCATTCGCCACATCGGTCTGTCAAACGAGAGTCCGTGGGGGGTGATGCAATCCCTACAACTGAGTACGCAGCATGGCCTACCGCGCCCGGTTTCAATCCAAAACGCTTACCACCTCGTCAATCGCTGTTTCGAGCATGATCTGTCCGAAATCAGTTACCGCGAACAGATCGGTTTGCTCGCTTACAGCCCGCTCGCGTTTGGCCACCTGACCGGCAAATACATCGGCGGCACGCCCGCAGATTCTCGTCTCGCCCTGTTTCCGCAATTCGGCCCACGCTACAAAAAGCCCAGTGTGGTGGATGCAGTGGCAGCCTACGTCGAACTCGCCAAGGCACGCGGCCTCACGCCTACGCAACTGGCGCTCGCCTTTTGTCAGAGCCGGTTTTTTGTCAGCAGTACCATCATCGGTGCAACGACCCTGGCGCAACTCAAAGAAAACATTGACGCATTCGCCACGCCGCTCGACGCCGATACCCTGCGCGCGATTGACGAGATTCACCAGCGCTACACCAATCCTGCGCCATAGCGGCGGACTACGAAGGTGTTTCCGCCTCGCGCGTAAACGCTTCGAGGGTGATGTGGCGAACGTCTTTGCCTTTCACCAAATAGACCACGTTTTCGCTGATATTTTTGGCGTGGTCACCGATCCGCTCGATCGCTTTGGCGATGAACAGCACTTCGATGGCCTGTGAGATCGTGCGTGGGTCTTCCATCATAAACGTCACCAGTTGCCGCAAGATGCCGCGAAATTGATCGTCTACGATTTGATCGCGCCGCACCACCGCCACCGCTGCACCGAGATCGAGGCGCGCGAATGCATCCAGTGCCATGCGCAACATTTCCTGCGCGTGTTTGGCGGCGCTGCGTAGCTCCACCACCCGCGATGAAAGCGGTCGCTCCGCTTGGTGAATTAGCTTCGCCATGCGCGCAATTTTTTGCGCCTCGTCACCGATGCGTTCCAGATCTGTAATCGTTTTTGCGACTGCCATCACCAAGCGCAAATCGCTGGCGGTCGGCTGGCGTTTGGCGATGATGTTCACGCAATCCTCATCAATGCCCACTTCCATCACGTTGACCAATTGATCGTCGGCGATCACGCGATCCGCGAGTACAAGATCGCCCACCGTCAGCGACTCCATGGCCTTGCCAATTTGTTGTTCAACCAAGCCACCCATGGCGAGCGCGCGGGAACGAACGGCTTCGAGTTCGGTGTCGAATGATTTTGAAATGTGTTCGTGGGACATAGGTTTTCGAGCCGTGAAATGAAAAACAGAGTGTAAAGAATGCGTGTGACGAAAATATGACAGCTTTACGCATTCGTTCTGTCATACCAGTGTCACATCCGCTGATTATTCTGCGAAGCAATGAAACATCGTTGCTCAATAATCTACGGAGAATTTCACATGAAACAAAAGTGGATCGTCAGTCTTGCTTTGGTCGTCGCCAGCGCCGCCGGATCGTTCACATCGCTTGCGCACGCAGAAGACATCACCGGTGCCGGCTCAACGTTCGCATTCCCGATCTATTCGAAGTGGGCAGAGGACTTCAAGAAAATTTCGGGCAGCAACATGAACTACCAGTCGATTGGCTCGGGTGGCGGCATTCGCCAAATCCAAGCCAAGACGGTCGATTTCGGCGCAAGCGATATGCCGCTCACGATAGAGCAACTCGATAAAGATGGATTGGTGCAATTTCCCTCCGTGATCGGTGGCGTGGTGCCCACTTACAACATTGATGGCGTGGCATCCGGCTTGAAATTCACCGGAACATTGCTCGCAGATATTTATTTGGGCAAGATCAAAACGTGGAATGACAAAGCGATTGCCGAGATTAACCCCGGCGTGAAATTGCCTGCTGACCCGATCACGGTCGTGCGTCGTTCCGATGGTTCGGGAAGTACATTTTTGTGGGTCGATTATTTGTCCAAGGTGAGTGAGGAATGGAAGACCAAGGTGGGTGTCGGCACCGCCGTCGCGTGGCCGGAAGGCGTGGGCGGTAAGGGTAACGAAGGCGTATCGGCCTACGTGCAGCGCATTAAGGGTTCCATCGGCTATGTTGAATATGCGTACGCTAAGAAAAACAAAATGGCGTACGGCTCCATTAAAAATCGCGACGGCAATTTTGTGGCACCCGACGACACTACGTTTCAGGCCGCCGCCGCCGGTGCTGATTGGTCTAAAGCACCCGGCATGTATTTGGTGCTGACCAATCAAGCTGGCAAAGATAGCTACCCCATTACCGGCGCGGTGTTTGTGTTGATGCACAAGTCGCAAGCCAAACCCGAGAAAGCACTCGCTGCGCTGAAGTTTTTTGACTACGCGTTTAAGAACGGTGGCAAAGCGGCCGCTGAGTTGGAATACGTGCCGATGCCAGCGGGTGTGGTGACGCTGGTGCAACAAATGTGGAAGGCAGACATCAAGTCGGCAACTGGCACGCCGGTGTGGAAGTGATGCCGGATGACCGCCGTGGTGAGTAGTGCGTCCATTGGTGACGCCTCAGACGTAGCGAGACCAGCCAGCCACGATGCGCCGTCGCGGCACACGCCGACGTCAAGCATATCGGCGCGCCTCAAAAAGCAGCGCTGGCAGGACATTGCCTTTCGTGGCACCACGCGCACGTTTGCGGTGTTGGTGCTGGCGCTACTCGGTGGAATCATTTTCTCGTTGGCTTCGCAGTCAGTGCCGATCTTCCAACACGCGGGGCTGGGCTTCATCACCAGTACGGCGTGGAATCCGGTCACGATGGAATTCGGCGCGGCCAATGCGATTTACGGCACGTTGGTCACCAGCTTCATCGCGTTGTTGATCGGCATTCCGGTTAGTCTGGGCATCGCGATTTTTCTGACCGAGCTTTGCCCAACGTGGTTGAAGCGACCGCTGGGTACCGCGATCGAACTTTTGGCGGGCATCCCCAGCATTATTTTTGGCATGTGGGGTTTGTTTGTGTTCGCGCCGCTGTTCGCCGAATACGTTCAGCCGTGGATGACCAAGACCCTCGGCACGCTGCCATTGATCGGGCAACTCTTTCAGGGCGCGCCCATGGGCATTGGCGTGCTGGCGTCGGGATTCATTCTCGCGATCATGGTGATTCCATTCATCGCGTCGGTCACGCGCGATGTCTTTGACGTGGTGCCAACCGTGCTCAAAGAATCGGCCTATGGTTTGGGTGCCACCACATGGGAGGTGGTGCGCAACGTCGTGTTGCCCTACGCTCGCGTTGGTGTGATCGGCGGCATCATGCTCGGCCTCGGGCGCGCGCTCGGTGAGACGATGGCGGTGACATTTGTGATCGGCAACACACCAAAAATCGCCGCCTCGTTGTTCGGTCCCGGCACGTCTATCGCCTCAACGCTCGCCAACGAATTCGCCGAAGCGCGTGATGAATTGCATATTTCTGCGCTGATGGCTTTAGGTCTTATCTTGTTTGTGATTACCTTCGTGGTGCTCGCGGGTGCGCGTTTGATGCTCGCGCGCCTCAATCGACAAGCGGGCAGCAAAACATGAGTGCGATTTATCGACGGCGTTTAATCGTCAATCGCTTGGGACTATTGTTTTCGCTCGGTGCGATGGCGTTTGGGCTGTGCTTTTTGTTGTGGATTTTGTATACGCTACTCGCCAAGGGTTTGGGTGGCATGAATCTCGATGTGTTCACACAAATGACCCCAGCACCCGGCTCGCCCGGCGGCTTACTCAACGCCATCGTGGGCTCGCTGGTGATGGTTGGAACGGCAACATTGGTCGCGACCCCGGTGGGGATTTTCGCGGGTATTTATTTGGCTGAGTTTGGCAAACAGGGCTGGCTTGGTTCGACCACGCGCTTTGTCAACGACATCCTGTTGTCAGCACCCGCGATGGTGCTTGGGTTGTTTGTTTACGCGGTGATTGTGGCGAATCAAAAACATTTTTCGGCGTGGGCAGGTGCCTGTGCGCTGGCGCTGATGGCGATTCCAGTGATTGTGCGCACCACTGAAAACATGCTGTTGTTGGTGCCGGTGAGCATGCGCGAAGCTGCCGCTGCACTTGGTGCGCCGCAGTGGAAAGTTGTTCTCATGGTGGCGCTGCCGTCAGTGCGGGGCGCGGTGATTACTGGCGTGATGCTGGCGGTTGCGCGCATTAGTGGCGAGGCCGCACCGCTACTGTTTACCGCGCTCAGCAACCAGTTCTGGTCAGCGGACATGAACGCGCCGATGGCAAACCTGCCGGTGACGATTTTTCAGTTTGCCCTCAGCCCGTTTGAGACGTGGATCAGTCTTGCGTGGGTCGCCGCCTTGCTCATCACCTTCTCGGTGTTGGCACTCAATATTCTCGCGCGCACGATCTTTGATCCGCGCCAAAAATCCTAATCCACGACGATAAAAATGAACGACCTCTCAGTAAGCACGCTAACGCCAATGCCAATGCCAATGCCTATGCCTATGCCAACGCCAACGCTGGCACCCGCTGCGCTACCCACCGCGACTAAAATCAGCGTCCAAAACCTGCAATTTTTTTACGGCGGCTACCACGCGTTGAAGAACATCAATCTCGATGTGTTCGAACGCAAAGTCACGGCGTTCATTGGTCCCTCTGGCTGCGGCAAATCAACGCTACTGCGCACCTTTAATCGCATGTACGACCTCTACCCCGGCCAGCGCGCTGACGGCAGAATTTTGCTGAATGGTGACAACGTTCTCGACAAACGGCAGGATCTGAACTTGCTGCGCGCCAAGGTGGGCATGGTGTTTCAAAAACCGACGCCGTTCCCAATGTCGATTTACGACAACATCGCGTTTGGCGTAAAGCTCTACGAAAATTTGAATGCGGCTGACATGGACGAGCGCGTCGAATGGGCGCTCAATAAAGCGGCACTCTGGAAAGAGGTCAAAGATAAACTGAAGCAAAGCGGCCTCTCGTTGTCCGGCGGGCAGCAGCAGCGGTTGTGCATTGCGCGTGCGGTGGCGGTCAAGCCCGAAGTCATGTTGCTCGATGAACCGACCTCAGCGCTGGATCCGATTTCAACCGCGAAAATTGAGCAACTCCTGCACGAACTTAAAGCCGATTACACCATCGCCATCGTTACCCACAACATGCAGCAAGCCGCGCGTGTATCGGACTTCACCGGCTATATGTATCTGGGTGAATTGATGGAGTTTGGTGCGACCGGCGAAATTTTTGTCCGACCAAAACGCACCGAGACTGAGGACTACATTACCGGGCGCTTCGGCTGATTGCTACGTAGCGTTTTACTGTTGTGCCACGCCCGGCTTGATGCGACCCTCACGACCCTCGCGGTGATGCGGTTTATCCTGTTCGGCCTCCACACGCGGGTGTGCTTGCTGCGGCTTGTGGGCTGGAGCTTCGCCGCGCGGCACGGGTGCAGCGTTCACTGCTGCGCCAGGTGCTGATGCGACCGGCGACACCATTTGCCGCGTCGCTTCCCCGCGCTGCACTTGTTCCGGATTCTGCATTGGGCGAACCCGGCGCGCACGCGGCGGCGTGTCTACGGGCGGTTGCGCTGCCTGCACCGCTACCGGATTGGTCGCGATGGCCGGTGGTTTGTAGACCGTTTGCGCCGCAACTTCAGCGCGTGCGACTGCTGGTGGTGCGTAGCGCGGGCGCGGCGTGGGTTGCCCAATGGCTGGCGCGGCTGAGGGTGACGGCGCAGCAACACTAACCGGTGCGGGCATCACCATTGGCTTGGTGATCCCCACTGGCGCGGAGACCGGCGTCGCGGGCACCGGTGTTGCCAGCACCGGTGTTGCCAATACGCCGGGCTTGGTCGCACCGCGCGCTCCTGCGTATACCGGCGCATTCCCATTCGCCACCACCGGCGCACCACGCATCGGCGCAAGGTTTATTGTCGGCTGCGGCGCTTGCGCGGCAATCATGGCTGGATCAGTGCGCAGCAAATGATTGCCCACTGGTTTGGACTGCACGAACGCGGCTTGATTGACGAACGTGGCGCCCGGTACGCCATTCGCATAGCGTGCAGGGGGATTGATGACGGTGATGTTGTTGGTTACGTAATTGACGTTGCGGATGTAGTTTGTGTTGTTGGTGTAGCGCGGGACAAAATGCTCGTGCGGTGCCAACGGAAACCAGCCAACCGAGTGGCCTGCGGAGACCGATACGCTCAGGCCGGGTTTTCCGTACCAAGCGACCAACGCAGGCGCATACGCCGGGCGATGGTGATAGCTGCCCGGCCACCAGCACCAGCGCGAGCCAACGGTCACCCAGCGACCGTAGTGGAACGGCGCGAACCCCCACGGCGCGTCGTCTACCCACGTCCAGCCCCATGGATTGACATACGACCATGAGCCATAGCGATACGGTGCCCAGCCAGTGATCACGGTACGTGGCGCCCAGATGCGGCCATATTCGCGGTCGTCAACCCATTCGCCATAGCGGTCGAGGTCTTCGTAGCCGGTCATGTACGTTGATACCACACGCTCGCGCACGGTGCGGCTGTGGGCTTCGTCCCATGCGCTATCGCGTGCCGATGCCCAGCGATCAAATTCAAGTTCACGCGCGGCTTCAAAGCGAAAACTGACGAGCCCCTGCGTGTGTTGCACGACGATGGTGTTGCCCGGCTCGACATTGACGAGGTTGCGATCCGCGCCTTCAAAACGCGCGCGCCCAGCAAACACCGTGACGCGGCTCTCGCTGGCATCTTGTGGTACGTCGATCCGATAGCGGCCATCGGCATCAATCACGAAGCGACCACCGTTAGTTTCGACCGCCAAGCTTTCGCGGTAGCCACTTTGGCCGTAATTGCGGGTGCGAATGTTGAGGCTTCCGCGCTGTAAGAACGCATCGGTACGGTCATCGGCGACGCGCACGAAATCGACGATAGTGTTGGCGTCGAGACGTACGGCTGATGCGCCGATTCGCACCTCAGCCAGTCCGCCGCCATCGGTCCATACCGAGTTCTCGCTGGTGACGGGGTGATTGGTTCGCGCGGGCTGCCAGCCCTCATTGCGATCCATGTAAAACAACACGGTGCCTTGCAAAAAGCTAACGCGTCCGACGCGTGAGGGTGGGTCTGCGCTGGCTGGTGTGGATTGGAGCGCAACCGTGAGGAGCGCAACGAGAGCACAGAAGATCCAGCGCGCAGGTGAAGAGTCGTTTCGCGTGTTCATGTGAGGTTCCTCGTCAAGGGGCATCTTAAGCAACGAATTTGTTCGGAAATAGTTGACGCAAGACCGACAGGCGCACAGCACAACAAGCAGCCCACGGCGCAACGATTCATGAGAATATACATCCTCATCAAAACAAGGCTTTGCAATCGAATTGTGACTTTTTGCTTGAGTAGCGAAGCCGGCGGCAGAGCACCACCAGACGGCGCCATGCGGCGACCGGAATCGTTCTTGGCTACACGGAAAGGCGCATCTACCCGCATGCAATTGCGCTACCCAACCGCAGTCCACAGGTCAATCCCAACGTCGAGAGCGGCATGATAGATCCAAGAACTGTCTTCACCAAGACTGCGAAGGGCGTCACACAGGTTAACCAACGCACGCAGTCGCTTGCGCGTGACCTGACGCGCGTGCTCAAGTCCATCGACGGCAAATCCACAGTAGCGCAACTCGCGGCGAGTATCGAGATGCACTTGGTGGATGTGCAAAAGGCCCTGGCGCAACTGGAGCGTGATCGTTTCACAAAAATCTTTGAGATAAAAGTTGAGGTGCCGCTGAGCGATTTTGGCGGTATGGATGACTTCGATTTCACACCGCAACAGGCGCCTGGGAAGGCCCCAGCGAATGCCGAGGCGGGTTTCCACGCGTCGCCGTTTCGTGCGGGCAGGCTTGCCGATCAAGTGGAGCATATCGCGGATACGCCGGCATCGCGGGTGCTCGATGTTGAGGCTGCTATCGCCCGAGATAAAGCGCGATTGGAAGCTGAGCGCCAGCAGCGCGAAACCGACCAAGTGCAGGCGAAAATTTTGGCAGCGCGGCAACTCGAAGCGAAGCAAGCGCAGGCCGATGCACGCGCCCGAGTGGAGCGCGAAGCGCAATTGCGCGCCCGGCTCGAGGTGGAAATGCAGGCGCGCAAAGACGCCGAGCACCGCGCGATGCAGGAAGCGGAGCGCGCGCAAGCTGCGGCCGAAGCGGCGCGACAGGCGCTGGAAGCCAAACTGGCAGAAGAGCAGCGTCAGCGCGATAGTTTTTCCGACACGAGAACGCGGCTGACACGTGCGCAGATTGAGCGCGAAACCGAGCAACAGCGCGCGCTCGCCGCCCTGCGTGCGCAAGCCGAGGCGGAGGCGCAAGCGCTGGCCAAGGCTCGTGCCGAAGCCGAGGCCGAAGCGCGCGCGTTGGCGGAAGCGCGCAAGCAAGCTGAGCAGAGCACCAAGAATCAAGCCGTGGAATTCGAAGCCGCACAACGCGAGCTGCGCCAACAACTGAAAGCTGAAATCGAGGCCAAGGTTCGCGCTGAGATGGAAGTGATGTTGCGTTCAGACATTGAGGAAAGTGCACGCAGCGAAGTAGAGGAAGCCGTGAGAGGCGAAGCGCAGGAAGATGCGCGTCGGCAGTTGGAGGCACGGCTGAGTGAAGAGCGGGTATTGTTAGCGCGTGCGGCCGATGAGGCCAAGTTGCGCGCCGAGATCGATGCGAAGGCGATGTTGGCTGAACAGGAAACCCGCATCCGCACCGAAATGGAGGCGCGAATTACGCTCATTGCAGAAGAGCGCAGTCGCGCTGAAGTGGAAGCGCGGCGCATGGCTGAGGAGCAGGCGGAGGCCGCTTCAAAAACAGCCGCCGATTTTGCAGTGCGCTTGAAAACCGCTGAAGATGCCAGACGTGCGGCCGAAGCGGAAGCGGCGGCGCGGCGCGACGTGGAAAATCGCGTGCGCGCTGAAGCGGAAGAAAAAAACTTCGCCGATCTGGAGGCGCGCAAACAGGCCGAAGCCGAAGCGATGAAAGCCAAGCAACACGCGGAGTCCTTGTCTAGCGAGTTGAAGGCAGAAGCCGAAGCGCGGCGTGCGGCCGAGGATAAGGCGCAGCAGCAGCGCGAGATAGAGGTTCGCAATCGCAGTCGATTGGAAGCGCGTGCGCGCGAGGATGCGGACGCGCGTTCTCGACTGGAAACCGAGATGTCGCAAAAGATCGCACTGGAGCGCGAGGCCACGCAACGAGCGGAGGCGCAAACACTGCTTCAGCAAGAACTGCGCGAGAAAGACGCGAAGAAAAGCAAATCGGCGCTCAAGGCCGAGAAACGTGCGCGCGCCGACGCCGAGCAAAAGGCGGCCAGTGAGGCTGAGTCTCGCGAAATCGCTGCGCGGGCGGCGAGGGAACAGATCACCAAGCGCGAACAGATTGAGCGTGAGTCGCAAAAAAAGGTCGCCGAGGCACGCGCGGCGCAAGAACGCGCTGAAGAGCGTATGCGCCTTGACGAGGAGGCGGAAGAGAAATCGCGCCAATCCCAGTTGGAGCGCTTGCGTGAACTTGGCGAGCAAAACGAGCAGGCTGCAGCCGCACGTGCGGCGGAAGCGGCCAAGCCATGGAAACGTGGCAAGGGTCGCGGCGCATCGCGATCCTGGTTTAAATGGATTGGCGGCGGCGTGTTCGCGTTAGTGGTTGCGGCATTGGCGGTTGCCCATGTCGCGCCGCTAGGTCCCATCAATGCGCGCCTCGAAAAATCGCTGTCTGCTTGGTTTCATGACGACGTTAGTTCGGGCAACGCGAAGTTCTCACTTTTTCCCAGCCCGCACTTGAAGATTGACTCGGTTGCGCTCGGTAAACTATTGGATGCGAAAGCGGACAGCGGCCGGTTGTACATGGACTTAGCGTCGCTCGCGGGGGACAAGTTTTTTGTTGACACCCTCGAACTCAACGACATCACGCTCACGCAAGACTCGTTGCAGCGCGCGGTTAATTGGGCAGATCGGGAAAATCGCGGGCGCGGCATTGCGATTGATCGTATCGCACTCAAAAACGTGAAGCTGGTGGTACCGGGTGTGAACATCGATCCATTCGACGCCGACATCAGACTTGATAAAAAGGGCGCGATCATCGCGGTCAATGCGCGTGCAGGGGGCGGCAAATGGAATCTCGTCATGCGCCCTGACAAAGCGGCACCGTCGGATGTTGCGGAGGGGAAACCAGTGACCCCTAGTTGGTCAGTAGATTTTTCTGCGCGCAATATCGTCTTGCCGATCAGCACCCCGCTGCCGTTGTCTGAGGTGAAAGCGAAGGGAACGTGGGCGGGGCAGGGGATCACGTTCCCGCAGGTCGAGTTCTCGTCGCTGGAGGGCACCGGCACGGGCACCCTGGTAGCCGACTGGTCGCGAGGCATCAGCTTTACCTCCAAGTTCACCGTGCAAAGAATCAATACAGCCTTGCTCGCGGAGGTGTTCACGCGCGATATTGCTCTGGCTGGTCGTATGCACGGTGATTTCACGGCAGCAGGTAACGCGCCCATGATGGGGCAATTGTTGGCGAAACCCCGCGTCAATGGAAGTTACACCGTTACTGATGGCGCGATCAGCAACGTGGACTTGGTGCAAGCGATGCGCTCGCCCGATACCGCTGGGCGTGGCGGTCAAACAAAATTCACTGAACTCACCGGGCAACTCAGCACCTCGGACGGTAGCATCCGGTTTGAACGGGTGCGACTAGATGGGGGTGTGTTAAGTGCAAACGCGACGCTGGCGGTGACCGCCAGTAACGGCGTGGTCAGCGGCAATATCAACTCCGAAATTCGCTCAAGCGTTGCGCAGGATCGCGCGGCGTTTTCTGTTTCGGGAAACGTGGCGCGGCCAGTGTTGAAGCGGGGGGGTTGAGTGTTGGGCGTTCGGCATTCGGCATTTGGTATTTGGCTGTGGCCGATGGCTGCCGGTAAAATGCTAGGGTGAATACCGTTACCCAATCTGAACCCGCTGTTAGCACCCCCGTCAAACGTTCTCCCAAGGATCTCCGCAAACTCGCTGCACTGCTGCGTTTTGTTGCGCCCTACAAGCTGCGCTTTGCGCTCGCCATGGTGGCGCTTAGCATCGCCGCCAGCACTATTCTTGCTATCGGGCAAGGGCTTAAACATGTGATCGATCAAGGCTTCTCGAGCGGCAATGCGGCCACGCTCGATCAGTCTTTGATGATTCTGATGGGGCTATTGTTGGTCCTTGGTACGGCCACATTCAGTCGCTATTACTTGATCTCGTGGGTAGGCCAGCGTTTCGTGGCAGATATTCGCCGCGCGGTTTACGATCATCTGCTTACGCTCTCGCCGGAATTTTTTGAGACCACGCGCACCGGCGAAGTCATCTCACGTTTGACCAACGACACCACCGTGGTGGAGACCGTCGTAGGCGGTGTGTTTTCGTATGCACTGCGCAATGCGGTGTTGTTTATCGGCGGCATGGTGATGCTATTTTTTACCAGCGTGAAACTGACCATGATGGTGTTGGGCGGCATCCCGCTGGTGCTGGTGCCGATCGTGTTGCTGGGGCGGCGCGTGCGCAAATTGTCGAAAGACATGACTGATCGTATTGCCGACGCGAGTTCGTACATCGACGAATCGCTGCACGAAATTCGTACCGTGCAGGCCTATGCGCACGAGTCAATTGACCGGCAGCGTTTCGCCGAGCGCGTGGAAAGTTTTTTTGCGACCGCGATCAACAAGGCACGCTTCACTGCCGGGCTGATCGCCGCCGTGATCGTACTGGCGTTCGGTGCGATTGCGCTGATTCTGTGGGTCGGCGGGCACGACGTCATCGAGGGTCGCATCACGGCGGGGCAGTTGTCTGCGTTCGTTTTCTACGCAATCCTCGTAGCAAACGCGGTTGGTGCGGTGTCAGAAGTTTACGGTGATCTTATGCGTGCATCGGGTGCGTCTGAGCGCTTACTCGAACTACTCGACACCAAACCAGCGATCGCGCCGCCTGCGCATCCGGTCGCGATGCCGCAAGCGCGTGCTGGTGAGCGGCTTGGGCGCTTGCGCATTACGGATGCCACTTTTCACTATCCTTCGCGTCCTGATACGGCGGCACTCGCGGCATTTTCTCTCGACGTGGGTGCAGGCGAAATCGTCGCATTGGTAGGCCCCAGCGGGGCGGGCAAAACCACGGTGTTTCAAATGCTGCTGCGGTTCTACGATCCGCAACAGGGGGTGGTCACCATCGATGGCGTAGATCTCACCGAAGCCGATCCCCGCGACGTACGTTCTCGCGTTGCCCTAGTCTCACAAGATCCGGTAATTTTTGCCGCAAGCGTCGCCGAAAATATTCGCTATGGCCGCGCCGATGCAACCGATGCAGACGTCAGAGCCGCCTGCGAAGCCGCGTACGCGCTCGAGTTTATCGAGGCCATGCCGAATGGATTCGACACCAATCTGGGTGAGCGCGGCGTCAAACTTTCCGGCGGGCAACGACAGCGGGTGGCGATTGCGCGCGCGTTTTTGGCGGATCGCGCGATCCTGTTGCTCGACGAAGCTACCTCCGCACTCGACGCCGAATCAGAGCGCATGGTGCAACTCGCCATGGATAAACTGATGCAAGGTCGCACCACGATCATCATCGCGCATCGGCTCGCGACCGTGAAATCGGCGGATCGCATTGTAGTGATGGATCAGGGCAAGATCGTGGCGCAAGGTACGCACGATTCACTAGTCGCGGAAGGCGGCTTGTATGCGCGGTTGGCCGCGTTGCAGTTCAATGTCGCGTGACTGCATTCCCGACCAATTTGCTAAACTATTTGATTGTCGAAAATTGATAGAAAAAATGTCCGATTCTGCTTTGCCTATTTCTGACGTCGCGCCGGGGGTCGAATCGATTCCCGCTGCGGCACCGCCAAAAATTACCGAAGTGCCGGTGGTCTGGGTTCATCACTGGAATACCGGACTGACGTCGCTACGGGTGCAGCGCGACTCAGCCTACACGTTTACCCCTGGTCAATTTGCCCGAATTGGTTTGCGTAAGGACGACGGCGAAGTCATTTGGCGCGCGTATTCGATTGTCTCGGCGCCGAAGGAAGCGTTTCTGGAATTCTTTATGGTGATTGTGCCCACCGGCGAATTCTCCAGTCGCATCGCCAACCTGAAACTCGGCGACACGATGCTGGTCGAAAAGCACGCGCAGGGTTTTTTGACGGCGGATCGCTTTCGTGACGGGCGAGATTTGTGGCTGCTCGCGACTGGCACTGGCTTGGCACCCTATATCGCGATGCTGCGCGATCCAGTCGTGTGGAAGCAGTTTGAAAATATTGTCTTGGTGTTGTCGGTGCGCGAGCATACGGATTTGGGCTACGTGGAAGAGTTGGAATTTCTCGCCAAGCACTCGCCCAAGCAGGGCGGTGCCAAGCTCCAATTTTTTATCACACTCACGCGCGACACCAGCATCGGCGGGCTCAGTGGCCGTATCAATGCCCTCGTTACCTCCGGAAAATTGGAACAGGCTGCCGTACTCAAACTATCGCTCGAACACTCGCGTTTCATGTTGTGCGGCAACCCGGAAATGGTTGAGGGCATGCGTGCGCTCCTCAAGGCGCGTGGCTTTCGCATGAATCGCAAACTCGAACCCGGCCATATCATCGTTGAAAATTACTGGTGATCCCGGTGCCGAGAGGGAGCCTCGTATGCAGGACAACAACAAAATAGTCCGACAATTCAACCACACCCTGCTGTGGCCGGTGCAACTGCGCTCGCTGCGCCGCGATCATGGCGGCGAAGTGCTGCTCTACTGGGACAAGCTCAAACGCAATCCTGGCCCGTGGACTTACGTTGCTGATCCGCTGTTGATCGAGGATGAGTCCTGCCAGGTTGGCTACACCGAGTTCGTGTATTTCCTGCCGTATGTACAGCGGTTTTTGTACGGCGTGGGCGATGAGGGACGCGGCGGTCAGTCATCGCTCTATATTTTCAAGCGCGACGACATCAAGCGTGTGGATGTTTGGCTCAAGCAAGGTGACGCGCCGATTCCGCTCAAAGTAGAGCGCGCGCGCTTATATTTTTTCTACGACATCGATGTTGCCTTGGTCGCCTTTGAAGTATCGGCGCAGGACATCGCGCTCGAGGATGCGGTGGAACTGATGGATCGCCTTGGCCGCCCCTACCCGCCAGCGTGGGCACCCGGAAATCAAGGCAATCAGGGGGCGCATTGTCCGTTCAAGGTGGAGTTTTTGGGCGAGGGCGACAGCAAGCTCGCCAGCTCTGATTACGACGACCAAGGCAAATACCTCAACCTGGTTCGCGAGCAACGGCAGACGCCACTCGCGACCCACTGGGAATTTTTACTCGCGCCCTTGGTGCCGGCATATCGCGAGGGCGGCACGATCAAGTATTACCAGCTGGAAAACAAACGCATCCCGATCATGACTTATTTGGCGTTTGACGACCCGCGCCAGCTGTCGCGCGGCGACATGGTGCGACTGGGGTTTGCAGCAAAATGGGGTGACTCGCAAACGTTGCCGTACGCGAAAGACTTTCTCGATAATTTTGAGCGTGACTATTGCTACGACCGCTACTGGGATGCCGACGACGTCACCAGCGGTATGGATACGCGCTACTTTTTTTGCGGGGTCTCGTTCGCCGCCATCACCAAAACCGGCGGCGAAAGTGCTACCGTGCAACAACAATTTCGCCACCAGTTTTTCCAGATTGGCTTAATCGCGCACTTCCACAAAGCCGCGCTGCTCTCGATGTCGAACCGGTTTTCGCGCGCGGTGGAGCGGCTCAACGTGCGTGATTTTGACTCGGTCAAGACGTTCAAACGCCATGTCCGACAAACATTGGAAGTGTTCCTGCGCTTCAATAATCGCTACTGGTTTCACGAAATTTCCAATCAAGTGCAGGCCGGCGATTTTTTCAGACGCTGGAGCCACCAACTCGGCTCAGACAGCCTCTACAACGAAGTCCGTGAAGAGGCGCGCGACATCAACGAATATCTGGATACCGATACCGCGCGTCGCCAGACCGACAACGCGATGCGCCTGACGGTTGTTTCTGCGTGCGGCATGGTGGGCACCATCGTCACCGGTTTTCTGGGGATGAATTTGTACAGCCATTCTGAACTGCCTACGCTCACCAAGGTTTTGATTTTTATCGTCGTGTTCATCCCGACCACGCTCCTGTCGCTCTACACCGTGATTCTCTCGCGTCGCATCGCCGCATTCATGGAGGCGTTGTCGTCCGACGGCCTCACGTGGCGCGAAAAATTTACCACGTTCCGGCAAATTTGGAGCGGCAATCAGCGGCGGTTGGTGCGCCTGCGCCGGGGCGGCAGCAAGCTTTCATCGGAAGCAGATTGATACATGCCAGCGTCGCGCAAATAGGGGATCGATTTAAGGTTTGCACCTATGTTACAGTTATCTCTCAAAAATAATAGGCAACAGCTACCGGGAATTTCAGGCATTTTTGCGTGAAAAGCCTTGCCCATCAAAGACTTCTGTAGGCGCGTGGTTGAACAGCGGTGACGCAAGCCTGGAGAGAATCGATGTCTGCAACGCAGTGTGCATTTTGTCACCACCTTAGTCCTCTGACCGCAACTTCGTGTGAGAAGTGCAACGCGCCGTTTCATCTTGCGCCGTGCCCATCGTGCAATGCCGTAAACAACATTTCGGCAGTGAGTTGCTACAAATGCCAAACGGCGCTTGTACCGCGCAGCGTCACGATTACGGATGACGCTCCAGTGTCAGTTGCGCCGACGACCACCTTTGTAGCAGCGAAGGCCGATAAGCTGCCAGATGCAAGCGGCGAAAAAACCATTCCTGATTTCATTGCTGCCACGTCGGCCGTCGCGTCCGCCACCCCATTGGTGATGCGCGGTGAGTTGGCACGCGCGGCATCCAACGCGAAGCCCGCTGACTGGGCACCGGCCAAGACCGCTGACGTGTCGCGCCCCGTGCCCCCCCAGTTAAGAACCGACCGCACGCCAGCGATGGCAGCGTTTGTGGCAATAACGGCGCTGGGCGCCGGTGCCGCTTGGTATCTGCTGCGCCCCGCAACGTTGGCGACGACATCAGCAAGTGGCCAACCATCCGCGCAATCGGCCAGCTTGCCCGCGAGCCCCGCGTCCTCGGCGTCGACTGGCGCTGATAAGCCTGCGGTCGTTGTCCCTCCGCCAATTCCGACTGTTGTCGGCACGCAGTCTGCTGAGCGCCCTGTTGCTGTTCCCACCTCGGCCGCTGCTCCCGCTGGCGCGAAAGTGGAAGGTGCGCGGCCAAGCGCGACGGCGAACGTGGACGCCAACGTACAAAAAATTGATCGATCACTGAGCAGAAGCCGGGCAGCGCGGGTTGCACCGCTTGAGGGTGCCGCGAAACCGGCAACATCCGCGTGCACCGACGCCGTGGCCGCGCTTGGCCTATGCAAAAAATAGTTTTTCACCCGCTCGATTTGCACTTACGCCCTGGAGGTCTCAAATGAAAAAAAGCCGTTTGCCGCATGTCGCCAATACCGTCCTAGCCATGCTCTTGCTGACGTTAAGCGGGGTCGCCGCTGCCATCCAATACAAAGTAGTCACCGCCTCTGAAAAAGGCACTTACTTCGCCATTGGTGCCGACCTCGCCAAGATGGTTGCACCACAAGCGGACATCCAATTGGAAGTGGTTCCTACCGCAGGGTCGGCCGCCAACGTGAAGCTGTTGCGCTATGAGCCGGGCGTGAAATTCGCGGTCGTCCAAGCGGACGTGTATCAGGCGTTTGTGGATCGTGGCGGCGTTGGCGGTGAGGCGGCCAGCATCATTCGGCCACTGCGGGTGATCTTGCCCCTGTACAACACCGAGATTCATTACATCGTCCGCGCGGATTCGCCATTCAATTATTTGCACGACATCAAAGACGCGAAAATCAACGGTGGCCTAGTCGGCAGTGGTGCCGCCCTCATCACCAATACGCTCTATCGCATGATGTTCAAGCAGCAAATGCCAGACGCGAATGCGAGCTTTTTGTCGAATGAAGAAGCGCTGGTCAAGCTGGTCAACGATAAATCCCTAGATGTCGTGGTGGTCGCTGCCGGCCAGCCCGCGCCGCTCATCACCAACATGACGCCAGAAGCGCAGCGATACATCAAGCTGCTGAAGTTCGATCCCGCCCATGCCTCAAGCAAGGAAGCGCTGAAGGTCTATGCGCCCGCTGTCATGCGTGCTGCCAGCTACCCGAGCTTTTTGACGGAAGATTTCACCACCATTTCCGTCGGGGCATTTCTCGTGACCTATGACTTCAATTTGGCGGGCACCGCCAGCCACATGGCGCGATTTGGCCAGTCGCTGTGTCAAAACTTCGGCAAGCTACAGGCTGAAGGTCACCCCAAGTGGCGCGAGGTCAATCTGGCGCTGCCAAAACTGAACGATGGCTGGGCATACTACGGGGTAACCAGCAAGGCGATCAATAGCTGCCTTGCCGGGCGCGACCGGGTGCCCACCGCGACCTCTACCGCGCCCAGAGTGCGCTCATCCAAAGCGTGCTCGCAAGAAGACCGGATTCTGGGGCTCTGCAAGTAGTGAAAGCCGCACGCGGCCCTCAGCGAGTGCATTGCGGCGAGGCTGATTGAACATCGCATCGAGCGCCGACAGCGCCGACAAGCGCCATCAAGTCCCGCCGCCGGTTGTCAATCGTTTACAATGGCACGGCCAGGTGCTGCTCAAGCGCTGCTAAGCTTCAGCAGCCCCCACCATTGCCCCCCACCCCCCCCCGGTTTCCTCATGGCATTATCGTCAATCATCGATGCGCCCGCGTTCGTCGCATCTGAGTTGTACAAAACAGCTGCGCACGACCGCTATTGGCCGCAAGTCAACAAGCTACTGACCACCAATATCAATCGCCAGCAAGGGCTGAAGAGTGGTCAGGTGCACTCCGTTGTTGAGGGGCACGACGGACGGATTTGGATGAGCGGCCCTTGTGGCTTGGCCTGCTATGACGGCATCCGCGTTATTTGCTTTGGTGTCCCTGAGGGATTGACCTCGCACGGCCTGCGCGGACTCTATGCAAGTGCGGACGGTGTGATCTGGGTCGGCTCGGACGGTGCGGTTGATCGTATTGAGCACGATGGTCGTATCACTGGTTTCCCGGATGGTGTCGCTTGGGCATTTGGCCCAGCCGAACACTTCGCGTCAACCATCGATGGCACTGTTTATGTCGGCACACCCACCGGTCTGGTATACCGAAATTTGAATCAAAGCTTTCGCCGGGTTGAGCATGGGCAACTCGGTCGGGATGTCATTTTTGATCTCGCCGTCAATGCTACTGGTGCGCTAGTGGTCGCTAGCGCGCACGCGGGCATTTCCATTTTCGACGACGGCAAATGGGCCACGCTGTCACCGATACTCTACGCTGCGGTCGGTGCGGTCAAGCAAGTCGAGATCGATGCGCATGGCGTCGTGTTCATTGCTGGCGACAACGGACTGATCGGCATTTCCAAAGAAGACGTCATGCTGGGACGGCCTCGTGCGCTCCTGATCAACGTCCCCGTCAGCAAGCTGTTGCTCTATCGCGATGAATTGTGGCTCGCGCACGCCAACACCCTACGCCAATTTCGCGTGGAGAGCGGCGCTTGGCAGCGGCGTGGCGAGGTTGAACTCGGCACCAGTATCAATCACATCGCCGCAGACAGCTTCGGCAACATTTGGTGTTCGACCGATTCGCTAGGGTGCTTTCGCATCAGCGCATTGCGCGATTGTGTGATGCAACCCGAACTCGGTAACATCGGGCAGGTGTACTCAGTGATCCCCGGGAAGCGGGATTCGATGTTGGTGGGCGCAGAGAACGCGATTTTGCGCATGCGCACGCACGAGGGCCGGTTCCGCGTTGAACACACGCTCGACAGCAGTCGCGCATGGGATGTCCTTGAAGATGATGATGGTGCGATTTGGGCGGCAACGCATTTCGATGGCCTATTGCGCTGGCCGGGTGATGCCGGCGCGGATGCCAAGCCAGAGCGGATTGGCCAAGGCCACGCGGTGCTCGACGCGCCTGGACGGGTGCTGGCGCACTTCGCCAATGGCCTGTGGGTTGGCACCCTGCGCGGGCTCGCCTGTATTCGTCACGGTCACGTGGACGAGTTAAAGGGTATTGATGGCGCGTCGCTAGGCTATGTCTACACCTTGGTGGCCGATGGCAACCGGCTTTGGGTCGGCACACTCGGTAACGGTTTGTGGGTGTACGAAGACCCACGTGGCTTGTCGCGCGTGACAGGCGAAGGGTTGCAGGCGGGTGGGAATACCTATTCGGTGGCTTTGGGTGAGGACGGGGTACGCGCGATCCTCCAGGATAATCGCGTCATTCGTCTCGACGACCACGCCCCGGCGCAACTGATGTTTGAATCGCCGGAACTGGTGGTCGGCTGGACTGCGCTGCTGCCGAATGCCAACACGCTCGTTATCGGTGGCGGCCAAGGCTTGGTCGAATATGACTTCACCGACATGAAGGTTCGCCGCGAAATTCGTTGCGGCGGCATCGGCGGCCATCGCTGGGAATTCACCAGCAGCCGCGCGCTGGCGCTCGACGCCGACAATCGCTATTGGTGCGGACTCAATTCGGGTGTCACCGTCGTCGATCACACCGAGCTCGAGCAATACCGCTCGCAACCTGACGTGTTGTTGCTCGACGTCGAGTGGTTCAATGCCAGCCCCACCTTGCGCGGACAACGGCACACGCTACCCGCTGGCAAATGGCATGGCACGGTGCGCTTTTTCGCCTCAAGCCAGATTGATGACGACAATACTTTGTTCCGTCATAAGTTGATCGGCTTTGATGACAAGTGGTCCGCATTGAGTCGTGAAGCGTCGCTATCGTTCACCTCGCTGCCCGTGGGCAACTACTTTGTCGAGGTTCAGGCTTGGTCGCCACTGAGCGGCTACGGGCGCGCCCGCTTGCTCGCCGAGATCACCGTAAAAGGTGAGGGCGCGTTTGCCGAAGCGGTAGATGGGCTGGCCGGTGGCATCATCCGCGCGAGTCGCATGGTCTCAAAGCGCGTGCGCAATCAATATTTGTTACGCGCCAATCAGGAGCTAAGTGAATCCCTGCGCGCGCAAGCGCAAGAGACCACCAACGCCAACAAAGCCCTGGTGCTCGCCAACGAGCGACTCAAAACCATGTTGCGGGTGGATGCCTTGACCGGCATCGCCAATCGCCGTGCATTTGATGAAGCGCTGACTCGCGAATGGAAACGCGCGATTCGCGAACGAACGCCCATTGCGATTTTGATGATCGATATCGACTTTTTCAAACTCATTAACGACTTGCGTGGCCACGTACACGGCGACAATTGCCTGAAGCTGGTGGCCCATTGTTTGGACGAAGTCGTGCGCGACGACATCGATACCTGTGCCCGTTACGGTGGCGAAGAATTTGGCGTTATCTTGCCAAACACACGCACCGAGGGAGCCATGAATCTGGCCGAGCGTCTGCGAGAAGCCGTCGCCATGCTGCAGCTAGAACATCCGAAATCGCTGGTGGCAAAGGTCGTGACGGTGAGTATCGGCGTGGTGACGATGCTGCCCGTGGCGACTGATGCTGCTGAAGTCGCCCTAAAGCTCGCCGACGACGCGCTCTACCAGGCCAAAGGTGCGGGACGCAATCAAGTGCGTGCCTCCGTACATTCGCTCACCAGCGGCGTGCGTGACGCTACGGTGGCGCAGCGCCATGTAGACACCGCCGCATTGGATGGCGGCTAATCGCGCTACTTGGCGAACAAATTACCAATATCGTGGAACGCCTTGAATTCAAGCGCGTTGCCAGACGGGTCCAAGAAAAACATCGTCGCCTGTTCACCCGGCTCGCCCTTGAAGCGAACGTGCGGCTCGATCACAAATGGCGTTTTCGCCGCGACCAACTTTTCGGCGAGCGCCTGCCAAACCGGCATCGTCAACACCACACCAAAATGCCGCACCGGCACGTTGTCGCCATCGACTTCGCTAGTCTTCGCCATTGAGCATTCGTCGGGCGAAAGGTGCGCGACGATCTGATGCCCGTAAAAATCAAAGTCCACCCAATGCGGGCTGGAGCGGCCTTCGTTACAACCCAATAAGCCGAGATAGAAGGCGCGCGCGGCGGTCAGGTCGTGGGTGGGGAAGGCGAGGTGGAAGGGTTGGATGGTCATGATTTTTGCTAATGGTTGTGGGTGACAAATTTTACGTTGTTCGCTGCGGGTTAACCTTTGACGCGAATCCACTCGCCCGCCACCAAACCCTCGGCAGGCTGAAAATTCGCCTTGTAGCTCATCTTGCGGCTCTCTGAAATCCAGTAGCCCAGATACACATATGGCAACTTCCGCCGCGCGGCCTCAGCGATTTGCCAGAGGATGCTGTAAGTGCCCAGCCCGAGTTCAGAACGCTGCGTATCGAAGAACGTGTAGACCGACGATAGCCCGTCTTCGAGTTGATCCATCACGCTGACCATGCGCAAGATGCCGTGTTCGCGAAACTCGATCAAGCGCGTGTGCACATTACTTTGCAACAAGAAATGCGAATACTGTTCGCGGCTGTCCTGATCCATGCCACCGCCCGCATGACGGCTTGCTTGATAGCGGCGATACAGCGCGTAGTGCTCGTGCGAAAACTTTAGCTCCATCACGCGCGCGATGAGGTCGGTGTTTTTCGCGATAGTGCGGCGCTGCGAACGCGTGGCTGCGAATTCGTCGACTAGCACCCGTAGCGGCGTACAGGCGCGGCAATGATCGCAATAGGGACGATACGTAAACGCGCCGCTGCGACGAAAGCCCGCTTTCACCAGATGCCCATAGGCGGCGGTGTCAATCAAATAGCTCGGCGTGGCGACTTGTGAACGCGCGAGCCGACCGGGCAAGTAGCTACACGGATACGGCGCGGTGGCGTAGAACTGTAAGTTCGCGAACGGAAGATCGTTGAGCTTGCTCATAGCGAGACCGGCGTTGTCCAATTCGAAATAGAGCTTGATGTTATCAACTCTTGCACGCGTTGCGTGAATTCGGCGCGGGGAATGGGGTGTGCGCCGAAGCTCGCAAGGTGGCGCGTTTCTTGTTGGCAGTCGATCAATACAAAGCCATCCGCCTTGAGTTTTTCCACCAGTGCCACGAACGCGACCTTGGAGCCATCGGTCACACGCGTGAACATGGATTCGCCGTAAAACATTTTGCCCAAGCCAATGCCATACAGCCCCGCGACCAGCTCGCCGCCTTGCCACGCCTCGGCCGAATGCGCGATGCCTTGCGCGTGTAGGCGCGTGTAGGCGGCCTGCATGTCGGGCGTGATCCACGTGCCATGTCCGGGCTCGCGCGGCGCGGCGCAGCCCTCAATAACGCGTTGAAACGCGGTATCAAACCGTACTTCGAATTTCGCGCTACGTAGCGTTTTGGTCAGTGAGTGCGAGACCTTGAAGTCGCCGGGGAACAACACCATGCGCGGATCGGGGCTCCACCACAAGATTGGCTGGCCTTCGGAGAACCACGGAAAAATTCCACGTTTGTATGCACCGACAATCATCTCCGCACTCAGCGTGCCACCCATGCACAGCAGGCCGCTGGGTTCAACGAGGGCGGTGTCTACGCTGGGAAAATCTTTAGCGGTTTTGATCCAAGGAATATTCACTGCAACACGTCAGCTCAGCACTGTGCGGTTTGTGCTGAATAGTTGGCGAGGTCTTTCAATATGGCTGTTTTTTTCGCAGCCGATTTTGCATCCGCACCGCCGCGTTCCAGCGCAAGTTTGAATGCGTACTTCTGAAAAAATGCATCGAATTTTTCGCCGCCGAAGGTGCCCACTGCGTACAGCTCATCGGTCTTGGCATCGTGCTCAATCAGGATCGCCGCCAGTGGTTGTGGTGCGGGGCCGCTCAATACCTTTGCCCCAGCGAACGGATCGTAAACGCTCTTGTCGGCGCAGCAGGTAATGACCTTGCCGCGTTTGCTGGCGGGCGAAGGCGTTAAGCGAAAGCCGATGAAACTCACTTGCGGCGACGGATAGGCGAGCTTGTGCGCGCAGATCGCGGAGTAAGCGACCAAGGATTTTTTCGGCCCGACCCCGCCCGGCCAATCGTAGCTGGCACCGCTTTCGGTCTTCAGCGCTTTACTCTCCAGCGCTTGATCGAGATTCAACAAAAAGCACGGCGTGGATTCGTAGGGGTAGTTAAACACGTAGTTGTGATTTTGCTTGAGTGACGCGAGTTTGATCGGCCGACCGTCGGCGTCCACGAGCTTGGTGCGCTCGTATTTTCGCGCGCTCAAATTTTGCGGTGCAGCCTGAAGATTGGCTGTACATGCGGCGCTTGAGACACTTGCCGCACTAACGATCTGAATAAATTTGCGCCGCTGCATCACACCACTCCGTCCAAAATTTGTACCTCCACCGTCGCACCGGCATCCACGTTGCCCACATGGTCATGCAGCATGATGAAGCAATTCGCATCTGACATGGATTTCAAAATGCCGGAGCCTTGCTCACCCGTGACGCGTACTTTGTACACACCATCCTCAAGGTACAACACGCCGCGCTGAAACTCGGTGCGACCCGGTGCCTTCTTGATCTTGGAGGTGCATATCGCCTTCAACAATGGCTGCGCGGGCAAGGGCGATACGCCTTGCAAAATCAACAGTGCATCGCGCACGAATTGATAAAACGTCACCATCACCGACACCGGATTGCCGGGCAAACCAAAGAAATGTGCCTTGCCGATTTTGCCGTAGGCGAGTGGACGGCCGGGCTTCATGGCGATTTTCCAGAACACCACTTCGCCGAGTTTTTGCAGCAGCGACTTCACGTAATCCGCTTCGCCCACCGATACGCCGCCGGAGGTGATGACCACATCGGCAATTTCACTGGCTTCGATGAACGCATGTTCGAGCAGCGCGGGGTCGTCCTTAACCACGCCCATGTCGATCACCTCGCAACCCATGCGCGTCAACATGCCGTGCAGGGTGTAGCGGTTTGAGTCGTAAATTTGTCCTTCGCCGAGCGGATTGCCGATCTGTACCAACTCATCGCCAGTGGAAAAAAACGCCACACGCAACGCGCGATGCACCGACACTTCGCCGATGCCGAGTGAGGCGATCAGCCCGAGTTCAGCGGAGCGCACCGTGCGGCCTTTGGCCAGCGCCACGGCTCCAGCCTGCAAATCTTCGCCCGCCTCGCGCACATTTTGCCCGCGCTGCTGGCCGGTAGCGAAGGTGATCTGTTTGCCGTTGGCCTGGGCGCGCTCTTGCATCACCACCGTATCGCAACCTTCCGGCACCACGCCACCGGTGAAGATCCGCGCGCACTGGCCGTCTCCAACCATTTTGCCTAGCGGCTGCCCGGCAAAACTGGTGCCGATTTCGGTGAGCGTCGTTTCCGTCGCACCGAGATCGTCAAAGCGCATCGCCCAACCATCCATCGCCGAATTGCGATGCGACGGCACGTTGAGTGGCGAGATGATGTCGGCGGCGAGCACGCGCCCCAACGCGCTGCGGATGGGTGCGCGCGCGATACCGGTAACCGGCGACAAAAACGTGTGAATGAACGCGCGCGCCTTATCGACCGGCATGGAATTCGGATCGTAATCGTCGGCGCAGGAGGCTTGGGTAATCGTAATAGCGGTAGTCATAGGCGTACTCAGTTGCTGTGGAGTGGGACGGTGTGATCGCGAGTGATTGTACCGTCAGGATGGTGGGTTACCACGGTCAGCTCACGCATCACCATGCGCCACTCGCGCCCGCGTAACAATTGTTCGGCATGCTCAAGCATCGCCGGAAATGTTTCGCGGGCGGGTGCGCGGGCGAGGGTGACGTGCGGCGTGTAGGCGATGTCGGTGCGCAGATTGTTTTTCAAGCCCTTGGTGTAAAGCGCGTCGTGCAGCGCAACAACCGCCTCTGCCCGATCACGCACCATCAACAAAATAAATGTATCGAGCACGCTTTCAATGTCGCGAAACGTCACCGGCAATGGTGGCCATTTCGCCACGACGCGGCGGGTATGGGTCGCAAGTTGCAGGGCGCTGAGTGGACACGCGAATGGAAACACGAGATGAAGATGCGCAGCGATCACGGGTGCGAGCGGGTCATGCACAGTGCGAAACGCTTCGATATTGGCGTCAATGGGGAACGGCGGAAACCAAACAACCGCGCGGCGTGGCAGCGGCGGACGAAGTGCCAGTTTACGAACGTTACGGCGACGCATCTCAGGACGCCGGTTTTTCCAGCGCGCGTAATTCGTCTACGGTATTGATGTTGGCGAAGGCCGCTTCTTCGTCGTCAAACGGCACCTCGACGACCTTCAGCGTTGCGTACCACTTGTCAATTTTTCGCTGGCCGGTTTCGAGGAACGCGCGCAGGTGTGGCTCCTGATCGCGCTTTACCAAACAAAACACTGGATGCGCCTGATCGAAGGTTTTTGCGACCGCGAGATCGGCATTTTCTTTTTCCAGCGCGTCGTAGAGGCGCGCCACCAAATCCAGCGGCAGGAACGGCGAATCGCAGGGTGCGGTGACGATCAAGGGATGCGTCGCGTGCAGCATGCCCACCTGCAACCCCGCCAGCGGGCCGGCGAAACCGTCAATCGCGTCGGGGATCACGCGGTGACCGTAGGCGGCATATTCATCGAGGCTGCGATTGGCGTTGATGATGATTTCATCAGCCTGCGGTGCGAGGCGCTCGATCACATGCGTGACCATCGGCTGGTGTTGGAAAACCTGCAAGCCTTTATCGACGCTGCCCATGCGTGAGCCGCGACCACCGGCGAGAATGAGGGCGGTGATTTTTGTCATGGTGTGTGGTGAGTGATGTTGACGGGGTACTTCGTGGACGCATCACCCTCTCCCTCAATCCCTCCCCCGTCGAGGGGGAGGGAAGGTGACGGGCGGAGGGCGTCTATTGTTGCGACGCTCGTGGCAATCCCCGATCTAGCCCCTCCCCCTGGACGGGGAAGGGGTTGGGGAGAGGGTGGCGGCGTTTGCAAGGGTGCGACCGCTCGCATCCCGGCGAGGACGAAAACTGAGGAAGATTGATTGCAGTTCATTTGGAGCAGTGACCAATTTCAGAGCTGTACTTCGTGGAGACATCACCCTCTCCCTCAATCCCTCCCCCGTCAAGGGGGAGGGAAGGTAGGGTGCGGAGGGCGTCATTTTTTGTACTGACGCCTGCACGCTGCGATCTAGCCCCTCCCCCTGGACGGGGGAGGGGTTGGGGAGAGGGTGGCAGTGTTCGCAAGGGTGCTGCTGCTCGCAGTTTCGTGCATCCAAAAACTGCGGTGGAAAGTTGGAAGTTCATTTGGCACGGTGACCATTTTTGTTGCTGTACTTCGAGGACACATCACCCTCTCCCTCAATCCCTCCCCCGTCAAGGGGGAGGGAAGGTAGCGGGCGTAGGGCGTCTATGCTTGCGGGAACGGTGGCAGGCCGCCGTCTAGCTCCTCTCCCTGAACGCGCGAGGGGTTGGGGAGAGGGTGGCAGCGCTTGCAATTGCGCCAATGTGCGCTCCAATACCCCCTCCAAATTCTCAAACACCTCGCTATTCCAAAAACGCAAAATCACAAATCCCTGTCTGCGCAACCAATCATCGCGCAACAGATCACAATTCGACTCGCCATGCTGCCCGCCATCTAACTCAACAATGACGCGGCGCTCATAGCAAACAAAATCCAGAATGTAATTTCCCATCGGCTCCTGCCGCCGAAACTTGAATCCGCCCAAACGCTCGGCACGCAGATTCTGCCAAACACGATGCTCCGCATCCGTCGGCTCCGCCCGCATTCCCTTCGCAAGGGCAAGCAAGGTCATGCCGTCAACCGCGCTGCACCCGTAAACAACAGGTAATGTTTATTCACCGCTCGCCCAATCATCGTAATCCCCACTTTTTGCGCGATGTCATAACCCATCTGCGTCAACCCCGAGCGCGAGACCAGAAACGGGATGCCCATTTGTGCAGCTTTAATCACCATCTCCGAGGTCAAACGCCCCGTCGTGTAAAAAATTTTATCGCCGCCATCGACACCTTCCAGCCACATCCGACCAGCAATCGCATCAACCGCGTTGTGGCGACCCACGTCCTCCACGAAGGTCAAAATTTCGCCCTCACGCGACCCCAGCGCGCAGCCGTGCACGGCACCTGCTTGTTTGTAGATCGACTCGTGTAGCCGCATGTTGTTCAGCAGTGTGTAGAGCGTGGTTTGGGTGATGCGCACATCGGTTGGCAGCCGCACGTTGTCCAAATCCGCCATCAAATCGCCGAACACCGTGCCTTCGCCGCAGCCGGTGGTTTTTGTGCGCTTGGCCATTTTTTCGTCGAGGTTTTTCAGGCCGTGGCGCGTGACCACCGAACACGCGTTCACGTCCCAATCCACTTGCACCGAGACGATTTCATCAATCGAATTCAGCAAACGCTGGTTGCGCAAATAGCCAATCACCAACGCTTCCGGCGCGGCACCCAAGGTCATGATGGTAAGAATCTCGCGCTTATCGACGTAGATCGTCAGCGGATGTTCGCCCGCGATGGGAGTGGGTTGCAGCGCGCCGTGTTCGTCGACGGCATCGACGGTGAAGGTGGCGGGGCGGGCAGCGTTGGTAAGAGTGGGACGGGTCATGATTATTTCTTGCGGCTGATGAGGAGGGTGAGGCCGTAGGCCGAGATCGCAAGCGTGATGAGTAGACCGATGATGCTGGGGTCTTTACTCGGCGTGGCGAAGGCCGCGAAGATCAACCAAGGAGCGATGAGGAAGGTCAGGGCGATGACGAGTTTCATTAGGGCGGCTTTGTAGGGTTTGTGGTTGCGGTTGCGGCGCGTTCAGATCTGTGCAGCTCTTCGTATTGTTCAAGCCTCAAACCGCTGCAACCCCAGTAGATCAATCACCGTCACGCCCACCGATTCGACTTTCAATAATCCCGCCCGTTCCAACACCGGCAACGCCTGATTGACGCGTTGCCGCGAGACGCCGGCCAGTAACCCGATCTCCTCCTGCGAGATTTGCAGATGGCGACCGAGGCCGGGGTAGAGGACGGGGTTGAATAGGGCGCCGAGACAACGCGCGACCTTTGCGTTGGGCTCAAGCAGGCGCTCGCCTTCGACGATGCCGATGAATTGGCCGAGGCGTTCGTTTAATTGTTGAATGAGGAAGCGATTGAAGCCAATGTTGGTGTCGAGCAGACGAAAGAAGGTTACGCGTGGCATGTAGCCAATCAGGCTCGTACGCAATGCAACGATGTCGTAACGACGTGGCTCGTCTTTCAAAATTGAGCCTTCGCCAAACCATCCACCGGACGGCACGCCGGTGAGCGTGGTGAGCTTGCCATCGACCGAAAATAAGCTCATCTTGGCGAGACCATCCATCACGCCAATCCAGTGATCGACGTTCTCACCTTTTTTGCACACGAAGCCACCGGCGGGAATACGCTTGACGATGATTTCGGACGCGGCGCGCGCGACTTCGTCGGCGGCGAGGCTTGCACTCCATCGTGACGATGCGAGGAAGGCTGCGAGCAGGGCTTGATGGTCTGGAATGGTGCGTTGCAGCATGGTAATTGTCATCCTGACGACAACTATACACGTGACATCTTCGCTACACTTCGCCCGCGTTGACTGTAAACCACGTATTGAGAAGCACCTTTTTATCGACGAGGAGGGACGACATGCCGACCACGGCCATGTCAACAACAGAGGTCACATTTCCCCGCTTGCTGATCGAGCATGCGCGCGTACGCGGCGAGGCGCCCGCGTTACGTGAGAAGGATTTGGGCATCTGGCAGACGTACTCGTGGGCGCAGAGCTTGGCACAGACCAAAGCGCTCGCTGAGGGCTTTGCTGCTCTTGGGTTCAAGCGCGGGCAGACGCTCGCCGTCATTGGCGAAAATCGCCCGCGCTTGTACTGGGCACTCACCGCTGCGCAGTCGCTCGGCGGCATCCCGGCACCGCTCTATCAGGACGCGGTTGCACAAGAAATGGTGTTCGTTTTTGAGAACGCCGAGATTGAATTTGCGATTGCGGAAGATCAGGAGCAAGTCGATAAGCTGCTCGAAATTCGCGAGTCGTGTCCGAGCCTCAAGCACATCATCTATGACGATCCGCGCGGGCTACGCGATTACGACGATCCGGCGCTCATTAGTTATGAAAAAGTGCAGCAACTCGGGCGTGAATTCGCCGCTGCGCACCCCACGTTTTTTGCCGATGAAGTCAATAAGGGCGCGTCGGACGATACGGCGGCGCTGTTCTACACCTCGGGCACCACTGGCTCACCCAAAGGCGTGGTGTTAACCCACAAAGCGATGATCGCGACGGGTCGTGCGTACTGCGAATTTGAAGGCCTCACTGCTAACGAAGAACTGCTCGCGTATCTGCCGATGGCGTGGATTGGTCAGAATTTGTTTTCGTATACCCAATCGTTGGTTGCAGGTTTTTGCGTGTCGTGCCCGGAGTCTGCCGATACGGTGATGACCGATATGCGCGAGATTGGGCCGACCTATTACTTCGCGCCACCGCGCGTGCTGGAAGGCTTGCTCACCTCGGTGATGATTCGCATGGAAGATGCGAGCAGCATCAAGCGCCGGTTGTTCCATTACTTCATGGGGCTTGCCAAACGGGTTGGTGCCAAAATTCTCGACGGTCAGCCAGTGTCAGCGCTGGATCGCCTGCGCTATGCGCTGGGCAACATCGCCGTCTACGGCCCGTTACGCAATGCGCTCGGCATGAGCCGCGTGCGTGTCGCGTACACGGCGGGTGAGGCGATTGGCCCGGACCTGTTCGTGTTCTATCGCTCGATTGGCATCAATTTGAAACAGCTCTACGGCCAAACAGAAACCACGGTGTTTGTCTGCGTGCAGCCAAATGGCGGCGTGCGTGCTGACACTGTTGGCCCACCGCTGCCCGGCGTGGAAATCAAGTTGCAAGACGACGGCGAAATTTTGGTGAAAACGCCGGGACTGTTCACCGAGTATTTCCGCAATCCGGAAGCGACGGCTGAGACCAAAGATAAAGATGGATGGTTTCATACCGGCGACGCGGGCTACTTTGACGCGGAAGGTCATCTGAAGATCATTGATCGCGCCAAGGATGTCGGTCGCCTCAAGGACGGTACGTTGTTCGCACCGAAGTATCTCGAAAACAAGGTGAAGTTTTTCTCGCACATTAAAGAGGCGGTTGCGTTCGGTGACCAGCATGCGCACGCCACCGCAATGATAAATATCGACATGGCGGCCGTGGGCGATTGGGCGGAGCGTCGCAATCTTGGTTACGCGGGCTACACCGACCTTGCCGCGAAACCGGAAGTCTACGAGCTGATTCGCGACGAACTCCGGCAAGTGAATCTCGATCTGGCGGGCGACCTAAAATTGTGCGGCTCGCAAATCAAACGCTTCGTGATTTTGCACAAAGAGCTGGATGCCGATGATGGTGAGCTCACGCGCACACGCAAGGTACGCAGACGCGTGATCGCCGACAAATACGCAGTGATCGTCGATGCGCTGTACGGGGCGTCCGATCATGTGGAGATTGAAGCGGTGGTGAAATTTGAAGATGGCCGCTCGGGTACGGTGAAGGCGGATTTGCGTGTGTGTGACGTTGCAACCTACACACCCGATGAAGCCGCAAAGATGAACCGGATGGTCGCATGAGTAACATCGGCGACGTTATCCTCAAGGTCGAGGAAATCTCGCTCGCGTTCGGCGGCGTGCAGGCGCTATCGAACATCAGTTTTGACGTGCGCGAACGCGAAGTGCGCGCGATCATCGGGCCTAACGGTGCAGGCAAATCGTCGATGCTCAACGTCATTAACGGCGTCTATCACCCGCAGCGCGGCAGCATCACGTTCATGGGTGAACAGCGCCCAGCGATGGAGCCGCATCTGGTCGCAAAGCAAGGCGTGGCGCGGACTTTCCAGAATATTGCCCTCTTCAAAGGGATGAGTGTGCTGGACAATTTGATGACCGGCCGCAACTTGCGCATGAAGTCCAATCTGTTTCAACAGGCGTTCTATTTGGGCGCGGCGAAGCGTGAAGAATTGCAGCATCGCGAGCGCGTGGAGCAGATCATCGACTTTCTGGAAATCCAAGCGATTCGCAAAACACCGGTCGGCCAGTTGCCGTACGGCCTGCAAAAGCGCGTCGATCTTGGCCGGGCGCTGGCGATGGAGCCAAAACTCTTGCTGCTCGATGAGCCGATGGCCGGTATGAACATGGAAGAGAAGCAGGACATGTGCCGCTTCGTGCTCGACATCAATCAAGAATTCGGCACCACCATCGTCTTGATCGAGCACGACATGGGGGTGGTGATGGATATTTCTGATCGGGTGGTGGTACTCGATTACGGCAAAAAAATTGGCGATGGAACGCCGGATGACGTGCGCGCAAATCAGGCCGTCATCGACGCCTATCTGGGAGTGCAGCATTGAAAAAACTGAATAAGAATTGGGCGGTGTATGCGCTGGGTGGATTGCTGGCAGTGGGACTTGTTGCACCACTGTTCATCGCCAGCACCACGTTTGGCTTCTATGTTGAGGTGTTGCTTGGCGGCTTGATGTCCGGCGTGCTGTACTCGCTGGTGGCACTGGGATTCGTGCTGATTTTCAAGGCATCCGGCGTGTTCAATTTTGCGCAAGGGGCGATGGTGCTATTCGCAGCACTAGCAATGGCGCGGCTCGCGGAGTGGATTCCCGCGTGGACCGGCATCCCTGCTGGCTTTCCGGCATTGACAGTCGCCTTGATTCTGACCGTCGGGATTATGCTGTTGCTGGCGATCCTCATTGAGAAATGGGTGCTACGAAAACTCGTGAACCAAGACGGCGTTGTACTGTTGATGGCCACGCTCGGCGTGTCATATTTTCTCGACGGTCTCGGCCAGACCATCTGGGGCAGCGACATTTACAAAATTGATCTTGGCATTCCCAAAGAGCCGATGATGATTTTGGAATCGACATTTCAAGGCGGCGTGCTGCTCTCCAAAGAAGACTTGATCGCGGCTGCCATCGCCACCGTGTTGGTGATCGCGCTCGCACTGTTTTTCCAGAAGACGCCGACCGGTCGTGCATTGCGCGCGGTGGCCGACGATCATCAGGCCGCGCAGTCGATTGGCATCCCGCTCAATCACATCTGGGTGATCGTCTGGGCGGTGGCCGGTGTGGTCGCGCTGGTGGCCGGCGTGATCTGGGGTTCTAAGCTTGGCGTGCAGTTTTCACTGTCGCTGATTGCCCTGAAAGCCTTGCCAGTGGTCATTCTCGGCGGTTTGACCTCCGTGCCGGGGGCTATCATCGGTGGGCTCATCATTGGTGTTGGTGAAAAAATGGCAGAAGTATTTTTGAGCCCGTGGATGGTCAGTCAATTCGACCTCGCAGGCGGCGGCATCGAAAACTGGTTTGCGTATGTGTTGGCGTTGTTGTTCCTGTTGATTCGCCCCGAAGGCTTGTTCGGCGAGCGACACATTGATCGGGTGTAGCCATGCTCTATAGAGAAAACGGTCAGTTCAAAACCAGCTACGCCGCCGATCAGCAGCTATTTCCGATTTTGCAGGATCGGCTGTTCATTGTGGCGCTCGCGGTTGTGGCATTCGTCGTGATTCCACTCACCAGTAGCGACTATTTTTTCCGCGCGATTTTGGTGCCATGGTTGATTTTGGCCTTGGCCGCCATTGGCTTGAATATCCTCGTCGGCTACTGCGGGCAGATTTCGCTGGGCACGGCAGCGTTCATGGCGGTGGGCGCGTACGCGGCGTACAACCTGTATGTGCGCGTGCCGAGTTTGAATTTCATCGTCGTGTTGGTGATCGCGGGTTTCATCACGGCGCTGGTGTGCGTGCTGTTTGGCACGCCGAGTCTGCGGATCAAAGGTTTGTATCTCGCCGTGGCGACCCTCGCGGCGCAATTTTTTCTCGATTGGCTGTTCGCACGCGTCAAGTGGTTCACCAACAACTCTTCGTCGGGTTCCGTTGCGCCGTCGAATGTCGAAATGTTTGGTTGGAAGTTTGATTCGCCGCTGTCGAAATATTTTCTGGTGCTGTCGATCTTGGTCGTGCTCGCCGTGTTTGCGCGCAATCTCACCCGCTCGCACATCGGCCGCGCATGGATGGCGACGCGCGACATGGACGTGGCCGCCGAGGTGATTGGCATCCGCCCCGTGTACGCGAAGCTCAGCGCGTTTGCCGTGAGCGGATTTTATGTGGGCATTGCCGGTGCGCTGTGGGCGTTCGTACACCTGGGCTCGTGGGAGCCGCTCGCGTTCAACATCACGCTGTCATTTAATTTGCTCTTCATGATTATTATTGGTGGCATGGGCTCGCTCTTGGGCTCGTTTCTGGGGGCCGCATTTATTGTCTTGCTGCCGATTTTTTTGAGTCAGGCATTGCCGTGGATCGGTGCGCTCTTTGGCTATCGGATCAGCACGGCGCTGGTTGCGCACACCGAGCTGATGATATTCGGCGCGCTCATCGTGTTTTTCTTGATCGTTGAGCCGCATGGATTGGCGCGGCTGTGGGCCGTCGCCAAGGAAAAATTGCGTCTGTGGCCGTTTCCGCATTGATGGACGTTGAGTGATCGTGGTTTGTTTTTTTTGAATGTCGTGTTGTTCTTTTTTTGAGGAGAATGGTCATGAATAAGTGGGTAAAACAGTTAGCGACCGCGTGCGCAGCGGTCGCGGGATTGACGGCGTCGATGCCGTTTGCGTTTGCGCAATCGGCCAATGAAATTTTTGTACCGGTGCTGGTGTATCGAACCGGTGCCTACGCGCCCAATGGCGTGCCGTGGGCGAATGGTTTCGTTGATTACCTGAAGCTCGTCAATGAGCGCGATGGCGGCGTCAACGGCGTCAAGATCGCATTTGAAGAATGCGAAACCGGTTACGCGACCGACCGTGGCGTCGAATGCTACGAACGCATGAAGAGTAAGAAACCGGTTGCCTATAACCCACTCTCGACCGGCATCACGTTCGCGCTGACGGAAAAAGTCGCCGCAGACAAAACCACCTTGTTCACCACCGGTTACGGGCGCTCGGAATCCGCTGACGGCAGCGTGTTTGCGTGGAATTTTCCGCTGATGGGCACGTACTGGTCAGCGGCCGACATGCTGGTGCAACACGTCGCGAAAAAAGGCTCGCTCAAAGGCAAGAAAATCGCGCTGGTTTATCACGACTCGCCGTTCGGCAAAGAGCCGATTCCAGTTCTCGAAGAGCATGCCAAGAAGCATGGCTTTGAGTTCATGAAGTTGCCGGTCACGCACCCCGGCATTGAGCAAAAATCAACTTGGCTGCAAATACGTCAGCAGCGTCCCGATTACGTTTTCCTGTGGGGTTGGGGCGTGATGAATTCAACCGCGATCAAGGAAGCGATTGCCGTCTCGTATCCGCGCTTGCAGATGTACGCCGTGTGGTGGGCGGCCGCTGAGCCCGATGTCACGCCAGCAGAAGCGGCGGCAAAAGGATATTCGGGGCTCGCACTTCAGCACGGTGCTGAAAACGATTTGCCCGTGCACAAAGCGATGACGAAGGTCTTGTACGACAAGGGCCTTGGCACCGGCAAAAAGGAAGACATTGGTCAGGTCCTCTACAACCGTGGCATGTTGTCGGCCGCGTTGGTGGTTGAGTCGATCCGCGTCGCGCAGAAAAAATATGGCAACCGTGTAGTCACTGGCGAAGAAGTGCGTTGGGGTGCTGAGCACTTGAACATCGACGCCGCGCGCATTAAGGCGCTTGGTTTCGAAGGCGTGATGCAGCCGATCAAAACCTCGTGCAGCAACCACGAAGGCGCACACCGAGCACGCGTGCAAACATGGGACGGCAAGGCTTGGAGCTACACCTCTGATTGGCTGGAAGCAGACCAAAAACTGTTAGCACCGATGGTCAAGGCGGCTGCTGCAAAGTACGCGGCGGAAAAGAAAATTACGCCGCGTGATTGCTCGAAAGAAGGCTAAGCCGTAACTGCGTTGAAGTGACGGGGGTCGCAGGAAAGCGCGATCCCCTTTATTTTTCCCGCCAAAATTTGATTGACGACTTATGCAAACCGCTTCTGCCACAGTTGTTGGAACTCCGCCGCCGCTCCTATCGGTCAACGGCATCGAGGTGATTTACAACCATGTCATCTTGGTGCTCAAGGGCGTCTCGCTTAATGTGCCCGAAGGTGGCATCGTTGCGATTCTGGGTGCCAACGGCGCAGGTAAAACGACCACGTTGCGTGCGGTATCGAATTTGCTACAAGGCGAGCGTGGTGATGTGACCAAGGGTTCGGTGACGTTTCGCAACGAGCGCGTTGATCGCCTCTCTCCCTCCGATTTGGTCAAGCGAGGCGTGGTGCAGGTGATGGAAGGGCGGCACTGCTTTGCCCACCTGACTGTCGAGGAAAATCTGCTCACGGGTGCATACACGCGCAAGGCGAGTCGCGCTGAGATCGCCGCCGATTTAGAAAAGGTTTACGCGTACTTTCCGCGTTTGAAGACGCGCCGCCAATCGCAATCGGGCTATACCTCCGGCGGCGAACAACAGATGACGGCGGTCGGGCGCGCGTTGATGGCAAAACCGACGATGATTTTGTTGGACGAACCATCGATGGGGCTGGCACCACAAATCGTTGAAGAAATTTTTGAGATCGTGCGCGACCTCAATCAAAAAGAGCGCGTCAGTTTCCTGCTCGCAGAGCAGAATACGACGGTGGCATTGCGCTACGCCGATTTCGGCTACATCCTCGAAAACGGTCGCGTCGTGATGGAAGGGCAGGCCAAGAGTCTTGCCGAAAACGAGGATGTGAAAGAGTTCTATCTTGGCATTTCCAAAGCAGGCAGAAAGTCGTTTCGCGACGTTAAGCACTATCGTCGGCGCAAGCGTTGGTTGGCATAGCGCCACGCAAAAATGGCGCGCGCATCGGCGAACTCGCTTGCGAAACTTGCTGGTTTGTTGCAGCCGATTCGTGCTATTAAATCGCTCACAGAAACCCGCCCTGGCATTTTTTATTTGAAGCGCGAGCCGATGCTGCATTTTCATGAGGAGCACGGCGTGACGTTTGCGCACATGAAACTCGCGGCAGGCGACTTCGATCGGTTCGCCGTCAACACGAGCGCAGAACAAAAAGCACTGGTGCGCGAATTACAACAACGTTGCGCCGCACGTTTGGCGAAGTAACGAGAAAACCGATGACCGACCATCACTACGACGCACTTGAAACCCGCGATCCGGCACTGCGCGAACGTGACCTATTCGCCGCATTGCCCGGGCAAATCGCGCACGCCAAAACCCACGCACCGTATTTCAGCGAGTCACTAGCGGCGCATGATGCGGGTGACGTCACCACGCGCGCCGCCCTATCCAAATTGCCGGTGATCCGCAAGTCGCAACTGCACGAATTGCAACAACAGCGCCCACCCTTCGGCGGCTTAAATGCCACGCCAGTCGGGCGTCTTGGGCGATTATTCGTTTCTCCGGGGCCCATTTACGACCCCGAAGGCCGCTCCCCGGATTACTGGCGCACCGCGCGCATGTTTTACGCCGCCGGGTTTCGCGCGGGTGATATTGTCCACAACACTTTTTCGTATCACCTCACGCCCGCAGGCTCGATGTTTGAGACCGGTGCGCTGGCCTTGGGTTGCGCGGTGATTCCGGCGGGTGTGGGGCAAACCGAAATGCAGCTCGCGACCATTGCGGCGCTGAAGCCCAATGCGTACGTCGGCACGCCATCGTTTCTGAAAGTGTTGATCGAAAAGGCCGATGAGTTGCACACAGACATCAGCTCGATCAAAAAAGCCGTGGTGTCCGGTGAAGCATTCATGCCGCCCGTGCGCGAGTTGCTGAAAGCGCGCGGCATCGCGGCCTATCAGGCCTACGGCAGCGCTGACTTGGGCATGATCGCTTACGAGTCTTCCGCGCGCGAGGGTTTGATTGTGGATGAAGGCGTGATCGTCGAAATCGTGCGCGCAGGCACGGGTGATCCGGTGGCCGAGGGCGAGGTCGGCGAAGTCGTGGTGACGACGTTTAATCGCGATTACCCGTTGATTCGTTTCGCGACGGGTGACCTGTCGGCGGTATTGGTTGGTGTCTCCCCATGCGGTCGCACCAATATGCGCATCAAGGGCTGGATGGGGCGCGCCGATCAAACGACCAAGGTGCGCGGCATGTTTGTGCATCCGCATCAAATTGCCGAAGTGGTGAAGCGCCATCCGCAGATCGCGCGTGCACGCTTGGTCGTCAGCCAAATTGACGGCGCGGACGCGATGACGTTGAAGTGCGAATTGACCGATGCGAACGCTGCACTAACCGGCGTGGCGGAGTCGATCCGCGATGTCACCAAGCTGCGCGGCGAGGTCGTGAGCGTGGCCGCTAATTCACTGCCGAACGATGGCAAGGTGATTGAAGATGTTCGCGTGATTGGCTAACGCGGCTTCACGAATGCGTCTGCTATCGTTGGCCTCGGTTTGGCACTAAACTGCGCTGCGTACGCGAAAATTCTAACCCCCTGCTGCTTGCGCTATGCGTAGGCGCAAAAAAATGGCAGCCTTTTTCTGACCGGCTCACTCGAAATTCATCGCCCTTTGACCTCGACCCCCACTCCAGAATCCAATCGCTTGTTTCGTCGCGAGGCGCTTGAGGCACAGCAGCCCAAACTGCTCGGCACGATTGTGCTCACGCCACGCTTGTCGCTGTGGTGGCTGAGTTTCTCGGCCGCTGCGCTCGCCGCACTGCTGTTGGCATTCCTCTACTTCGGTAGCTACACCCGCCGCACCAACGTCACCGGGCAATTGGTGCCGTCGGCGGGTGTGATTCGCGTGCTGACCCCACAAAATGGCGTGGTGCTCGAAAAGCGCGTGTCGGAGGGCCAATTGGTCAACAAGGGCGATTTACTGTTTGTGCTCACCAGCGACCGCGTGGGGCTGACCTCGCGCGAATTACAAGCCGACGTTAGCCAGCAAATCAATGAGCGCAAGGGCTCCATGCAAGGTGAGATCGCGCGCAATCGCATGGTGGAGCAACAAGAAAACGCCCAAATCGCGCGCCGCTTGGCGAGTTTGCACGCTGAGGCGGAGACCATTGTTCGCCAGACCGAGCAGCAGCGTCAGCGCGTGGCGCTCGCTGAAGATGCGCGTAAGCGTTATCAAGGTCTCGCCGATCAGGACTACATCGCGCGTGAACAGCTCGTGCAAAAAGAACTTGAACTCTCTGAGCAGCAATCGCGCTTGCAAGCGCTGCTGCGTGATGCCTTGTCGAATCAACGCGAACAGGCGGCGGCAGAGCGTGAATTGGAGATGACGAAGACGCGGTACGCGAACCTCAATGCGCAACTACAGCGCACGATTTCATCAGCCTCGCAGGAACTGACAGAAGTGGAGGGCCGCCGCCGCGTGGTGATTACCGCGCCGGAAGGTGGGCGCGCGACGCTGGTGACGGGCGACGTGGGCCAGGCCATAGATGCCACGCAGCCACTGGTGACTCTGGTGCCAGCAGAGTCAAAAATTGAAGCGAAGCTGTATGCGCCGAGCCGCACGATTGGCTTCGTACGTGCGGGTGATCGGGTGTTGCTGCGCTATCAGGCGTACCCGTACCAAAAATTCGGTTTGCACGAGGGCACGGTGAAGGAAGTATCCAATGTTGCTGTTTCGAATTTGCAATTGGCGGGATTCGCCTTGCCCGAACTCACGCCGGGCGAGCCGGTGTATTCGATCAGCGTTGTTCTCAAGGCGCAAACGCTTAAAGTCTATGGCGAAGATCGTCAACTGCAAGTGGGCATGCGTCTTGACGCTGACATCCTACAAGAAAATCGTCGCTTGTATGAGTGGATGCTCGAGCCGCTCTACAGCATCAGCGGAAAGCTGGAGCGCTAGATGGCCTCAACGTTAATTGAAGCACTCTCGTTTGGTTTTGGCCGCAAGCTGCCGCTGGTGTTGCAGAGCGAGGGTGCGGAATGCGGCCTCGCGTGTCTTGCGATGGTGTTGGGTTACCACGGTGTGCAAACCGACCTCGCAGCACTGCGCCAACGCCACGCGATTTCGCTGAAGGGCATGACGCTCAATACACTCGCGCAACTCGCAGAGCGCGAAAACTTGGGCTTTCGCGCGCTGCGCTTGGAGCTTGGCGAGCTCAAGAGCCTCCGCTTACCCGCGATCCTACATTGGGAGCTGAATCACTTCGTGGTGCTCAAAGAAGTACGCGGCACAAGCGCGGTGATACACGATCCTGCATTTGGCGAGCGCAAAGTATCGTTCGACGAAGTGTCGAAAAAATTCACCGGCGTTGCGCTTGAAACGTGGCCGAATGCGGGCTTTGTGCCGCGTTCGGAAAAAACTTCGCTTTCGTTGCGGCAATTGGTTGGGCAGGTATCGGGCTTTTGGCCGTCACTGACGCAAGTGTTGTTGCTCTCGCTGGCGCTGGAAATCTTTGCGCTGGTCAATCCGCTGTTTCTGCAATGGATTATTGACCACGTGTTGGTCGCGAAAGACCAGAACCTACTGACCACCCTCACGCTTGGCTTTGTGTTCGTGCTGGTGGCGCAGCAGGTCGTGACGCTGATCCGCTCATGGCTGTTGTTGGTCATCAATACTTCGATTCGGGTGCAATGGCGATCTAATGTCTTTTCGCACATCGTCAAGCTACCGATTGCGTATTTTCAACGGCGGCATTTGGGTGACGTGTTCTCCCGCGCGGGCTCGGTGGACGAGATTCAAAAGGTGCTGACTAGCGCATTTGTCGAAGCGCTGTTTGATGGCCTGCTGGTGGTGGTTTCACTTCTCATGATGTTCTTATACAGCCCTGCACTTGCGGCGGTCGCGATCCTCGCGGTGCTGTTGTATCTCATGGTGCGGATCGTGTGGTATCGCCCGCTGTACGCGGCGACTGAGGAATACATCGCGCGATCAGCCAACGTGTCTAGCCACTTTCTGGAAACGATTCGCGGTGTGAAAGCGATCAAGTTATTCGGTCGGCAAACCGAGCGGCAGGGCGCGTGGCAGACATTATTGGTTAGTGAAACCAATGCTTCACTCGCGGTGCAAAAACTGCAAATTTTTTACAGGCTCATCAGCGCATTGTTGACCGGTTGCTTCTATCTGGTGCTGATGTGGCTGGGCACGCGTCAGATCATGGCTGGTGAATTAAGCGTCGGCATGTTGCTCGCGTTTTTGGCGTACCGCGCGCAGTTCGATGCGCGTCTCACGCAACTGATCGGCAAGGCCATCGACTTGTTGATGCTGCGAGTGTACGCAGAACGGTTAAGCGATGTGGTGTTGACGCCCACCGAGCCTGCATCGGCACGCGCATTGAGCAGCGAACCCACCAGCGCGCCGCCGGATATTGCGATTGATGGCTTGCGCTTTCGTTACGCCGAACACGACCCACTGGTGCTTGATGGCGTTACTTTGCACATCGCGTCCGGCGAGTCGGTTGCCATCACCGGCGGCTCTGGGTGTGGCAAGACGACGCTGGTGAACGTGGTGCTGGGGGCATACAAGCCGACTGAGGGCGTGATTCGGATTGGCAAAATTCCGCTCGAACAGCTCGGCAACGAAAGTTGGCGCGCGATGGTTGGTACGGTGATGCAAGACGATAGTTTGTTCGCGGGCTCACTCGCCGACAACATCAGTTTTTTCGACCCGCGTCCAGACTTGCCGTGGATCGAAGAGTGCGCGAAGCTCGCCTCGGTGCACACCGATATTCAAGCGATGGCGATGGGTTACCAAACGCTGGTTGGCGATATGGGTACGGTGTTATCCGGCGGGCAAAAGCAACGGGTGTTGCTGGCGCGCGCGCTGTACAAGCGTCCGCAAGTGTTGATTCTCGATGAGGCCACCAGCCATCTCGATTTGAAGCGGGAAGCGAAAATCAATCGCGCCATCGCGGCGTTGAAGATCACGCGGATTGTCGTCGCGCACCGACCCGAAACCATCCGGGCAGCGGCGCGCGTGGTGGAAATGGACAAGGGCGCGATTGTGTTTGACGGCGAGCCAAGCGCGTATTTCGTGCGCGTTGATGCGCAGCGTGCGGAGACGGTCGAGTGAGGCGTTTGCGGTGCGTCGTGTGTTGTCTAGGTTACCTGTTCGTGGCTTCGACATGGACGGTGCACGCGCAAACCGATGGCCTGCAATTGCGCAGCACCAATCAGCTCGCCAACCCGCCATCCGCTGCCACCGCAACCTCGCGGGTCGCGGCGACGAGTCTCCCACCAGATGCGCTGCCCACGGGTAGCCAACGCCGCGTGGGCTTGGGAGGTTGCGTGAGCAACGCAGCAGATTTGCCGAGCCAGCTCACATTGAGCGATGTGCTCGAACAGGTCATGTGCAAAAGCCCCACGATGCGCCAAGCGCTGGCGAACGTGCAGGGACAGCAGGCGAGCGTGGAGTTAGCCGAGAGCGCGTTTCTGCCACGGGTCAGTGCGAACATTGAGGTTGCAGGAAATCGCATTCCGAATAGCAACATCACTTCGGTCAGCAGCAGTGCCTACGCGTCGCTTAGCTTGGGTTGGGTGCTATTCGATTTCGGATCACGCAACGCAACGTTGGAACAAGCGCGTCAAACGCTGGTGGCCGCCATCGCGACGCAAGACAACAGCAACCTAACTACACTGACCGACACGCTGCGTATCTACGCGGATGCGCTCAGCGTGTGGGGCAGACTCGATTCGTTACGCGAGGCCGAGGCGGCGGCTAATCAAAGTACCGCCATCGCACAAGCGCGTTACGACGCGCAACTGGGTTCACTCGCGGAAAAATTGCAAGCGCAGACCGCGTTCGCGCAAGCGACGCTGGATCGCACCCGTGCGCAAGGTCTGTGGCAAAGCGCGCGCGGCACCTTAGCGGTTGTGATGGGATTGCCGGTGCAACAGGCCATCGGCTTGACCGATGTTGAATCGGCCTTTCCGTCGCTAGATGAAGCACCGGCGGTCGAGGTGCTGTTGGCGCAAGCAAGGGCAGAGCACCCGCGCATGCGCAGTGCGCGTGCCGAGATTAGTGCACTGCGCGCGCGGCTCGACGCGGTGCGCGCCGATAGCAAGGGCGTGGTCACGCTGGCGGGTGGGGCGAGTGCCGCTCGTGCCTTAGGTAGCGGCAGCGCGAGCACGGATCGTAGCCTGGGCGGCGCGGTAGTCGCGACGGTTCCGCTGTTCAATGGTGCGGAAGAACGCGCACGCAGCGCACAAGTGCAATCGCAAATTTCTGCGCGCGAAGCACAGCTACAAATCATTGAGCGCGAGCTCGATACGGAAGTGTGGCGCAGCGCCCAACAGATTCGTACCGAGAGCGAAAGCCTGGGCGCAGCGAGACAATTGCTCACGTCGGCGCTGGCGAGCCATCAAGTCGCGGTCGGGCGTTACAAGGCGGGCGTAGGCACGCTGCAAGATTTGTTGACGGCGCAGGCCGCATTGGCCAATGCGCGGGCGCAATTGCACGAAGCTAAATTGACCAATGTGCAGGCGCGGATTCGGCTGACGCTGGTGTCGGGGCGGCTGGGCGTTGCTGCGAAAATGGTCGCTCCAATGTAAAAAGCCCTTCGAAGAATCGAAGGGCTTTGTCGAACTGCCAGTCGTGACGCAAACGCCGAGTTACGGTGTCGGTCCAGGCGGCACACAAGGTGCTCCAGAGGACGTTTTATTCGACGAGCCACCCTGACAAGCAGCGCTCGAGGCCTTGGCAGAGGACGCATGGCCTGCGCCTTTTACCTTCTTAGGCTTACCCGCACCGCCCACTTGTTCCATTTCTTGAATTGTCAAAATGCGCATGTTGCTCTCCTGTAAGTTTTCCGGAATGGAAGTTATTTCAAACCATGTCTTGCATGGCACCGCTTCGTTTGCGCCAACTTCATGCCCCCCGGCTGGCTGCAAACAGTCAAATAACGTAACAAATAACGTAATAAATAATACTATGGGAATTCGCGAAAGTGCAAGCAATCCGCCTGAGTACGATTGTGTAATTTTGTCACGAAGTGTGCCCCTATAGTGCCAACTTGGTACTGGTCACATCGATTTTTAGGTGTACTTGGCGGCGCTGCTGGCGGGTAGCGAAGCGTCGAACCAAGGCCGAATCAAAATAGTCTCGCAACAACGGCGGGCGTTGCGACTCAAAATAAATATCCGCGTTTTGCGTCATTTCGGAAGACCCTGCCAGCGTCACATCCTCCCAATGCGCGCATACCTGAATCACGCATGGGGCGTGGGTTACGCCTAACGATCTCAGTGCATACGCGCGGTGGTAGCCGTTGTTCAATACCATGCGCTTGCCGAACCGCACGACATTGAGGACGTTGTTGCTGAAACCAACGGCGAGGGCGATGATGGTTGCGGCATGGCCGTCGCTCACGATGTCCGGCACCAATGTTGGGTCGAGCAATTGCGCGCCCAAGAAGCGCATGTCGTGCGAATCAGAATGAAAAATGAATTCACGCTTGCCGGATCGACCGACATGAAAATCGGCGCGGGTGGCGCCCAGTGGTAGGCACGCTGCTGCAAGCGCTGCGTCAGTCAAGGGTGCTGTCAGGTTTCGGCACAGCGCATCGACGGTGGAAAGCGTCAGGCTGTGCTGATATGCGATCAACTGATCCAACTCCACCATGCCAAAGGCAATGGGCACCGAAGAAAACGCACTGCGAAACTGCGGTAACTTCACCAACGCATCGACGTGCGCTTGGATGGCGGGCGGCAGTTCAAGCACTTCGGAAGCCACGGGCGGTGCGGTGGTAGCCGCTTGCAGCTTGGCGTACACGTTCGCTGCCGCGCGCCACTCGTCTGCGATCTCGCCATCATCGCGGCCGATGCCGTCCTTGGTGCGGTGTCGAACAAAATCAATGAACTGGGCGAGGCGGGTGACACCGAGTAGGCAGAGTTCTTCGTCGGCACCCGGCGAAGCGGTGGTGGTCGCAGTTGCGGTCATATTGGAATTTGCAGTTTGTTGGGGCAAGGATTCTGAGAGCAGCGCGTAGCTGGCTCACAAGATACCCTTTTTTTCGTGCGGCAAGTGGTCGCCAAATGATGCGAAACTGGCAATTCAATCAACGTGCAGCAATTCTAGGCGACCGAGAAAAAATGGCGTACATCTACTACCTGACCCACATCCATATCGGCGTTGATAGCTTGCTGGTCCTGAAATCCGAGTGCGAACGCATCGGCATTCGTCGTCCGCTGGTGGTGTCTGACAAAGGCGTGGTTGCGGCAGGACTGGTCGCGCGCGTCACCGATCATCTCGGCCTGCCGTTCATGGTATTCGATGACACGCCCTCAAACCCCACCGAAGCGATGGTGATGCAAGCCGCCGCGCTCTATCGCAGTGCTGGCTGTGACGGCTTAATCGCGGTCGGTGGTGGCTCGTCGATTGACCTCGCCAAAGGCGTCGCCATCATGGCGACGCACACTGGCAGCTTGACTAGCTACGCCACCATCGAAGGCGGCAGCGCGTCAATCACGGATGCCGCCGCACCGTTGATCGCGATACCGACGACTTCCGGTACCGGCAGTGAAGTCGCGCGCGGCGCGATCATCATTCTCAACGATGGCCGCAAACTCGGCTTTCATTCATGGCATTTGTTGCCGCGCTCAGCGATATGCGATCCAGCGCTGACGGTGGGATTGCCGCCGACCCTCACCGCCGCAACGGGGATGGATGCGATTGCGCACTGCATCGAAACCTTCCTCGCATCGGCATTTAATCCGCCCGCTGATGGCATCGCGCTCGATGGCCTCACACGTGCGTGGAGCAGCATCGAGCGCGCAACCAACAACGGACAAGACATTGACGCGAGACTCAATATGATGAGCGCGTCATACCAAGGTGCGCTCGCGTTTCAGAAAGGGCTCGGCGCGGTGCACTCGTTGTCACACCCGCTCGGTGGCTTGAAAATCAACGGGCAAACCAATCTGCATCACGGCACGCTCAACGCTGTTGTGATGCCGGCCGTGATTCGCTTCAACGCGTCCGCGCCGTCGGTCATTGCCGAACAAAAACTGGATCGCCTGCGCCATGCGATGCGGCTGCCTGCGAGTGCCGATGTGGCCGACGCCATCACGCAAATGAATCAGCGGCTAATGCTCCCCACCGGCCTTGGCAAAATGGGTGTCGGCGCGGAGATGTTTGAACAGGTTATTTACGGTGCGCTACGCGATCATTGCCACAAAACCAATCCGCGTGGGGCGACTGCGGCAGACTATCAACGCATGCTGGTCGAATCGCTGTAGGTGACCGCCGCACGCGGATTCACGCCCCACCCACCTACCCACCCAACCCCGCCGCACATTTGCAAACTATTTGTTATAGTGTACTCGTCGTGATATTCAAGTTAGTCAAGCCAGTATCTGCTGTTCTTCTTTCTTGGTTCCAACGACATGGGCAACTACCACGTCAACTTTTTGAATAGGAAATGAAAATGGCAACAGGTACAGTGAAATGGTTTAACGACGCCAAAGGTTTTGGCTTCATCACACCAGACGATAAAGGCGAAGATTTGTTTGTGCACTTCTCCGCAATTCAATCCAGCGGCTTCAAAACGCTGAAGGAAAACCAGAAGGTCTCGTTCGAGATCACCACGGGTCCTAAAGGTAAGCAAGCAACCAATATCCAGTCGGTTTAAGTTTCCCGGCTGTGAGAAAAGCCCCGGTTTGCCGGGGCTTTTTGTTGGGCGCTCGACATGCGCTACGCCCAACGTCAGCGCGCTTTCCCTCATGCGGAACGTTGCGTTTATTCCCTTCCCGCCCAAATAAATAAAACCGTCGGAACCTCGACTTTAGGGAAAAAAAGCGTAATTTGGGATTGAAATCCCAATATTTGTGTTTTTGCAGAGTTCCTTTAAGCAAAACCCCTAACGTAAAACCCTTGGCGCTCCGTCAAGAAAAATGAAATTGCGTGTGATTCAGGGCGAGGTACCGGGCGTGACCCGGTGAGCAGTTCAGGTGAGTGCCATTCAACAAACAAGCGAGGCGCGCATGAAGAACAAGTTCTTAAATCTGCTTTTTCGCTACGGATTTTTCTGGCTCGCTGCGGCAATTGCCGTGGCGATTTTGACATCCAGTTGGGTGTACGCGCAGCCGCCAGACCCCACGCGCGACGCTGCTTTTGTTGGCGAAAAAGTTTGTCTAACCTGCCACGTGGTCGAGGGCAAACACTTTGGCCATACCTCGCACGCCAAAGCGTTTCGGCAAAATCCGCAAAACGAGAGTGAGAAACGCGTCTGCGAGACCTGCCATGGTGCCGGTTCAAAACACGCTGCCAATCCCGCCGCGAAGGGCTTACTGATTGGCTTCACCAAAGAATCCGGCACGTCCATCGAGACGCAAAATGCTACCTGCATGACCTGCCACAGTGGCGCGCAGCGTCTGCATTGGCCGGGCTCCGCGCATTCGAACAACAAGCTCGCGTGCAGTGACTGCCACAATCCGATGGCGCGCTTTTCGGCCAACGGCTTGCTGAAAAAACCGAGCATCAACGAAACCTGCGAGACCTGCCATCGTCAGCAGCGTGCCGAATTCAACAAGCGCTCGCACATGCCGCTGCCAGAAGGAAAAATGTCGTGCGTCGATTGCCACAATCCGCATGGCTCGGCGACTAAGTTGGCCCTCAAGGCAGATTCGGTGAACGACACCTGCTATCAGTGTCACGCCGAGAAGCGAGGCCCGTTCATTTGGGAACACGCCCCCGTGCGTGAGAACTGCGCCAACTGTCATTCACCGCATGGCTCGAATCACGACAAACTCCTCCAAGCTGCCCGCCCTGCCTTGTGTGAGCAGTGTCACAACGTGGCGGCAGGTCATGCTGGCGCGCTGTTCCAGGCCGGACAAACGCCGCAAGCCAACCGTCCCTTGGGCACGGCACCGCCCCCGGCCGGGCTCGCGGTTAATCAGCGCCTCGTTGGTCGCGCGTGCCAGAACTGCCATGCGCAGATCCACGGTAGCAATCATCCATCTGGCGCGCGGTTTCAGCGCTGATCGGCAAGGGAGACGACCATGACAAGCACATCACCTCGCCACGCTGTTAGCACACTCCCGCGCATTCGCACCCTTGCTGCCCTGATCGCAGCGCTGATGACGGGTTCTGCACTCGCCGATTCTGCGTCGGGCACCGGTACCACGCAGGGCAACACGCTCAACCCCGCGCCGATCAATCCGACCGCCAAACAATCGGATGGCCTCGATCCGGATGGCATGGGCATTCGCAACCCGATGTCGCGCAGCCCAAGCGGGCAAATGTACAACTTCCCGAACGCTGATCCAGATCCACTCAAAGCGGGCTCAGCGGATTCGACCAGCGTCACCGTCGAGATCGGCGGCTACGGCGTCACTGGCGATAAGAAGGCGGCGCTCTATCGCATGTATCGGCGCTTGGTGGAAAGCGGTGTGTATTTGACAAATTTCAGCGCCACTTCGGACTCGCCAACTACCGCGCGATTCGCGGAAGCGACCGGTGGCAATCTGGGTCGTGACGATCAATTTATTGGCTTCACGTTGGGTCGCCACAACAGTTGGAAAGTGAATGGCAGCTACGACGAAATCACTCATGTCTTTACCACCACCGCGAAGCCGATATGGGATGGCGTGGGCAGTGGCAATTTGACTTTGCCGGGCAATCTGCCGCGTGCTGGTGGTCTCGCGTGTACGACACCCGCTTGTACAGCGTTCAACGCGCCATCGTTTGGTTTTACCAATTCTGCGATTGCAAACTCCACGAGTTTTGCGTCCAACGGTCTAAATTTCGCGATTGCGAATCGCTTCGCTGCCATCGTCAATGGCAAAGATCCGACCGAATTAAGTTTGATTCGGCAGAAGGGTGGTCTCGATGGCGAGCTAAAACTCACCGATACCATGACTGTTTTCGCGAGCTACTCGCAGGAACATCGCACCGGCGCACGGCCATTCGGCTCCGTGCAGAATGGCGGCGGCGGTGCGTTGCCGATGGAGACAGTCGAGCCCATCGACTACACCACGCACGAGATGCGCGGCGGCGTGCGCTACGCCGATCTACTGACGCAATTCAACCTAACGGCATCCGCGAGCTACTTCCGCAATGACATCAAATCACTGGTGTTTGACGCGCCGTTCGTCGCGAATGCGAACGCCACCGCGCCCTTGATTACGCGTGGCCGCTTCGCGCTCGCACCGAACAATGATGCTTACAACGTGCGTGGTGAATTCGCTCGTTCGTTACCTGACATGATGAAAGGCCGCTTCACCGCGACCATTGGCTTCGGTTCGTCGCGGCAGAACGACGACCTGTTGCCACCGACCATCACCAGCGGCGTGGGTGTCGTTGGCGCGGGAGCCGGTGCATTCAACGGCAACTTCAATCAATGGAATACCACCGACGCCTTGTATCGCAAAACCTCGGGTGCGCGCATCGACACGCAGCTCGTTGATCTCAAGTTCGCGTTCACGCCGGCAAGCGATCTGAATATGGACGCGAAGCTTCGCCGCTACGAAACGAGAAACCACACCGAGTATTTCGCCTGCAATCCGATTGCCACCTACGGCAACGGCGTGCAGTATTCGGCGAACGGTTGCACGGGGGTGTGGGGGCGGCTCATCAATGACAGCACGCCCGTGTTTCTGAATCCGGGCACCACGACTGGCGGCTTGATCCCCGTCACAATCAATGCCACCACCGGAGCGCTAACGCCAAATCCATCGGCCAACATTGAGCTGCGAAATGCGCCTTCGGATTACAAGCAAGATACCTTGGTGCTCAATGCCGACTACCGGCTGGCAAAATTTTCCAATCTGCACGCCAGCCTTGAGCGCGAAGAATTTACCCGCCGCAATCGCGAGCGCGATAAGACCAGCGAAGACAAACTCAAAATCACTTTCACCAATCGTGCGCTCGGTGATGCCACCATTCGCATCTCTGCCGAAGGGGATCGCAAACGCGGCAGTGAATACAACCCCGGTGTGAATTACAACTCGACCACACTCGCGTTCTACGACCCCGCACAAGTCGCGGCGCTCGGCACCGGCACCAATCGGGCGGTGGTGTCCGGCTTCGCGGATCGCGTCTCAACACTACGTAAATACGATCTCGCGGATCGCGATCAAACCATTGTCAACGCGCGGCTCAACTACGCCATGCGCGCCGATCTTGACCTCAGCGTCGCACTGCAATCCAAGGAAGCGAAATATCCGAACTCCGCGTACGGTCGCAATGACAAGCAATCGCAAAATTCCGCGAACGTCGATCTCAACTATCAGCCCTCGCCACAACGCGTGATGTACGGCAGCGTGGCCTACCAAACCGGCACCATCAATCAAGCAAACGTCAGTCCTGGCGCGGGGGTTGGCGCGAATGGTTTGCTACGCACTTATCCTGCCGGGTGCGTGGTCGGGTTCGTGGCCGCCAACGGCATCGCCATCACGCCGCAAAACGCCGAACTGGTTTGCGGTGATCCGGCCAACAACATTCTGTTCAATCCCGATAACGCATGGACCTCGCGCTCCAAGGATGCCAACCAAACGATCAACCTTGGCATCAAGCAGGCTATCGGTACAAACACGCTGGATGTAAACGTAGGCCGCTATCTCGGTCGCACCAAAATCAGCTACGCGTACAACCCCGTGAATGCGAGCGTGGGCGGCACGCCTGCAACCGCCACCACGCAGGCCATTCCAGCCTCAGCGGTGTCATTGGCTGGGGTAGGGGATGGGTTTCCAGATTTAGTGACCAACACGACCACGATCAGTGCGAGTTTTGTGATGCCGGTGAATCCGACGTTCTCGGTTCGCTTCTCGGTCTATCACGAGCTGGGACGGATTCGCGATTGGCACTATCAGGGGCTGGAGCAAAGCAGCAACTACCTGCTGGCGAATGGGACGACCTATGTGGTCAATCTGCTGGACGGAGGTCCGCGCGATTACAAGACTTCAGCGGTTGGCGTGTTGTTTCAGTTCAAGCTCTGATACGAGATTCGTCGAGGCATAAAAAAGGGCAGCGTGAGCTGCCCTTTTTTTGTGCTGCCAAAGCTGGTTAGCTATGGCCGAATCGTCGCGCGGCTTGCCACGATCACGCCGTTCACTGCGGTGCCTTGCACTTCCAGCGTGTGGCCCGTGACGGTGTTGTAGAACGCGCTTGATGTCATGTCTCCGCCGCTAGCGCCTTGCAAACGCGCGCCCGGTGGCGTGTAGACCAATTGGTTGAGCATCGTTAGATTCGGCGCAGCCACGCCGCTGACGCGGCCCGTGAAGAACACGGCAGAATCAGGCTTGGTACGCTCGACCCGATACGCGTTGACGACTGAGGTTGCATCGGGATAGCCGCGCACCGCCACGCGGTCGCCGATGGCGATATTGCTGATGCCAAAGTTGTTTTTGATTGCGCCGGTCTGATCGCTCATGGTGGTTTGTGCGTTGACTCTGAGTTTGACGCCGTTCGCACTGAAGACCGTGAGCGTATCGCCGAATTTGGCGGCAACCAGCCCGGTAAACAGGGTCGGTTGCGATGAAGGGAAATGGATTTCGGTGGCGACCAAGACACCGCTGGCGATATGCCCATCAACCACCACTTGTGCGCCGTTCATCATATTGGCGGCAGATCCGTTTGCGTACACCGTCGAACCATTCGTTGCGACCAACGCGCCACCCAGGGTAAACGTGCCATTTGCGGTGAGATTCGATACGATGCCTTGCAAGTCGGCTCCGTGTCCCTCGGCGTCCTGCAACGGATTCGCGAGTGAATCGACAGTGGCTGCACTCACCGACGTGCCGACGGGCTGCTGCGGTGCCTTGATGCGGACGCGCATGCCGCTAGTTGGGCTGCCGCCGGAAAAGTGCGTGAGATTGGCCGTCGAAAAATCGACGTTCAGATTGCCAAGAACAAAGCTCGAAGCCGTGACGCTGGAAAGGTTGCCGGTGAGTTGCAACGGCGCAGGTGCGGCCTTGCGCTCCACCCGTTTGGCGACGATGGCGTTGGTATTCGCATCGTAAAGGCCGCTGACTTCCAGTGTGTCGTTTGCGTTCAGACCGGCGGCGGACAGCGCGCCATCAAAGCGCGTGGAAATTGTCGTGCGCACCGCCAAGCCATACACGCTAAACGTCGCGCCAGTGGCCGAGATTGCGGGTGCGGCGTCGAGCTTGCCGATCAGATCAGCGTTGTACTCAATCTTGTTCGCTTGCCCGGTGATGCCATCTGAGTTGATCGAGCCGGTGACCTGCGCCACCATGCCGATTCGCAAGTCCGACTGCGGACGATTCTCTGCGCCGTTGATGACGATGTTGGTATTGGTCGTGAAGTACTCGATGCCATTGAGAATCACGCTCGCAAAGTCAGAAATTTCGCCAGAGGAGTAGCCCGTGCCGGTAATGCCGCCCGCGCCCCACACAAGTCCGGTGACCGCCATGCAGGTGGACACTGCCACGGTTGCGCATGCTTTTTGTATCCGAGCATTGAACTTGTTCATGAGTTTCTCCAGACTGTATTTGTTGCAAGCGTCAACTGTTGCGTGTTACTCCTTACCGTCTACGATAGGCTCTTCGTAGTAATAAATTCCGACCACCGCGCGTGCACGCCCAGTACCAGCCACGTTTGGATTCGAATCGCGATCATGCTTGGCAAATTCCGTCGATATTTGATCGAGAACCGGCTCGCCGATCTTTCTGGCGGCTTGCCGAACCTGCGCCAACTGGTCGAGCGGAATATTGTCGTAGAACACCTTGCGCTGCAAAAATGTTTCCGACTGCGGCACGTCCAAATTGTGCGCGATGGTCGAAATCAAATCCGAGGTGTCGTGGCCCAGATATACCAACTTACGCGCTTCGCCTTGCGGCGGCAAGTAGTGACGGTGGACGAGTTCGACTTCGTTCTTGGCGGTCTTACGTACCGCGCCGACACGCTCCAACTCATCAAGCATCGCGCGCACCGGCATGTCGCCGCTGTGACGGCGCACCAGCTCGCTAAAGCTGACCGCGCCTTCCATCGGCAACGGTGCCGCGCCGCTCGGCGTGCCCGCCTGCGGGTGATCGCGAACCCAGCCCAGCACGACCTTGGCCGCGCGGTTGTATTCATTGGCGCTCTCATTGTCGGTGGGCATCGGCGTTTCTTTCAGCCGCGCCACTTCCTTCCGCGTCAGCCCGGTCAGCACCGAAACCCGAGAGTCGGTTTGTTTGCGATTCGGTAATCCGAATTCGCGCGTGGCGACGTCCATGTACACCCACTTTGCCATGTCGGAAAAAGTGTCATAGGCGACACCGTGGTTCAGCAAAATCCTGACAAGTGGCCGGAGTAGTTGCATGATCGCCGCATGAAGTGGACGACTTGTTGTATTAGTCACAATGAGATTATTTTCCCAAAAAATAGGGCTGTCAAGCAGTCGTTCGGGTGCAGCGAAGCACCGCACTGCATCACCCTCTCGATGGCGTAACTTGCGTCAAGCACGCCTGCCGTATAACCTTCAGTGGTATTGATCTCATCATCACACAAAAGAGCGCCAGGCGTGACCACCACAAAACACGAAGACGACGCATTACTGGTATCACGCTGCCTACGCGGAGATGCCACCGCGTGGGAAGCGCTCGTACAGCGCTATCAGCGTCTGGTGTATGCCATCGTGCGGCGGATGGGCGTGGACGAGCATGGTGCAGCGGACGTATTCCAAACTGTTTTTTCGCGGCTCGTGCAGCATCTTTCGCGCATTCACGAGCCTGCGCATCTCCAAGCATGGATCGTGACCACCGCCAAGCGCGAGGCATTGTTGCAACGCGAACGCAGCCTACGCACGGTCTCCATGACCTTGGCGGACGACGACGATGGTGCCGCAACGCCCGAATGGGAGGTGGCCGACGGCGCGCAACTTCCCGACGAGGCGCTCGATGAGCTTCAGCAGCTCAATCAACTCCGTGAAAGCATGGAGAAGCTCGACCAACGTTGCCGCGAGCTGCTTGCGATGCTTTTTAGCGAGGACGACAAGGTTGCCTACGACGAGGTCGCGGCAAAGCTGGGCATGTCGGTCGGCAGCATCGGGCCCACGCGCGCCCGCTGCCTCACCAAGTTGCGGCAACTTTTGCCCTGATTTTTGCCCTGAACTGTGAAAAATTATTTCGCCATGTATTTTGTCGCCGGCCCCCGACTCTGTCACGCATCCACACTCTCTTGGACGGTGCATCATGAAGTCACTTAAAACATTCTCCGATCACGAACTCAGTCATCTCACCCCGAAGGCCGCCGAGCTCGCCGACGCACCCAACGAATGGATGCAGGCCGCCGTCGGCCTTTGGCCGAAAGCGCACTCGGTGCCAATCGGGGCCGTTGCGCGCGCGGCATTGCGGCGTGTAGTGGCAGCCCTCAGTTTCGATAGCTGGGCACCGACGCCCATGGCCATGGGTTTGCGGGCTGCGCTATCCGACACGCGCCACCTATTGTTCACTGCCGAGGGGCGCGATGTAGATCTGCGCATTTCCCCGGTGGCCGAGCACTTCGCGCTGACTGGCCAAATCTTGGGGCCCGACGAATCCGGCGTGATTGAATTGGTGGCCGAGGCAGGCGGTCAGACACCCGGTGCGGTGCCGCAGGTCACGACACTCGATGAACTCGGCGAATTCCGGATTGATGGCGTCAGACGTGGCAACTATCGGCTGACCCTACGCGTGGGAAACGACGAGATCGTGCTTCCGCCCATCGAAGTCGGCGCAGCCTGAGCGGGTCGAGCGAGAGACCGCACCTGGAGTGAGTGACGCAGCCAGCACAGATTCGGTAGCTGAACTCGCCCGAAACATGGTGGAGTCAGATGCCCCATTGCCGGGGGGGATGGGTGGCGCGGAGCGGTTGGCGCTTGCGTGGGCACTCAAGAATTATTGTTACGCTGCGTGGAGCAGCGAGCCGCAGCGCGCTGGCCGTTGCGCCGATGTGTTGCGGCACCGGCTGCTGCAAGATGAGCCTACGCAGTCGTCAGATGAAATCGCGGCACTGGCCGACTGGACCAGCGGCATCGCCGAGGTGACACGTGGCAACCTCGCCGAAGCCGTCGCTGGCTTTGACCGAGCCGCCGCCGCGTTTCGCGCGTTGAACCAAGCGAATCATGCCGCGTTGACGCAGGTGCCAAAAATCATGGCGCTAACCATGCTGGGTCGTCACCCCGACGCAGCTGAGTGCGCCGAACGGACCCAGCAGGAGCTGGTGGTACTTGGCGACTTGCGTGCCGCCAGCAAAGTCAGCCTGAACCTCGGCAGCCTCTATTTGCGTCGTGACCTGTACGCAGATGCGGCGCGCCACTACCGCGAGGCGGGTGTATTTTTCGCGCGCATCGGCGACCATGAACACTCAGTCATGGCAGACATCGGTATCGCGGATGCGCACGCCTCGATGGGCAATTTTGACGAAGCGCTACTGACGTATGCGCGCGCCCGCATGCGTGCAGTCAACCACGGGTTCCCGGTATTGCAGGCCATGGCCGACGGCGCGGTAGCCCTCCTGCACCTCGCGCGCGGACAATTCGCAACAGCGCTCGCGGGCTTGGAGACGCTGCGTCGCCGCTACGACGTGCTCGGCATGCCGCAACTACTGGTCATCGCCGAAAAGCAGCTAGGTGACGCGTATCTGGAGCTCCGTTTGCTGCCCGAGGCATTGGCGCTTTTCGATCAAGCGCTGGCGCGGTTTGAATCGTTGGACATGCCCGACGACCAGGCTTGGACGCTGGCGCAGCGCGGTCGCACGCTGGCCTTGCTGGGGCAGGGTGCCGGTGCGCTGGACTCACTCGCGCGCGCAGCCGAGTTGTTCGCCGCGCAGGAAAATCAAGTCGGTGAAGCAGCCGTCACACTCGCGCGTGCAGAGCTTGCGTTGGTTGCCGTCGACACGTCCGCCGCGCTCGCCTTCGCCGGTCGCGCCGCAACCGGGTTTATGTCGGCCGGGATGACCGACAGCGCGCTGCGCGCAGATGTGGTGTGCGCAGAAGCGTTGCTCGCGGCCGGCGACATTGACCGTGCTCGCGCGCTTTTCGATGCCGGGCTGGTGCGCGCACGCACGTTAGAGCTGATCCCGGCTCAAGTGCGCTGCCTGACCGGCCAGGGTTTGACGGCGGCCGCGCGCGGTCAGCGTGACCTTGCCACGAAAGCATTTGACGCCGCCGTCGACATGTTTGAAGAGCAGCGTTTTGTGCTGCCGGGCGACGAGATTCGCAGTGCGTTTCTCACGGATCACTTGCGTCCCTACCGCGAGCTGTTGCGCCTGGCGCTGGCCGAGCACGCGCGATCGGGCGGGCAGGAAGCTGCGACGACTGTTCTGCAGCGGCTTGATCGATTCCGCGCCAGTGTGCTTGGTGAGCGATTACAGCGGGGCAATGTGTCGACGGACGATGCACCTATCCGAGCGCTACGCGCGCGCCTCAATTGGCTGCATCGGCGCGCGCAACAATTGCACGACGATGGCGAGCCATCAGCCAAGTTGACGGCGGAGCTACGCACCGGCGAGCGCGACCTCCTCGAACGTGTTCGGCGCCAACGTCTGACGGACGCGAGTGCCGCAGCGGAACACAAGGATGTGCAAGTTGGATGCGTGGACACCGACGCGTTACGCAACCAACTGGGCGCTGGCGAAGCGCTGCTCGAATACGGCGTTCTCGACGAGGAATTGTTCGCGTGCGTGGTCACACGAGAAGGGGTGACGCTCAAGCGGCAGCTTGCCCGCTGGCCCGACGTGCAAGACGCCATCCGTTCTGCGCGGTTCCAACTGGAGACGTTGCGCAACGACGCGGCAGTGATGGCCAATCACCTGCCCACCATCGCCAAGCGCACATTGATGCGCATGCAGCGTCTGTACGCGCTAGTCTGGGCGCCGCTCACGGATACGCTTGCTGATTGCTCGCGTGTGCTCGTCGTGCCGCATGGACAGCTTGGTCTGCTGCCGTTCGCTGCCTTGCACGACGGTAACGACTATCTAGGTGAAGTTTGCGAACTGGCCGTCGTCCCGAGCGCGGCAGTTGCGATACACGGTCTGAGGCGGCAGCCGGGCGTGGTCAAGCGCGCGCTGGTTCTCGGCGAGTCGAGCAGACTGCCGCATGCCACCAGTGAAGCCCGCTTCGTTGCCAGTCTGTTCGAACACAGTAGCGCTTTTGTCGGCGAACACGCCACCGTCGCGACCGTTCGCGCGCATGCTTCTGAGGCTGACGTGATTCACCTAGCTTGTCATGCCGAGTATCGCGCCGACAACCCGATGTTTTCCGCTTTGCATCTTGCCGATGGCGCGCTAACGGTGGAGATGGTTGAAGCACTCAGATTCAAGCCCGCCATCGTTGTTCTCAGTGCGTGTGAAACCGGGCTCGCCGAGCATGGCACTGGCGATGAGATGGTGGGTCTGGTGCGTGCGTTTTTGGTTGGCGGCGCGGCGCGGGTGCTCGGTAGCCTGTGGCCGGTGAGCGACGAGGCCACTGCCGCTTTCATGCAGCACTTCTACGGCGCGCTGGCACGCGGCCAATCGTCCGCAGGCGCGCTGCGCGCTGCACAGGCTGAACTCATGAAGACTCATCCCCATCCGTTTTACTGGGCCGCATTCACCCTGTACGGCGGCTGGTAGGCGGGTTTTTTTTGGGGCATACTGGAATTTATACCCAGATCAACTGTTGACGATGTTGTGGATAAAGCTCCGCAGCATGTATCAAACTGGCGCTTGGTGCCTCTGTCTAGTGGGATCACACAACGCGTAGGAGAAAATCTCGTGAATCAACTGTTCAAACCGACATCGTTTTTCCGCACACTGTTGGCATCAATGATGCTCTTCGTGGGCTTGGGTGCGCACGCCGCCAAAGGCAGTGATCCCGCGCTTGACGCTGAAGTTTTAGTCAAGTTACGCAGCACTGCCGCGCTCGGCCCGGTACTCGTCAACTATCGGTTGGGCTTGCTCGGCCAATTTGGCGAGCGTCCGATCTACCGTCTCAAGATACTTAGCGCGGCCAGCGTGGACGCGACCATCGCCGCCCTGCGCGTTGATCCTGATGTGCTGCTTGCTGATCCGAACTTCATTCACCAGAGCCCCGAGGCCCGTCGTGCCGTGGTTTGGGCGATCGGCACGCCCGATGCCTACACGGCGCAATGGGCACCGCAGGCGCTCCGTTTGGCCGAGGCGCATGCCGTGTCCAAGGGCGCGGGCACACGCGTCGCGGTTCTCGACAGTGGTGTGGATTTATCACATCCGGCCTTGGCGGGACGGCTACTCCCCGGTTTTGACTTTGTCGATTTTGACAACACCCCGTCCGTCGTTGGCACCAGCGGCCAGGCTGGTTTTGCGCATGGCACGCACGTCGCCGGGATCGTCGCGATGGTTGCACCGAGTGCGGCGATCATGCCGATTCGTGTACTCGATGCGAACGGGCAAGGAAACGCATGGGTGCTCGCCGAAGCGATGCTTTACGCGGTCGATCCGGACGGTGACCCGAACACCGACGACGGTGCTCATGTGATCAATATGAGTCTGGGTAGCTTGAGCCGCACGCACTTGATGGATGCCATTGCGCATCTGGTCAGTTGCGCGCCCCCCGATCCGCTTGATCCGGTCGCGAATCAGACCGACCCCGGCTACGATGACGACCGGGTTCGCTGCGCTGCATCGCGGGGTGCGGTGATTGTCGCTGCGGCAGGAAATGACGGCAGCAAGGGTCTGCGTCAGTACCCTGCGGCAGAAGGTGCCTACGGCTTGCTTTCGGTCGGTGCCAGCAACAGTAGCGGCGGACTGGCGGCGTTCAGTAATTTCGGTTCTTGGGTGCAGGTGGCCGCACCAGGCGAGGGCATCACCAGCAGCGTGCCCAATGGTGGATTCGGTACCTGGAGCGGAACATCTATGGCCGCGCCGATGGCATCCGGCCTTGTCGCACTGCTGCGTACCAAACGTCCCGAGTTGGTGCCTACAGCGTTGGTGAGGAAAATTGAGCGCAACACCACCGCGCTTTGTGATTCCAAGATCGGGCAAATATCCCCACTATCCGTTCTGCTCGACGTACCGACGGCCAGCACAGCCTGCCGTTAGCAGATTACCGATGGTCCAGTGGCCGGTGTCCGTGCAAACGGCACCGGCCGCTTTTTTTTGTGCCGCGTCCGTTTGTGCTGCGTTCTCCCCGCGTTCTCCTTAGCATCGAGCCGACGCGCTGCGCGCAAAGAATTAATTTGTCGCCCGCCGTATTTTCTGCCGACCGACCTCCTCTGTGAGGTATGTCAGTTTGATGACAACGGACTTGTTTGATGGCGAGTGTTGTCGGCGCAAACCGATTGCGTTGACCAACACGCCCTGTGCCGAGCAGCGGCTGATCCCGGCACTCATCGAAGTCCATCCACTAGGGGCTATGCATGAAACGCATCCTGATCTATTCGCACGACACCTTCGGCCTCGGCAACATCCGGCGCATGCTGGAAATCGCGCGGCACCTCGTGCAGTCCTCGCCGCAGGTATCGGTACTGGTGCTCACCGGCTCGCCGATGCTGCACGCGTTTCGCATTCCGCCACGCGTGGATTATGTGAAGCTGCCTTGCTTGTCGCGGAACAGCGATGGGCACTACGCGGCGCGCAATCTCGATCTCTCGCTCGCCGCAACGGTGCGATTGCGTGCCAACATCATTCGCAGTGCAATTGCCGATTTCGCACCCGACTTAATCTTGGTCGACAAGAAGCCGTTCGGTGTGGAGGACGAGCTCTGTGGTGCGTTTGAAGCTTTGTCGCGCAATATCCATCGGCCAAAGATGGTGCTGCTGCTACGCGACATTCTCGATAGCCCGGAGGTGACCACGGCTGTGTGGCGCAAGAATGGCTATTGCGAAGCAATCGATGCCTATTACGATCAAGTGCTGGTGGTGGGATCGCCGCGCATTTTTGATCTTCGGCTCGAATACGCGTTCCCGGCCTTTACTGCCGCCAAGGTCAAATTCTGCGGCTACCTTGGCCGCGAACCGGGGCGCGAACCGCGTTCGGTGGTACGCCGCAGACTGGGGCTATTCGCACGCGAACCCTTGGTACTCGTCACCACCGGCGGTGGCGAAGATGGCTACCAGTTGATTGACAACTATTTGCGCGGCGTGCAAACGCTGCCTGCCGTAAGCCGTCCACGTACCCACATCGTCTGTGGCCCAGAAATGGCCGAAGCACAGCGTGTAGCAATCGCAACCCAGGTCAGCACCATGCCGCAAGTGAGTGTGCAAGATTTCAGCGATGACATGATGTCACTCATCGATGCAGCAGACGTGGTCGTGTCGATGGGTGGCTACAACACCGTCTGCGAGCTGCTCACGTTACGCAAGCGCGCGGTGGTGGTGCCGCGCGTGAAGCCGGGGCGGGAACAATCCATCCGTGCCGCACGCATGGCCGCACTGGGGCTGTTGCGCATGGTGCACACCGATGTGCTTTCGCCCGATGCGTTGCTGCAGGCGGTGCAAACCGAGCTGACCGCCGTCGCCGATGGCAATTCATCTGCGGCATTCATGTCGCTCTATGGGCAGGAGCGCACGACGGCGGCGATTTTTGAACTGATCGGCCTAGAGACGTTGAGCGCCACGACTCTGCAAAATCACGATCAAACTTCTCGCGCAACCCATCGCCGTTCGGTCGTTGGCCAGACTGGTACTGGTTTAGGAGCACGCGGATGACCGCGGCCGCTAAGCCCCCTTTGGGCTTACTCGTCAATCGTTTTCCAAAACTCTCCGAGACTTTTATTCTCGAAGAAGTGCTGGGACTCGAACGCCTAGGCGTGCCACTGCGCATCTACGCACTCGCGCCGCCGAGTGATGCGCTCACGCATCCGGCGGTGGCGCGGGTGCGTGCGCCGGTGGTGTGTGTCCCCGAACTTGCCCTGAACAATACACATCAGTTTTTGCTGCGACACGCCAAGTGTTTTCTTAGCGCGCCGTTGCGCTACGTCGCGACACTTGGCGTCTCGCTGTCACGCGGTCGCGATGGTGTGCGCGAATTCGTCAAGGCCGGGTGGTTGGCGCAACAACTGCGTAGCGACGGTGTTGGTCATTTGCACACCCACTTCATATCGACGCCCGCCGATGTTGCGGCCATCGTCGCGCAACTTGCCGCGATCCCGTTTTCGATCTCGGCGCATGCGAAAGACATTTATCTCTCCAACCCGGCTGACCTCAAACGCAAGCTGGAGGCCGCGCGCTTCACCGTCACCTGCACGGAATTTAATCGCACCACGCTCAGCGCCATCGCGCCGAACGCCATCGTGCATCGCATGTACCACGGTATCGATCAGATGGTATTCCAGCCGCGCCCGCATGCGAGCAATGTTGCGGTACCGCTGATTCTGAGTGTTGGCCGCCTGCGTGAAAAGAAGGGGCTCGATAGTTTGATCGACGCCTGCGCCGTGTTGCGTGATCGTGGGCAGGATTTTCGGTGCGAGATTGTTGGCTACGGAGAAGAGCAAGCGCGGCTATTGGCACGGGTCTTGGGGCATCGGCTCACGCAGCACGTGCATCTGGTCGGCAAGTTGCAACGTGAGCAGGTGATTGATCGCTACGCACGTGCGACCGTGTATGTGCAGCCGTCGCGCATCGCCGCCGATGGTGATCGCGACGGCATTCCCAACGTGTTGCTCGAAGCGATGGCGATGGGCTTGCCTGCCGTCGCCACGCGGATTTCCGGCATCCCCGAAGTCATCGAGCATCGGCGCAATGGCCTGCTGGTGGAGCCCGATGCGCTGATCGAACTCGCGGACGCCATCGAAGATCTACTTAATCGGCCCACCCTGCGCGACCAACTTGGCTGCGCCGCACGCGTCACCGTTACCGAAAACTTCAACAACGATCACAATCTGCAGCTGCTGTGTCGGCTGCTGGATAGTGAGCAAAAGGAAACCAAACATGAACGCTCGACTCAATCCGTGGCACTGGAACCCAGTGCCACGCTCGGTCGTGTCAACGGCTGACCGGCGCTGCGTCGCGTATGTGATGAACGGCTACCCGCGTTTGTCGGAGACGTTCATCGCCAATGAGATTGTGCAACTGGAGCGTCTGGGCATGCCGCTGCGTTTGTATTCGGTCAAGCGTGAGCGCGAAGCCATCACGCATCCCGTGGTGGCTTCGGTGCGCGCGCCGCTTACCTATTTGCCTCCTGCAACATCACTCTCCGGAGCAACACTGCTCGGCTGGCTGTCGCAAAACCTGCCTGCTTTCTTTCGCGCAAACGCCACCGTCGCACTGCGCCACCCCGTTCGCTACGCGCGTGCACTCGGCGCGGCGGCGGCCATGAGTTGGCGTTACCGCGACCCCGCGAAAGCTGGGGTGCGCAAAGTATTTTTCAAGGAATTGCTACAGGCCGGCGTGATCGCCCGCGACGTATTGCAAGCCGGAGATGTTGGCCACCTGCATGGACACTTTTGTCACGGTGTCGCCAACATCACTTGGTTCGCGAGTCGCCTGACGGGCATCCCCTTCAGCTTCACGGCCCACGCCAAAGATATCTACCAAGCCGATCTTAATCCCGGTGACCTCCTTGAACGGAAGCTGGCCGCAGCGCAGTTCGTCGCCACCTGCACCTGTGCAAATGCAGCCGTTTTGCGCGCACGCCACGCGCGTCCTGATGAAGTGCACGCGATCTACCACGGACTCGACACCGAATTCTTTGCGCCGGCGGAACACCATGACCTCGACGGGGTACCAGCGATTCTTTCCGTGGGTCGCTTCGTAGAAAAGAAGGGCTTCGATCAGTTGGTGGAAGCCTGCGCGCTGCTTAAACGCGATGGCGTGCGCTTCGTCTGTGTCATCGTCGGCGAAAAGGGCAGTGCGTACGAGGCCATCCAAGAACTCATCGACGCGCGCGAGCTGAGCGATTGCGTACTGCTGCGCAGCGCGGTCACTCAGGGCGAATTGCGTGAGATCTATCGGCAAGCACGCGTGTTCGCGTTGCCCTGTCAGGTGATGGAAGACGGCGACCGCGATGGCATTCCCAATGTGCTCGCTGAAGCGATGGCGATGGGTGTACCGATAGTATCCACGCGCATCTCCGGCATTCCCGAACTCATTGACGATGGTGTGCACGGACTGCTAGTGGAGCCGCGCGATCCGGTTGCGCTGGCCGAGGCAATTCGTAACGTGCTCACGGATACCGCGCTGCATGCTCGTCTCGCCCAAGCTGCGCGGCGGCAAATTTGTGATCGTTTCGATTCGCGTCGTACCACGATTGAATTGCGCGATTTGTTCGACACGCAACTGCGCCGTGCGTCGGTCGCACACGCGCGCCACCTCTGGGGCACGGCATGAATGCCCGTCATTTTGCGCTGTCCGAGGTTGTTACCGTGGATACCACCACCCCAGTCTTTCTTGCGCCGTTCGAGGCGCTCGATGACGTCGCGCTGCTTGCGCATTTTCGTGGCGCCCGCGCAGTGAACTATTACCCGGTCGCTGATGCCGAAGAGACACGTGCTGACAAAATTCAGGCGGTGATGCAAGGTCGTTTTGAGTTCAACGGCGAGACGCACACCTTGGGTGACGCTATTGACTGGCTCACCAATCCCAGCACCGATGTGGAGTGGCATATTTTGCTGCACAAGTTCTACTACGCCGTTGGGCTTGGTCAGGCGTTCAAACAGAGCGGTGACGCACGCTACGCACGCCGCTGGGCGGCATTGATTGAGGGCTGGATGCGGTTAACCCCGCTGGGTTTTATCGCCGCAGACGTTACCGGGCGGCGTGTGCAGAACTGGATTTACAGCTACCATTTTTTCGTCACGCACGCGGCGCATACGGTCATTGATGCCGGGTTTCATCGCCGCTTGTTGCACAGCATTCACGATCAGGTGGAGTACCTGTGCGAGCACCTCACCGCCAAACGCAATCACCGCACGCTCGAGCTCTACGCGATTTTTTTAGCGGGCATGGTGTTCCCCGAGATGCGCTGTGCGGCGTACTGGCGCGACTTTGCCCTGAAGGAAATTGTCGCCAATATCGCCAGCGATTTGCTGAGTGATGGCGTGCAGTGCGAGCTATCGACCGACTATCACCATCTGGTGTTGCGCAATTATTTGAACGTGCGCCGACTTGCCGCCATGAATGATCTGGCGGTGCCGACGGCAATGGACACCGCACTGCAACGCACGTTGGAATTCAGCATGCATGTCCATAGGCCCGACGGCATTGTCCCCAGTTTTTCCGACGGCGATGCGCGCAGTTTTCTGGAGCTGTTGGCGTTGGGTAGTGCCCTTTATGGTCGCGCTGACATGCGTTACGTGGCCACGCGCGGCGCGCACGGACTGGCACCGCGCACACGTGCGGCGCACTTTGCCGACAGTGGCTATAGCGTGGTGCGCAGCGATTGGACCGCTGACGCGCAGCATCTGGTGTTTGACTGCGGACCATTGGGGGAAGGCAATCATGGGCACTTCGATTGCCTGAGTTTTGAACTGGCAGCGCATGGCCGCTCGCTGATCGTTGATCCCGGCCGCTATACCTATAGCGAAGCGCCTGATGCGGTGGATGGCACCAACTGGCGCGTGCACTTTCGCAGCACCGCTAGCCACAACACCGTGTGTGTCGATGGCCGCAATCAGACCCGCTACGAAGCGCGGGCGATCAAGGAAGCGTCGCGGCACGCGCATGGCTCGGTGCGCCATAAAATTTGCGGTCCCGCGCCACAGGCGACCATGCTGGAACGCTGCCACGGTGAGCACCTCGATGTTTTGCATGGTCGCGCGGTAAGTCATGAGTACGACGCCGTCCATGAGCGCTGCATCGTTTTTGTTGATCGTCGTTATTGGATTGTTAGCGACTGGTTGCGTGCGGAGAGCGAGCACGAATACGCGTTGCATTTTCAGTTGGGCGCGCATGCCCAGGGCGACTCGGCGCTGCGCTGCGACGAGGGGCTTCGGGTGCATTCGCCCGGCCTGTTGATTGCCCAGTCCGCACGTGACGGTGTTGAACATTCGCTGGTGCCGAGCTGGGTGTCGATGCGTTACGGCGACAAGCAGCGCGCACCCAAACTTCGTAGCGTGGTGCACGCCCGCGATGCGGACTTCGACACGCTGCTGCTGCCGTGGCGTGAGCAAGAGCCTGCGCTGCAACTCGACGATATCGCGGTGAAAGGCACGCGTTCGCGCGCGCTACGTATCACTCTGAATATCGACGGCGAAGCAGTCACTGACACTTGGTTCCATTCGCGTTGCAGTGCGGATCAGGAGTGGTCAATCGGTGAATTTTCGTTCAGTGGGCGGTGGGTGTTCGTGCGCCAAGACAGCGGTGGGCGGGTATTGCGTGCACTCTCGCATGCAGGCGCACGACTGGTCGATGCCGCGAGCAACGCTGCCATCCCATTTGCAAGTGCAAGCGGGGTCAGCACATGACGACGGTCACGATTCCCAATGACCGTGCGCTGCCGCAGTTAGCCACCGCGCTTGATGCGTCGGCGATGGCGGATATTTTCGCGGGAGAATTGCGCCTACACGGGGCATTGCGGGTTGATGGTTGCCGTATTGATCGCGTCAAGTATCGACCGCAGCGCAACTGCACGGTGTCGTATGTGTTGTCGTTGCTAGACGATGCGCACGGGCGTGTGTTCGAGCAACGCGTTGCCGGACGATTTTTCAGCGGCGGTGAATCCGCGCGCCGTTTCACGAAGGCCAGCACGCCACGCGTGCGTCCATCGGCGGCGGGGCCGACATTGTCACACCGGCCATCGCTTGACATGCTCGCGCACTGGCTGCCTAACGATGCGCGGATCGCGGCGATGGCGGTACTCGACGACGACGTGCAACTGCGTACGCGCTGGTTGCCGGAAGTGGTTGCTGCTGTCAGTGGCGGGGAAGGGCGGCTCATTCATCATCACGCCGAGATCGTCCAGTACGTGCCTGAAAACCGGGTGTGTGCGTGTGTTGAATTGGAATTTGCGGTGGGCGCGGAGATGCGCACCACGACCGTGTATGCCAAGGCGGATGCGCGCGCGCGCGGCGCGACCACACACGCCGCCATGTGTGCACTCAGCGAATGCGCGGCGCAACGCACTGGATGCCTTCACACGGCATCATCCATCCTGTGGCAAGCCGACGCCGGATTGCATTGGCAGGCGGCAGTGGTGGGGCAACCGTTGCTCGATTTGCATTCGCAAGTATCGCCGACCATGGCCGCGCGCGTCGGTGCGCAATTGGCCGCGCTGCATGCCACGCCGCTACTGATGCACCCACCATGTGATTTCGCGGCACTCGCAGAAGCACCGCGTCGCGTGGCGGCGTTGTTGATGAATGTTGAGCACACATGGGAACCGCTACTTGCGCAGGTGGTAAGCGCGTTGGCGCGCGGGTTGAGCAAATTGGCTGCCTGCCCGCAAGTGACACTGCATGGCGATTTGCATCCGCGCAATATCTTGGTCGATGGTGAGCGGCTCGTCTTTATTGATCTCGATAGCATGGTGCGCGGACCGGCGGTGCTGGAACTGGGCGCTTGGGTCGCTGACATGCAATATCGTGCCTTGCTCGCCGGTGCGCACCCAGCATCCAGCGAGCCGTCGTGGCGTGCATTCCTGAATGCCTACGCCGATGCCAGCGGCGCGCGAGACGCCGCTGCTGCGCTGCTCGAATGGAGCATCGCGTACAACCTGTTTTGCAAGCGCGCTTACCGGGCGGTCTCGAATCTGAAGCCGGGGCGCTTTGAAATGTTGCCGCAGTTACTGGCGTTAGCTGCGTCAATGTTGCGCGTCGATGTCAGCAACGCAAATGCCGATCAGGCCATGACGGCATGATGCACGCTACCACCACCACTTCACTGCTACTCGATGCACAAGCGATAAGGGAATTGTTTGCCCGCGAGTTGCCGGCATTGGCGCATGCCGAGGTGCGCGCATGCCGCATCCAGCAAACGCGTCGTCGTATTTCACGCAAGACCGAGGAGCAGGGCGCGCCGTACCTTGGGGTGGTTTATGCACTTGAGGTAGCGGATCGTGCGTCGGGGATGACGTGCACGCAATGGCTGTATGCGAAGGCGTATGGGATGGGCAAGAGTGCCGACGCATGGCGCAACGCTGCGGGTGCCCCGACGCATTTGCCGACCATTGATGCGCTGGTGTGGACCTTACCGAACGATCCCGCGATGACGCGTCTCACTGAGTTTCTTGACGCTGATGCCGTGCGCACGCATCTCGCAGCAATGCTGGATGGTGCCGGCGTCGAAAACATCAACATCCAAATCGTGCGCCACGAACCCGAAGAGCATTGCACGGCGCGCTTTACGTTCGACACGCCGAGTGGTCGTCGCACCTGCTACGGTAAAACCTATGCGGATGATGGCTGGCAGACGGTGGCAGGTCGCATCGACAACTTGCACGCTTGCAGTCAATCGGACCCACGCGCCTTCCTCATCGCAACACCGCTGGGCACAAGTGCGGCGCTGCACGCGGTGTGGCAGGCAGAAGTGCTTGGAACACCCCTCCGTTCCATGCTTGATGGCAAGCAATCGACAATCTGGGTCACGCGTGTTGCGCAGGCATTGTGCCGTCTGCATGCTTCCCCGTTGCGTGGCGAGACCTTGCTCACGCCGCAGATGTTGCTGGAACGGACGATCAAACAGTGTCACAAACTCGTGCGTGCCGATGCGAGTTTTGCGCGGTCACTGGGTGTCGTGCTGGACGGTCTACAACGTGATTTGCCGACACTTGATATGTGCGTGCCGATCCACGGTGACTTCCATGTCGATCAAATGTTGTGCAGCGGTGAGCGCGTGGTGCTGTTTGATTTTGATAACGTCGTTGAGGGAAGTGCGGCTCACGATGTCGCGGATTTCGTGAGCCAGCTACTCACCGATGAAGATCATGAATTATCTGAAACACAAGCACTGGCGGGGAGTTTCATCAATTCATACATGGCGGTAGCCATGTCGGCGCCGAACCAGGCAGAGCTAGATTGGTATTTGCGCCTCCTGTTGTTACGCAAGGCATACAGCTTTTTTGTCCGTCATCGTGACGGTTGGCACGTACGCGTCGCGTATGCGATCACGCTGGCCACCGAGGACATGCTGACCGCGCGACCAAGCATGGAGTTGGCGGCATGAAAACACCATCACGTTTCCGCCGCATCATCATCGACAACCTGCGCGAGCAACGCGTTGCGCTGCTGCTGGCCGCCATCGGTCTCGTTGGTGTGATTGGTACTAACTTGCTGGCACCGTGGCCGCTGAAAATAATTTTCGATCACGTTCTGCTTGGCCATCCGTTGCCGCCTGCGCTGTCGCCGCTGGCAAGCCTGCTAGCACTCGGTACGTGGCCAGCGTTACTGGCGATGGCCGGTGCGATTGCCGTGATTGCGCTACTGGCGGGCAGTTTGTCGTATTTGCAGCTATTCAACACCGCCAAGATCGGCCATCGCATCACCTACCGCTTGCGCAATGCGTTGTTCACGCATTTGCAGCGCCTCTCGCTTGCCTATCACCAGCAAACCCGTAGCGGCGAGTTGCTCACCAAGGTCGCGAGCGACACTAATTTGTTGCGCGATATGTTTGCCGAATGGGCGCTGACCTTTGCGACGCATTTGCTGACCATGATCGCGATGCTGACGGTGATGTTCGTGTTGAACTGGCGGCTGGCGTTGGTGGTGGCGACGACGATTCCGCCATTGCTGTTGGTGATCTACCTGCTCAACCGTCGCGTGAAAGCAAATGCGCGTGAACAGCGCCGCCATGAAGGGCGTATGGCCTCACGGCTCAACGAAGTGCTGTCTTCCATGGCGCTGGTGCAGGCGTTCGGGCGGCAGGAGTATGAAGAAGGTCGTTTTCAGGCCGAGATTGAAGCCAACTACAGCGCCGGAATTCGTAGCGCGCAGAACGCCGGGGCGATCAGTAAATCAATTGCGGTGATTACGGCGGTGGGCATGGCGATCACCGTGTTGGTCGGCGCGCAGCAAGTGCTGGCGCGGCAACTCACGCCGGGCGAGCTGCTAATTTTTTTGGCCTATGTGACGAGTCTCTACAAGCCAGTACGCGATCTCGGTCGGCTCGCCGCCAAATTTTCGCGCGCATCGGTTAGCGCGCAACGCGTCGCCGAGATCTTGGCGATTGAGCCAGAGCTTGAGGATTCGCCCGATGCCATTGTGCTCGGTCGCCCGCTCGGTGAAATCGTGTTTGAAGACGTGTCGTTCGCCTATCGTGCGGATCGCCCGGTGTTGGCGCAGGTCTCGTTTCGCATCGCGGCGGGTGAACGCGTGGCGCTGGTCGGCCCCTCGGGTGCGGGCAAATCCACCGTGTTGGCGCTGTTGCTGCGTCTCTATGAGCCAAGCAGTGGGCGCATCTTGATCGACGGTATCGACATCCGTCGCCTGCAACGCGAAAGCCTGCGCCGCGCGATTAGCATCGTGCTCCAAGACAACATGCTGTTCGGTGTTTCGGTGCGCGAGAACATCGCCTACGGTGCACCACAGGCGTCGTTTGAAGAGGTCGAGCGCGCGGCACAACACGCGCGCGCACATGAATTCATCATCGACCTACCCGCCGGGTACGACACGGAAGTCGGAGAGCGCGGCAGCGCACTTTCTGGCGGGCAGCGCCAGCGCTTGTGTTTGGCGCGCGCGCTGGTGAAAGACCCCGCGATCTTAGTAATGGATGAACCGACCTCATCGATTGATGCCGTCTCGGCGCGGCTCATCAACGAAGCGGTGGCACGCGTGCATCGCAATCGCACATTGATGGTGATTTCGCACGAGTACACCGATATGGTGAGCTATGACCGCATCCTCGTCATGCAGGCTGGCAAGTTGGTGGAATCAGGTGCGCATGACGTGCTGTTGAAAGCGCGTGGAACTTATCTCTCTTTGGTGGAGCGTCGCAATGTCTAGTGCACCCACGTTACTGTTCTATTGCCAGCACTCGCTGGGCATCGGTCATCTCACGCGCTCGTTCGCGTTGGCACATGCCTTGTCGCAGCGTTTTCGTGTGGTGTTTCTCAATGGCGGGCCGCTACCGCCGGGGGTGCCGGTGCCGCGCGACATCGAGATGATCGACTTGCCGCCGTTGGGCATGGATGACGGGCACACCGTCGTTAGCCGCAGTGCCACGCAGGATGTGGCCGAGGCACGCGCTGCACGACACGCCATGATCGCGCGTGCCGTGCAGCGCACGCGGCCTGCTGTGCTGCTGGTCGAGTTGTTTCCGTTTGGACGAAAGAAATTCGCCGGTGAAATTTTGTCGTTGATCCGACTCGCGCGGAGCCAACCGGGCACCCCGGCGCGCGTCGCATGTAGCCTGCGCGATATTTTGGTCGATGCGCGCCCCGATCAACAGCATCACGATGATCGCGCACGCTGGCTAACGGATCGTTACTTCGATACCGTGCTGGTACATGCCGATCCGCAGTTCGCGCGGCTTGAAGACAGCTTTCACCCAAACCGCCCGATGCGCACTCCGGTGCATTACACCGGTTTCGTTGTGCCCGCGCGCGCTGCTGCGGTGGCGGTGCCCCGTGGCGCGCAGGTGCTGGTGTCGGCAGGTGGTGGGATTGTGGGCCGCGACTTATTTCTCGCTGCGTTGGCAGCACAGCGAAAACTCAATGTACCAATGCGGATCGTCGCCGGCCCATTCCTGCCTGAACCGCATTGGCTGGAATTGCAGCGTGCCGCGTCGGGTATGACTGGCGTTGAACTGGTGCGCCACGTTCCGGATATGGTGGCCGAGATGCGCGCCGCACGGGCGTCTCTGAGCCAATGTGGCTATAACACCGCGCTGGATATAGTGGTTGCTAAGGTGCCTGCGTTGGTGGTGCCGTATGCAACCGTCACCGAGAATGAGCAGAGCGAGCGCGCGGAGCGACTTGCAGCGTTGGGGGCGGTGATGCAACTGAGTGCGGCGTCGCTAGCACCGGCGCGGCTTGCGACGGAACTGGCGGCGCTGCTTAGCTTCGTACCGACACCCGCAGCGATCCATCTCGATGGCGCAGTGCGGAGCGCCGAGTTGCTCGAGCAGTTGGCGCGTCAGCGTGTCGTCAGGGAGGCCGCATGACGATCGGCATGAATGCAGTGCTCGCCGCGCTCGACGCCGCGCCGACTCCAGTGCGTTTTTTCTTACGTGATGATGATGCTGGCTGGGACGATGCGCGCTTGTTCGCGTTGCTCGATTGTGTGGCCGCGTGCGGCGCGCCGATCGATCTCGCGGTGATTCCGCGTGCTACCCACGCCGCACTGGCGACTGAGCTGCGTGCACGGGTGGACGCCACGCCCTTCGCGCTCGGTCTGCATCAACATGGCTTTGCTCACACGAACCACGAGACGGAAGGGCGCAAGTGCGAATTTGGATCAGCGCGCGATGTGAAGACGCAGCGCTACGACTTGATCGAAGGACGCAATTGGTTGCAGCACTGCTTCGCCGCACGACTTGACCCTATCTTCACGCCGCCGTGGAATCGCTGTGCAGTCGGTACACCATCGCTGCTCGCTGAGTTGGGCTTCGCGGCACTATCGCGCGACGTAACGGCGCCCGCGCAGGCTGCCCTACCGGAAATTGCGGTGCAGATTGATTGGTGCAAATTACGACCAAGCGCGACGAACGGTGACGTGGACGGTGAAGCGGCGTTGGCGGCCGAACTTGTGCGTGCCATTGGCAGTGGCGAGTGCGTCGGCGTGATGCTGCATCACGCGGCCATGGATGAGAGTGATCTTGCCACGCTCAAACCTTGGCTATCGACATTGCAGCAACACCCGCGTGCGCACTGGATGTTGATGCGCGAGCTGTTGTGCGTGGATCACGCCGCGCATCAGTCCTTCCCATCACGGTGGCAGGAAAACACCCTCTCGCATTGAGGCAGCAGTCCCCCGATCCCCAACCCCCAATCCCAGAAGGAACCACCATGAAATTAACCGTAATCGGTACCGGCTATGTAGGCTTGGTGACAGGTGCGTGCTTTGCCGAGATGGGCAATGACGTTTTTTGTGTGGATGTGGATGAACGAAAAATTGCCGGGCTATTGCGCGGCGAATTGCCGATCTTCGAGCCGGGATTGGAAGAAATGGTGATGCGCAATGTGACCGCTGGCCGTCTGCATTTCAGCACTGACGTGAAAGAAGGCGTGCGCTTTGGCACCATCCAATTTATTGCCGTGGGTACGCCGCCGGATGAAGATGGTGCGGCAGATATGAAACACGTGTTGGCGGCCGCGCGCAGCATTGGTGAGCACATGACTGATTTCAAAGTGGTCGTGGATAAAAGCACGGTGCCGGTGGGCACGGCAGATGCGGTGAGTCAAACCATTGCTAAGGCGCTGGCTGAACGCGGCGTGCGCGTGCCGTACAGCGTGGTGTCGAACCCAGAGTTTCTGAAAGAGGGCGCGGCCATTGAAGACTTCATGCGCCCAGATCGCATCGTGGTTGGTGCCGATGACGAGCGCGCGATTCATTTGATGCAGGCCTTGTACGCACCCTTCCAGCGCACGCGCGACAAGCTGGTGTTGATGGACATTCGGTCTGCCGAACTCACCAAATACGCGGCGAACGCGATGCTGGCGACGCGCATCAGCTTCATGAACGAGATGGCATTGCTCGCGGAAAAATTGGGCGCTGACATCGACCAGGTGCGGCGTGGCATCGGCTCGGATCCGCGCATTGGTCATCAATTTCTCTATCCCGGCTGCGGCTACGGCGGCTCGTGTTTCCCGAAAGATGTAAAGGCGCTGTTGCATAGCGCGCACGGCGTTGATGAACCGTTGCTGTTGCTCACTGCCGTGGAGCGCGCCAACGAACGGCAAAAGCAAGTGCTGGTGCAGAAAGTGGCGGCGCGCTTTGGCGAAGATTTGCGCGGGCTGCATTTTGCGGTGTGGGGCCTGGCGTTCAAGCCGGACACGGACGACCTGCGCGAAGCGCCGAGTATTGTGATCGTCAATGAATTGTTGCAACGCGGTGCGACGGTGACGGCGCACGACCCGGTGGCGATGGACGCTGCGCGGCGCGTGTTTGCCAATGTAGACGGGCTGACGTTGGTGGCGACCCCGAATGATGCACTCGCAGGTGCCGATGCGTTGTTAATCGTGACCGAGTGGAAAGCGTTTCGCTCTCCTGACTTTGCGCGCATGCGCGGTCTGCTGCGCCAGCCGGTAATTTTTGATGGGCGCAATTTGTTTGATCCTGCGCCACTACGCGAAGCAGGCTTTGAGTATTTTTCTATTGGGCGCAGGCCGCGTGCGCCCGCGCCGGGTGCATTGGCGCTGGCCGCGTGAATCACACTATGTTTGCCACGCGACTCAGTTGTGCGTTGGTGGCGTTGCAGGCCGTGACTGGATTCGCGCAGCAGCCCGCAGCCGAACCCGCCAAGCCGCCCGCGAAATTGGAACGCGTTGATGTCACCGGTAAACAGTTGAGTGACACCGATGAACGGCGCGATTCGACCGCCGCAAAAATTATCGTGGGACGCGATGAGATCGAGCGCTTTGGCGACAGCAATTTGAGCGAGGTGTTCAAGCGTTTGCCGGGCGTGACTGTGCAGGGCACCTCGCGTCGTAATCGCGAGATTCGCTTGCGCGGGTTGGGCAGTGGTTATACGCAAATTCTGCTCGACGGCGAACGCGTGCCCGCGCGGTTTTCGTTGGATTCGTTGTCACCGGAACAAATTGAACGCATCGAAATACTGCGCGCGCCGACCGCAGAGACGGGGGCACGTGCCATCGCAGGCACCATCAACATCATCACTCGCGACGGCGTGCGCAAACGCATCAACGATGTGCGTGTTTCGACTGAATTTGAGAACGGACAAGTGCAACCCAGCGTGACGTGGACCAAGAACGACGCGGCGGGCGCGCTCAATTACAACGTCTCGCTCACGGCGGCGCACGATCCGCGTGCCAGCGAATCGGTGACCAGCACGACCGATCAGCGCATCAGCAACGGAGCCACCACGCTCGCGCAATATGAGGCTTCGTTGACGCGCGACCGGCGGCAGAACCTCAGCTTGAGCACTCGCCTGCGCTGGCGCGAAGAGGATGGCGACACGGTTACGGTCAGCCCGGTATTCACGCACACGGAAACGCACACGCATCGTGAATCGCGGCTGGATCAGACGGTAGGCACTGCGCCACCGCTGTACCGTCAGTCAGCCACTGATGGCGATAGCCGCTCCACCAATGCGCGCGTGAGTGGCCAGTGGCGCGGGCAAATCACGGAGGAGTCGCGACTGGAATTACGCGGCGCGTTGCGCCAATCGCGCGGCAACAGCGCCTCGTTGCGCAACGAGTTCAACGCAGATGGCGCACGGATTCGCGTACTCAATGAGCGCGCGACCACGCGCGAGCGCACGGCGTCGGCTGGTGCGAAACTGAGCAGGCCGTTAGGTGACGCGCACAACGTCGTTGGCGGCATCGAGGCCGAGGCGGCACGGCGAAATGAAGCACGCACAACCTTGCAGGATGGTGCACCGATCCTCGCGGATTTTGGTGACGATGTTGCGGCCTCCAGCACGCGCTACGCGGCCTACGTGCAAGACGAATGGACGATCTCGCCGCAGTGGTCGGCCAACGGGGGTCTCCGCTGGGAAGGTATTTCCACACTTGGCGACGACGGTAGCGACAAGACCCGTAAGAACCGCAGCAGCGTATGGACGCCGCTGGCGCATACCGTGTGGAAACCCGACCCCGCCAGTCGCGATCAAGTACGCCTGAGCCTCACCCGCAGCTACCGCTCGCCAGCGCTGCGCGACCTCATCGCGCGACCATCCATTTCCACGCGCTTTCCAGTGCCAGGCGCGAATTCGCCAACCTCGCCGGATCGCGCTGGCAATCCCGATTTGCGGCCTGAATTGGCGCGCGGCATTGATGTCGCATTCGAGCATTACCCGGACGGCGGCGGACTTCTCAGTGCCAATCTATTCCATCGCGATATCCGCAATCTGATTCGTAACACCAGCCGATTGGAGAAGGTGACCTGGGCGAATGTGCCGCGCTGGGTGTCGCGTGCGCGCAATGTCGGCGATGCGAATACGCAAGGGGTCGAGCTCGAAGCAAAATTTCGCCTCAACCAACTGATGGCCAACGCCGCTCCCGTGGATCTGCGCGCCAACGTCAGTCTGTTTCGCTCACGCGTGGTTGAGGTGCCCGGCCCCGATAATCGCCTCGATCAACAACCGCGTGCCACCGCCAACTTCGGTGCCGACTATCGGCTGCGCAGCGTGCCGTTGTCCCTTGGCGGCAACATCAATTGGAATCCCGCATACAACACGCGGGTGAGCGATATTCAAACCGCGTTTCAAGGTAGAAAAACCATCGTCGATGCGTACGCGCTGTGGACGTTCAATCCGTCAGTACAGCTACGCGTATCGGCAAGCAACCTCGCGCCGCTGGACAATCTCACCAGCACCAGTATTGAGGCTGACGACATTCGTGAAAGCGCGCGGAACACGGCGCGCTCGTTTGTGAATTGGCAGATGCGGCTGGAGATGAAGTTGTAGTGCTGCTCATGCAATTCAACTGAGCGGAGGCAGTAACGCCTGCTGCGATAGCCGTGTGATCGCGATCCTACTCTGCGAGAAGTCGTAGCCGAGATCGAAGCTCAACGAGCGCTTTTCGCCGCCAATCGCGAATTGATCGCGCACTTCGAGAAAAAATTCAGGCAACACTTGCGCATATATGGGGTGAGTAACAAACAATGCGCAAAGCAGAATTTCAATCAAACACTAGTATTGGCGGGCAGTTTGAGGCAAAAGCGTCTGAAGTACTGCGCCCGAAAAACACCTTGGCATCTGTGAACCAAACGCAGGCGGCGTCCCCAAATTTCAAGGGCGCTCTGCGTTTTACGCAAATCGTCAATACTGTGGTCTACAGTCTGCAGCTAATTATTTTGGATACCAGAGCTCAATGCGTCCGGCTGCATCGGCGTCGCGTCCAAGTTCTGCCGGCGTTGGCCGATAGACCTTCGCAATGAATGGCGCTTTGTGCTGTATCAGGAACGCTTCGATTTTGGGTAGTGTACGCAGGAAGTTTGTTGCCAGCAGTGGAAATGGCGTGTGGCCGATGGCGATCCGCAGCGAAACACGATGCTGTTTGACGGCGGCGAGTTCGTTCGGTGTGTAGCGAATGCGCTCGTTGTGCGTGATGGCAATTCGACCATTTTCGCCGCAATGCTGAAGCCATTGTTCATCTGAGCCATCGGGTTTGAACAGATCGTGGTGTCGTTCGATGTTCAAACCGGCGCTCGCGAGAATGGTGGAAAACTGCTTTCCCAAATCGCGGTCAGTGAAATAGACCCGCGAATTCAAGCCGCGCGTTCGTACAGTACCGCCTGTTCAATGTCCGCAGGCAGAAGGCCGTAATCGTTGGCTAATTCCTGCACAGATTCACCAGCATCAATACGCTTGGCAATTGCGCCAGTCGAAACACCGACTCGTACGATAACCGGACGGCCAAATGCAATATTTGGATCAATCGCAATGGGGCGCTCAGCGCCCGGCTCAGAAGACACGTACGGGTAGAGGCGCACCGGAAACTGCCAGTCGTCCCATTCCACGCGCTTTAAGTGCGCCTCCAACAGCTTGCGCATGGCAAGCTGACCGGATGCAGTGAGGTTGATAAGCTTGCCGTATTCGTCGAGAAATACTTGGCCAGCGTGAGTGCGAATGGCTTTGTTCAGCAGTAGCCGTTCGATATTCAGCGTACGCTCCGCGTAGCGTATTGCTCTGCGCAATTCGTGGACCGCGACGCCGTGCTCGCTGCGCAGTGAGCGCAAAACATGTGCTTCGACGAGGTTATAAAATGACAGTAGTGGTGGCTGTTTGTCGGCCAGCTTGATGAGGGGGTGAAATTTGGCGACCGTTTCACCCTTTGGGTATGCGCGGCCAACGACCCACGAACGCAATGTCGCGGCTGGCACTTTAAGGTAGCGCGCTGCTTCCGCAAGGCCATACGCGGGTTGATCGCGAAGATTGGTGTTTGGTGTGCTCATAGCGAGTCAAATATACAGTTATTATTTTACGCTGTTGATGGTGATCGCGTCTGCTTGCTTTCGCTGCCAACACTGCGGGGGCTACCAATGAGTGTTTTTCCTTGCGCGGGAGGTTCGTGCGCCCAAACGTGCGCGGTTCTCGAAGGCGGCGTGTGCAAAGCCCCGCCAACCTGACAACTAGCGTTGGCGACAGGCGCACGCTGTTAAAATTTGCCCATGCCCCTCCTCACGTACCCCAACTCCCCCTACCGTCTCAACCAACCATTCCCGCCCGCTGGCGATCAGCCGGCCGCGATTGAAAAACTGATCGAAGGCATTCACGACGGACTCGCGTTCCAGACCTTGCTGGGCGTGACCGGCTCGGGCAAGACTTACACGATGGCGAATGTGATTGCGCAGCTAGGTCGGCCCGCGTTGGTGATGGCACCGAACAAGACGCTGGCGGCGCAGTTGTATGCCGAGTTCAAGGAATTTTTTCCGGAAAACGCGGTGGAGTATTTCGTGTCGTATTACGACTACTACCAGCCGGAAGCGTATGTGCCGTCGCGCGATTTGTTTATCGAAAAAGATTCATCGATCAACGAGCACATCGAGCAGATGCGTCTGTCGGCCACCAAATCGTTGCTAGAGCGGCAAGATTCGATCATCGTCGCGACCGTGTCGTGCATCTATGGCGTGGGCGATCCGACCGATTACTACGCGATGCGCATGATCGTGCGCCCCGGCGACAAGGTGTTGCAGCAGGACATGATTCGCCAACTGTCGGCGATGCAATACGCGCGTGCCGAGTTGGATTTCCGTCGCGGCACGTTTCGCGTGCGTGGCGATTCGCTGGATGTGTTTCCGGCCGAGAACGCGGAAGTGGCGTTGCGCATTTCCATGTTCGATGACGAGATTGAATCGCTGACGTTGTTTGACCCATTGACCGGTCACACCGTACAAAAAATTCCGCGCTTCACGGTATATGCCAAGAGCCAATACGTGAGCACGCGCGGCACGACTTTGAAGGCCATTGAAGCGATCAAGATTGAACTGCGTGAGCGCATTGAGCATTACACCAAGGAAGGCAAACTCCTTGAAGCGCAACGGATTCAGCAGCGCACCACATTTGATTTAGAAATGCTGAACGAGATTGGTTTTTGTAAAGGCATCGAAAATTATTCGCGGCATTTGAGTGGTCGCCCGCCCGGTTCGCCGCCGCCGACCTTGATCGACTATTTGCCGAAGAACGCGTTGATGATTATCGACGAGAGCCACGTCACGGTACCGCAAGTGGGTGGGATGTACAAAGGGGATCGTGCGCGCAAGGAAAATTTGGTGGGCTATGGATTTCGCTTGCCGTCGGCGATGGATAACCGACCACTCAGATTCGATGAATTCGAAACGCTGATGCGCCAGACCGTGTTCGTGTCGGCAACACCAGCCGATTACGAAGCGAAACACGCCGCGCAAATTGTCGAACAGGTAGTGCGCCCAACCGGCTTGGTTGATCCGATGTTGTTCGTGCGGCCTGCGTCTACGCAGGTGGATGATGTGCTGTCGGAAATTAACAAGCGGGTGGCGCTGAACGAACGTGTACTGGTCACGACCTTGACCAAACGGATGTCGGAAGACCTCACGGATTACTTGACCGAGAACGGCATCAAGGTGCGCTACTTACACTCGGATATTGATACCGTGGAGCGCGTGGAAATTATTCGTGATTTGCGTGCCGGCTTGTTCGATGTATTGGTTGGCATCAACTTGCTGCGCGAGGGCTTGGATATTCCCGAAGTCTCGCTGGTGGCGATTCTTGACGCAGACAAAGAAGGATTTTTGCGCGGCGCTCGCTCGTTGATTCAAACCATTGGCCGCGCCGCGCGAAATTTGAATGGCACGGCGATTTTGTACGGGGACCGCGAAACCGACTCAATGAAGTTCGCGATTTCGGAAACCAATCGTCGTCGTGAGAAGCAACTTGCGTTTAACGTTGAGCATGGCATCACACCGCGTTCGGTGACCAAACGCATCAAGGACATTATTGAGAGCGGCTACGACATCGACGAGAAGCGCGCGACGCAATCGACGGATCGCAAAGCCGCGCAGGATCGCAAGAAATACGAAGTGCTCAATGAAAAACAAATGGAGGCTGCGATCAAACGCGTTGAGAAAGAGATGATGGAAGCCGCACGCAATCTGGAGTTTGAGAAGGCGGCGAAGTTACGCGACGAGTTGCGAATGTTGCGCAACAAGATGTTGGTGCTGGGTGGCAAGGACGAGGCTGCGTAAATGGATCTGACGAGAATTTTGTTTGTATGTACCGGCAACATCTGCCGCTCGCCATCAGCGGAAGGCGTGATGCGCAAGCTGATCGTCGACACCCCTCTGGAAAGCCGCGTGGATATTGATTCTGCGGGCACCCACGGTTATCACATCGGTGCGCCGCCCGACGCGCGTAGCGTCGAACATGCGGCTCGGCGCGGCGTTGATCTTACGCCATTGCGTGCGCGTCAGATCATGACGGCAGACTTCGCGCGATTTGATTACGTGTTGGCGATGGACGAAATCAACATGAAGTACTTGCGCGCGATGTGTCCGGCAAAGTTCGCGGGTCGCGTGAAATTGCTGCTTGAATTTGCGGTCGGGGCAGAGGGCCTTGAAGTACCGGATCCCTACTATGGCGAGGCGAATGATTTCGAGCGTGTGCTTGATCTCGTTGAGCGAGGTTGCCACGGTTTGCAACAAGCGCTGTTAACGCAGCTAAGTGATGACTTCGATGTGCGTCGATGATGCCTAGTATCGAATATCGGCGAACACGTTAAGCTAAGGCTAGCGTTTGACTTCCGCCATCAAGCCCACCATGTTGCCCTCTGAATCACGCAGGAATGCCATCCACAAATCGTGGTCGGACATCGGTGCGACCAGCGCGGGTTGCTGCTCGAACGTTATGCCTTTTGCCGTGAGCGCAGCACACGTGGCGCTGAGATCCGCAACCTTGTAGTAAATGATCGACGCAGGATGATCGAACTCTGGTTTCTCGGCGGTGGTAATCATTAGCCGCACTTCGCCGCAACGAAAGAAACTGAGCTTCGGCCCGGCGTCGAACAGATGCGTGAGACCGAGCACGTCCTGATAAAAGGCTTTCGCGCGTGCTACGTCTTTCGCGTTGATGGCGATTTGGCCGATGGATTGAATGGTTGGCATGGTGCGCTCCTGCGGGGTTTTCTCACTCTGAAATTTGTCGGCTAGGTTGCGCAGCTACCTGGCTGCATGTGCGTACTTCCACGGTCGGGTAGCTGCGCAACCCGACCTGCGATAAATGTGATCACCACCCGCCACTCTTCAGCCAAGCCTCGATGTGGTCAAGACGATCCGCACCCCAGAATGGCTCGCCGTCGACGATGGTGTAGGGTGAGCCGAAAACGCCGTTGGCGAGCGAGGTTTCGACTTCTTTTTTCAAGCGTTCTTTGACCACCGGATCGGCAAGCGCAGTGGCGAGTGCAGCACCGTCGGCACCACTAACACTCGCGACTTCTACGACGACTTCTGGTGAGCTAATGTCACGGCCATCGACGAAATAGTTGTGGAAAAGTGCGGTAGCAACTTTCTTCGCCAACGCCACATCGCGATCTGCCAGCCAGTAAAACGCGCGCGCGGCATTTTGCGTACCGATGGGGAAGGGCGTTGGCATGCCGAACGGGATACCCATGAATTTCGCGGTGCGCACGAGATCGCGTTTTGCATAGTCGCCCTTGAGCGGCTGACCGATCAATGGCGCGTTACCGCTGGCTTTGAATGCCGGGCCGAGCAGGATCGGTCGCCACGTCACGCTACGGCCATATTTCGCGGCGAGCGCGTCGATGCGCAGCGAGGCTAGATAGCCGTATGGCGAAGAAAAATCGAAGTAGAAGTCGATGGAGGCGAGCGCGGCAGGCATGTCAGTGTCCCTTGTTGATTGAACGCTATGTTATTCGTTTCTTTGCCGGATCGACACGAAACGGAAATGTGGTGCGAAAAAAAACCGTTCGAGTCGCCTCGAACGGTTTTTGTGCAGCGGGTTGCCTACGCTTGTGGGTTTTGTGGAGGCGTTGTGGACGCCGTTTCAACTACCATCAGCGGCTCGCTCACTTGCTCACGCACTTTGCGTGGACGCGGTGTGCGGCGACGTTGGGCTTCTTCCTCGACGAGCCCCGATTGTTGCGCCTTGTCTGGTGCGGTCTCGATGAAAACCAGCGACGCGCTGGCTGCAGCCGCAGGTGATTCGGGGCGCGGACGGCGACGTGACGGCTGTTGCGTTTGCGCGTCGTCGATTTGATCGACCACGCCGGCGGCATGTTGCGGCGTTGCTACCGATGCGGGCGCTGCAACAGGTGCAGGTGGCGCGACCGGAGCTGGTGCTGGTGCCGCCACGTGCTCGCGTGCGGCTTCCGGCGCGTGGGTCGGTGTCGGTACGGACTCGGGCGCGTGATGCATTGGTGCGGCGGTGAGGGCGCTGACGGCGGCGAGTGCTACCGGTGCTGTTGCCGCGTTACGCGGCACGGCCGATTCCGCGACTGCCGCGTCGTTCGCGTCGTTGCGCGGACTGCGCTCGCCACGTTCTGCACCATCACGACCACCCCGTCCACCGCGACCACGGCGACGACGACTGCGACCTTCGCCCTCTTCGCCTTCAACCGCTGGTCTGGCTTCGAGGGCTGGTTTTGGTGCTTGCGGTTGACGTGGTTTTTGTTGCTGCGCCGGCTCGCGCGGGCCACGACCTTCTTGTGGCTTGGCGTCTGGTGCGCCGTCTGCACGCGGTTCACGGTTCTGCGGTGGACGAGCATCGCCTTCCTTGCGTGGGCCGCGACCTTGACCTTGTTGGCCTTGTCCTTGACCCTGCCCTTGCCCCTGACCTTGACCAGAACGTGCACCCGGGCCGCGTTTGCTGTCGCGTCCGCCATCGCGGCTGCCGTCACGGCCACCATCGCGTGCACCATCACGGCCACCATCACGACGCGAGCGATCACGATTCTGTTCACCACGTGCACCGTCTTTTTTCGCAGCGTCGCCGATTGGGCGCTGCGGTGCAATCGGCTGTGCTGGTGCGGCTTCACCGACAAACACCCGTTTGAAGCGTTGCCACATCGACGGTGCTGGCGTGACTGCTGCAACAGCTGCAAGCGCGGGCGCACGCAGTTCGCGTGGCACCGGTTCAGCTGCAATCGGCGCAGGTTGATCCGGCGTGATGCCCTTGACAATCGGCTCCGGGCGAGTGGCTTTGGCTTCTGGCGTGGCAGCAGCGGATTTCGCTGCAACGTCCTCAGCCGGCTTCACTACCATTTGATAGCTAGGCGTGGTGACATCGAGCTTTTCGGAATCGTGGCGTAGGCGCTCGATTTCGTAGTTCGGCGTTTCCAGATGCACGTTCGGGATCAGTAGCACATTGACCTTGAATCGGGTCTCGATGGCGTGCACGTCTTGGCGCTTTTCGTTCAACAGGTAGGTCGCAACATCGACTGGCACCTGCGCATGAATTGCGGCGGTGTTTTCTTTCATCGACTCTTCTTGAATGATGCGCAGGATGTGTAACGCAGACGATGAAGTGTCGCGGATATGACCGATGCCGTGGCAGCGCGGGCAGGGGATGTAGCTCGATTCGGACAGCGCGGGTTGCAAACGCTGACGCGAAAGTTCGAGCAAGCCGAAGCGTGAAATCTTGCCGGTCTGCACGCGGGCGCGGTCGTGATGCAACGCGTCGCGCAAACGGTTCTCCACTTCGCGTTGGTTTTTCGTCGATTCCATGTCGATGAAGTCGATCACCACCAAGCCACCCAAATCGCGCAGGCGCAGTTGGCGGGCGATTTCGTCAGCTGCTTCGCAGTTGGTGCGGAAGGCGGTGTCTTCAATGTCGTGGCCGCGTGTGGAGCGTGCGGAGTTGACGTCGATGGAGACCAGTGCTTCGGTGTGGTCGATGACAATCGCACCACCGGATGGCAGTTGCACATCGCGGCGATATGCGGTTTCGATCTGGTGCTCGATCTGGAAGCGCGAGAACAGCGGCACGTCATCCGTATACAACTTAACCTTGCCCACGTTGGCGGGCATCACGGTGGACATAAACGACTGCGCTTGTTCAAAAATTTCTGGCGTGTCGATCAAGATTTCGCCGATGTCTGGCTGGAATAAATCGCGAATCGCGCGAACCACCAAGCTCGATTCAAGATAGATCAACTCAGGCGCTTTGACATCGCGGCCGGCACCTTCGATGGCTTCCCACAACTGCATCAGGTAGCTCAAGTCCCACTGCAATTCTTCGGCGCTGCGACCGATACCAGCGGTGCGCGCAATGACGCTCATGCCTTGTGGAATGTTTAATGAATCCAGTGTTTCGCGCAATTCCGCGCGGTCTTCACCTTCAACACGGCGCGAGACGCCGCCACCGCGTGGGTTGTTTGGCATCAATACCAAGTAGCGACCAGCGAGTGAGATGTAAGTAGTGAGCGCTGCACCTTTGTTGCCGCGCTCGTCCTTCTCGACCTGCACCAAAATCTCCTGACCGACCTTGAGATTTTGCGCGAGTTTGGCGCGGGTACCGTCGCCGTCTTCGCCTTGCACGTACTCGCGGGTGAGTTCTTTGAACGGCAAGAAGCCGTGGCGTTCGGCGCCGTAGTCAACGAAGATGGCTTCAAGCGATTGCTCGACGCGGGTGACTTTGGCCTTGTAGATGTTGCTTTTGCGTTGTTCCTGACCGGCGTGCTCGATGTCGAGATCGACCAGTTTTTGACCATCAACAATGGCAACGCGCAGCTCTTCGGGCTGGGTTGCGTTGAATAGCATTCGTTTCATTTATGTCTTCTTTCTCGCGCTTTGCTCTCGACAGCAACGTCGAACCAAAGGCATGGCGAGGCCAGAAGGGAATGGCGGACGGGCCAAAACCACACCGCGCCAAACGCGCGGGACATGCGCGTTAGCGAAGTAAAGCTCTCGCTGAAAAATCAGGGAGAGCGCTGAAAATCCGGAGGTTCTTGATATGGGATTTCACGATACGGCTCATACGCATGGAGCGCTGGAGTTGGAAGCTTCGCAACCACAACACTCGGTTCTTCTTCATCCAAAGCCTGTCTCAGTTCGAGGCAAGCTAAAAATATTCCACTTCACGGCACCATCTTGCTTTGGCTCCGGCCGCTGGGTCTATCGACCTGCATCCCGGAGGGCGCGCGTAAATCGTTTAGTATCGCTACTTGTTTTGGCCGCTGTAAGCTGGCCGCGGTGAGCGAAAACGACCGCCCGTTTTCCGCAAGGGATTCACGTTTCACAAGCCACTGGCGATGGATTTAGAAATCGCGCGGGACTGTGGGGCGGTGAAAATTGCGGTGATGATCGGCTGGTCCGGAACGGAGCGGCAACCACCTTGGTGCGCCGAATCAATTCAGGACTCGCTTCAAAATCAACGAGATATGAGTATAACTTAAGATGGTTCCCCCGGCGCACAAACCACCGACGGACACGTTGCCCGCACCCAACGCCGAGGCGGCCAGCGTGATGACCATCGACGAAGCCAGCGTCGGGCAGCGGCTCGACAACTATCTGGTGGCGTTGCTCAAGGGCGTGCCCAAGAGCCACGTCTACCGGATCGTGCGCTCGGGCGAGGTGCGGGTGAACAAGGGCAGGGTGGACGCCGCCTACCGCGTCGTCGAGGGCGATCTGGTGCGCGTGCCGCCGATCAAGCTGGCAAAGGTCAACGCCAACGTGCCGTCCGAGGCGAAAATGGCGGAAAAGGCGCGCCAGTCATTGGCCTTTCTGTTTGAAGACGATGCCTTGATTGCCGTCGATAAACCAGCGGGGATGGCGGTGCATGGCGGCAGTGGCGTCAGCTTCGGCGTGATCGAAGCGCTGCGCGCACAACGACCCGAGGCGAAATATTTGGAACTGGTGCACCGCTTGGATCGCGAAACCTCGGGCGTGTTGTTGATCGCGAAAAAGCGCAGCGCGCTCACCGGCATGCACGCGATGCTGCGCGGCGAAACCGCGACCCGCATCGAAAAACATTACTACGCGCTGGTGAAAGGCGATTGGACGGATGAGAAGCGCCATGTGCGCATGAAGCTCGCCAAGTTTCAGACCTTGGGCGGCGAAAAGCGAGTATCTGTGGACGAAGAAGACGGCCAAGATGCGCACACCATTTTCACGCGCGTCGAGCGGCTGGGCATGGCGACCTTGCTCGATTGCGATATTCGTACCGGCCGCACGCATCAAATTCGCGTGCATTTATCGCACCTTGGCTTTCCGATTATTGGCGACGATAAATATGGTGATTTCGCGTTGAATAAAATCGCGCAGGCGGTGAAGAATGGTGGGCTGAAACGGATGTTTTTGCATGCGCGTTTGATTCGTTTTCCGCATCCGCTTACGGGCGAAATGCTGGCCATCGAATCGCCGCAAACGCCAGATTTGGTGAGGTATTTGGTATTTTTGCGTGGTCAAACGAAATTGGCGAAATGATTCCAGTAAACAATTTTGACCTGATCGTTTTCGATTGGGACGGCACGCTCAGCAACTCAACCGGATTGATCGCCGAGTGTATTCAACTCGCCGCGCGCGAGTTGGGATTGCGTGAGCCGACCGCCGTCGAGGCCAAGCACATCATGGGCCTCGGTTTGCAGCAATCGAGTGAAACATTATTTCCAGAGTTATCGACTACGGATCGGATGCGCTTCGCTGAACGTTTCCGTCATCACTACGTGCCTCGCGACGACGAAGCGCCGTTGTACGAAGGTGTGCGGGAACTGCTCGCGAAGCTCGCGCATCCTGAACGATTCCTCGCCGTCGCCACTGGCAAGCCGCGCTTGGGCTTGGAGCGCGCTTTTCGTTACACCGAACTCAAGCCACATTTTCACGCCTCGCGCTGCGGCGATGAAGGTTTTCCCAAGCCGCACCCAGACATGCTGCTGCACTTGATGGATGCGCTGGGAGTCGAGCCTGCGCGAACGCTGATGATTGGCGATACGACTCATGACCTCAATCTCGCGAAAAATGCGGGCACGCCAGTCATCGCAGTCAGCTACGGCGCTCACCCGCGCGAGGCACTCACGCAGTTCGAGACGTGCGCAGTGGTCGAATCAGTCGCGGAACTTGGCGCCTGGTTGCGGAAACACGCGTGAAAAACGCGCAAAAAATTTGCGCGCGCGCCGAGCTCCTCGATGGTGGCTTGGCCGTTCGCTTCGAGATTCCAAGCGCAGGCGGCGGCGCGCCCGGCATAGTCGTTGCCTTCAACAACGCCGTCCACGCCTACATTAATCGCTGTCCGCACCGCGGCACCGACCTGGACTGGCAGCCGGGGCAGGTGTTTGACGAATCAGGTTTATACTTGGTTTGTGCTACTCACGGCGCGCTGTTCGAGGCGGCAACCGGGCTTTGCATTGACGGCCCCTGCCACGGATCATCGCTCTCGAAAATTGCGATCTTGGAGAGCGATGGCGCGGTGTGGCTAACAACGAGTATTGCCGATACAAACTGATGTAGAAGTTCATGGCAACGACAATAAGAATGTGTGTTCGCGGTGCAGACGTGATGCACGCGAGGCCAGTAACAAGGCGCGTCACGAGGGACGTAGAACAAGATGGTGGACGACAACGCAGTGCAGGGCGGGAGCAGAACAGGGGGCGAATCGGACGGCGTGACTCGTCTGACCAGTGCCTTGGTCCAGAATGGCGCGGTGAGAGCGGTGCGGCCAAATCTAGCATCAGTACCCGTTATGTCCCCGACAACGCCGATCACTGATACTCCTGTCGGCGCATCCGATGGTCGCGCGGCAAACAGTGCATCGCGTATGAGTCTGAGCGCACGAATTATTCTCGGCGTGACCTTGGCAGCCTTGCTGCTTATTGGGGTGCTGGTGCTTGGGTTCGAATTCGCCGCGCGCAACGGCGAATTGCCAGTTGAAATCATCACGCGCTTACGTGTGTGGTTGCTAGTCGCGAGTGGCGCCGGGCTAATGCTGGCGGCGGCGGCGGGGGCTTGGTTGGCGCGTCACGTCAGCGCACCAATTCGTCGCTTCACCGAGACGCTCGAACAAAGTGACATTCGTGCCTACCCGTCAAGCGGGCACGCGAAGACAGGGTTCGCGGAACTAGGCCATTTGGATACCGCGCTCGCGACCGCAGCCATATCCGTGCGCCAGCGCGAGCGCGAGCTTGCCGATAGCGAGCGCAAATTCCGTGAGGCTTTTGAACTGGTCGGGGTCGGACTCACGCAGGTTGATTTACAGGGCCGCCTAGTGATCGTGAACCGGCGCTTCTGCGAAATGCTCGGGTACACCAGCGTTGAATTGCTGGGACGACGGTTCGTCGATCTGACGCACCCGGATGACCGGCTGGCCGAGGGCTCGCTCATCGCGCGCGCACTGGCCAGCAGCACTGCGGACGCGTCAGAGACGCGTTACGTGCGCAAGGATGGTTCGGTCATGTGGGCGCAATACACTGGCGTCGTGGTGAAAGGGGCGAATGCGGAGCCGCTTTATAGCATTGCTTCACTTGAAGATGTTTCGCAATATCACGCTGCCCAAGAGACGCTGGGTGCGCTCAATGAATCATTACGCGCGATTGTAGAAACCTCACCGTTGGCGATTTATTCTGTGACGCCAAATGGCATCGTCACTCTGTGGAATCCTGCCGCCGAGCGTTTGTTTGGCTTCGCGGAAGATGATGTGTTGGGTCGGCCTTCGCCGCTGTATACAGGTACATCGCGTGCGCAAACGCTGCAATTGCGCCAGCAGGTTTTAGCGGGCAACGAGGTCAGCAATCTGGAAATTATCTGGCACAGCCCCGGCGGCAGGACGCTGGAAATCAGCGTTTCCGCCGCACCGTTGCGTGGGCTTGATCAGGAAGTGGTCGGTATTCTGGTGACTTGTTCAGACATCACGGAGCTCAAAGAGACCGGGCGCACGCTGGATCAGCAATTGCACTTCACCAAGGAACTTCTCGAAGTACTGCCCAACCAGATATTCTACAAGGGGCTGGATAACCGCTACCTAGGCTTCAACCGCGCGTGGGAAGTATTCATGGGGCAACGACGTGAGGACTGGATCGGCAAGGGCCCCGCTGAGTTACTGGCCCCGGGTCTAGCCGAGGTCGCCGCGAGTGAGGATCGTGGCGTGCTTGCGACGGGTAAGTCGGTGGTTAGCGAGATCGCGGTGGTGTCCGGCCAAGGCCAAACTCGGCGCATGTTGAAGCACATTAGCCGGTTTACCAACCCCTCCGGCGAGCCCGCAGGTGTGATCGGTGTTCTCACCGACATCACTGATTTCAAGCAAGTCGAGGAAGCGCTACAGGCCTCGGAAGGGCGATTCCAGATGCTCACCGAGAGCGCGATGGACTTAGTCACCGTGATTGATGCTGAGGGTATCATCACCTACCAGAGTCCGTCGGTGCGCCACTTGATGGGCGTGGACCCTAGCGCGATGATTGGCCGCAGCCAATTTGACTTTGTCCATCGCGACGACGTGGATGGGTTACGCGCGAAACTCCAAGAAGTGGTCGAAGGGGGTCATGAGGATGAGCCGTTTCAATTCCGCGCGCAGGCGAGCGACGGCACTTGGCGGGTGTTGGAGTCGATTGGCAAGAGCTGTCTGGACGTGCCCGCCGTTCGCGGCATTGTCGTCAACACTCGCGATGTGACCGCGCGCCACGAAATTGAACAACGCATCGCACACCTTGCGTACCACGACGCGCTGACCGATCTTCCCAATCGCGCCCTGATGCAGGATAGGATCTCGTCGGCAATCAACCGCGCTGCGCGCAGTGGGAAAAAGCTCGCGGTTATCTTTATCGACATCGACAACTTCAAAAATATTAACGACACGCTCGGCCACGATGCTGGTGATGATTTGTTGCGCGGAATTGCTTACCGTCTCTCAGCATCGGTACGCTCTCACGACACGATCGCTCGGCAGGGCGGCGACGAATTTATCGTGCTACTGGATGAGCTGGAAGGTCATCAGGGCGCGACCCGGGTCGCGCAAAAAATGCTCGATGCACTGCGGGCACCCTTTCAGATCGCCGGTTCAGCGCAGCACGTGTCGGGTTCGATGGGCATTGCCATGTTCCCTGACGACGGTCGCGACGCCTCGACGCTGCTCAAGAACGCTGACACGGCGATGTTCCATGGCAAGAGCCTCGGCAAAAACACCTATCAGTTTTTCGCTTCGCAGATGAACGTGGCGGTCAAGCGCCGAGCAACGCTCGAATCGAATTTGCGCGCCGCAGTGCAAAACGGCGAATTTTCATTGGTCTACCAGCCGCAAATTGATTTGGTCACCGGTGAAATTGTCGCTAACGAATCGCTGGTGCGCTGGGTCACGGCGGATGGCGTGACGATGATGCCGGGCGAATTCATTCCGCTGGCGGAAGAAACCGGCCTCATCAATGAATTGGGTCGATGGGTACTCGAAGAGAGTTGCCGACAAAACAAGGCGTGGCAGGAACAAGGGTTGCCGCCGATTCGCATGTCGGTGAACTTATCGGCACGTCAGTTGACCGACAGAAGCTTCACGCAGACGTTGATTGGCATCCTCAAACGTACCGGCCTGCGCGCGGAGTTTTTGGAACTTGAAATCACCGAGAGTCAAGTGATGCGCCAAGCTGAAGGCACGATTGCGGTGCTCAATGAAATTTCGGCGATGGGTATTCAACTGGCCGTGGACGACTTCGGTACCGGCTATTCGAGTTTGTCGTATCTGAAACGCCTGCCCATTTCCAAGCTGAAGATCGACCAGAGCTTCGTGCGTGAAATCACCGTCGATCCCAACGATTCCGCTATTGTTGTCGCGATCATCAGCATGGCGAAAAGTCTCAATCTCGACATCATCGCTGAGGGTGTCGAAACGGCCGGGCAGCTTTCCCTGTTGCGCTCAAAAGGCTGCACCGTCGGGCAAGGATATTTCTTTAGCGTGCCACTGTCAGCAAAAGATATTGAGCCAATTCTGGCGAAAAAATGCGTATTGTTACAGCCGATATTGCCGAGCGCACTGGCGTAATCGCTAAGCAAGAAACAAAAATAGCGTTGGCACTTTTTCTAGGCTTGCGTTGCGTTTTCGCCAGCTATTTACGCTCGTTGTTTGAATGCGCTCATCGCTCGCAGTGAGATTGGCGGCGACGCACAGTTGTGTCGCTTCATTGAGTGTCGTCAGCAAGTCGGCAAATGTGGGGGCATTGCGATACGGTGTTTCAATAAAAATTTGCGTCATGTTTTTTTGCCGTGATTCGCGTTCGAATTCAGCAATCGCTTTTTGCCGCGCCAATTTTTCCTGCGGTAGATACCCGTGAAACGCGAATCGCTGGCCGTTCAGCCCTGAGCCCATCAGCCCCAACAGAATCGACGACGCGCCGACCATCGGGGCCACGCGTACTCCTCGCGCATGTGCCGTCGCAACAATCAGTGCACCGGGATCCGCGACCGCTGGCGCGCCCGCTTCGGAGACCAGGCCCACGTCGTGCCCCGCCATTAGCGGTGTCAATAGCGCGTCGATTGCGTTCTGCGGTGCGTGCTTGTCGAGTTCGGCGATTGAAATTTCCTGCAACGGGCGCGCCAAGCCAATGCCCTTCAGGAATGCGCGCGCTGTCTTGGCATTTTCTGCGATGTAGTGTTCAAGCCGCAGCGCGATGGCGAGTACGTCGCGTGGCAGAATCGCATCGGCAGCGATAGGTTCGGCGAGATGCGTCGGGATCAAATACAGCGTGCCGAATTTGTCGCTCACGCCAGCACTCGATAATTCATTTGCAGCAGTAGATCAGTGAGCGCGATCAGCGGTAGGCCGATTAGCGCGGTGGGATCGTCGCTCTCCATTTTCTGAATCAGCGCCACGCCCAAGCCCTCTGATTTGGCGCTACCGGCGCAATCGAGCGCATCTTCGTGATCCAGATAATGCTCAATCTCAGCGGCGGAGTAGTTGCGGACTAGAACAGTGGTTGGCACTACCCGCGATTGGGCTCTCAGGGTGGTGGTATCGAGCAGGGTGAGCGCCGTATGAAAAATCACGCGTTGCCCACGCATCGCCGTCAGTTGCGCGAACGAACGTTCACGTGTGCCAGGCTTACCGAGCGGCTGCCCATTGAGTTCGGCAACTTGATCCGAGCCGATAATCAGCGCGTCACTAAAACTGTGCGCAATGCTGCGCGCTTTGGCTTCCGCAAGGCGGAGCGCGGTCTTGGCAGGTAACTCGCTAGGGAGCGGTGTTTCGTCGCAGTCCGGACGCGCAGTGACGAACGGAATTTGCAAACGGGACAATAATTCTGCACGATACCGCGAGGTGGAGGCGAGGACGATTTTTTTCTTCAAAATCAATGACTTTTTGACTTTTTGACCGCCAAATTGTATCATCTGCCTCCTCTTATCGCTCCTATCGCAGTGCGGCGTTTGTTTCCAACCCGCGCCCGCGCCAGCAACCTGGCCGCCATGACCACCAAGATTTCCGTTGATCGATTTACCCGCACGGCGCAAGTGATTGCAGGGCAGTGTACGGCAGCGTCGCTGAGCCGTCTCAAGCCGTTTCTGGCGTTGCCAGAAGGGGAAATTGACTACACGCTCAGCGGTGCCGAGTCAGTCGATGCCAGCGGTGGACGGGTAAAACGCGTTAAGTGTATAATTACAGGTTGGTTTTTTCTGCTTGACCCGAAAACCTTGGAGCCCGAACATCACGACTTGGCAATAGAAAGTCGCCTCGTGGTGGTCAACGAAGAATCAGAATTGCCGCCGCTCGAAGACGAAGCGGCTGACGAGGACTACGTAGCATTGGGTGCGGAGTTTGAGGTTGAGGCGCTGATCGAAGAGGAAATTCTGCTCGATTTGCCGCTCTGGGCAATCACCGCGAAGCCTGACAAGGCCTCCGTTGCTAGAGGCGAGGGGCGCAAGCAAAATGGGGTTGATGGTGCACCGGCAAAAAAGCCCTCGCCGTTTGCCAAATTGGCGACGTTGAAAAAGTCGATGGAAAATAAGCAGTAGAAATTTTTGTCACGCAGCATTTTGTATCCGCTGCGCAGCACCACGAAATCAAATTCAGTAATCATTTTTAATCAGGAGAATCACCATGGCAGTTCAACAAAACAAGAAGTCGCCGTCCAAGCGTGGCATGCATCGCGCGCACGACTTTCTGACCAACCCACCATTGGCGGTCGAGCCAACAACCGGCGAAACGCATCTGCGTCACCACGTCTCGCCGAGCGGCTACTATCGTGGCAAGAAAATCATCAAGACTAAAGCCGACGAATAAATCGTTTGCGTAGCGTCGCCACCAGCGCTGACCGACATGATGCTGAGGGCAGTGGTTCTCAGCGTCATGAGTTGCCGGATTGGCGCTGTGCGAATTTGATAATAAGAACGTCGTTGAGAACGCGCTAAACTGCTCGGTCTCGCTTCAGGGGACGCGCCCAACATATGCAGACTCATATCGCGATTGATGCGATGGGCGGCGACCATGGCCCATCAGTAACGACGTCCGCTGCGTTGCAATTTCTGCGTCAAGCGCCGGGTTGCCGCGTATCCCTCGTTGGCCGCACCGCTGCCATCGAGGCTGAATTCAAGCGTGCTGGTGGCGATGCCGCCACGCTGGTCGGCGCAGGCAGAATCCAGATCGTTGAGGCGCCTGACGTAGTCGGGATGGACGAAGATATTCGCTCCGCCATTCGTCACAAAAAACACTCCTCGATGCGAGTCGCGATTGATCTCGTTAAATCTGGTGACGCGCACGCTTGTGTGTCAGCAGGCAATACCGGCGCGCTCATGGGCACCGCCAAATTTGTCTTGAAGACCTTGCCCGGCATTGATCGCCCCGCGATCTGCGCGGCGCTGCCGACCCGCAAGGGCGTAGTCTACACGCTTGATCTCGGCGCTAACGCAGATTGTTCTCCTGAACACCTGCTGCAATTTGCGATCATGGGTGCCATGTTGGCCACGGCCGTGGACGGCAACACGAACCCAACGGTGGGTCTGTTGAATATCGGTTCAGAGGATATCAAGGGCAACGAAAAGGTCAAGGCCGCTGGCGAGCTGCTGCGTGCGAGCCACTTGAATTTTTACGGCAACATCGAAGGCACCGACATCTTCAAAGGCACCACCGATGTGGTCGTGTGTGATGGTTTTGTCGGTAACGTCATGCTGAAAACGTCCGAGGGAATGGCCAAGATGATTGGCGAATTTCTTAAGGAGGAATACACCAAAAATATCTTTCGCAAACTGGCCGCATTCGCGTCCAGCGCCGTTATCAACGGCTTTCGCGAACGGGTAGATCATCGCCGCTTCAACGGCGCTACATTACTCGGCTTGAAGGGGGTCGTCGTCAAAAGCCACGGTTCGGCCGATGCCTACGCGTTTTCAAAGGCACTGGAGCGCGCTGCATCAGAAGTCGAGCATGGGCTGCTGGCCTTGATTTCCACGGAAGTCGAACGCCTGCTCGCCGAAGGTCTGCTGCATCCCAGCCGTCCCGCGCACATACCAACCCCTGAAGTTGCTGGAGAGTCCGCTTGACAAGTTACGCAAGAATCATCGGCACCGGGAGTTACTTGCCGGAGCGCATCGTCACCAATCGCGACTTGGAGAAAATCGTTGAAACCAACGATGAATGGATCGTCACGCGTACCGGTATCAGCGAACGACACTACGCCGCCGACCATCAAAGTGCTAGTGATCTGGCGTTGATCGCGGCACAACGTGCGATTCAAGCCGCCGGCATCGACGCCAGCGAAATTGACCTCATCATTGTCGCCACCTCGACGCCCGACATGATCTTTCCGGCAACCGCTTGCATCTTGCAGGACAAGCTTGGTATTCGACAAGGCGTGGCGTTCGATGTGCAAGCCGTCTGCGCAGGCTTCGTTTATGGGCTCGCCACTGCCGAAAAATTCATTCGTACCGGCGCCGCAAAATGCGCGTTGGTCGTGGGTGCGGAACTGTTCTCGCGCATTTTGAATTGGCAGGATCGTGGCACCTGTGTGTTGTTTGGCGATGGCGCAGGCGCGGTGGTTCTTAAGGCATCTACCAGCCCCGGCATACTCTCCACACACTTGCATGCCGACGGCAGCCACCGCAATGCGCTGCGCGCGCCCGGCAGTTTCGACAACGGCAAAATACGCGGCAGCCCGTACCTAGAAATGGACGGCGCGGCGGTCTATAAATTCGCGGTGAAAGCGTTTGAAGAGGTGGCATGGGAAGCGCTCAACGCCAACAACGTCAAGCCCGAATCCATTGACTGGTTTGTCTGCCATCAAGCGAACAAACGCATCATCATGCACGCGGCAAAAAAATTGGCGCTGCCGGATGAAAAGGTCGTGTTGACTGTAGATAAACACGGCAATACTTCCGCTGCCTCGATCCCGCTCGCGCTCGACGTGGCCGTGCGAGATGGCAGGATTCAGCCCGGCCAAAAGGTTCTGATTGCCGCGCTCGGCGGTGGGTTTGCGTGGGGTGCGGCGATGGTGGAGTGGTAATGGCCAAATTCGCGCTCACTTTTGCGGGGCAAGGATCACAATCTATTGGCATGATGGCCGGCTTCGATGCGCTGCCGGTGGTGCGGCGCACATTTGAAGAAGCGTCATTGGCGCTCGGTACCGACCTCTGGGCGATGATCGCCAGCGGTCCTGACGCCGCACTCGCGCAGACCGTTAATACGCAACCGATCATGCTGGTTGCGGGTGTAGCGACCTTTCGCGCATGGCGCGAGCTTGGTGGGCGTGAAGCGGATTGCTATGCGGGTCACAGTCTGGGTGAATATACGGCGCTGGTCGCAGCAGGCGCACTTCTTTTTCAAGACGCTGTGCCGCTGGTGCGGTTTCGCGCACAAGCCATGCAGGACGCTGTGCCGGAAGGCACTGGTGGTATCGCCGCCATTCTTGGCCTCGATGCCGACATCGTGCGCGAAGTTTGTCGCGACGCCGCAGCCGGCGAAGTGCTGGATGCGGTCAATTTGAATTCACCCGGACAGATCGTGATCGCAGGTCATAAAACGGCGGTTGAGCGCGGCATGGCGCTCGCCAAGGAGCGCGGTGCCAAGCGCGCGCTGTTGCTGCCCATGAGCGTACCATCGCACTGCGCGCTGATGAAACCCGCAGCGGACAAACTCGCAGCATATTTGCAAAACGTGCCGATGGCGTTGCCACACGCGCCGGTGATTCAGAATGCCGATGTGCAAGCGTTTCAATCGGTTGATGCGATCAAACAAGCCTTGGTCGAGCAACTGTATCGTCCAGTGCGGTGGATCGAGACCGTGCAGTACATCGCAGTATTGGGCGCTGCACAGATAGTCGAATGTGTCCCGGGTAAAATTCTCACCGGGCTCAATCGCCGGATTGCGCCCGCCCTCAACTGTCTTGCGGTATCCGACGACGCGTCGTTGCGCACGGCCATTGAAGCCAGTAACGCATGACCACAACGCCTATTCTGGAGTCCGCCATGTCCCCGCTCACAGGCCAAGTCGCACTCATCACCGGTGCCACCCGCGGTATTGGCGCGGCGATACTGCAATCGCTGGGTCGCGCTGGTGCGACAGTTATTGGCACGGCCACCTCGGCTGCGGGCAGCGAGAGCATCAATGCCGCCATCAAAACCGCCGGGTATCAAGGTGTCGGCATGACGCTCAATGTGCAAGACGCCGCGCAGATCGACGCCGCGATGCGCGCAATTGACGAAAAATTCGGCGGCGTCTCAATCCTTGTCAACAACGCGGGCATCACCCGCGATACCTTGCTGATGCGCATGAAAGACGAAGATTGGCAGGCGGTCATCGACACCAATCTCACCTCTGTTTTCCGGCTGAGCCGTGCGGTGATGAAGCCGATGATGAAAGCCCGCGCCGGTCGCATTATCAACATCGCCTCGGTGGTCGGTTTCATGGGTAACGCCGGGCAAACCAATTACGTCGCGGCGAAGGCGGGCATGGTCGGCTTCAGCAAAGCGTTGGCACGTGAAGTTGGCAGCCGCAACATCACGGTCAACTGCGTGGCACCCGGATTTATTGATACGGACATGACGAAATCATTGTCCGCAGAACAAATCGCCAAGCTTGTCGCCAGCGTGCCGTTGGCGCGGCTGGGGCAGGTTGAGGACGTCGCCGAAGCGGTGCTGTATCTGGCGTCGCCCAATGCATCTTACGTTACGGGCAATACAATTCATGTGAATGGCGGCATGTTGATGGAATAAGCATTTTTGTGTCTGCAGCTTATATTTGTGGTGCGGAAAATTGTTTGCAGCCAATTTGGTAAAATAGCGAAGTCTTAACTCAGGAGTGTAGTCAATGGATAGCATCGAAGCACGCGTCAGAAAAATAGTTGCCGAGCAATTGGGCGTTGCCGAAGCCGACATCAAAAACGATTCGTCGTTTGTCGAAGATCTCGGCGCAGATTCGCTCGATAACGTTGAGCTAGTCATGGCGCTGGAAGAAGAATTTGAAACCGAAATTCCCGACGAGGCCGCCGAAAAAATCACCAACGTACAGCAAGCAATTGACTACGTTTCAGCCAACAAGAAGTAAACAGGCAATACCGGGCCGTACGCGCATCATGCGGCGGCTCCTCCTTTCTTTCCTGCGGTTCCCGCAAATTATTCCTTCTGAATGACCATGAGCAAAAGACGCGTCGTTATCACGGGTCTCGGCATTCTCTCGCCCGTCGGCAATACTGTCGCCACGGCGTGGGACAACATCATCAATGGGCGTGGCGGTATCGCCCAGATCACGCGCTTTGATGCGGCGTCATTACCGACCCGCTTTGCTGGTGAGGTCAAAGGCTTCGATCCAGCCGAGTGGATGTCCGCCAAAGAAGTGCGCCGTATGGATACCTTCATCCATTACGGGATTGCTGCCGCCAAGATGGCGATGGATGATGCAGGTATCGTTGTCAGCGAACTCGATGCCGAACGCATCGGCGTCAATGTCGGCTCAGGTATCGGTGGCCTGCCGATGATCCAAGATACTGTCACTGAAATGCTGCAAAAAGGCCCGCGCCGCATTTCGCCATTCTTTGTGCCGGGCTCGATCATCAACATGGTCGCGGGCATGATCTCGATTATCTATGGCCTCAAAGGGCCGAATGTCTCAATGGTGTCGGCGTGTACTACCGCCGCACACTGTATCGGTGACGCTGGAAGGATGATCGAGTATGGCGATGCCGATGTGATGATTGCCGGCGGTTCCGAGGCCACCATCAGCATGATTGGTATGGGTGGATTTTGTGCATGCAAGGCGCTGTCTGAACGCAATGATTCCCCGGCAACCGCGAGCCGCCCGTTTGATCGTGATCGTGATGGGTTTGTGTTGGGTGAGGGAGCAGGAATTTTGGTGCTCGAATCTCTGGAACACGCCCAAGCACGTGGCGCGCGCATCTATGCGGAGCTGGCTGGCATGGGCATGAGTGCAGATGCCAATCACATCACCGCACCCGATATGGACGGCCCGCGTCGCGCCATGGTGAATGCGATGAAGCACGGTGGCGTGAATGCGGCCGACGTGCAATACGTAAATGCGCACGGCACCTCAACGCCGCTCGGCGATAAGAACGAAACCGCCGCAATGAAGGCGGCGTTTGGCGATCACGCGAAGCAACTGGTGGTCAACTCCACCAAGTCGATGACCGGGCATTTGCTCGGTGCGGCTGGTGGCATCGAAGCGGTGTTCACCACGCTCGCGATCAAGAATCAGATTTCGCCACCCACAATCAACATCTTCAATCAGGATCCCGAATGCGATCTCGATTACTGCGCCAACACGGCGCGTGAGATGAAGATTGATGTGGCGTTGTCGAATTCATTTGGCTTCGGTGGCACTAATGGCACGCTGGTGTTCAAGCGCTTTGCATAGCTCGCACCGCACCCGTCTGCGCCGAGCAAGATGAAGCGCCTGTTCCTATCCCTTGTTGTGCTCACGCTGGTGGCCACCGGGGCCGCTGCCGCTTGGTTTCATCGCTTTGCGAATGAAGCGCTGCCATTGCCGACCACGCCCTTCGAATTTGCCGTCAAGCCCGGCACCTCGCTAAAAGCACTGTCACGACAGTTGGCCGATGCTAAGCTGTTGCCCGACGCGCAATCACTATGGCTTCTTGGCCGCGCCACCAAACAAGTCGGCATTCAAGCGGGACGCTATCGTCTCGATGGCGCGACCACGCCGCTCGATCTGCTGCAAAAACTAAACGACGGCGAGGTGATTCCGATTTCGATCACGTTTGTCGAGGGCGTCACCTTCGCGGAGATGCGTGCGCGATTGGAGAAAGCCGATAACGTCAAAGTCACGTTGAAAGGCCTATCCAACGCAGAAGTATTGAAGCGTGTTGGCGCAACGGAAAATCATCCGGAAGGATTGTTTTTTCCCGACACCTATCGTTTTGCGGCAGGCACTTCTGATCTTGATTTGCTGAAAACGAGCTACCAAGCGATGCAAAAAAAACTCGACGAGGCGTGGACGCAGCGCGATCCAGATTTGCCTTATAAGTCACCCTACGAGGTGCTGAAGATGGCGTCCATCATCGAGAAAGAAACCGGTAAGGCGGAAGAGCGCTCGTTGATTGGCTCGGTGTTTATCAATCGCCTGCGCATCCCCATGCGCTTGCAAACCGACCCCACCGTCATCTACGGCATGGGTGAAAATTTCGACGGCAACATTCGTAAGCGCGATCTCACCACCGATACGCCGTACAACACCTACACCCGCGATGGCTTGCCGCCGACTCCCATCTGCATGCCCGGCTGGGGCTCGTTGCTCGGTGCGACCAAACCGCTCAAATCGCAAAAGTTATATTTCGTTGGCAAGGGCGACGGCACGCACTATTTTTCGGGCTCGCTGGAGGAGCACAATCGCGCCGTGGCCAAGTACCAGTTAGGGCGCTGAGCATGGCGACACGCGGCCAATTCATCACCTTGGAAGGCATCGACGGCGTCGGCAAATCGTCGCACCTAGTGTTCATTGCCGAGCAAGTGCGCGCGCGCGGTATCGAGGTCATCACCACCCGTGAGCCCGGTGGGACCGCGCTTGGCGAAGCGCTGCGGCAGATCATCCTCAATGAACCCATGCACGGCGAAACCGAAGCATTGATGGTGTTCGCCGCTCGGCGCGAACATTTGGCCGAGGTCATTGAGCCTGCCTTGGCGCGGGGCGTTTGGGTGATTTCGGATCGCTTTACCGATTCTACATTTGCCTATCAGTGCGGCGGGCGCGGCCTGCCTGAGAGCCGCGCGAAAATTTTGGAAGAGTGGGTGCATGGCCACTTGCAACCCAACATTACATTTTTGTTCGATGCGCCGCTCAACGTCGCGCGGGAACGATTGGACAGCGGCACCCCGGAACCCGATAAATTCGAGCGCGAGCAAGAGGAATTTTTCGCGCGTGTGCGTGCCGCCTACCTCAAGCGCGCGAATGAATTTCCAGCACGTATCAAGGTGATTAATTCAGCCCGTCCGCTGGTGGCAATTCGCGATGAGCTGGTTGCGCTGCTACAACCGATCGTCGATAGTTTGCCCGCCGCATGATTGACCTCCTGCCATGGCATCACGCGCCCCTTACCGAGTTACTCGCGCGGCGTAACGCCTTGCCGCACGCGTTGTTGATTTACGGCAAACAGGGCATCGGCAAAGTCGAATTCGCGCGCGCGTTGGCGCAATCGCTGTTGTGTGAAACCCCGCAATCGGGCGTAGCTTGTGGCGTTTGCGATGTATGCGGCTGGTATCGCGAGGGCAACCACCCAGATTTTCGCGAGCTGATCCCAGAAAATTTGGTCGAAGACGATCCCGCCAGCGAGGTGGCTGAAGAAACGTCGGCGAGCGAGAAAAAGAAAAGCAAGGAAATCAAGATCGATCAGGTGCGCGACCTCGGCGATTTCATGACGCTGTCCACACACCGCGACGGCTTTCGCGTGCTGCTGATCCACCCCGCCGAGGCGATGAATTTGGCAGCAGCAAACGCGCTACTCAAAACATTGGAAGAGCCACCCGCACGCACCGTCATTCTCCTGGTCACCGATCAACTGGGGCGACTGCTAGCCACCATTCGCAGCCGCTGCCAGCGCGTGTTGCTGCCCTCGCCTGACGCTGCCGTCGCCTTGCAGTGGCTACAAGCGCGGCAAATCGACAACGCGGAACAAGCGCTGGCGATGGCCGGTGGCGCGCCCTTAGACGCAGTTGCGTTTGCCGATGGCGCATATCAATCCGAGCGCAGAGCGTTCGTCGCCGCGCTCACGGATCCCGCTGGTGATTACGCCGCCGCTGCACAATCGTTTGAGAAAAGTGACCTGGTGAATGTCATCACGTGGCTGCAAACATGGGTAGCCGACATCGCATTGGCGAAACTCGCCGGTGAGGTGCGGCACCATGTCGATGCAAAAAAAGCGATCAATAGCATCGCCGTGCGGGCGGACTTACCCAAGTTGTTCCGCTACGAATCCGCATTGCGCCAAGCACGGCGCTCCATCACACACCCGCTCAATGCAAGACTTTTGCTCGAACAGTTGCTAATATCCTACCAGCACGCGATTCGTTAGCGCTCTTTTCCTTTCCACAAGGTCTGCCATGTCGTCATTGCCACCAAATGTCACACCCATCAAGCGTCCCGATGTGATTTCCTTGAACCTCAAGGGCAAGAGCGCGCTATACGCGGCGTGGATGCCGTTGTTACGCGGTGGCGGGCTATTCATGCAAACAGCGAAGCCGCATCAATTGGGCGACGAGATTTTGGTGGTGCTGTCGTTTTTGGAGGATGCGGTAAAAATTCCGCTGACCGGCAAAGTGGCTTGGCTTAATCCGGAACACACTACCGGCAATCGTCCACAGGGGGTCGGCATCCAATTGCCAGATAACGAAGCAGGGCGCGAGCTAAAAAAGAAAATTGAAGGCATCCTCGCGCCGGTGGCCAAGTCGGATCGCCCGACGCATACGATTTAGCGTAGCTGCTACTTTACGGTCATTTCTGCTTTGTGGCGGTCCAGCCACTTGCCGGCATCGGGAGTTTCTGCCGCCGCCATTTTTTCCAGCAGGCCAGCCAATTCGCCATCAACCAAGAGCGCGTCGTGATGCAGTTCACGTAAAAAACGCTGGTCGCGTGCGTGATCGAGAAACGCTAACAGGTGATCGAAAAAACCTGCGACATTAAGAATGCCGACTGGCTTGGCGTGATAACCCAACTGCTGCCAAGTGAGTGCTTCAAACAACTCATCGAGCGTGCCGTAGCCGCCGGGCAGCGCAATGAAGCCATCGGATAGTTCGGTCATTAACGCTTTACGCTGGTGCATGTCCTCGACCACATGCATCTTGCTCACTGCGTTGTGACCCACTTCCTTGTCCATCAATAAACGCGGAATCACGCCGGTCACGCGCCCGCCTGCGGCGAGACAAGCGTCTGCGGCAACGCCCATCAGGCCGACACTGCCACCGCCGTAGATCAACTCAATGCCGCGTTGTGCGAACGAAGCACCAAGCTGCGCTGCGGCTTCACGATGGCGCGCATCGTTGCCGGGGCTGGATCCGCAAAACAGGCAGATCGTGTTGAGTTTGTTAGGCATGGGTGCGCTGCGCGCGAGTGCGCAGCGTAGTCTTGAGGAGGTTACTGCGCTGGATCAGCAGGTGGTGGCGTGGTGGCCTCTGCGTCGGGTGGTGCATCACCTTCAGCGTCCGTGTCGGAGCCAGTACGGCGGCGGAGTTTCTCTTCCTTCTTCGCTTTCTTGGCGAGTTCGCGTTGACGGCGTTCAAAATCGTAGTTGGGTTTGGCCAATTCGTTATCCTGTCTATGGGGATTGAGCGCGAATTCACAACGTTGCGCGACTTAGCGAGATTACCTGATTTCCGGGGACAAGTGATCGTCAGGGCACAACGGCAAAGAAATGAGTGCTTGTGCAAAAATAACCAGCAACGACGGCCATCTACAAGCAAAATGTGGGAAATCGTCCCGACAAATATAGGGCTTTGCAAGCGTGTTAGCCGAAACCATGGGATTGTTCTGTGTCAACTGCACAGACCCGCTAGAACGACCAATGCCCCGTTATACTTCGTACAACTTAATGGATAAGCGTAGGGTTACGCGCGCCGTCAGCGGCGCGCCAGCCAAGGAAAAACATGGATCGTAACGATCTGCTGGCCGCCACGAGGGATCAGTTTCTGCGTTCGTTCACCGAGTCTTTGCCTCTGGTGGTGGAACGCAGTGTGCCCGCCTTGTTCCACAAAGCAGAGAAGGCGCAATCGGGCGTAGAAGAACGCCGCTTTTTTGATGTGCGCACCGTGCTCACGACGCGTGGGGATGAGTTCAAAAAGCTCGCGACCAAAAATCTCGAACAACTCGTCACCCGCAGTTTTCAGACTGCTTACAGCACGTTCAAAGAAGGGGGAATGAAAGGCACCACGACCAGTGCGCTCTCATTGCTCGATCAGACCGCGTTCGAAGTCGACTTGCGCATCGACAACATCACACAGCTATTTCGCGACGAGGCTGACGAGCAGTTGCGTGATTTGAATATCCGGATTGCGCTCTTGTTCGGGCAGGAGACCATCAAGGAGCGCGAGAATCCGTTTCGGCCGTACTTGCTGACCCGCAGTATCGTCAACGCGGTTGATTCACTTGACCTCGCCAATGATCTCGACATGGTCTTGATCGACCAGCTGTGCGAGGTGCTGATCAAGCGTATCGACGGCATTTACGCGGCGCTCAATAAGCTGCTATCCGAGCACGGCATTGCGGCACAGCTGCCGTTGAAGATTCGCAAGGTGCAGGGATTTGGCGCCGCAAGCGAAATGGGCAAGGGCCCCAATAGCGATATGGCTGCGGCAGAAAAAGCGGCGGAAGAAGCTGCAGCGCGCGTCCGCGCCACCGGCGCGCATGGCCAAGTCTCGCAAGCGGGCCTCTCGCAGTCGCAAGGGATGCAAATCGTTTCACCGCAAGTTCGGTCTCAGCGCCGGATTGATCGCTTGATTAGCTGGGTACGCAGTCCCGGTGGCGCTCCTGGGCCGGTCGCGCAATCGGGGCACGATGCGCCAATGCAAGGACAGTTCGACCCGACCGGTGGCGGAGAAGCCGGAAACGCTGGCGCAGCGGGCGCACCCCACAGCACTTGGTTGCAAAGTGGCGACGCGGTCGGTGGTGTGCTGCGGCGCGTGTTCAGTTCGGGCATTGCCAGTGTCGAGTTACCGGGGGGCTATGCGCCGTCCGAAGTGGAGCCGGAGCCAGAGGTCGATTTTGACCCGACGGTACCCCACGTCGTCTCGCTCGGTCGCTCGCTACAAGTCATGGTGCGCGACCACACGCCGACCGTCGAAGCGATGTACGACAGCACGGGCGCGATCCGCAATCTGATTCTTGAAAAGCGTCCCGAGCTAGGCGGTCTGACCGACAAAGCGCACGAGCAGATGACCATCGACATCGTCGCGATGTTGTTTGAATTCATCCTGCGCGACAACGATGTACCTGCCGAAGTCCGCGCCCAGCTTGGTCGTTTGCAGTTTTTGGTGCTCAAGATAGCGCTCCGCGACCCAACCTTTTTCAACCACAAAAGCCATCCCGCGAGGATGCTGGTCAATCGTATCGGCTCGATTTCGCTGAGCCTCAGACAAGTTGATCCCAGCGGCGTGCGGCTGACCGCAGAGATTCGTCGCATCGTCCAAAAATTGCTTGAAGACACCGGTGCTGACATCAATGTGGTCGCGGATGTGCTCGACGAATTCGACCAGTTTGTCGCACGCGAGCTACGCGCTTCGGCAGCCGACGTTGAGCTTGCGGTCAAGGCCATGGAAAGCGTTGAGAGCCGCACGTTGCAATTCGCGCGCATCACCTCGATGATTGCCGAAGGGCTGTCCTCGCTCAAGGTAGAAACCAAGCTGCATGATTTTCTGGTGCACACTTGGGCGCGTGTCGTGGAGCGCGCTGGTCGCGATGATGGCACTGGCATTGCGCAGGAGGATGCACAAGCGCTGCGCGCGCTGGTGCCCGATCTGGTCTGGAGCATCGCGCCGAAAGTCACCGAGCCCAATCGTAAGCAATTGATCGGCATGCTGCCACGCATTCTTAGAACGCTGCGCAGTGGGCTGACTCTCATCGACTGGAGCAATGAGCAAAAAGAAGAATTGCTCAGTTGGCTCGTCGATAGCCACACCTTTGCGTTGCGCGCGGTCAACGTTGGGGGTGTGGTGCCGCCACTGAGCTTCGTGCATGATCGTTTCCGTTCCTTTCTCGATGCGGCAGAATTCGCGGCGAAAGCGGCGACCGTGAAAGTTGAGGACACGGGTCATATTGATACCGCGTTGATGAACGAAGCGATTCGTGAAATGAAAGTCAACGTCGAGGTGATCGGCGACGAGTTTGAAAAAGAGTTCGCGGCGTCAGCAGCGGACGGCGCAAGCGTATCAACTTCCCTGCAAACTACGACCGCTGCGAGCACCGCCGATTCGGTTGCCGATCAAGGTGCCACGACCGAAGCTGAAGACGCGGAGGTCATTCGTCGCTTGCATAGCGGCGTTGCCGTGGAAGTGAATCTATACGGAAAACCGAGCCTCGCGACGCTGACTTGGGCCAGCACCAGTGCCACCAATTTCGTCTTGACCATGGATGGTCGACGCACACCGGCTGTCGTGAGCGCCAAGCTATTCCGCTGGTTGCTAAAAAACGAGCGCGCACGCTTCATCGAAAATACCGGTTTGTTCGAACGTGCGATGACTTCACTCGTGGCATCCGCTGACGCCAGCGACAAGGAAAATTTGTTGGCGGCGTGACGTGCGCTACGGTGATCGCTGCGTCAGCAAAACGATAGATGCGGCAAACACCAGTATCCACGGGCGTCTTAAGGAATCCAGTGCACCAAAATCAGCAATCACTGGAGTGGGGCGGCGGTGTGGCGGCCGCGCGCTGCGCCGCTGCGACGATGACCCTCACTTGCTTATAAATGTTCGCCGGTACCGGCAATCGGCCCGTCAGTACCGCATGAGTCCAAGCTGCCGTCGTCGCCGCGTCGATCGCAGCGGGCATTTCATCTAGCGTCGCATCGGCCTGCGTTTCACCTGCGAATGCGACCTCAGTTTTGCCACCAGCAAATGATTCGATGGTTTGCAGGCGCACCGTGTTGGCGACGGTTTCGCCCTCGGTGCCGCGCATTAACAACGCATGTCCACCGAATTGCGTGAAGTAGGTACGCATGGCTGTCATGTATTCTGGATGTGTGACACTCACTAGCCGCAACGCCGGACCCTGAATCGGTTGCAGCATCTTGGCCAGCGAATGGGTCGAGTTGCGCACGCCCATCACCCATCTTTTTTCCAGTAGCGCGGAGAACGCCGGTGACAGCGACGCAATCGGTAGCACCGCCAATTGCTGGTTCGCCAGTGCGTCACTCGCTGCCAGTGCGGTCACGCAAATAGATTCGCCCATCGCCTGAAAAATCTGCATGGTGGTGACGCGTTTGGCATCACGCGATACGCCATGTACTAGCGTGGGTACACCAGCGCGGGCGAGCAGATGCGCGAGCAAGGGAACCAAGTTAGCCGCTTTGCGCGCACCGTTGTAGCTGGGTATCACCACCGTCGCGTAGTCGCTCTGCGGTGCCGCCATCACCGGCAGGCTGGCGTGAATGGCATCCAAAAATCCGGCGAGTTCCTGCGGCGTTTCGCCCTTGATGCGGTAAGCCATCAACACCGCGCCCAGTGGCAACGGCTCAATGCCGCCAGCGAGCATCTGTTGCATGAGGCCGCAAGCGGTAGCGCGCGAAAGGTCGCGTGCGCCTTCCTTGCCGCGACCAATTTCTTTGATGATTTGCGTGACGTCAAACATGCCGCCAAGGGTAGCATGGGACGTCAGTCCCATGGCCGCGTCAAGCCACGATCTTGGTGTTTACTTGCGCCGTAATGCGTTGTTTGAGCTCGGGCACACAGCTACCGCAATTGGTACCGCATTTGAGTGCAGCCTGCAATGCGATGAGCTGAGAAGCCGCGCCGCCATTGGCGTTTTTGAGGAACGTATCAATCGCGTCGCTCGTCACATTCCAGCAGCTACACACTGTTCTGCCGCGCGCTACATAGCCTGCCGGCGCATCAGCCGATGGCATCAGCAACAGTTTACGAATCACCTCCACACTTTCAGCGCGCGTGAGCCAGTCTTTGAGCCACGGTTCGGCCGCCAGACTCAACAACTCGCCGGAGAGCCTCACCGCTGCTAGTCTTCCGCTGCGCACCAGAATGCGGCGGCCGACTTGTTTGCGCGCATCGTCGTAGCAAATCGTGTCGGTTGCATCGAGGCCGAAGTGTTGATCGAGTGCGGCGAGCCACGCGGTATCTGGTGCCGCCTCGGCAGCGAGCCGCATCAACACGCCCTCACCACTCGCTTGGTCATGACGACCCACAATCACCGCGCTGGCAAAGGGTAACGCGCGCATAAACGGCTGTAGGCGATCCAGCAACGCAGCGGCACCACGCGCATTGGCGAGCCCAATCGCGGTCAAGCGCCACGGCAGCGCTGCCTGGGTCACGCGAATAGCGGTGTGCTTCAACTCTGGCTGTTTGCTGATTGGACAGTACGCAGGCTGCGTGAGCGTGTTGATGCCGTGCGAATCGCGGCCGCCCAAAAATCGTTGTCCCCAGTGCATCGGCAAATACGCTTGGCCTGCTGCGACCTCATCACTCGCCGCCACGTGCACGATGATCTTGCCACGGCGTGATTCAACGGCAAGCAAATCGCCGTCCTTGAAGTTGCGGCGTCCCATATCGGCGGGGTTCAACTGCAACGCGGGTTCCGGTACGTGTCCGTAGAGTTGGCCGACGGTGCCGGTGCGACTCATACCGTGCCACTGATCGCGTAGCCGTCCCGTGTTCAGTCGGAACGGGTAGCGTGCATCGACCGGTTCGGCAACGGGAGCGTACTTCACATTGGCAAATTGCGCGCGACCATTGACGGTGGCAAATACTCCGTCCGTATAGAGACGCACTGCACCGGTGTGTGCATGCGCGGCGAACGGCCATTGCTGCGGTGCCGATTCAAGTGCAGGGTAGCTTAACCCGGTGATGTCGCAATCGCGGCCACGCGTGCTTTCACGATGTTCGTTCCAAACGTCTTCAGTGGTGAGATACGGAAACAGCGTGTTGCCATCGGCGCGCACACCGTGTGTGTAGCCGCGCGAGGTCAGCGCACGTTCCAGTCGTTGCGCAAAATCGGTGGCGATCTGCCAATCGTGGCGCGCGCTGCCTATTGCTGGCACCGCTGCATTGACACGGCTAATGCGACGTTCGCTATTGGTCACCGTGCCGTCTTTTTCTGCCCATGCGCTGGCGGGTAGCAGTACGTCCGCATAGTGCACGGTTTCGGTATTCGCATAGGCTTCCTGCACCACCACCAGCGGCGTATTGGCCAGCGCGGCATGTACTGCAGTTTGATTCGGCAACGACTGCGCGGGGTTGGTGCAGGCGATCCACAGGGCCTTGATTTTCCCCTCAGCCGCTGCTGAAAACATATCTACTGCGGTCTTGCCCGCGACCGCTGGCACGCTCTTGATGCCCCAAAGCTGCGCCACTTCCTCGCGGTGCGCGACGTTGTTCATATCGCGATGCGCAGACAACAGATTGGCCAGCCCACCAACTTCACGACCACCCATCGCATTGGGCTGACCAGTCAAGCTAAACGGACCCGCACCAACGCGGCCAATGTGACCCGTCGCCAGATGCAGATTGATGAGCGCTGCATTCTTATGCGTGCCCGAGGTAGATTGGTTTAGGCCTTGGCAATACAGCGAGAGGGTCGCGGCACTCTGTGCAAATACGCGTGCGGCCTCGATGAGATCAGCTTCGCGAATGCCGCAAGTACTGGCCACCATTTGCGGCGTGTAATCGCGCACGGTATCCCTCATTGCGGCAAAGCCATCAGTATGTGCGTCAATAAACTTGTGATTAACCAAGCCGTCCCACAACATCAAGTGCAGCATGCCGTTGAACAGCGCAACATCGGTGCCTGGCTGGATCGCTAGGTGTAGCGAGGCTTCCCGGGCGGTGTCAGTCTTGCGCGGATCAATTACGATCACTTTGATGTCCGGCCGTTGCAAGCGTGCGGCTTCCAAACGACGATACAAAATCGGATGGGCAAACGCCATGTTGCTGCCAACAATGAACATACAATCAGCGTGGTCAATATCTTCGTAGCTGCACGGCGGTGCGTCGGCGCCGAGCGTGAGCTTATAGCCTGCGACCGCGCTGCTCATGCACAGGCGCGAGTTGGTATCGACGTTATTGGTGCCGATCAATCCCTTGGCGAGTTTGTTGAAGACGTAATAATCTTCGGTGAGCAATTGTCCAGAAAGATAGAAGCCAACACTATCGGGACCGTGCGTGACGATGGTGTCCGCGAAGCGCTCAGCCAAGGTGTCGAGCGTGTGATCCCAACTTGCCGCTTCGCGTGGCGATGATTTATCAACGCGCATCATCGGCTGAGACGCCCGCAGCGCCTGCACTTCTGGGCGCATGGTGAGATGCAAGGTGCTACCTTTGCTGCACAGCTTGCCGAAATTCGCGGGATGTTCAGTGTCACCACGCACACCGATCACCTGGTCGCCCTGCGCTTGGATCACGACCCCGCAGCCGACCCCGCAGTAGGGACAGGTGGAGCGGGTTTCGACCATCGGAATGATGTCCATCAGGCCGCGACGATTGCGATGACCTTGCCAGCGACGGGCGCTGATGTGTCCAACCACACCTGATCGCCGCGTAGCTCAACCGCATATCGTTCTGCACAGCCCACATCAGGTGCTGCCGCACAGCCGTCATCCAAACCGATGCTCCAGTTGTGTAGCGGGCAGGCCACGCGATCACCGTAAACGATGCCTTGCGAGAGCGGGCCGCCTTTGTGCGGGCAACTATCGAGCAACGCGAATACGCGATCATCGCTGGTGCGGAAAATGGCGATCTCGCCGCCGGTGGTGCGCGACACGCGTCGTGCGCCGAGGGTGGGAATATCTTGCAGTTGGCAAATGAGCTTCTTCATTTACGCCACCGCCGCAATGGGAATAAATTGTCGCGTATCAACTTGCGCTTTGACCTGCTCGTGCCACGGATCGGGTTCACCGTCGAGGCTGAACAAGAGCCGTTCGTGTAACGCTTTGCGGTTAGGCGCATCGTTGAGAATTCTTGCTTTGACGTAATCCATTCCCACCCGATGCACGTAATGCACCGTGCGTTCCAAATACCAGCCTTCCTCGCGATAAAGCTGTAAGAACGCGCAAGAATATTCCAACACTTCTTCCGGCGTTTTCAGCTTCACAAAAAATTCTGCCACCTCGGTTTTGATGCCGCCGTTGCCTGCGATATAAATTTCCCAGCCGCTGTCCACGCCGATCACACCCACATCCTTGATACCGGACTCAGCACAGTTGCGTGGGCAACCGGACACCGCCAGCTTCACTTTGTGGGGCGCAGACATGCGCCACAGCGCGCGCTCTAAGTCTTTGCCCATCTGCGTGGAGTCCTGTGTGCCGAAGCGGCACCACTCGCTGCCTACGCAGGTCTTGACGGTGCGCAAACCCTTGGCATACGCATGACCACTTGGCATATCCAAGTCTTTCCACACGCCGACCAAATCTTCTTTTTTCACGCCCAGCAAATCGATACGCTGACCACCAGTCACCTTCACGGTGGGGATCGCGTATTTATCAACCACATCGGCGATGCGGCGCAATTCGCTCGCATTGGTCTCGCCTGCCCACATGCGCGGAATCACTGAGTACGTGCCGTCTTTTTGAATGTTGGCGTGGCTGCGTTCGTTGATATAACGTGATTGCGGATCATCCACCGCTTCCTTCGGCCACGTCGAGAGCAGGTAGTAGTTCAGCGCTGGTCGGCACGATGCGCAGCCATTAGGCGTGCGCCATTCCATGAATTTCATCGCCGCCGGAATGGTGAGTAAATGTTGGGTCTTAATCGTATCGCGGGTGGCTTGATGGTTGTGATCGGTGCAGCCGCACATGGGTTTTAATTTCGGTGTGGCCGAGTAATCGCCGCCAGCGGTGAACATCAAAATTTGTTCGACCAATCCGGTGCAGCTACCGCACGAACTACTGGCCTTGGTATGTTTACGCACTTCTTCGAGCGTGAACAAACCTTTGTCCTTGATCGCCTTGACGATGGTGCCCTTGCACACGCCGTTGCAGCCGCAGACCTCGGCTTCCATGGTCATCGCGGCCGCTTTGTTTTGCCCTTGGTGCCCCGTGTCGCCGAGATTGGTTTCGCCGAACATCAGCCGGTCGCGCATCGCGCCGATGTTGGTGCCATCGCGCAACAGCTTGAAATACCACGTGCCATCAGCGGTGTCGCCGTACATCACACTGCCGATCAATTTATCGTCTTTGAGTACCAGTTTTTTGTAGACTCCCGCAGCGGGGTCAGAGAGCACAATCTCTTCGCAAGTGGCGTCGCCCATGAAGTTACCCGCACTGAATAAATCAACACCGGTGACTTTTAGTTTGGTGGACGTGACCGAGCCTTCGTAGCGGCCAATGCCAAATTGCGCGAGATGATTGGCGGCGACCTTGCCTTGTTCGAATAAAGGTGCGACGAGGCCATACGCAATGCCGCGATGACTCACGCATTCGCCGACGGCGTAGATGCGCGGGTCGTAGGTTTGCATGGTGTCACTGACGACAATACCGCGATTGCAATGTAGCCCAGCGCTCTCAGCCAGCGTCGTGTTGGGGCGGATGCCAACGGCCATCACCACCAACTGCGCGTTGATCTTGGTGCCGTCTTTGAGCTTCACCGCGCTCACACGACCGGTACCATCATCGACCAGTGCCTCGGTGATGGCGGCAAGCTTAAATTTGAGCCCCTTGGTTTCGAGCGATTGTTGCAGCATGCGCGAGGCGGTTTCATCGAGCTGACGTTCCATCAGCCATGTGCCAAGATGCACGACGGTCACATTCATGCCGCGTAGCGCCAATCCATTTGCGGCCTCAAGACCCAGCAAGCCACCACCGATCACGACCGCCTGTTTATGTACCGTCGCCGCGTCGATCATTTTTTGCGTGTCGTGAATATCACGATACGACAACACCCCATCAAGTGTTGCACCGGGCACAGGCAGCATGAAGGGATTGCTGCCCGTGGCGAGCAGCAGGCGATCATATTGACAGCTGGTGCCATCGCTCGCTTCCACCACGCGACGGTTACGATCAATCTTGACGACTGTTTTGTCGGTATACAGACGAATCTTGTTGTCCTCGTACCACTGAAAATCGTTGAGGATGATGTCTTGAATCGTCTGTTCGCCAGCCAACACGGGTGACAGCAGAATTCGGTTGTAGTTCGGATGCGGCTCGGCACCGAATACGGTGATGTCGTAAAGGTTAGGGGTGAGCTTGATGAGTTCCTCAAGCGTGCGCACGCCTGCCATGCCGTTGCCCACCATCACAAGTTTAGATTTTTGCATTTGCGAAGTCCGAAATTCAGAGTGAAAAAAGAGAGTGCAACTCACTACTGCAAGTTCGGTGCCACGTTGATGCTGGTGACGTTTGTGCAGGGAGAACGGGGTACTTCATGCCGTTGCGCATGGGCAGCGCATCGAAGCAGGGCGAATTTTTTGCACGATGCACACCGTTGGTGCGCTTTAACGTGTGCGTGAAGCTGGTTCTTGAGAGCGCAGCGTTCGCTGGCACAGCGTTTGCTGATGGTGATGTTGTCACTAACCATTTTTGTGAACGGGACGCACCACATCATGAAAACTGCTTTCTGGAAATCGGGCCACACGCCGACGCTAATTTCGGCATTTTTATATTTCGATCTCGCCTTCATGGTCTGGGTGTTACTCGGCCCACTCGCGGTACAAATTTCAAAAGACCTTGGCCTCACTGCCGCGCAGAAGGGGCTGATGGTGGCGACCCCCGTGCTGGCAGGCGCACTGTTACGGCTCGTCATGGGCACCATGGTGGATCATCTCAAACCGAAAGTGACCGGCGCGATTGGGCAGGTAATCGTGATGCTGGCATTGCTCACTGCATGGCAAATTGGCATCAAGACTTTTGAGCAGTTGTTGATACTGGGATTATTTTTGGGCGTGGCAGGCGCATCGTTTGCGGTCGCGCTGCCGCTTGCCTCACGCTGGTATCCGCCGGAGCATCAAGGCAAGGCGCTAGGCATCGCGGGCGCAGGAAATTCCGGCACCGCGTTCGCAGCCTTGTTGGCACCCGGTCTGGCCGCGGCCTACGGCTGGCAATCGGTGTTTGGCCTTGCCGTGATTCCGTTAGCCATCGTGTTTGTGATTTACTTGATATTCGCTAAAGACGCGCCCGATTGCCCACCGCCAAAAGCGCTCACGGAGTACCTGAAAATTTTGAAGGAACGCGATGCTTGGTGGTTTATGTTCTTCTACGCCGTGACGTTCGGTGGCTTCGTCGGCCTCAGCGCCTCGCTCACGATTTACTTCAACACGCAATACGGTTTGAGCGCCATCACCGCTGGCTACTTCACGGCCGCCTGCGTGTTCGCGGGCTCGCTAGTACGGCCGCTGGGTGGGCTGGTCGCGGATCGCATTGGTGGCATTCGCACGCTCACATTCATGTATATCGGTGCATCGTGCATGCTTGGCTTGGTCGCCGTTGGTATCCCAAGTGCAACGTGGGCGCTGGCGGTATTTGTGCTCGCGATGTTGTGCCTCGGTACAGGCAATGGCGCGGTGTTTCAGCTAGTGCCACAGCGGTTCCGCAAAGAGATCGGCGTGATGACCGGACTCGTGGGAATGGCTGGTGGCATTGGCGGCTTCTACTTGGCATCGAGCATGGGTTACAGCAAGCAACTTACGGGTAGCTATCAAGCGGCGTTCATCGTGTTCGCGTTGCTGGGTGTACTTGCGTTGGTTGGCCTCACGTTGGTGAAGGGGCGCTGGCGCACCACTTGGGGCGCGTCGCATATGACGGTTGCGCGGATCTAGGCTCGCTTGGCGAACTTCCTCACCGTCCAACTCGCGCACGCCACCGTTAAGGGACCACGCGAATTCAATGAAGACTTCGTCGGCGCTGCGTCACCCGACGGCGCGCTGCTGGACGCGAAAGGCATTGTTGCTGCCATTGCTGACGGTGTGTCGGGGCTCAACCACGGTCGTGAAGCGGCGGAGTACACCGTGCGTGGTTTGCTCGCGGATTATTACGCCACGCCCGATCAGTGGCAGACCCAGCACGCACTCAACAAGGTGTTGCAGGCGCTCAACCGCTGGGTGATTTCGCAGGCGAGTGCGCGGCGCGAAGTCGCAGGCATGGCGACTACGCTGACCGGGCTGGTGTTGCATGGCGCGCGCTACACCATCGCGCATGTCGGCGACAGCCGTGCCTATCTGGTGCGTGACGGCGTGTGTAAGCGTCTCACCAGCGACCACGTTTGGGATCGGCCAGACATGCACCACGTATTGAAACGGGCCATCGGCCTCGATAGCGCGTTGACAGTGGATTTTGCGGAAGGTGAATTGCACGCGAACGACATTTTCGTGCTCATCACCGACGGCGTGTGGGGCGCACTGAGTGATGCCAGCATTCACGATGCGATTCGCCATCACGAAGATATGTCGGTCGCTGCGTCAGCGCTGGTCGATGGTGCCATTGCATCCGGTGGTACCGATAACGCGAGTGCGCTGGTGCTGCGAGTGACTGGCGTTGGCGAAGACGGTTATCAGCAAATGCTGCATGCGCGTCGTGACTTGATGCCGCCGCCGCGCTTGAAAGTTGGTCAAGCGCTGGATGATTTCCGTATTGAAGAAATTCTCCATGACAGTGATGCCACGCTGGTTTATCGCGCCACAGATTTGCTCAATCAACGTGAGGTTGTCCTGAAAACACTCACGCTGGAACGCGGTGAAATACCCGCCGAACGCAACGCGCTCGCACATGAAGAATGGCTGGGAAAGCGCGCCGTTGCTAGGTTTTTCCCGCAAGTGCTGCCGGTGTCAGCCGAGCGGCAAAGCGCGCTTTACTATCTGCAAACGTGGCATGAGGGTCGCACGTTGCGTGCTTACATCGAAGCAGGTCAACATCTCACCGTGCCCGAAGTATTGGCGTGGGCACAAAAGCTCGCGCGCGCATTGGGCGCATTGCATCGTCGTAGCGTGCTGCATCGCGACGTCAAACCCGACAATATTCACATCGGCACCGATGGTGAATTGCGGCTACTGGATTTGGGTGTTGCAATCAGTTTTGATGATGCCGTGGAAACACGTGACCGCGCGGGCACACCGAGCTTTCTTGCGCCGGAACATTTTGAGATTGGCGGTACCGCACCGACAGTGCGCAGTGATTTATATGCCGCTGGGGTGTCAATTTATTTTGCACTCACGCGCAAGTATCCCTACGGTGAAATCGAGCCGTTTCAAACCCCCGTGTTTGGCGAGCCGGTACCGGCGACGCGCTATCGCCCAGATATTCCGATGTGGTTTGAAAATGCGCTGATGAAAGCCATCGCCCGCAACCCCGAACGCCGGTTTGAGACGGCAGAAGAATTGGTGCTGGCACTCGAAACCGGTGCCGCCAAACCGCTCCCGGCGCAAGGCTTCACGCCGTTGATGCAGCGTGGGCCGTTGGCGAAATGGCAGGCGGTGGCGCTGGTGAGCGTGGTGCTCAATTTGCTGTTGTTGTTTGTTTTGTTGGTGCGGTGATAACTACTTCTTCCAATCCGGATGCGCCACCCGTAACTCACGCTGCTGCTCAATCAACACCTGATAAAACGACAAGCGTGCGGCGCTGATTTTTCCGCTGTTGCTGGCGGCGATCACTGCACATCCTGGTTCATCAACATGCCCGCAGTTGTTGAATTTGCAGGTGCCTATGTAGGGGCGAAACTCTGGCATGGCGTAGGCGATGTCGTCGTCGGGCAAATGCATCAAGCCGAACGATTGCAGGCCGGGCGAATCCATGATGTTGGTGTCTTTGTCGAGACGATAGAGGCGCGTGTAGGTGGTGGTGTGTTTGCCGGAATCGAGCGCGATGGAAAAATCGGCTTCCTTGGCCACATCGCGCATCACTAGGTTGTTTACGGTGCGTGATTTGCCCATGCCGGATTGCCCGACCAGCAGCGTGGTCTTGCCAATCAGATGCGGGCGCAGTGGCTCGATGTCGAACTTGGCGGACATCGGCAGCACTTGATAGCCGACGGTTTCAAAAATCTTTAAGCGCTTTGCGGCTTCGTCAAACTCCGGCAAGTCTTTTTTGTTGAGCATGATGATCGGCGCGATGCCAGCGGCTTCACAGGCCACCAAACAGAGGCTGACAAACATATCGCTGAAGCTGGGACGTGGCGCGACGATGATGAGTGCTTGGTCAATATTCGCAGCCAGCGTCTTTTCGCGCCAAGCATCCTTGCGAAACAGCTCGTTGCGGCGTGGGAACACGTCGTCGATGCGACCCGTTTTTTTGTCGGTACTGCTGACCGCGACCTCGACAAAATCGCCGCAGGTGACATCCTGTTTTTTCCCTTTGCGCGAGCAGGAGAGGGCGGTGCGGTCGTCGAGTTCAACAAGAAATTCGCGGCCAAAATCGCCAGTGACTAGCGCCTTCATAGCGCAAGCAACGCGTCGAGCTTCGCGGCGCAAATCAGGTCGTTTAGCGTGATGCCACCGGCGTCGTGGGTGGAGTAGGCGACGATGCAGCGGTTGTAATGCACGCTCATATCGGGGTGATGATCTTCGCGATGCGAAACCCATGCGGACGCATTGACGAAGGCCATGGTGTGGTAATAATTTTTGAAGGAAAACGTTTTGCGGATTTCATCGCCTTCGCGTTGCCAGCCGGGCAGGGTGGTGAGATGGCTTGTGATGTCAGCATCAGCGAGCTTGCTGGCTGCACCGCCCGGTGCGCATTTCAGTTGCGTGAGGTTCATATCGTGACCGGTTGAGTTTTGAATGCGTGCAGTTGCGCGATGCGAATTGCAGCGGGTGGATGTGAATCGTACACAGCAGAGTGCAGCGGATCGGGGGTGAGGGTGGAGGCGTTGTCGCGATAGAGTTTCACGAGTGCGGTAACAAGATCATCGGCATTGGTCTGCTGCGCGGCATAGGCATCGGCCTCGAATTCATGTTTGCGCGATAGCAAGCTGCCGAGTGGCGTGAGCCAAAACGTGAAGACCGATAACACTAAGAAGAACAGCATCAGCGACACCGCGATGTGTGGCTTGGCCGCGAGGAACGGCACACCAAGTCCCTCGTAAAACCACGGCTTGTCGATCACCCAACCCATCAGCGCGAGGACGATAAACGTGAGGACGAATTGCCCGGCGATCATTTTGTAAATGTGTTTTCGTTTGAAGTGGCCGAGCTCATGCGCGAGCACCGCCTCGATTTCGGTTGGCGTTAAGCGCTCGATCAAGGTGTCAAAAAATACGATGCGTTTGGTTTTGCCGAAGCCGGTGAAGTACGCATTGCCATGGCTGGAGCGCTTCGAGCCGTCCATTACAAACAAACCCTTGGTTGCAAAGCCGCAACGCGCGAGCAAGTTCTCGATGCGGGTTTTCAAACCATCGTCCGTGAGCGGCGTGAATTTATTGAACAATGGCGCGATGAAATTCGGATACACCGCCATCATCGTCAAGCTGAACGCCAACCACACCAGCCACAAATATAGCCACCACATGCTGCCCATTTTATCCATCAACCAAAACGCCACCAGCAGCAACGGAATACCGATCACAGCGGCTAGCAACAGACCCTTGAGCGCATCGAGCACATAAAGTTTGAGCGTGATTTTATTGAAGCCGTATTTCGCCTCTATTTGGAAGGTGCGATAAAGATCAAACGGCGTGGAGATAACGGACGAAACAATCGTCAATCCCGCGACCAACGCGAGCGCACGGGCATAGCCATCACCGAACCATTGTCCGGCCAATGCGTCGATAGCGTAGAGACCGCCGCCGAGGGTTAACACCAGCAGCAGCGCGCCTTCCAAGAGGCTTTCAACGATGCCAAGACGGCCTTTGTCGTTGGTATAGTCAGCCGCCTTTTGGTGCGCACTCAATTCTATTGACTGCGCGAACTCACTTGGCACGGCATGGCGATGCGCGCGCACATACGCCAGATGGCGCAGCGCAAGCCATGTTTGAAACGCCAACATCACGGTGAAGCAGGCGAGGAAGATGGTGGTAAAGGTGGTGGCAGTCACGGCAGCAATCAAAAAAAGTGGGGGTTCGTGCGAAAATGCGTCTTCTCCAACATTTTACGTGCCCACATGCCGAACGACGCCAAGCAAGACCAAAATAATCTCATCTGGATCGACATGGAAATGACCGGTCTTGTCCCTGAAAGTGACCGAATTATCGAAGTGGCGCTCGTGATTACCGATAGCCAACTCAACACCATCGCCGAAGCGCCGGTGCTGGTGGTGCACCAGCCCGATGCGGTGTTGAACGGCATGGATGACTGGAATAAGAGCACGCACAAAAAATCCGGCTTGATCGACAAGATCAAAGCGTCAACGCTCGCTGATGCTGAAGTCGAGACGCAAATGATTGAATTTTTGAAGCGCTACGTGCCCGGCAAAACTTCGCCGATGTGCGGCAACTCCATTTGTCAGGATCGGCGCTTTCTCGCTCGCTGGATGCCAAAGTTGGAAGAGTATTTCCACTATCGCAATCTTGATGTTTCCACACTCAAGGAACTCGCCAAGCGATGGAAGCCGGAAATCATGTCCGGCATGAGAAAGCATGGCAAGCACGAGGCGCTTGCCGATATTTACGAAAGTATCGAAGAGTTGAAATACTATCGCGAATATTTTTTGAATTGCGCGCGTCCGTAACTGCCGGTTGACTCGTCAATTTCAGTAGCCGCCTATTGTGTGCAATGCCGACCAGCGCTATCGTTGATTCGATAGAGTCAAGCTCGCGGTCATTCGCGCAACACGGAGTCGTGATGAAAATGAAAGCCAGCATTTTTCAAATGATCTATTTCAGCCAGCGTGCGCCCGATTCAGGGTTGAGCACGGTGGAACTGAGTTGCGAACAAGCGTTTAAGCGAAATCGTGCCGATGATATTTCTGGTCTCTTGGTCAACAACAACCAGCACTTTTTGCAATTCATTGAAGAGCCGTGTGACGAAGTTCGTGCCTGTTTGGCCCGCATCGCCGACGACGTGCGCCATTTCAACGTCATCGTGATCTGGGCACAGCGAAGCGCTGAACGTGTATTTCCGGATGGTGCGGCGATGCGTATCGAGCGCGGAGAGCATCAGCGGTTCGCCTCAATGCTGGCGCTCGCTGATCTTACGGAAACAGATCTCGCTGACGCCGATCTCGAAGCCATGTGGCAGTTGGGTTCCAGCAAATTGCCGGGGTTCCAGCGGGTTGCCGCACTGCGCGGATGAAGGCGCCATCCGCACTGTTCGCGCCTGCCAGTCCGGAAAAAATTCCGCTCGGTGCAAGTACCGGTATAGATGCGGCTACAGGCACGGATTCAGACGCATGGCTGCTGCGCAATTTTGTTTCTACTGCCGTGCTCACTTTGCACATTGAGCGCATCGCTACCCAGGCTGCCTTCCGCCACATGCGCGTACCGCGGGGCGGCACCATGTCAGTTGCGACTACCAATTGCGGGTCATTTGGTTGGGTATCCGACACACGTGGCTACCGCTACGCCGCCATCGATCCGCTTTCTGATTTGGCGTGGCCTGCAATGCCGGATGAATTTTCGGCAATTGCCGCAAACGCCGCTCTGGAAGCGGGGTTTGGCCAGTTTCAACCCGACGCATGCCTGATTAACCGCTACCAGTCTGGCGCGCGTATGGGCATGCATCAGGATGTGGATGAGCGCGATTTCGCGCAGCCGATTGTCTCGGTTTCGATCGGTGCTTCTGCCATCTTCATGTGGGGCGGGGTAGCGCGTAGCGATCCTTTCGTCTCTGTTCCGCTCAATGATGGTGACGTGGTTGTTTGGGGTGGAGCGGCGCGCAAAAACTTTCATGGGGTGAGGCCGTTGAAAGCGGGTGAAGCTAGTGCGATGCGCTACAACTTGACGATGCGGCGGGCGCGGTAAGTTTCCGCGCGGATGCGCAGGTAGCTCTGTTGCGGCACGCCGTCGAATCAGCCAGCGGAGTGCCATCACATGCTTGTGACCACCAGCCACGCCAATATGGCGTTAACCGCCGATCAAACGGGGCGCGGGGCGGCTAGACTCACGATTGCGTAACAGTAGAAAAAATATTTACATATTTTTCAAGCGGCAATCAATTTCTGTGAAATAAGTCACACGGCAATGGGTGCTTAGGGTGTTACCTTACTTCTACTAACCCATAGGGAGTGGATCATGGTGGCACCGTTGATTCCGTGCAACGAAATGCAGCGCCTGAATGCGCTGCACACACTTGGTGTGCTGTTCACGCCGGCAGAAGAACGATTTGATCGCATCACGCGGCTTGCCTCGCATCTCTTCGATGCGCCGATTGCGTTGGTCAGCCTAGTCGCTGACAAATGCCAGTGGTTCAAGTCTGCGCAGGGCATTGCGGCGAATGAAATGCCACGAGAAATTTCGTTTTGCGGCCACACTATTCTGGAGCACGAAACGCTGGTCGTTGAGGACACCGCGCAAGATATTCGTTTTGCTGACAATCCATTGGTGACCGAAGGCCCCGGCATTCGCTTCTATGCAGGCCACCCATTGCGTGCCGCAGATGGCAGCCATCTCGGCGCGTTGTGCGTGGCTGATCGTGTGCCGCGAACGCTGTCGTCACAGCAGCGCTGGCTGCTCCGTAGCTTAGCCGCAATGGCAGAAGCCGAGCTGCGTCATGAGCCAATCAGTGACACGCAACTCGCGCTGATCCATAGCCAAAATGACGCGCAGCGTAAGCTATTAATTGATAACGCCACGCGTGTATGGAATCACGCTGCCATCCTGCGGATTCTCGATGGCGAATTTGCACGTGCCCAGCGCGGCGCGTTCATGTGTGTGGCCGTCGTGCAGATCGAGCATGCGCGCGCCGAGGGCGACGCGCCTCAGGTGGCCGACGCGGTAATGAGCGAGTCGGCAAGCCGCATTCGTAGCGCTTTAGCGGGGTTTGATGCCGTCGGCCGTTGCGGCGAAACGACATTCATGGTGTTGATGAATGACTGTACGATCAAATCGGTCATGCAAACCGCCGAACAAATTCGTGCGCTCATTGCCGACGCGCCCATCGTGACGCCCGTCGGCGCTGTGGCGGCGACGGTCAGCGTAGGGGTTGCGGCGTATCGAAAATCTCAGCAGGATGCCGGCCAATTACTCGCGGCGGCTCACGACGCACTCACGCGCGCGCGCGAAGGCGGTCGAAGTCTCGTGCAGTTTTAAGAGACGCACACGCCGCTCCATTCTCGTCGATGAAATCGCGGAAACGCCCGCCAGTGCTAGAGTTTCATGGCGCTTATGGCGAGCGGTGTTTGCTCAGTCGTCACTGGAAGCGTTAACGGTAGCCTGTTCAATTCGTCGAATTGTTGCCGCCTGCGCAGTAATCTGGCTTCGCTCCGGTGGCTCGATGCGCGCCAGATTCTTGACCTGCAAAATCGTGCGCGGGTTTGCGGCGAGCATCGCTTCATGACGAATCAAAAAATCCCAATAGAGCGTCGTGAATGGACAGGCATGGTCGCCAACACGTTCACCCGGCTTAAAGCGGCAGCGCACACACAGGCTACCGCCGCTCATGCGCTCGATATATTTGCCGCTGGCGATGTAGGGTTTGCTGGCCATTAGGCCGCCGTCGGCGGCTTGGCTCATGCCAAGTGTGTTTGGTAACTCCACCCACTCGACGGCGTCAACATACACTGCCAAATACCAAGCATGCACCTGCTGCGGCTCGACACCGTGCAGGAGTGCGTAGAGCCCGGTGACCATCAAGCGCTGAATGTGGTGTGCGTAGCCGTGTTCAAGCGTTTGTTTGATCGCATCAGCCATGCAGGCCATGTCGGTTTGTCCCGTCCAATAAAACGCTGGCAGTGGCTCGCGTGCATTGAGCGCGTTGCGTTCAACATAGTCGGGCATCTGCGTCCAATAAATGCCGCGCACGTATTCGCGCCAACCAAGAATCTGGCGAATAAATCCTTCCGCACTCGCGAGCGGCACGAGGCCGCCGCGCCACGCAGCTTCGGCCGCTGCCACTACCTCATGTGGGTTAAGCAATTTCAGATTAAGCGCTGCCGATAAATGCGAATGCCAGAGCCATGCTTGGTTCGGCCACAGGGCATCCTGCCATTGGCCGAAATCGGCCAGCCGCTCGGCGATGAAGCGATTGAGTGATAACAGCGCAGCTTCACGCGTGACCGGCCATGCGAACGATGCGAGCGAACCGGGATGCGTGGCAAAGCGTTGATTGACCATGGCAATCACTTCGCGTGTGATCTCGTCAGGCGGAAAAAATGCTGGCACTGGTACCGTCCCTGGCCCGCCTTTGCCGAATGACTTTCGATTGTCGGCGTCAAAATTCCACTGGCCATCGCAGGGCTGATCGCCATCCATGAGCACCTGATGTTTTTTGCGCATCTCGCGATAAAAATATTCCATGCGTAGCTGTTTGCGGCCTTTCATGTGCGCCGCAAAGTCGCGCACCGTGCTGAAAAAGTGCCGGTCATCACGCATCTCTAGCGGCAAATTGTGTGCAGCTGCCACAGCCGTGAGCGCCTGTAACACGCGCCAATCGCCGGGTGCGGTCATGAAGAGTGTTTGCGGCCGGGTATCGGCGATGGTCGCGGCCAGCTCGGCCGCGAGCGTGCCACGGTTTGCCGGGGCGTCCAGCCTGCTGTAGTGGACACGTCGTCCCAACGCGCGAAGTGAGTCGGCGAAGTGACGCATGGCGGCAAGAAACATCACGGTGCGCGGTTTCGATGACCACACATGCGTAGATTCTTCGGCCACTTCGGCCATCCAAACGAGGTCCTGCGAATTGTCAAAGCCGTCGAAGGCGCTGGCGGCTAAATCAAGCTGGTCGCCGAGGACAATGACCACGCGGCGAGTTGGCGGGTGGTTTGCCATCACGTCCTTTTCGCGGCGTCGTTTACCGATTCGTCCACCACCACATCTTCGCGCACGCGCTGCTCGGCCTGTGCAATGTGGCGCATGATGCGGCGGCTGTACCCGCGATCTGGGCAGGGATGGCCATGCAGTGCATCGCGCACGAACTGGATAGCCGCAAATAAGCTGACGAGCGTGGGCTCGCCATCAATAGCGCGAAAAATCGCAGCAACCTCGGTAACGTCGATCTCGTCATCGAGTAGTGCTGCAATCGCGGCTGGACTATTTGGCGATGTTGTCATGTCACTCCGCTGCAGAAAATTATCGTGAGGGCTAGACGCAGCCCGGCGGCAACAGTTTCATGTGCGCCAAAAATGATCGTGAAGCCCGCGAATTTTTTGCGGTTGTCGTGCAACTTTTGGCCGGGCTTCGCCTCTCGCAACCATGTTTGCCATATGACTGTGCGCGCCCATTGCAGCACTAGCTGAGGCTCCGCGCAATTGCTGGAAAGACTTTGGCATGATCGATTTCAAAGGTAATAAGGCATTCTTACCCAGCAAGGCCTGCACGGTGTGCGGTCGCACGATGACCTGGCGCAAGGCGTGGGCTAAGAATTGGCTTGAGGTGCGCTATTGTTCAGAAGGTTGCCGTGCCAAACGAAAATCGACCGCATGATGGTGCTGGGTGCGGCGTGAAATGAAACATATTGCCATCATCGGTGCCGGTATTGCTGGGCTCTCCTGCGCTACCGTCTTGCAGGCTGCTGGGCACTCGGTTCAGGTGTTCGATAAAAGTAACAACGCGGGCGGACGCATGAGCACACGCCGAGGCGATCAGCGGCGGAGCGATCTCACCGAGGGTAATCACAAGCAGGACGATCATGCGCGCGAGATGTCTTGGCAGTGCGATCACGGCGCACAATATTTCACCGCGCGCAACGATGACTTTCGCGCCGAAGTCGCGCGTTGGTGCGAGGCAGGTGCGGCGGTGCGTTGGGATGCTTGCGTGCGAGTTCACAAAGGCGGCGCGTGGCAGACACTGGGCAGCGCGCGTGAGCGATTTGTCGGGACGCCCGCGATGACGGCACCCGCGCGGCTGCTAGCGGCTAAATTGCCGGTCACCTTTGGTGCGACCGTTCAGGCACTGGCACCGCCATCGTGCACACCCGAGCGCACACCATGGCGATTGCAGACAGCGGAGCATGGCGTGCTGGACAACGAATTCGACGCGGTCATGTTGGCGCTGCCCGCACCGCAAGCCTTGGCAATGCTCGACAACCGTATGCCGCATTGGACCGCGCCGCTACTGGCTGTGAAGATGCGCCCGTGCTGGGCGGTGATGTTGCAATTTGACGCGCCAGTGAGTCTGGCGCTGGATGCTGCATTTATCAATGACGGTCCGCTACGCTGGATCGCGCGCGACAACAGTAAACCCGGTCGGCCGACCCACGAGTCATGGGTGCTGCACGCCAGCCCGGAATGGAGTGAAGCGAATTTGGAAACGCCACCTGAGATGATTGCAGCGGCATTGATCGCTGCGTTTGTGGCGCTGGGCGGCGCGGTGCCGCAAAGTTGGCGGGCGCACCGCTGGCGATACGCAAGTTCTGCGCAGCCAAGCGCCCTCGGAGCGCTCTGGGACGATGTAGCGCAATTGGGTCTGTGCGGCGATTGGCTTAATGGTGACAAAGTTGAGGGCGCATGGCTGAGCGGAAAAAAGTTGGCCGCGCAGTGTATGGGTTGGCAGGGATAGTCTTTTGCGTCTGAAATTGTGTATTTTCCAAGGAGAAAAATAGCATGAGTAACCAAGCGATTGCATTAGTCACGGGCGCGCGCGGCGGCATTGGTCGGGCACTGGTGGCACAACTCATCGCAGACGGCTATCGCGTGGCTGCGGTAGGACGCGATGCAGCGACCATGACTGAGTTCGCAGACGCGCACTGTATCGCCGCCGATACCACCACCCCAGAAGGCGCGGCGGATGCAATCACGCAATGTGTGGCCGCGCTGGGCAGCGCCCCGACACATCTCGCACATTGCGTGGGCAGTACCTTGATCGCGCCCTTGCATCGCACCAGCGCTGCGCAGGCGCGTGAAATCCTCCGCGTTAATTTGGATAGCGCGGTCTTCATGCTGACGGTGTGGGTTGAAGCGATGCGCGCTGCACAGCGCAAGGGCAGTGCGGTATTGGTGAGCTCCGTCGTGGCGCGAATCGGCGTGGCGAATCACGAGGCGATCGCCGCTGCCAAAGGTGGCGTAGAAGCGCTAGTGCGCAGCGCTGCCGCCACCTACGCGCCCATCGGGTTGCGCATCAACGCGGTGGCACCGGGTATGACCGATACGCCGCTGACCGCCGGGATGCTGAAAATAGACGCGATGCGCGAAGGCGCGGGTCGTCAATATCCGCTGGGCGGCGTGCAAACCGCCGCGCAAGTTGCCGAGACGATGCGCTGGCTGCTGTCGGATGCGTCATCGCGTATCACTGGGCAAATCATCGCGGTAGATGGCGGGTTTACCACCGTGAGACCATTGGTGAAGTAGCGCGGCGAAGTGCTGGGCGTAGCCCCATATAAGGTACAAACCCTAGCATTGGCGGGCGTTTCCAAGCATTTTTCTGCATGTTCTTCGGACGCGTGCTTGTGCGCTATCATTGGCCGCGATTAAACAGAAAAAACTACCTGCCCAGTGACCACCACCGAAATTTTTCTGGTCGCTCGAGCGTTCATGTTCACGGTGCCCCGGGGGAAACCAAAACTGGCGCAGATGAAAGCGCTTGTTTTTAGAGCAAAATGATTGGTCTGTCATGATCGACTTCGCGGAACATTTGTCCGTAGCCATGGTCTAAAAACTTGTTGTGATAAAACTCTGCTCAACGTTCGCCTCTCGCGTCCGCTCGCGCATCCACATGGCTAGGGCAGGCGCGCTCGCGTCCGTACTCGTGCTGGTCGCATCACTCTTCACATCGCAGGCGCTGTTCACCTTCCATCGTGTCGCGCACGCTCCCGTGTTCGCGCAGACTACTGTGGAATCGACGGCGATCAGCAAGGTATTGCCAAGCCATCCGCATCTACAGAGCGATTGCGCGGCGTTAGACGCCGTGCTCTCGGCGGGACCGCTGACTGCGTTCGTGCCGCACGCGGGATGCGGCGCGAAATATGGCACGACCGTGTTGACGTCGATAACCGATGCACCTCGCCAACCGCAGCTCTTGCGCGCCTTGCGTGCCCGCGCGCCCCCACGCTACAGCGAAATAAGTTAGTCATTCGCTGGCCGATGCTGACTGACGGCATCGGCTCTGTTGCAGTAGTTCGTCTCAGGCAATTTCCGCTGAGACTGCGTTGGGGACACCATTCATGGCTTCATCGATTGAGCGTCAAGCGCGTTGTGCGCGGACGAAAATTCCACACGGCATCGCTACCGCCGTTGCCACGGCCATCGCAACCGCGCTGGCCTGCACGCACTCACCACCGAGCGCGGCACAAACAGCAGTTGCACCGCCCGTGACCAAACTCGACGATCTCGTCGTGATCGGCAATTCACTAGACGCACGCGATGTGGTGGCACCGGTCTCGACATTGCAAGGCACCAACCTGCTTATCAAGCGTGGCAGCACGCTCGGCGAGACGCTTGATACGCTTCCGGGCGTATCGCAAACGTGGTTTGGGCCGAACGCATCGCGCCCGGTGATTCGCGGTCTCGATGGGGATCGCGTGCGCGTGCTGAACAACCTCGGTGCATCGTTTGATGCGGCCAGTGTGAGCGTGGATCACAACCCGGCGATTGATCCGCTGGTGATCGAGCGGATCGAGGTACTGCGTGGCCCGGCGGCATTGTTGTATGGCGGCACCGCGATTGGTGGCGTGGTCAATATCGTTGATAACCGGATTCCGCACACCATCACTGCGGGAGTCAGCGGCGCAGTAGAAACGCGCTTCGGCGGTGCCGCCCGCGAGACGGGTAACGCGGCCGTGCTTGAACTCGGTCTAGATAAATTTGCCGCACATGCAGACGCATTTTCTCGGGACACCGATGATTACCGCGTCCCGCGATCGACGGGTTTGAGCGTGGGCAACGGCAATCGGGTGGTGAACTCCGCATCGCAATCGAAGGGCGGTGCCATCGGCGCGTCGTATCAATTCGCCAAGGGACATGTCGGTGCGTCGTACGTAGATTACCGCACCAACTACGGCACGGTCGCTGAGGAAAATGTGCGGATTGACCTCAAGCAAATCAGCACGGCTGTCGAAGCTAACTTTCATGATCTGGGTGGCGCAATTGATGGGGTATTTGCACGATTTGGTCATACCGATTACCAGCACACCGAGCTTAACGACAATTTGCCCGCTACGCGCTTTAACAACAACGGTGATGAATTTCGCTTAGAAGCCAAGCTCGCAAAGCTGGGTGGTTTGAAGGGTGTCGTTGGAATGCAAGTAGGACGCTTTGCATTCTCTGCGTTGGGCGAAGAGGCGTTCGTACCGCGCACCCGCACCAACAATGACGCCGGATTTATCTTTGAAGAATGGATTGGGGGGCGCCTGAAATTTTCTGCCGGTGGGCGGGCGGAGCGCAGTAGTGTGCGATCCAATGGCGCAGAGGTGGATACCAATGTGCGCTTTGGTGCCGCACGAACCCGCACCTTCACACTCGCCAGCGCCTCCGTCGGTGCCAGCGTGCAGCTAACCAAAACGCTAACCCTCGGCTCGAACTATGCCAACGCATCACGCGCGCCAAGTTTTTATGAACTTTTTGCCAACGGCCCGCATGTGGCGACCGGTGCCTATGAAATTGGCGACAGCACCTTTGGCCGGGAGCGTTCCAACGCGGTTGACCTCGGGCTGCGTTGGAAAGATGGCGACTCTAGTGCACGCGTCGGCGTGTTCGCGCAGCAGTTTCGCAATTACATCGCGTCCAAACGGTCTGGCATCAATCGTGATGTGGCGGGAAATGGCGCGGGCACCGGTGTGCGCGATTGTGGCAACGGCACATCAGCAGAGTCTGGGTGCACCGCCGCACTGCTCCCCGAATTTCGTTACCAACAAATCGATGCACGGCTTGGCGGGTTCGAGGCAGAGGGCATGTGGCGCATCGTCTCGCAACCGTATACGCTCGACTTGGAAGCCAAGACAGATTACGTGCGTACGCAAGACCTCACCAACGGCGAGCCGCTGCCGCGGGTGACGCCGTTTCGCGTTTCGGGTGGGGTGATTTGGGCGATGGACGCAATCGGCGCACGCATCGAAGTACAAAATTCGGCGACGCAGAATCGCTTCTCCCGTGATGATGCCATCGGCGCGACAGCGGGCTATATGTTCATTAATGCAGCGGCAACTTATGCGTTTGAAATCGCAAACATGCGCGGCATGGTGTTTTTGCGGGGCACCAATCTCGCTGACCGGAAGGCATTCAATGCCGCCTCGTTCGATACCATTCGTGCGTTGGCACCGTTGCCGGGACGTAGCCTGAAAACGGGTGTGCAGGTTAATTTTTGAGCGATGGTGGGGTCGGAAATCACCGCAGTGGCACTGACTATTCTGCGGTGAATTCTGCACGTCTTGGTGCCGGTCATTTCAACTAACGCCGATCCGTGGCGACTTATGTCAGCACAAGAAGTTTTGCAGTGCAAAACTTTGTCGCGGCGCGCGCTTGCACTTGAGCGCATGCGCGCCGACAATGTCGTGAGCGCTTCAACATGACTTCTCACAAATGGAATAGCGATGGATCTCCCGAAGTTCGTTGAGAATTACGGCTACCTTGCGGTGTTCGTGGGCTCCTTTCTCGAAGGCGAAACGATTCTCGCCCTGGCTGGCTTTGCTGCGTTCAGCGGTTATCTGAATTTCCCGACGGTCGTTGCCGTGGCGATTGTCGGCGCGACCCTCGGCGACCAGTTTTTTTTCGGCCTTGGCCACCTCTCCAAAGGCCGCGTCCTGCAATGGTTTCCGTCGATTCGGCCCGGCGTGGATCGCGTTAACGGCTTCCTCGCCAAGTACGATGCACTCACCATCGTCGGCGTGCGCTTCATGTACGGACTGCGCATCGTCGGCCCCATCGCCATCGGCCTAGCGCACACAACGTGGCGGCGATTTTTCATCTTTAACCTGATCGGCGCGATGATTTGGGCACCCATCGTGGCGGGGGCTGGATATTTGCTAGGGCACGCGTTGCTGCATGTCCTTGAACAAATGCGCGGGGTTGAGATCGTGGTGTTGGGCGTGGGAGCGGCCGCGCTTGCGGCGTGGGGTGGGGTGCAAATTTATCGGCGCTGGCGTGGGTAGTCGTTACCTGGCTGCTGTTGAATTTGATCCTTGGGCGACGATCGAGGTGTAATGGCGTCCCCTTGACACTGACGCGCGGCCAAATTGCTCAGTTTGCGAATCGTCCGAGCTGGTCGTGCTTTAGAAACCAACACTTTGAAGGACAACCAAAAGTGAAAGACGCTGGCATCCCCGCCGCGCTCGCCGCCGCCGTACTTTTTGGCGCGGGCACACCGCTGGCGAAACTGCTGCTGGCGCATGCCGGGCCGTGGCTGCTGGCCGCACTGCTCTACCTAGGCTCTGGTCTTGGACTCTGGCTGCTGCGCCAAGTACGCCGGTCACCCGCAACCCAACTCGCACGCAGCGATTGGATTTGGCTCGCCGGTGCCGTTGCCGCTGGCGGCGTGGCTGCTCCCGTGTTGTTGATGACCGGTCTTTCTGCCATGCCAGCCTCGGGTGCGGCATTGCTGCTCAATGCCGAGGGGGTCTTCACGGCGCTTCTGGCGTGGTTCGTGTTCAAAGAGAACTTCGACCGTCGCATCGCGCTCGGCATGATT